>CAIJXV010000091.1 GCA_903824675.1 uncultured bacterium
GCGCAGTACATTGCGCTCTCCCAAAGCGGGACTGAAGTCCCGCACTCCAAATCTCTCCCCTTTAGGACTGCGGCTGTTCACTGCCGCCTTTCCCCCAGCGCAGTACACTGCGCTCTCCCAAAGCGGGACTGAAGTCCCGCACTCCAAATCTCTCCCCTTTAGGACTGCGGCTGTTCACTGCCGCCTTTCCCCCAGCGCAGTACACTGCGCCCTCCCAAAGCGGGACTGTAGTCCCGCACTCCAAAACTCTACCCTTTGGGACTGCGGCAGTTCACTGCCGCCTTTCCCCCAGCGCAGTACACTGCGCTCTCCCAAAGCGGGACTGTAGTCCTGCACTCCAAAACTCTACCCTTTAGGACTGCGGCTGTTCACTGCCGCTTTTCCCCAGCGCAGTACACTGCGCCCTCCCAAAGCGGGACTGAAGTCCCGCACTCCAAATCTCTCCCCTTTAGGACTGCGGCTGTTCACTGCCGCTTTTCCCCAGCGCAGTACACTGCGCCCTCCCAAGGCGGGACTGTAGTCCCGCACTCCAAAACTCTACCCTTTAGGACTGCGGCAGTTCTCTGCCGCCTTTCCCCCAGCGCAGTACATTGCGCTCTCCCAAAGCGGGACTGAAGTCCCGCACTCCAAATCTCTCCCCTTTAGGACTGCGGCTGTTCACTGCCGCCTTTCCCCCAGCGCAGTACACTGCGCCCTCCCAAGGCGGGACTGTAGTCCCGCACTCCAAAACTCTACCCTTTAGGACTGCGGCTGTTCTCTGCCGCCTTTCCCCCAGCGCAGTACACTGCGCTCTCCCAAAGCGGGACTGTAGTCCCGCACTCCACATTAAGACGGGGCCACTACCCGGCCTTCGAACAGGCGGATCGGCGTCATCCGGATACCGAGTTCGGTCTCGTACCGCCGGGCCAGCCGGACTTCCGCCTCGGTCATCAACGACACCGCCTGCCCCTTTGCCCCGGCCCGGGCGGTGCGCCCGACCCGGTGCAGATAGGCCTTGCTCTCCGAAGGCAGGTCCACATTAAAAACGTGCGTAATCCCTTTGATATCGAGCCCGCGAGCGGCAAGATCCGATGCGATCATGACCTTCACCCGGGCGCTTCGAAAATCATCCATGGCCTTTTTCCGTTCGCTCTTATCAAAGGCTCCATGCAGATCGGCCACCGCGACCTTGTGGTGCGCCAGTTTGGCGGCAATCACTTCGGCCCGCTCGTTGCGGTGGACAAAAACCAGCGCCCGCTCCGGATTCAACGCATGGATCAATTTACGTAAAACATCCGGTTTGTCCCGCTCATCGCAGACCAGATAATGATGTTCGATGTTGCTATTGACCGGACCGGCGCCGGCATGGAGCGTTGTCAGGCGGGGGGCCAGGGCGCCCGCCTCGAGGGAACAGGCCGGATGCTCGGTGGCTGACACAAAGATCACCTGGCGCTCGCGGGGTACCGCGCGCAGAATGGTCCGTACCGTCGTGAGGCTATTGCCTTCCAGCAACCGGTCGGCCTCGTCAATCACCACGCTCGCAACCCGTTGAACCTTCAGTTTCCCCAGTTCAATCAATTCACAAATCCGGCCGGGAGAGCCGATGACAACCTGCGGCTTTTTCTTCAACTTGTCGATCTGTCGCTGCATTAAAGTCCCCCCGATCAACAGGACGGACCGGATCGGCAGACCGGAGTTCTGGGCCAGGAGACCGGCCTGCCGCTGAATCTGGATGGCCAGTTCATGCGTTGGAACGATCACCACCAGCTGCGTCTCGGTCGCTGCGACATCGATCCGGCTGAAGAGCGGCAATAGGTAGGCCAGGGTTTTTCCGGTCCCGGTTTCAGAGTTCAGGTAGGCGCTCGTCCCCGCTAAAAGCACCGGCACCGCCATCGCCTGGATCGGCGTCGGTTCGGTAATATTTTCCTTCGTCAACGCCTCAACCAGCGCCGGCGGAATTCCGATTTCATTAAAAGTCATGGTTCTCCTAGCCGACGAGTATAACACAAAATGGGATTATCCCACCCGAAACATCTGGCCGATCTTTTTCCCCAGCAGGGCGGTCGCCCACAGGAGCCCCGCCGCCAGCAGGGCCATCGCCCAAACCCCCAATGCCGCCGCGACATTGACCCCGTTTTCCAACCCGTCCATCAAGGCGTAAATCGCCTTGGTGATGGGATAATAACTTTCGGTCTGCGCCAGGATCAGGCTGTCCGACACCTCCAGCATGGCGAATGAGAAACAGAGAATCACTCCGGCCAGCAGATTCGCCGCGATCAGCGGCAGAGTGATCCGCCAGACGACCCGGAACGGGGTCGCCCCCAGGTTCGCCGCCGCCTCCTCGTAACTGCGGTTCACCTGTTCCAACCCCGCGTGTGCCGCCCGGACCATGAAGGGCAACCGGCGGATCGCATAGCCCGCCGCCAGCAGCAACATCGGGTTAAACCGGGGATCCATCAGGGTATGGGGAAACAGTCGCGGGAATAATCCCATGTATCCGAAGGCGATCACGATGCCCGGCACCGCCAGCGGAATCATCGCCAGGGCATCCAGGAGATCCGCCCCGATCACCCTCCGCCGCACACACAGCCAGGCAATGCCAAATCCCAGCAAAACATCCAGCAGTGAGGCGCACACGGACAACACCAGGCTGTTCACCAACGCCGTCCGGGTCAGTTCAAACGTCAAGGCCCGATGGAAAAAGTCCAGGGTATACCCCTCGGGCAATACCGTCAGGAACCACCGCCGGCCGACCGCCAGGAGGATCACGCTCAAGTGCGGTAAAATCGCGATCGTCACCAGCAAGCCCACCCCCCCCCACACCATCAGGAGGGCCGGCCATGAAAGCGGACGTTCGACCCGCCCCACGCTCATCCGGCCCAGGGTCGCCACACTGCGCCGGCCCCGGCTGATTCTCTTCCCCATCCAGAACCCGAACCCGGAAAGAACCAGCAATAGAACCACCTGGGCATATCCCATCGGATTCGTCCCGATATTCGCCACGCCATCGTAAATCATCACCGGCAAAATCTGGCGCATCCCGAACACCAGCGGCGTCCCCAGTTCGGTAAAGGACCAGATGAATACCAAAATCAGCCCGGCAAAAATACCCGGCATCGCCAGGGGTATCGTGACCCGCCCAAAGACCCGGGCGGGACTCGCCCCCAGGTTCGCCGCCGCCTCCTCCAGCCCCGGGTCGATATTGGCCAGGGCCGCCACCAGGTTTAAATAGAGAATCGGAAACAGATGCAACACCTCCAGCGCCACAATCCCGGCCAACGGGAACCGTCCCAACCAGTCCACCGGTCCCGTCACCCACCCGAGATTCATCAGCAATGTACTCAAGGCACCCGACCGGGCAAACATCATTTTGATCCCCACCGCGCCGACAAACGGCGGCAGAATCATCGGCGTCAGCAACAGTCCGGCCAGCAGGGTTTTGCCCGGAAACGAACGCCGGGCGAATAACCAGGCCAGCGGCAGGGCCACGACAAAACATCCCGCCGTCACCCAGGCCGCGATCATCAGGCTGTTGCCGATCGCCCGCAATTGCGCGGGATCACTGATCAGCGCCCGCAGGTAGACCAGCGTGAACCCATGCTCATCCGTGCAGGAACGGATGAAGACATGCGCCAGGGGCCAGACCAGGAAAACCCCCAGGAACAGGATGATCAAACTCATCCACACCCATGAATTCCAGCGCCAATCTCGCATCTGCATCAAATCCTCATTCCCAAGGTAAGGCAATCGCCGCCGACGGATCGACGGTCCACGTTCGTCGCAGGCCGGGAACCAGTTCCAGTCCCGGCCGATTCAACAACGTTGCGCGAAACTCATGTTCGCCCGCTTCCAGGAGGAGCGTCAAGGTCGCGCCGTTCATGCGAACCCGCCGGATCGTCGCCTCGAACCGGTTGGGCGCCGAAGTCTCGTGTTCTGAAACCGGCCCGATATTTTCCGGACGGATCACCATCCGGACCCGGTCGCCGACCCGGGCGCCGCGGGGCAAAGCATGCCAGGCTCCCAAGGCGGTCTCCACCCATACCCGTTCCCCGTCTCCCCCCACCACCCGTCCTTCCAAAATATTCGCCTCTCCGAGAAATTCGGCGCAAAACAGATTCGGTGGACGATGGTAAAGATCCGCCGGACGCCCCATCGCCGCCACTCGCCCCTGATTCATTACGATCATCCGGTCCGCCAGGGTCAGCGCCTCCACCTGGTCATGCGTCACGTAAATAAAGGTGATCCGCGTCGTCGCATGCAATCGCTCGATCTCCTCCCGCATCTCCGCCCGGAGCTTGGCATCCAGATTCGACAGCGGCTCGTCCAACAGAATGACCTGGGGATTCAACACCAACGCCCGGGCCAGCACCACCCGTTGCTGTTGCCCGCCCGAGAGTTGGCCCGGCAGTCGGTCGGCCATCCCCTTCAACCCAACCCGATCCATCACAGACTCCAGGCGCTGGGTGATTTCAGACCGGAGCATCCGGCGTTCAACCAAACCGAAGGCGATGTTTTCACCCACCGTCAAATGGGGCCATAGCGCATAGTTTTGAAACACCATCGGCGCACCGCGCTCATGCGGCGCCAAACCGGCCACATCGCGCCCATTAAACAGCAGGTTGCCCGTATCCGGCTTTTCCAGTCCGGCCAGGATGCGCAACAGGGTCGTCTTGCCGCACCCGGAAGGGCCCAGCAGGAAAAATAATTCCCCGCGCGCCACTTCGAAGCTGACCCCGTCCAACGCCGTTACAGCGCCAAACCGTTTGACCACATTCTGAATTTCAATTGCAGGAGCTTTTTGTTCCACAGGAATCAACCTTTCCCTTCGCCCGTCGGGCCGTCCGCCACCCGGCGATATCGCAACCGCGCCGCATCCGACCATTCGCGCATGACCCGGAGTCGAACCCGGGAATCCTTCCATTCGTCGGCCAGCCGTTTCATTTCCGCTTCCGTCACCGGTGGTCGGCATAACGCTTCCACTTCGTCCGGGGGCATCCCCCGCTCAATCACCGCCTGCCAGGCGCGGCGTAAATCCCCCTGGGCCTCAATCAACCAGACCCCTATCAAATCATTGACCAGATCCCAGTGCCGGCCGGCGGCCTTGGTATCGTAAACGAACCCTTCGCCCGTATAGCGGTAAGGATTCGGTTTCGGCGCGTCAGGATCGGCAAACAGCGCCTCGCGGACCGGCATGCGATAGAGCGAGTACAGTTGACCTTTCCGGCCGGCGGGCTGAAACAGCAACCGTTGGCCTTCATCGGACAAGGCGAACTCGATGAATTCCCGACCCAGTTCGGCCTTTTCACTGTTGCGGATCAACGCGATCGGATCGGGGCCGATCACGGTCGTCCGGTCGGGCAAAACAAAAACCAGCAAGTCGTCTCCGACGGAATCGATGACGGTTTTGGCATACTGATCGATCACCATCGCCGCCGCCACTTCGCCCGCCGCCACTTCGCGGGGTCCGGTCCCGCCCACCTCGCCAAAATTCCGTACATTGGCGCAGATCCGCGTCAATAAACTCCAACCCCGTTCAAATCCATACGCCTGGAGAATGATTTCGTAACACATGTGCACCGACCCGCTGGACCGCGGATCCCCCGAAGCCACCCAGGAAAAATATTCCGGCCGGGCCAAATCCTCCCAGCCCACCGGCACCGGCAAACCCATCCGCGCGACAATCGGCCGGTTGTAGAGAATGCCGAAACCGCTGAGGGCCACGCCGAACCAGGCGCCTTGGGGATCATAAACCGGCCCGCCGGCCACCTGGGCGGGGATGCCATCCAGCAGGCCCGGCGTCAGCGCCACGGGCTGAAGCCACTGCTGCGAAAGGGCGGTCAGATAGGGCGCGACGCCCCCGCCGAACAAAACGTCCACGCCCGGCCGATCGGGATTCGTCGCAAACCGGGACTCCAAATCCTTGAGGATTTTCGAAGTGCCCCCGACATCGATCCAGGTGATCGACACGTCCCGTTTCTGGGTCCGGCGCATGTAATCGGTAAACGCCCGGCCATATTCCAGGCGGACTTCCCGGCGATGGGGAGAAACGACCGCCAGGGTTTCAACCGGCCCCACGGCTGCGGGCCCGGCCGCTTGCTCCGGCCCCGACCGCAACATCGCGACATAGGGCAATAACGCCACGCAAACAAATATTATTCCAGTCCAGATCCGCATTCCTAAACTCCGAAAAAAGAACAAAATGATGGAAGGGCGGAATAAGGGAATCAGACTCTCAATATTCCTGCCCCTCACAGGGCAACCGGCTCCAACCCATCATCCCAGCTTTCCACTATTCCATTTGTCCCTGGAGCCGGCTCGTAGATCCGGCTTTACTTCAGCATTCGTCAATCTGCGGTTCGTTGGGCCGACAGACTAAGCCCCTACCGGCCTATGCCCCTTACTTCCCCAGTCTCTCAACCAGATCGGCCCGACCGGCTTTCCCGGCGCATTCCTTCGCCCGCGCAACCCACTCCTGAATGTCCGGGGTCACCTTCATTCCGGAATTCAGGCGACTGCGGGCCGCGCGGAAATATCGGTCGGCCGCCAGTCCATCCTGTCCGGCACGCCGGTAGGCTTCGCCGGCGCGGGCCAGAGCTGCGCTCAGATTGTCATAATTCCGACTTGTCCGCCATTGGTCCGCTTCCCGATCGTAAGACCGGGCGGCCTCGGCAAAGTTGTTGTCCCGCGCCAGTAATTCGCCATCCAACCCGGCGGCTTCGGCGACCAGACGGGGATCGGCTCCGGCCTTCGCCAGCCAGGTGGCCGCCAGAGTCAACTCTTCCCGGGCCGCCGCGTTATCCTGTAAATCGGCCTTGAGCCCGGCGGCCAGCAGATGAATCGGCCCCAACAAGGGTTTCGGCGTCCGGTCGCCCAAATGGAGCCGCGCCGTTTCCAGCACTTGCCAGGCGTCCTGGGGCCGGCCTTCGCCGCGCAATACCCGGGCCTCCGCCAACCAGGTCAGTCCCTCCAATTCGCTCCCCGGCTGGGTTTCCGCCCGGGCCTCCAGCAGTGCCGCCCGGGCCTCCGCATTTCGCCCGGCCATCGCCCGGCAAATTCCCAGGTTATAGGCAATCCGCGCAATCGACTCCCCCTCGTCCATCACCCGCGCCCGACGCAGGGCGGTCTCGTAAAATTCAGCCGCCGGTTCCGGCGATCCCGCCGCAACCGCCGCCCGGGCGCTATCCATCACCCGCGCCAACTCGGGATCGGTAATCGCCAGTCCCGCCGGACCCCGCCCTGTACGGCACGCGCCACAAACGGTCAGCGCACAAATCAACGCCACACTTCCCCCCAACCGGAATAGCGCTGTTTTCATGGTCGTCCTCCGGAGTGTGCGGGAAGCGGAATGGCGGAGGGATCCAGCAAATCAACCCCTTCCGGCGGCGGCATATAATCCCGCACCAGCCAGTGGTTTTGCAGGCCCTGAATCAACCGCTCGGTCTCGCGCAGGGTGCTTTGAGTCTGATATAAAACGCCTTGGACGGCCTCCACATCACCCGTGATCGACGCGCTGAAGACCTTCAAGTCATGTGCCATCTCGCTGATCTCCACGGCCGTCGCCGGCAAGGTCTCCGTGGTGTTGGTGAGTTCCCGGCTAAAGATCTGTAAATCGTCCAAGACCGCCACCGCCTGGGTCGCCACCCCCGGCAAGGGCGCCGCCATCCGGTCGATGTTTTCCGCCGCCCGTACGATATTCGACGCCATCGCATCATCCATGATCAGCCGCCCGATCAATCCGTGTCCCGCATCGATCTGGTCCGTGATGCTCCGGACATTATCCAGGGTCGCCTTGATCTGGTCGAGCATCGGGACCAGGGTTGCCAAAACTTCATCCAGCGCCTTTTGGGCCGCCTTGATCAATTCAACATCCTGCTCGCTCCGCAGGTAGCTCGCCGATTCAATCACGGGCGCATCGGGCGTGCCGAGGGTGATTTCAAAAAAGGCGTCGCCGGCCACCTCAAATTTCTTACGGACCTTGGCGATGGAATCCGTTTTGACGAATGGACGAAAGCGGTCGCGAATGATCAGGGACGTCTCCATCCCCCCCTCGGGGGAGGGAATGATGGGACCCACCCGCCCGGCCAGGGTGCCCAGGATCCGGACTTCGGCCCCCTCCTGGATCCCAAACGTCCCTTCACTCGTCACAAACCGGGTATGCAGTACCAGTCGTTTCTCGAACCAACCCTGGGCTTTACCGGCGAAATAGATGCCGGCCAGCAACAGCACGGTTGCCACCAGGACAAAGACTCCGGAGATTTCGCTGACCAATCGTAGTTTTACATTTTGCATGGGATAGTCCTCATTCTTTCGATGGGTCGTCCGCAGACTTCGCCATCACGGGAATCATTTCATCCCCTTGTATGGCATACCGCACGGTATTCGCCAGTTCAGGATGATTCCAGACACAGTCTTCCAACGTTATCCAAATCACGGCGGCACCCCGGCTCAAGGCCACCCGCACCGCTCCAACCAACAGGGCCAGATCCGGCCGGGAAAAACCCAGCGCCGCCCGGTCCATGAGAATCAGTTCGGGCCGCCCCATGAAGGCGCGCACCCATTCCAGCTTGCGAAGCGTCGCCGCATGTAACCGGACATGCCGCCCCGGGGGAATCCCGTTCAAACCAAAATTACTCGCCAGTGTCAGGGCTTCCGCCGTCAATTCATCCATCGACCGGTGGGTGTGATGAAATTCGGACAGCAGGATGTTCTCCATGACATCCAGATTGCTGATCCACCCCTCGCTCTCGAAAATCCGCCGGGTCTTCCCCCGCATCTGGGCCTCGCGGCGGGCGCCCATTTTCCACCACTCCTCGCCCAGAAACCGAACCGCGCCGGAAGGGGTCGGGATCAGCCCCTGCGCCGCATCCGCAAGAGGCAAATGATCGCTCGCCTCGTCGACCCGGATCAGCATCAACTGCCCCTCCTCCAGGCGGAACGAGACGTTCCGCATCGGGGCATCATAGGCCTCCGAGGCGGGAATCGTCACGCGCTCAAATTCCAATACGGTTCGCCGTAATTCCATCGTCTGTCCTTAAAAATAGGTCGCGAAGGAAACCGCCGCATAAATCACAAACACCGCCGTGTTGGCCCGCACCACCGTCCGCGTCGCCGACTGGGGAATTTCCGTCACATAGGTGACCCCCAATCCCTCCATGCAACAGATCGCGCCGATCATCAGGCCCGAAGGCAGGGTTTTGGCCAGGAGATTGATGATGTCCGTGGGGGTGAGCCCATTGAGAATGCTCGACAAAAACAACTCCACCGAACCCGGTGCAATCCCCATCAGGCGGGCGAAAAAATAGCCCGAGGCCAGGGACGCCAGCGCAAAGAACATCGTCAGCGCAAAAACCGAGATCGCCAGCCCGATCACCCGGGGCATGACCAGGTAGACCATCGGATCCAGCCCCTGGGCATCCAGCACCTTCACCTCCTGCCGGACCACCATTCCCCCCAGTTCGGTGGCGATCGCCGTCCCACTGCGGCCGATGATCACCAGACTCACCAGTAAGGGCCCGATCTCCCGGAAAATCACGGTCACCAGGAACGGCCCCAAAAACTCCGAAGTGCCCAACCGGCTCATCCAGAATTGCGCCTGGGTCACCAACCCCAACCCGACAAAAAAGGCCAGGGCCAGAATGAACCCCAATCCCTGGACTCCAGTGAAAAAAATCTGCCGTCCCAGGACCCGACGCACCGACCGGGGCCACGACCGGGGTTGAACTGCAAGCGCCACCACCGAACTGGCAACCGCCACCAGATGTCGGATGGGTCGCAGTTTCCCGAGGGCGTAATCCCCAATTGGCGCAAGAAAGCTCATATAGTCACTGCTGTTCCTTAAAGTCTCCGCAACTGTAGGGGTTTAGACGGTAGGCAGAACGCTCCCACTCATCAATGCTATCCGTGCCATTTTTTTCTACCCCCTACAGCCTACCGCCTAATCATCCTACAGCCTGATCACTGATACTGGGCAATTTCCAAACCGCGGTCCCGGAAATACAGGAAACTGTCATAATCGACATCCGGCGGGGTCGAATGATCCGAGGACAGGACAAACGGCGTCCGGGTGGCCATCAGGGGCTCGATCTTCTTCCGCAATTCGGCGTCGATCCGTTTCCGGTCATTGGAGGCGATCTCCCGGATATCGATATTGCCCATGAACCCGATCTGGTCACCATACTGTTTATTCAAGCGCACCATGTCCATCCCGGCCTTGACCTCCAACGCCTGGAGCATGTCGATTCCAGCCTCGATCAAACCCGGCACCAGCGATTCCACCATGCCGCAGGAATGCAGGATCACCGGCAATTTCCGGGCATGCGCCCAATCCATGGTCCGCTTGTGGCAGGGCTGGATCAACTCGCGATACATCGCCGGGGACATGAACGGCTTGTCCTTGAAGCCCATGTCCTCGTAAAACCAGATGGCGTCAGGCAACCCTTCTTCCTCAAACAACATCTCCCACATCCCGATCGTCAGGTCCGCCAATTGGTTGGCCATGTCCCGGATCCAGTCCGGCTCCAGCGCCATCCCGATCAACATGTATTCGTGGCCGCAGATCGGATGCATCTGTTCAAAAACATTCACGCCCTGCCAGACAAAAAAGAGATCGTTCGCCGCCGCCTTGCGCCGGGCCTCGCCATACCCCTTGAAATCCACGCGCCGCCGGTCGGGCACCATGAAGGGACGGATGTGTTCCTCCCAGCCGGCCCGATCCTGAACCAAAAAATCCACATGCTCGGGCGTTCCGGCCTTGTTCTTCCAATACCGCAACACCGCGCCGTTCCCGTTGCGGACCAGCTTCGTCTCCGCATCTTCGGACAGGATATCCGCGACGCCAATGTGGGCGCTGCTATCCAGCCAGCCGGCCCCGCGGATTTCCATCTTCATGTGATCGGCGAGATCTTCGTCCTTCTTCACATGCCCTTCGCGAATCCACCGCGCAGCGGTTTCCCCCCAGATGCTCTCGCAAAAAGAGGCCCGGTCCACGGGTTTCCGGTGGAGCAGATTGAACATGCGCTCGCGCGGAGTCAAGGTCATCATCGAATCATCCTTTCAACATCTCGAGCAGATGGGTCAGTTTTTCCGCCGTCTCGGCTAACTCCCGGCGTTTCGCGCGTTGTTGATCCACCACGGCCTCGGGTGCCTTGGCGACAAAATCGACGTTGTCCAATTTGGCTTGAATCCGACTGAGGTCGGCGCGGATTTTTTCCACCTGCGTCGTCAATTTCGCGGTTTCCGCCTGGACATCGATCAACCCCTGGACGGGCATGTAAATCGAACCCAGTTGGTTGTTCAAACCGCCGGGCATCGCCTGGCCGGGGGTGAAGTCGCACTCAATGCGCAGGGCCGATGCGCGCAACAGGTTGCGAATGCCCCCCTCGTCCGCCCGCAGTCGCGCCGCGAGATCCTGGGTCAGGGGCTTGAGAATATAGTCGATTTTCTGGGTGGGCGAAATGCCATAGTCGGCCCGCAGGGTCCGCCCCACGCGAATCAAATCCTGCTTGGCCTCGACGTAGGCCCGCTCCTCGGGCGAACAGCCCCACCGCCGGGCGAGTCCGGCCGCATCCAGGGCCTGGGGCCAAGGTCCGCACAGGATCGAATCATCCGCCGCGCCATAGCCCAGCCCGTGCCAGAGTTCCTCGGTCAGGAACGGCATGAACGGATGCAACAGCTTCAAGGCCTGGGAAAAGGCATAATGCATCACCCCGAGCACCTGGGTTTTGCGGACGGGATCCTTCCCGTAGAGAATCTCCTTGGAGAACTCGACATACCAGTCGCAATACCGGTGCCAGATGAATTCATAGACGGCGTGGGCCGCATCGTTGAAGCGGAACCGGTCGAGCGCCTGGGTCGTATCCGCGATCGATTGGTGCAGGACCTGCAGGAGATGCCGGTCATCGGCGCTGAGCCACTGCGGATCGAGCGCCGGCTCACCCGCCGTGGGCGTGAACCCGGCCGATTCGGTCTGCATCTGCAGGTAGCGCGCGGCATTCCAGATCTTGGTGGCAAAATTCCGGCCGATCTCGAACTTGTCGTTGGAGAGGAAGACATCCTGCCCCGTGGCCGTGATCATCATCAGGCTGAAGCGCAGGGCATCGGTGCCGTACTGGTCGATGATCGTCAGCGGATCGATCGAATTGCCGAGGCTCTTGCTCATCTTCCGGCCGCGCTCGTCGCGCACGGTGCCGTGGATGTACACCTCGCCAAAGGGCGCCGCCCCCATGAATTCGTAGCCCGCCATGATCATCCGGGCCACCCAGAAAAAGATGATCTCCGAGGCCGTCACCAGGGTTTGGGTCGGATAGTAGCACTTCAAATCCGCATTCGAATCCGGCCAGCCAAAGGTGCTGAACGGCCAGAGCCAGGACGAAAACCAGGTATCCAGCACATCCGCATCCTGGTGCAGGGTCGTTCCCCCGCACTTCGGACACGCCGCCGGCAGTCCGCCGCGCGCCGCCCAGAAATGACCGCACTTCGGATCGTCACAATAATACACGGGGATGCGATGGCCCCACCAGATCTGGCGCGAAATGCACCAGTCGCGGATGTTTTCCATCCACTCGGTGTAGACCTTCGTCCAGCGATCGGGAATGAACCGCACCGTCCCCTCCTGCACCGCCCGCAACGCCGGTTCGGCCAGGGGTTTCATCTTCACGAACCATTGCAACGAAAGCCGCGGCTCCACCACCGTGTCGCACCGGTAACAGTGTCCCACCGCGTGCTGGTGATCGTCGATCTTGACCAGGTATCCGCCCGCTTCCAGGTCCGCCACCACTTTCTTGCGGCAGGCCATCCGGTCCAGGCCCGCATACGGACCCGCCGCGTCGTTCATGCGCCCGTCCGGGTGCATCACGTCGATCGGCGTCAATTGATGCCGCCGCCCCATCTCGAAATCGTTGGGATCGTGCGCGGGCGTGACCTTGACGGCCCCGGTCCCGAACGCGGGATCGACATATTCGTCGGCAATGATCGGCATCTCGCGGTTGAGCAGGGGCAGGATCAGGCGGCGCTCGAGCATCCCCTTGTAACGCGCGTCGCGGGGATTGACCGCCACGGCCACATCGCCCAGCATCGTCTCCGGCCGGGTCGTCGCCACCACCACGCCCGCGCCCGCCGGATCGCCCTTGAACGGATACCGGATATGGTACAGCTTGCCCACCGTGTCGACATGCTCGCTCTCTTCGTCCGACAACGCCGTCTGGCACCGCGGGCACCAGTTCGTAATGTAGTTGGCCCGGTAGATCAGCCCTTTGTCGAAGAGCCGTACAAAAACCTCTTCCACCGCGCGGCTGAGCCCGGCGTCCATCGTGAAGCGTTCCCGCTCCCAGTCGCAGGCCGACCCCAGGCGCTTGAGCTGGTTGATGATGGTCGCCCCGTATTCCTCGCGCCATTTCCACACCCGCTCGACAAAGGCCTCGCGTCCCAGCGCATGGCGGTCCTGGCCTTCTTTGCGCAGGGCGCGTTCCACCACGTTCTGGGTGGCAATCCCGGCATGATCCGTCCCCGGCAGCCAGACCGTGTTGCGGCCTTCCATCCGCTTCCGGCGGATCAGGATGTCCTGCACCGTATTGTTCAGGGCATGCCCCATGTGCAGAATTCCCGTGACATTGGGCGGCGGAATGACAATGCAATACGGCTCGCCGGGGCTCCGGCTGTCATTATGAAAAAGGCCCCGCTCCATCCACCAGCGATACCACTTCGCCTCCGCGGCGGCGGCATCATATTGTTTTTCCAAACCGCTCATAAGCTTTATCCGCCCTTCACTTTGCCCGCTTGGTTCCCCGTTCCTTGCGGAGCACCCGCCGGTCTTCCTCGCGAAACAGTTTGTACTCCACGCTATCCACCAGCGCCTGCCAGGAAGCCTCGATGATGTTCTCCGAAACCCCGACGGTCCCCCAACTTTCGCTGCCGTCCCCGGATTCGATCAACACCCGGGTCTTGGCCGCCGTCGCTTCCTCCGGATCCAGGATCCGGACGCGGAAATCGGTCAGGACCACCTTGGCGATCTCGGGATAAAACCGGATCAACGCCCGGCGCAACGCCAGGTCGAGCGCATTGACCGGCCCATCGCCCTCCGCCACGGTGTGCGCCACTTCGCCGCCCACCCGGAGCTTGACGGTAGCCTCGGTAACACAGGGTTGCTCGGAACCGCGTTTCTCGATGATCACCCGGAATCCATCCAGTTCAAAGAAGGGTTGGTGCTTCTTGAGCACCTTCTGAACCAGGATGCGGAAGGACGCGTCGGCCGCCTCGAAGGCATAGCCCCGATGTTCCAAGCTCTTCAACTGCTCCAGCACCTCGCGCACGGCGGGAGACGCTTTGTCCACTTTTAAGCCCAGTTCCGCCGCCTTCATCAGCACACTGCTGGTCCCGGCCTCCTCGCTCACCAGGATCCGCCGCTTATTCCCCACCAACTCCGGTTCCAAATGTTCCATGGTCACCGGATTCTTCTGAACCGCGTTGGCATGCAAGCCGGCCTTGTGACTGAAGGCGCTCTCGCCCACGAACGGGGACTTGCCGTCGGGCCGCAGATTGACCAGGTCGTCGACGAACAACGCCAGCGGCCGGAGCTGACGCAGGGCCGCCGGGGAAACCACCGGACACCCCATCTTGAGCTGAAGCGACGGGATGATCGTGCACAGATTGGCATTGCCGCAGCGCTCGCCATAGCCGTTCATCGTCCCCTGCACCTGGGAGGCGCCCGCGCGCACGGCCTCGAGCGAATTGGCCACCGCCAACCCGCCGTCGTTATGGGTGTGAATGCCGACGGAAACCGATACCGCCTTCACCGCCGCGGCGGTGATCTGGAAGATTTCCTGCGGCAGACAGCCGCCGTTGGTATCGCACAAGACCACGCCGTCCGCCCCCGCATCCGCCGCCGTCCGCAGGGTCAGCAGGGCATAGGTCGCATCGAGCTTGTATCCGTCGAAAAAATGCTCGGCGTCGAAAAACACTTCCTTGTGCTGCCGCTTCAAGTAGCGGATGGTGTCGGCAATCATCGCCAGGTTTTCCTCGGGCGTGGTGCGCAACACCTCCTCCACATGCAGACGCGAGGATTTGCCGACGATGGTCGTCACCGGGGTCCCGGCCTCGATCAGCTTGGCGACGTTCAGATCGTCCGCCACGTTGATCTCCGCCCGGCGCGTACTGCCGAACGCCGCCACCCGCGCGTGTTTCAATGGATATTTGCGGATCTCGTGAAAAAAGGTCATGTCCTTCTGGTTCGAGCCCGCATAGCCGCCCTCGATATAATCGATGCCGAACTGGTCCAGGCGCAGGGCCAGCTTGATTTTGCCGGGCCCGGAAAACGAGATGCCTTCACCCTGGGCTCCATCGCGCAGGGTGGTGTCATAGATCCGGACGGTCCGGCGGTTATTCTCTTTCATAAATGCCTCCTGAAACGGCCGTCAGGCCGCCGGTGTCGGGGTGAAGAACGCCTGGTAAAGCGCCTGGGCCGCCCGCACCCGGTCGGTCGCCTTGACCCCGAACATCATGCTGATTTCCGATGAACCCTGGTTCATCATCTCAATATTCACGCTCGCCTGGGTTAATGCGGCGGTCGCCCGCGAGGCCATCCCCACGGTATAGTGCATGCCTTCGCCCACGATCATGATCAATGCCAACCCGCGCTCGACCAGGATGGCATCCGGTTGTAATTCGGTCCGGATGCGCTCCGTGATCCGGCGTTCCCGCTCGTCGGTCAACTCCCGGTCGCGCACGATCACCGACAGGCTGTCGATGCCCGACGGCGTGTGCTCGTAGGACACCCCTTCCTCCTCCAGAATCTGGAGCAGGCGGCGACCGAACCCGATTTCGCGGTTCATCAAATATTTATCGATGTAGATCGCGCAGAATCCGTCCGCGCTGGCGATGCCCGCCACCTCGCCGGAATCGTAGGGGCGCTCCGGCACAATCATCGTCCCCGGCGCCTCCGGCCGGTTCGTGTTCCGGATGTTGATCGGAATCCGGGCCCGGACCGCCGGCACAATCGCTTCGTCGTGAAACACGCCGAACCCGGCATACGCCAGTTCACGCATCTCGCGGTAGGTAATCAGGCTGATCGCCGGCGCGCCCGGCACAATGCGCGGATCCATCGCAAACACCGAATCCACGTCGGTGAAGTTCTCGTACACGTCCGCCTTCACCGCCGCCGCCAAAATCGCCCCGGTGATGTCCGATCCGCCCCGGGGAAACGTCGCCACATGCCCCTGGCGGGTGATGCCGAAGAATCCGGGGAAAACCACCACGCCCGGCCGGTCCCGCAACGTCGCCAGGCGGGCATAGGATTCCTCCAGCACCATCGCATTCCCGAAATCATCGCTCAAGAGCAGGCCCGCCGCGCCGGGATTGACATATTCCGCCGCCACGCCGTTGCGCCGGAAAAAGGCCGCCGTGATCCGCGCGGAGTAATCCTCGCCCGCCGCCTTGATGCAATCCATGAAAAGACCCCGATTCGTCCGGTCCGCCGCCACGCGCGCCCGCAAGTCGGACTCGATCTCCGTCATCAGTTCCTGCGGCAAACCCGCCTCGGTCCCGATCGATGCAAAGCGGCTCAAAACGGCCCGTAACGGACCTTCGGTCGGCGCTCCGGCGAGGGCGACCTCGGCCAGACCAATCAGCAGATCAGTGACCTTCGTATCGTCTTTGAAGCGCTTGCCCGGCGCCGAAACCACCACAATCCGCCGGGTGGGATCCGCCTGCACGATCGACAGGACCTTGCTCAATTGCTTCGCATCCGCCAGGGAGGTTCCCCCGAATTTAATCACTTTCATGGCGATCCCATCACTTCGCGTGTTCCGCGTATTTCGTAGTTAATTTACGCCGTCTCGATTCCATCACTGTCCGTCGAAATCCTCGATCCGATACCGGACCGTGCGCGAACTGACCGCCGGCATCGCGTCGATCTCGGTCAACGCCGCATCGAAATCCAGTTCCCGGGCACGATGGGTGACGATGACCACCCCCACATGCCGCCCGACATGCGCCTCTTTCTGGATCACGGAGGCGATGCTGATCCCATACCGCCCCAGAATCGAGGCGATCTGCCCCAGCACGCCCGGCCGGTCCAGCACCGAAATCCGGAGATAATATCGCGACTCGATATCGCCCACCGGCCGGAACCGGATATCCGGGGCGTATTCCGTCAACGCCGGCACCCGGCCCGGAGTCCCGAGCGACAGGTTACGCGCCACATCGGCCAGATCTCCGATGACCGCGCTGGCCGTCGGCAACCGTCCGGCGCCCCGCCCGTAATACAAGGTCGGCCCCACCACATCGCCGTTCACCAGCACCGCATTGAAGACGCCGGAAACCGAGGCCAGCAGATGCTTCAGGGGCACCAGGGTCGGATGCACCCGCACTTCGATCTCCTCGTTCTGCCGATGGATCACGGCCAGCAGTTTGATCCGATAGCCCAAGGCCAGGGCGTTTTCCATATCGACCTCGGCCAGACCCCGGATCCCCTCGACATGCACCTTGTCCATGGGAATCTGACAGCCATAGGCCAGCGACGCCAGGATCAGGGCCTTGTGCGCCGTGTCGTGCCCGTCAATATCCAGGCCGGGATCCGCCTCGGCATAGCCGGCCGCCTGCGCATCCTTCAGCACGCGGTCAAATTTTTGCGCCTCGCTCTCCATCCGGGTCAGGATGTAGTTGCAGGTCCCGTTCAAAATGGCATACAGGCTATCGATCCGGTTCGCGACCAACCCCTCGCGCAAAGCGCGGATGATGGGAATTCCCCCTCCCACACTGGCCTCAAAATAGATGTCCACGCCTTTGGCCCGGGCCAGCCGGAAAATTTCCGCGCCGTGTTCCGCAAGCAAGGCCTTGTTGGCGGTCACCACCGGTTTACCCAGCGCGATGGCCCGGAGAATCAGTTCCCGGGCCAGGGTGGTCCCCCCGATCAATTCAATGATCACCTCACAGGCGGGATCATCCACCACCGCCCGCGCGTCCTGGGTCAGAATGGCGCGATCGATCTTCACCCCGCGGTCCCGTTCCAGGTCCAGGTCGGCAATCCGCCGGATTTCGATCTCCAATCCGATGCGATCGGACAATAATTTGCCGTTTTTCTGCAACCCCTCGACCACCCCTGCGCCGATGGTGCCAAAACCCAATAAACCCACACCAATTTTTTTCATAAATCTCCCCGATCCAATCCGCCCGGCAAAACCGACCCGCTTCTGACCTTCCGGGACCATTCAGAATCGTCACTTTACCCTAAAATCACTTGTTTTCAAGTTATTCCCTAGGGTTGGGGGGGGGGATATTTTGTTGGCAGCTGATTAACTACGAAACACGCCAAAAGCGCGAAAACAAGATTAGTAGAAATTAACCACGGATGGCACGGATTTATTATGGACTGCGGGACTTCTGTCCCGCCTTGCCCCCAGGCGCAGTGAACTGCGCCCCCCCCCAATAAAGCGGCAGTGCACTGCCGCAGTCCAAAAGTTCCGAAATCTGCCTGTCTTCCCTCTGCTGTGGGGGCGGACGCCGGCCGCCCTCCCCCGCTCCTGGACACGGCGGTCTCCGCCGTCAGACCGGGCCCCAAAGACCACTACGAAACACGCGAAAAGCGCGAAAGTAGAGCCGGATCTACGAGCCGGCTCAGAAGGTCGGGGGACAAAGCGGCAGTGCACTGCCGCACTCCAAACGTCCTTGCAAGGGAGGGACAGCGTGTCGCTGTCCGTCGGGCGAAGGAGGCAGAAATCAACCACGGATGGCACGGATTTCACGGATGCCAACAACTTAACAACCAACCCCGTTTCCTGCCCACTCCCCCAACCGATGGAGGAGGTGTTGGGTCCGGGTTGCGATGGACATAAAAGGCGGCATATGCTTTACTTCCAGATAGGGAAGAAGGGGAGACGGAACATGCCAACCGTATTGCGAATCGGCCGTTTTCGGTTCCATTTTTATTCGGATGAACGCGACGAACCGGCTCATATTCACGTCGCAACGGCTGATGGCGAGTGTAAGTATTGGCTTGATCCGATTGCCTTGGCTGGCAATAGAGGACTACGTTCGGAAACCGTGCGGCAAATTGAGCGCTTGATTTACCAACATGCCACGTATTTGAGGAACCAGTATCATGAACGCCATACGGGTTGAAGCAAGAAAACATACCGAACCGCTTGCCGTCCGTGTTTGGGTCGAAGAACGCACCATCTTTCTTGAGCTGACCGATGGGCGAATTGTCGGCTTTCCCGCGGATCGTTTCAAGCGCCTGCGCGACGGCTCGAACTCTCAACTCAAAACCGTCACGCTCCGCCTCAATGGGTATGCGCTTCGGTGGGAAAACCTGGATGAGGATCTATCGGTGCCGGGAGTCGTGGCCGGTCATTTTGAGCTCCCCCCCGCATCTCGACGAACCCTGGCCATTGCCGAAAAACGCGCCACCTATGGGGGCATTGACAAAAATCGCAAAATAACGGAACGGCAAAAGAAGAACCGTTGAAGAAGGCCAGAAACATGTTGTTGGTTGTTGGGTTTTTCGTTGTTGGTTGAGGGATTGCTCCGTATGTCGGCATTCCGGCCTGCTGTTGTGGGGGCAGACGGTGGCCGCCCTTCCCCCTCCGTTACCCCGCGTTCATCGCGGGGTTAATCATTCAGAAATTAGCCTGCTCTCATCTGTTATTCCGTCTTTCCCTTCTGTCATCCTGAGCGAAGTCGAAGGATCTCGCCTGATTTTGTTGTCATTGATTCTGCCGTTCCAATAATCGGCTAGAAATTAACCACGGATGGCACGGATCTCACGGATTTATTATGGACTGCGGGACTTCTGTCCCGCCTTGCCCCCAGGCGCAGTGAACTGCGCCCCCCCCAATAAAGCGGCAGTGCACTGCCGCAGTCCAAAAGTTCCGAAATCTGCCTGTCCTCCCTCTGTTGTGGGGGCGGACGCCGGCCGCCCTCCCCCGCTCCTGGACACGGCGGTCTCCGCCGTCAAACCGGGCCCCCAAGACGACTACGAAACACGCGAAAGACACGAAAGTAGAACCAGACCTACGAGCCGCCCGCTCCTCCCTCCACCGGCACGAAGGAGGGCCTCCTCCCGTATGCGTTTTTTCCCACCCGCTCCTCCCTCCCCCCGGCGAGGCATACGCGTCAAGCTAAGCGATATTACTTTTTGGGGCGGAATGAGTTATGCGGTTTTACTCTTTTGATGATAAACGTATTGCGATCCTCGATTAGCCACTCCAATTCTTCCCCCTTTTGCATATTGACGGCGTCGGCAA
>CAIJXV010000092.1 GCA_903824675.1 uncultured bacterium
ATGTACCGACTGGCAATCCGTCCTCCCCCACTCTCCCCTCCGACCAAACCAATTGGCAGACTGAATGCGCCCTACACCCTTGGCAAACTAAATGCGCCCCTTCCGCCCATAGGGGGTCGCAGTTAGTTTGTCAATTCACCGGGTTAATTTTCGGAGGGTTTTGACGCGGTTTTCTGTTGACGGAACCGGATGGGCGGGGTATACAGGAAGCAATGTTAGTTGTCAGAGAGTGAAAAAACTGTTTTGAAAAGGCTGGCCGAGTGGGCTGGTCGGGTGTTAACCCTGAAATCAGGAGTCAAGCCATGGGTAAGTTGATGCGAATGATGTTGATTGTGTGTGTGACGCTGGTCCTTGGCGTTCGGGTTCAGGCCCAAGGCAATGATCCGGTCAAGATCGGGTTGAATGTTGGAACGACTTACAGTGATAATCGGGACGGTACAGAGCATAATCAGGCCGATAATTTCGATATTTTTGCCCAGCCGCGGGTCGATTGGGTCATGGATGACGGCCAAAGCTTGGTAGACTTATACCTGGCTCCTTCGGTTCTCTGGCGGTCGAATCCCCGTGACAACAATGAGCCCAGCCCCCAGAACGACACGGATATCTATTATGCCCTCGGCGGTGCGTTTCTGCAGAAATTCTCAGAAGCCTCCAGTTTACGGTTGTCGGATGACTTTTCGTATACGGATGATCCTAGCTTGGACCTCGGCGGCGTCAGCATCCGTCAGAATGAAAGCCATTATTACAACGCCTTGAAAGCCGATTTGAACTGCATGCTGAGCGAGACCTACGGGGCGGAACTTATGGCGGGAAACAGCATCAAGCGATATCAAGAGGATTCGGTCGCCGCTGAAGAAGACGAGGATGTCTATTCCGTGGACGGTATTTTTCGGATTCTGCTGGCGAACGGCCTGAAGGGGCTGGGTCAGGTGGGGTATAGCGATTTCCAGAACGATTCCGATACCGTTGATCGCGGGGTTCATATTCTGACCTATGCCGTGGGGTTGGAGAAGGATTTGACCGCCAAGTTGAAGAGCGTGATCAAGGGGGGTGTGCAGACGGCCGACTATTCCAGTGATACTTTGGATTCCGAGACGAGCGCCTACGGGATGGGCGAGTTGATGTTGAGGGAAGCGGCCACACGTGTATTTCTCTCGGCGGGGTATGGTCTCTATGGCCCATATGTTCGGCCCTATTCCTCTCAGACCCGCACCTATGTGTCCGCCAAGGTAGAACGCGACTTGGGGACGAAATTCATGGTTTCGGCGGAAGGCCAGTTTGGCCGGGGCGAATATAACGATGAAATTTTATCCAACGGCACGCAAGTGTCTAGTGGAACTGATGATATGGCGTTAGGCGCCCTTCGGGGAACTTACAAGATTCATCGCAATGTCGATTTCGAGGTGGGTTACCAGGTTGAGAATTGGGATTCGGATGTGCGCGAATCCTTCACCCGAAATCTCGTGACTGCCGTGGT
Organism: uncultured bacterium; assembly: GCA_903824675.1. Classification (GTDB taxonomy): domain Bacteria; phylum Verrucomicrobiota; class Kiritimatiellia; order CAIKKV01; family CAIJXV01; genus CAIJXV01. The sequence goes on from CAIJXV010000092.1 coordinate 1,478, forward strand.
TAAAACCCGTCTGTAATTTTCCGGCCATCCCGGATTGTAATGCCCCGCCCACTTTCGGCTTTGGGCCGGTTGGGAGCGGGGTGTTCGTTGTTCAGATGGCGGGGGGGGTGGATAGTTTCAAATGGCCGATACATCACAACAACCCGAACATTTTTTAGATTATTGGCGAATTGTCCAATCGCGTAAAGAAATAGTTATCACCGTTGCCTTGTTCGTGATCGTGGTGGCCGTTGCCGTGACGTTATCCCTGCCCAAGGTCTACGTGGCTTCGACCCGTATTTTGGTGCGGCGGGACACGCCCGATGTCCCGCTCAATCAACAGCAGCAGGGGATGTTGAATACCTACGACCCCTACTTCTTACGGACCCAGTTCGAGATCATCCAATCTTCGCCGATTTTGCACGAAGTGATCCGGAACCTGCGCTTGAACGAGTTGTTTGGCCGGGTTTACAATGATACGGGGGCGCCGTTCGATTTACAGGAAACGTCGAAGATATTGACCCGCACCATGAAGGTTCAGCAGTTTCGCGACACGAACCTGATTGAAATTCGAATTTTCCGCAGTTCCCATCGGACGACCCGGAAAGCGGCCTGCGAGGAGGCCGCGCGGATTGCCAATGAGATCGCGGCGGTGTACCGGGATCAGCGCATGAAGGTGATCCGAGACGAAAAACGCCGCGGGCTGGATGCGTTAAATGATGCTTTCTTAAAGCAACAGAAAAAAGTCGAGGACCTCGAGAAAAAACTTGAGGAAAGTCGCAAAGATTTGGATCTGACCGTATTCATGACCAGTAGAGAGGGGGGGATGGCCTCTCTGGATAAGTCCAAGATCCAGCAACTCGAGGGGGATCGGATTGCGGCGCGAAGCCACTTGGTGGACCGTAAAACACGGCTGGAGGAGTTCAACAAGTTGTCCGGTGAGGAGTTGCTCTATTCCGCAGCCTACATCGTCAAGGATCCGGCGTTGAGCGGTTTGCGCCAGCAATCGATCGATGCCCAAGTCAAATTGCGGGAGTTGGTTGAGATTTATGGCCCCAAGCATCCGGAAGTGATTCGCGCGGAGGGGGTGGTGAAGGATTTTGATAAAAAAATCAAGGAAACCCTGATCGGTTTAAAAAGCGGGTTACAGACGGAATACGAGATTTCGCGGGTGACCTATGAAGCCTTGGAAAAGGATCTGGAGGATGCTCGCAAGGTCGATATCCAGTCCCATAGCGACCGGTATTTGCCCTTCACCAAATTGCAGGGGGATTTAGACCGTCAGCGTCAAATCCGGGATGCTTTGGAATCACGGTTGGTCCAGGAAAAGATCGAATTCGATTTGCCCCGCACCCCGGTGGAAGTGATCGATCTGGCCGAGGTCCCGACCGAGACCGACCCCGTCAGCCCCCGCCTTTTTCTCAATCTGCTGTTGGGAATTATTGCGGGGTTGGGGACGGGGATCGGGTTAGCCTTCTTCATCGAATATATCGACACTTCGGTCAAGACGGTGGAAGACATCGAGAAATTCATCAACTCGACCATTCTGGGGATCATTCCTCAGAAAGTCCGGGCGCTATTAGTGGAAGGCGCGGAGAGCCGCCACGCCGAATCCTACCGGGTGCTTCGGACCAATATCCAGTTTTCAAAAAAGATGACCGATGGGCACAGTTTGTGTCTGACCAGCGGGGGGGCGGGCGAAGGGAAATCCCTGACGGCCTGCAATCTGGCCTTTATCTATGCCCATGCCGGTCAAAAAACCCTGTTGGTGGATGCCGACTTGCGCCGGCCGACCCAGCATAAGATGTTCAAGGTGACGAATGCCGTCGGTTTTGCCGACTATTTGTTGGGGAAAAAGACGGCGAAGGATCTGGTGATGAAGACGGCGGTGCCCAATTTGGACTTCATTCCCAGCGGGAAATTGCCGTCTTCCTCCCATGGGTTGATGACGGTTGATAAGTTGCGCGAGTTTATTGCTCAAATCCAGCCGGATTACGAAATGGTTATTTTTGATGCCCCGCCGATCATGGGGGTCAGTGATGCCTCGATTCTGGCCAGTGAAGTGGATGGGGTTTTACTGGTGGTACAGCACCGGAGTTATCCGCGGGCGGTGTCTGGCCGGGCGAAGACCATGATCGATAACGTCGGCGGAAAGCTGGTGGGTGTGGTGCTGAATAATATCAATATCAACCGCGACTATTATTACTATTACCACTCTTCGTATTATTATGGGACCGAAGGTTCACGTCGGGAACGGGATGCCGAACCGGCGGCTGAACGGAAGGCTTGAAGCGACATGCGCAATGGTTTTACCGGTAAATGGGTATTCGGCTGGATGATCCTGTGCTTCGTATTGGCAGGGTGTGCGGGACCTTCCGGACGGGTGCCCCATATGACGCCCTATCGGCCCCTGCAAAATCGTACCGTCGGCCAGTCCTCCAAAGCGGCGGTCAAGCCCGTCATTCAGACTCCCGCTGCCGCGCCGACAATGACGAATCGGGTGGTGGAAACCGGCGGTGACGATGATAACCAGAGCCGGCGTCTGCAAGCCGGTGACCGGCTCGAAATTAATTTACGGGCCATCCCCAATCCCGAGAACATGAAGTCGGTGGTGGATGAGAATGGATTCCTGAATTTTCCCTTTATTGGCGGGGTCAAGGTAATGGGGTTGACTTGTTCGGAAGCCGAGCGATTGGTTGAAAAGTCCTATGTGGACGGCGGGATTTACCGTCATATCACCGTCATTATTGTGCCGCCGGAAAGCGAGTATGCGGTTCAGGGTGAGGTTTTGAGGCCCGGTCCATATCCTTTGACCCGCGATATGACCCTGATGCAGGCCCTGTCCCGGGCCGGGCGGTTTACAGATTTTGCCGACTCCACCCGGGTCAGATTGATCCGGGGCAAGGAGACCCTTGTGGTCAATGTTCAGCGTATCGAGCAGAACAAAGAAAAAGACCTTACCGTCAAGCCTGGTGATGTCATTCTGGTTCCCAAATCCCGGTGGTGAGTGGGATCTGGAGGGGATATAGAGTTTGCTTGACGCAGAGGTGGCGGTGAGCTAAATTTTAGGTGATTAAGTGATTTTGGACGTGATTTAATCACGGATTCCGTATTTAAAGGAGGATTACGCATGAAGATGGCTCAATGGGTGGCGGTACTGTTAGGTGTGGCGGTGTTGGGCTTGGCGGCGAACGCCATTGCGGCAACTCCATTGGAAACGGCCCGGGCGAATGCGGTGGCGGCAGATCAGAAGGCGGATGCCTCTTTGAAGGCCGCGCAGGATCTGGTTGTTAAGGCGCAGGCGGCGTTGAAAACCGCTCAGGACAATCTGATCAAGGCCAAGGCGGCAACCGATAAAGCGGCGATTAAAAAAGCGCAAGACGCGGTCGACGCTGCCGCCAAAGCTCTCAAGGCGAAGGAATCCGAACTGAAGATCATTGATGATCTGGTCGCCAAGATCAAAGCCTCCGCCAAGGACGCGATTGAAGCGGCTGACAAAGTCGCGGGTGCCAGTCCAGAGGATGCTAAAGTGCTGACCCAGAAGGCGATCAATGAGTCCTCCAAGGCGACTCAACTGACCCAACCGCTCGACAATAAACTGGCCCAGATGGCCGGTCTTCCGAACCAGACCAGTTCGACCACGACGACGACCCCGCCCAGTTCGACCACGACGACGACTTCGACGACGACCAGTACGACGATTCCGCCCCGACGTCCGCCCACCCCGACCCCGGTTGGCTCGACCTGATCGGACTTAATTGAAGGTTTCGGCAAAGCCCTCCAGGATCTGGAGGGCTTTGTCATTTCCCGGAGGAACGGCTGATGAGACGGGGCTATTACCTGGTGATTGGGCTTGCCGTGCTGGGGATTGCTTTATGGGGTGGGCGCTACAGTTTGCGGGGAGCCATTGGCCAATGGCTGTATCATGAGGCGAAACACAGTGTGCCGGCCCGACCGATTGAAGAAGTGCTACGCCTGGGACAAAAATCCCTCCGTCTTCACCCGGTAAATTATCGGCTCTGCGAATATGCGGCTGAAGCGGCTTACAACCGGTCTTTCGAGCCCGGTGTTACTAATGCTGTGGAATTGAAGGCGGCGGCGCGCTTTTGGTGCGATCGCGGGCTGGCGTTGAACTATTATTCTCCCTATCTTCGTTGGTTGAAATCCCAGTTTTTGTGGTCTGAAGACCCTGGTGCAGCCATTGCCAATTGGGCCGCGTATACTGAATGGCAGTTCTGGGATGCCTATAATCATGCCCAGCTTTGCGAAATGTATGCCCGGGTGGGCCGGTTCCCGGAGGCGGAATCCGAATTCAAATGGGTCAAGGGTTCTGTCTACGAAGCCGATGTGAAAAAGACCATCGAATCGGAAAAGAAGACCCGATCCGAAGCGGCTCCACCAGATCCCTCGCCTGCGGGTTGACCGCAACTCGGTAACGAAACCAGTCTGTCCGAAGATCTTCAAGAGTTCGAATAACATCAGGGAGGGGAACGGTTCCCGTCGGAATCGGTCTGAATTGTCCCTGACTTTGTTCCTTATGCCGGTTCCGTCGTCAACATTTGCTGAACCGCCTCGGCGACTTGATCCACCGTTATTCCCCGCATGCAGGCGATGGTCCGGCAGGGGCGGTGGTAGCCGAAAATAAAGCAGGGGGCACAGGCCACCGGTCGGCGGATCACCCGGTGCCGGTTGCCTGCATGGCCCCATTTTTGGTGGTCACTCGGGCCGAACAGCAGGACCGTCGGTGTGCCGAGCGCAACGGCCAGATGCCCTAATCCCGAATCGCCGCCGATGAACAGGCGCGAGGAGCGAATAACCGCGGCGCTTTCCGCCAGCGATAACCGGCCAGCCAGGGATATGATTTGAGTCGATGATCCCGACGTGTCCCGGACAATCCTCTCGCATTCCCGTCGATCGCCCGATCCGCCCAGGAGCAGGATGTCCGAATCCGAGTGCGTGGATTGGATCTGCCGGATCAATTCCACAAACCGGTTCCCTCCCCACAGTTTGTAGGGCGTAGTGCCGCCGGGGGCGATGACGATGAAATGCGACCGGATAGGATCGGTGGCGATGGGAAGTACCCCGGTGAACTGTGGTAAAGGAGTTGGGGCGAGAAATCCTTCCAACGCCAGGAGCGGGGAATCCGGGAGATTGAGGGGCTTCAGCAGGCGGGCGAACTGGGCCCCTTCATATCCATCGGGCGTGTAATTGACCAGGTGCGTATAGAGCTGATTCCGGGCCGGATTGATGTTGAAGCCAATTCGTACCGGGGCGCGGCTGAAGAGGGCTAAAATGGCCGAGAAATGATGGAATTGCTCGGTGTCGAGGACGGCGTCGAATCGCCGCCCGGCCAGTTGGCGGATGAGGCGGAAAGGTTCGGCATCATAGGCGATGACGGGTGCATTCCAACCGGCAATATGCAGGACTTCCAGGTTGCGCCGCTCGCAGACCAGGGTTAACTGCGCTTCCGGCAGGGCCTGTCGGAGGCGTTGGAGAATCGGAAGGAGCAGAATCATATCACCCATGCCGCCGGGTCGGAGAATGAGGATTTGGCGTAAGGATTTAGGCTGAAGGGGATCAGACGCCGGCGGACGCCGGACCAATCCATGGTGGGCATATCCCAGGATCCAGCACAAGGGGAGCCCCACGAGGGTGTCCGTAAATTTCAAAAAGGCGGGACGCCCGACCAGGAAGGCGAACGGGCCGGGATTACGGCGGATTTGGGCCAGGACGAGAAAAAAGAAACCCGCAAGGCCCACCAGAGTCAGCGCATATCCGATGCGATCCGCGCCCGTGGTGCCATAATAGATTTCAACCTGTTCCTGCGAGGGATAGACCAGCATAAAATCAGGAGTGACCCAATAGACCCGTTGAGCGCCACGGACGCGCCAATTGGGGAAGAACGAGATTTTCACCATATGAGGAAGACCGATGGCCCGGGTTTCAAACCGGATCCGGTGTGGCTCAACGATTTCGTTCCGGATGGCGGAAGAATCGGCCTGAACCGGATGCCCGATGGACGCGGGAAGGATCGGGGTGTGATTGGCGGCCGTGGCGACGAGGTTGGGGATGGGATGTCCTTCCGGATCGGTTACCCGGACCTGGAATAAAGCCCCGCCATTGGCTTGGAAAATTTTAACGAGCAGGCGGTTCCGGCCCGCGATGAGATGGATATCAACCGGCAGAGGTTGGGTGGGATTGGCGCGGCCGACTTGGGCGACAAGAGTGCCGTTCAACCAGACTTGCGCAGCATCATCCTGTGCCAGTTGAAGGCGTGCCGAGCCCGCGGAGGGGACGAAAAGATTGGCGTGAAAATAAGCCACCGCCTGGGTTGCGCCCTGGAAGAGAGGATACAGATCCAAGGGAGGGGCGCCGAAATGAGCCGTCCATGATTTTCCGGCGGTGCGAGTGCCTTCGACGGGATCGATGAGAGCGGCATCAAGGACGGAGGTGTCGAGCGGGTCTGAACTGCGGGAGGGACAGGGAAACGGGCCGAGGCGGAGCCAATCCCAGATATCTCCGGGGGTTCCACGGTGCTGGGCGATGAATTGGTGAAACTGGGCTTCAGAGAGGGGGGGGCCGGCCTGGGGGGGAAGGATGGGATCATCTGAATCGGTGAAGACGAAAGGTTGTCGGATGGCGTCGACGGCATAGAGCCACTCCAGGCTGGATTCCTTGCGGCGCTCGGTTCGGACCGCAACGGGATAATAGTCCGGGATGAAAACCATTTTTCCGGAATGAGTGAGGAGTTCGAATAATTCCCAGCCTTTTTCTTCTGCGATAAATTTCCAATCGGGCGAGTGGTGCAGGGCCGTTTTCAGGGGCTCCCAGCGGGCGATGCAATGTTTGACATTGAAGAGCGCCAGGTGCAGGGCGGCGTTGGTCGGTTGGAAGGTGGTGGGTTTGACGAGAGTAGGAAACCCGGCACAATTTTTCGAGACTTCCCCCTGCACGTAATAGGAGTAGTAGGCGCCGAGGGCGGAATTGACGATGCCACCCTCGAGAATGGGCTTCCCCGTCAGATGCGGGACGGATTCAAAAATACGGACCGATCCGAGCACATTATTCTCTTCGTTGAGATCATAGGTCAGACGACCGGGGGTGCCCCGGAGAGGGAGAATGAGTTTTTCAAAGACCGAGTAGTAGGGTTTCTTTTCCAAACCGGAATAATTCCAAAGGGCCCAATCCCGGACCTGGTTGGGAGGATAGGGGGGGGTAGGGTCGGGTTGGACGGGCAGGAATCGGGCGCCCCATCGGGTTTCGGTCATCCGGTCATGGAGGGTCTCCATCCATTCCGGCAGGGTGAGCGGGGCGTGTTCGACATAGAGCATGGCAGAGAGCGCGATGGCCGCCAGGAAAAATTCCGGAAACCGCAAGCGGGTCATCCAGAAACCGGCACTCACGGCGGCCAGCGCCAGACCGGCAAAGAACAGGAAGGGCCAGAGGCGGACATTCACGAAGACCGGGGACAGCTGGAACCCCCACTGAAAAAGGATCAAGGCCAGAAGAAACATCCAGGCCAAGATGAAAAATGGGCGTTCACGCCGCCGGCAGGCCATCCAGATTCCAGTGAAGATCAGCGGGATCATCCAGTATTTATAGGCCGGGAAGGTGGCGCCGAGAGCTACTTTCCAATTCTCGCCAAAATCGGCGCTGAACCCCGATTTTAGAATCAAGGGGACGAGCCACCAAGCCATGAGAAGGGCTGCCAGCCCGCCTTCCGCGGCGAGAATTCCGGCCGTTTTCCAAAAGCGGCGGGGCCACAGCAAGGGCAGGATCGCCAGGGTCAGGGCGGCGATGACGACTGTAAAAAAATGGGATCCGATGAGCACGGCGAAGAGCGCTGTGGTGCGGAGGCGGAAGTGGCCCTCCTCGGCATCGCGATAAGCCGAGCCGATGACGAGTAACATGAGTGGGAAGCTGAGGCTGTTGGCGATCATTCCCGCCAGCGTGCTGTAGATATTGGCACCCCACATCACATGGGTATGGACGAAGAGAAAAGGGAGGGCGAGGATGGCGAATAGATCGGGGATGGGTCTCGGCAGACGGAGAAGCCGGCCCAAACTCCAGGCGCAGAGGGGGAAGAGCAGGACGCCGGAGACCGTCACCAGTTTGAAGGCGATATTCGGGGGGATCAGTGTGCCTACGCCGGCGATGAGCAGGTAGGGTAACGGAAAATAAAATTGGAAGAGGGGGAAGCCGCACCACCAGCCCGGCGCCCATGAAATGATGCGTCCCGAGGACGCCAGGGACGCGGCCAATTGCGAAACCAGATAAGCGTGCGCGGGTGTATCGCCGCCCACCGTCAGGGTATTGGAAAAAATTTCATGCCAGGGGAAAAAAGAGGCCAAGTGGAGGGTCAATGCGAGGAGCAGGACTCCGGAGGTAAGTCCCGCACGGCGTCGGATCAGGATCTCTGCCAACCGCATGGACATGGGATTCCGTCGTTCAGGTTTTAGGGTGAATTCGGATCCATTGCGCTACCCCACCGGCTAAAATCAGGAGGAGGACCACCCCCATCCAGGCCAGTGGCCGATGATTCAAAAGAGGACGTGCGGTCCGGATTTCGATCGATCCGACAGCGGGAATTCCATAATACCCGCCGTCTTGGCGATATCCGAGAATGACCAGGATCGTGTATCGACTGCCGGGCCGGCCCGAAAAATTGACGAGGGGGAATTCGACGGTCCGATCCCGACCGGGAGCCAGCAGAAGATTCAGTTCCGGCGTATCGCAGGACAGCTCATCGGGCAGGTAAAGGCGCAGGTTGACATCGAGGGGTGATGGGACCAACGATTTGAGTTTGAGTTTGAGTGTTCCCTGGTCAGAGAACGACAGGGGTTGAATCAGAGGCAAGAGGGCGGGCGGAGGAATTTCGTTTCCGGGCGAAGCCCAGGAATGGAACGCGAGGGCGGAGAAAGGGTAAAGATTGGCGTCGGCGTAATGGATTTTGAACACGATGGGATAGAGGCCGGGTTCTGCGGGGAGGGGACCGAGATCGAGTTGAACGTCCAGGGGTTCATTCGGTGGGAGGGTGGTGCGGACCGGTCCGGAACGGAGCCGATCTTGGAATCCGGCAGAGACACTGACGGACCGGGCGGATTCATCACCCTGATTGACCACCGTCAATCCGGCGACGACCCGATTGGAGATGATTTCAGCGCGGGCATCCGACCGGATGCTGAGGAAGGCGGCGTGGGTGGAGAGGGGAACGAAACCGACGCCGGCGAGGATCAGCCATAGGACGGGGATCTGAGCGTTCATGATCAATTGGCGAACTGAACCGGTGGACTACCCCGAACGATATCGCCGATGATCCGGCCCGGCAGACGGGCTTTGGAAAGGGCGGTCAAAATACGGGGGGCCTCCGCCGGAGAGACAATCAGGACCATCCCGATGCCCATATTAAAGACGCGGTACATTTCATCGCGATCGACCCGACCGGCGGTTTGGATGAATTGGAATAAGGGGGGTGGGGTCCAGGCCTGACGATCGATGCGGGCGGAGAGACCGGCGGGCAGGACCCGGGGAATGTTGTCCTGGAAGCCCCCTCCGGTGATATGCGCCAAGGCATGAATCGGGGCGGTTTTCAGCGCGGCCATGACCGGCTTCAAGTAACTGCGGTGGACGGCCAGCAGGAGTTCCTCCACGGTTTTGCGCGAACCGGGAAGCCGGTCTTTCAGACCGAGGCCGGCGGTTTCAAAGATCACCTTGCGGGCCAGTGAGTAACCGTTGGTATGCAGGCCGGAGGAGGGCAGCCCGATCAGGAGTTGACCGGACCGAACGGAGCGGCCCGTGATCATCGCCCGCCGGGAGACGGTGCCGACGATGGTGCCGACCAGGTCATATTCGCCGGGAGGATAAACCCCGGGCATCTCGGCGGTTTCACCGCCGAGGAGGGCGCAGTCATTTTCGCGGCAGGCTTTGCAGATCCCGGCGACGATGGCTTTCATCTGCCGACCTTCGATTCGCGAAGTGCCCACATAATCCATGAAAAAGAGCGGGTGGGCGCCCTGGACCAGGATGTCATTGACGCAATGGTTGACGATATCCTGGCCGACGGTGTCGTGCCGCCCGGCCAGCACGGCAACCTTGATCTTGGTGCCGACACCATCCGTGCTGGCGACCAGGACCTGATCCTGACCGGGGGATTTGAAGAGACCCCCGAAGAGACCGATATCGCTGAGTACGCCGGGAGTGCGGGTGGATTTCACCATGGATTTGATGGCTTTCAGAGCGGACATCTTTTCGTCGATATCAACTCCAGCGGCGGCATAGGCGGACGGAATGGATTTAGCGGGCATAGCGATTCTCCTGAGTTGGAAGCGGCTTATAATCCCACGGCTTTAAAGGTGCGGTTCACATCGCGGAAATGGATGTTGAGATCGAAGACCTGATCGAGGTCCTCGGGCTTGATTCGGGCCCGGATGACGGGATCGCCGGCGATGAGTTCCTTGAAATTGCGTCCGGTTTCCCAACTGGCGAGGGCGTGTTGTTGGACGAGGCGATAGGCGGTATCCCGGTCGATACCCCGATCGGTGAGCAGGAGGAGGACTTGTTGGGAGTGGACGAGGCCATGGGTCATCTGAAGGTTGGCGGCCATGCGGTCGGGGAAGACGCGAAGATTTTCGACCAGGCGGGCGAGTTGGGTCAGCATGTGATCCAGCGCGATGGTGCTGTCGGGGATGATGATGCGCTCAACGGAGGAATGCGAGATATCGCGTTCATGCCAGAGGGCGACATTTTCGACCGCGGCGACGAGATTGCCGCGGAGGAGTCGGGCGAGGCCGCAAAGTTTTTCACCGGTAATCGGGTTTTTCTTATGCGGCATGGCGGAGGAGCCTTTTTGCTTTTTGCCGAAAAACTCCTCGACCTCATGCACTTCGGTGCGTTGAAGATGGCGGAATTCCTGGGCCCAGCGCTCGACGGAGGCCCCGACGAGGGCCAGGGCGGCCATGTACTCGGCATGCCGGTCGCGTTGCAGAATCTGGGTGGAGATGGCGGCGGGCTTGAGTTTGAGTTTGGCGCAGACATATTTTTCGACAAAAGGGTCAAGATGGGCATGGGTTCCAACCGCCCCGGAGAGCTGGCCGACGCGGATGGTTTCGCGGGCGGCCTCCAGCCGATGGAGGCCCCGGCCGAATTCATCGTACATCAGGGCCATTTTAAGGCCGAAGGTAATGGGTTCGGCGTGGATGCCGTGGGAGCGGCCCATCATCGGCGTGAACTTATACCGGCGCGCCTTGGCGGCGGCGGCTTTGCGGACGGCTTTGACATCGGCGATCAGGCGATCGATGGCCTGGACCATGAGGACGGAGAGGGAGGTGTCGAGGATGTCGGAGCTGGTCAGTCCCCGGTGCATGTGGCGGGCGGCGGGACCGACATATTCGGCCACGTTGGTAAGGAAGGCGATGACGTCGTGATTGACCTGAGCCTCGATTTCATTGATTCGATTGACATCAAAGCGGGATTTTGCACGGATGGTCGCCAGATCGCGGGCCGGAATCTGGCCCAGTTTGTGCATGGCTTCGCAAGCGTAGATTTCGATATCGAGCCAGGTTTGGAATTTATTATCATCCGTCCAGATGGCGCCCATTTCCGGGCCGGTATAACGCGGTATCATGCGGCGATTCTCCTCCCCAAGGGTGTGTGCCGGTGCGACTCCTGTGAAAGGCGAACGATAACGCAAAGCGATCAAAGGGGAAAGCGCAAAGTTGAGCTGTTAGATCTCAAAACCAGCGAACCCCGGGGCTTTCCCCGTCAGGCTTCCAGCCGGACTTCAAGGGCGGGTCGGCGAACGGGAGCCGGATGATGAAACGGGAAAACCAAGCCAGACGGCCGGGCCGACTCCGGATCAATAATTCGGTTGTTCGTCATCGAACTGGGGCTGTTGATCCTCGTCAACGACCTTGGGGTCGGTGGAGGGAACATTCAGTTCCGGCGGTTGGTAGGATCGGCGGGGCAGGGGCATACTGGCATCGTATCGGGAATTGCCATAGACGCGGGGATCATTGCCATAGGGGCGTGAGGAGTCTGCGCCATGGCTGCGGGATTCATTGGAGCGGCCGCGGGATTCACGGGGTTCGCGAGGTTCACGGGGTTCACGAGGTTCGTTACCGGGACCGCCGGGCCGGCCACCCGATCCGCCTTCGTGTGGGAAAGACCGCCGGTCGGGGATCAGGTTGGTGATTCGATCGGCCCGGACACTCATTTTGGTCCACTTGGTCCCATCGCGATTATCGCGTTCCTCAAACTGTAAACGGCCTTCGATCAGAACGGAAGCGCCGCGGTGGAGATGTTCGCCACAGAAGGCGGCGGGCTTATCCCAGGCGATGATGTCGACGTAGAGGATGCGCTTTTCGCTTTTGCCGGTTTTGCCGTCACGAAAGCTTTCATTGATGGCCAGACGCATTTCAGCCTTGGGAACGCCCTGGGCGCCATAACTCATTTCCGGGTCGCGAATCAGGTTGCCAATGAGGAAAATTTTATTCAAAGAGGGCATGTTATTAACCTTTCCACTCGCTCCGATTTCTAGTGAAACACTGGCGAATTATCTTTCAGCAGTTTCTATGATTGAGCCGTCGGCCACCCGACCGATCAGGCAATTAGAGAATATACTATAACACAAGAGGGCCGGGGGGCCAAACACTATTTTCTTCGGGTCTGCAACGCCGCCAAATCCGCGTCTAAGCGCCGCGTAGCGGTGGTCCCCGACAAGATCAGGCCGCGAACGGACGGCTCGCCAGAGTCTCGCCCTCCAAACGTCAATCTATATCAGATGG
>CAIJXV010000093.1 GCA_903824675.1 uncultured bacterium
ATGTACCGACTGGCAATCCGTCCTCCCCCACTCTCCCCTCCGACCAAACCAATTGGCAGACTGAATGCGCCCTACACCCTTGGCAAACTAAATGCGCCCCTTCCGCCCATAGGGGGTCGCAGTTAGTTTGTCAATTCACCGCTACCTCTTTTAGACCTAAATTTAATACTCCAGAGATTGACAGGCTTCGGCTTCAAGGCCAGAATACCGGCCAACTGCTTTCGGAGGGCTCTCATGGCCGACCTCGCGCCCCCGTCCATTAAAACGATCGTCAAACGCAACGGCACCCTGGTAGCTTATCGCCGGGACCGGATAGCCAACGCCATCTATCAGGCCACGGCGGCCATCAGTCAGCCCGATCAGGATCTTTCCGACCGCATGGCCGCCGCCGTCGAAGCAGAACTTCTCGCCGCTTATGGACCGGAGGGCCAACCCACCGTCGAAGATATTCAGGATGTCGTCGAAGCCACGCTTATGACGCACCGCCTGACCCGTCTTGCCAAAGCGTATATCATCTACCGGCATGATCGGGCTCTCGCGCGTGCCGCGCGCTCCCTTCCCGGCGAAATCTCCGATAATATCCCCTATAAGCACATCTACGAAGTTCTCCTCTGGAACTCCGACCAGGGCTGTCTCACGGCCCAGGATTTGAATGAAACCCTCGCCCAAGACCGTCTCGCCCCCTTGATCGCCGCCGCCGAGGCCCGGTATCAAGAACAATTGGAAATCGTGTCCCGCCAAATTCTCACCCGCCGCGACCAGGTTCGCCTGGTCATCGTCGCCGGCCCCTCCTCCTCCGCCAAAACCACCACCACTCTCCGCCTCCGCGCACGCCTCGCTCACGCGGGAATGAATTTGCTTTCAATCGAGTTAGACCACTATTTCTTCAATCTGATCGACCATCCCCGCGACGACTTCGGCGATTATGATTACGAACGCCCGCAAGCCCTCAACCTCGATCTGATCAATCGCCATATCGCCGACCTCCTTGCCGGCCGGGAAATCAAAACACCCCATTACGATTTCAAAACCGGTATCAGCACCCCGGAGGTCCACCCCCTCCGCCTCCCCGCAGACGGCGTCCTGCTCATCGACAGCCTCCATGGCCTCTATGCCCCCATGACCGACCTGACCCCCAATCCCCACAAATTCAAGGTCTATGTCGAAACCCTCGCCCAATTCCGCGGCGCCGATGGTAATTTCATGCGCTGGGCCGATTTGCGCCTCCTCCGACGGATGGTCCGCGACAAGGCGTTTCGCAATCTCCAGCCGCTGGACACATTGACCCATTGGCACTATGTGCGCCGCAGTGAGTTACAGGACATCATTCCCCATATCCATCTCGCCGATGCCATTCTCAATACCGCCCTGCCCTATGAATTGCCCATCTTGAAACAACGGCTCTTTCCCTATTTCCCCGAAGCCCTGGAGCGCTTCCGCAATGTCCCGCGAAGACAGGATGCCTTCCGGCGCGCCCAGCGGATTTATGATCTACTCGCCCCACTCTCCTCTGCCGAAGCGCCTTCCACCATCCCGAAAAATTCCGTCATCCGCGAATTCATTGGCGAAGATTGACCCCCGGGCGGCCCGTTGATGGGTTCACCGGTTTAAGCCCAAGGCAAAAAGGCTGACGCCGAGGATCGCCAGTATAAGGGTGAGATACCAGGCCGGTGTTCGCTTCTCCTTGAAAATACAAACGGCAATCATAGCGATGGTCACAAAGCCGGCGATATTGGCCAGCGCAAAGCCGATCCCCCCGGGCAGGGCGGAGATCAGACAAAAAGTTAAAAAGCCGCCGATGGACCCAAGGGCGGCAAATCCCCCGAGCAGAAGCGCCCTTCGCGTTTGGAAATGCGACCATCCCGTATGGGTCAGGATGAGGCCGGTGCCGACTCCGCCGCATCCGTAAGTCAGAAATAAAAAAAGCCCCAGGTGACAGGTGAGGAGCGTGGTGGATCCACACGGCATCGCCTGGAGTTGTTTCATGGCAATGGTGGCCAGACTGGACGAGACCATCAGGCCTAGCAGAAAAAGAGGATAGAGCAGGAAATCCATTCGAGACCGGACGATTGGGGCGGAAGCGAAAACCGGTTGCGCTTTCCCGGCCACCAGCACACACCCGAGCGCCGCCACCAATCCCAGGCACTGGATCAGGGTGATGTGTTCCTTTAACACGCCCACGGCATAGAGAGCGGCCGGAAGAAAAACAAGATTCATGGCGCAAAAAACCGGAGCCGAGGGTCCCCGTTTCTGCGCGGGATCAATCAGCGCAATGGTCGCCACCTGACCCATCCCGCCCATGATCGTAAAAACCCAAACCGGCCAGGGTGCCTTCCAGGGATTTCCGGGCGGCAACCCCTGAACCCGATGTTGGTAATATAAATAACCCAGAAAGAAGAGGCACCCCGTCATCAGCGCGACGAAGGCAACTTGATTGGCCGGAACCTTCCATTTGCGTCCCATTTGATAGGACCAACTCATGGATCCAAAGCAAACTCCGGATAAAAGGGCGACAAAAAATAATGCTGTTTGCGACATAGGTTGAGCGTGCGGTTTGAAAACCGTCGACATTGCCGGAAAAAGCAAACCCTGTAAAGGGATAATCGCTTTGCCCTTTCGCGATTTCCATTCCCTTGGGGCGCATCTGCGATTCGGTGCACTGAAACCACCTAAAGGGTGTTTACACCAACCGTTTTTAATCCATGTCGGCCCGCCCTGCATAGGATCTCTGTGGTGGGCGTCGGGAGAGGGAGGGGGCTGGATCCGCAGACGCCGGGCGCAGAGGCCCGGCCTACAACAACGGGGAGTCGGGTTGTGGGCGAAGCCCCACCTGGGGCGGTTTATCAAGGAAATAGGCGAATTTACACCGAATCGCAGATGCGCCCGTTCCCTTTCCATTCCCGGCTTGTCAGTTCTTCCGGGTTCCGGTATCCTTTAAAAACATTAGCTAATCCTTAAAGGAGAGATCCCATGTTCAAACCGGCGATCGCATTTGTTCTGGTGTTCAGTCTCGTCGCAGTGGGGGGATGTAAACGGGCCAGCGAAAAGCTGACTGAAAAAGTGATGGAAAAAGCCATCGAAAAAAATCAGGGCGGCAAGGCGGATGTGTCCATCAAGGATGGCGCTATTTCCGTTAAAACTTCGGAAGGCGAATATGTCGGGTTTACCGGTGGCGAAGGCACCCAACTCCCCAAGGATTTCCCGGCGGACGTCTTTGTGCCTCAAGACGCAAAACTCCTGACCACCGTCAAGGTGCCTGAAGGCTTTGCCCTTACGCTGGAATCTAAAATCTCCGCCGACCAACTCGCCGCCGAGTGTTCCGCCAAAATGAAAGCCGGCGGATGGGATGAACAGACCTCCATGGTCATGGCTGAAAATCTGATGTTCAGCTACGGCCGAAAAACCGATAAACGGACCGCCACGTTCATGATCGCCCGGGGTGATAAAGGATCGCAAATGCAGATCACCTCCCTCACCGGGAAATCGGATAACTAAAAAGCCCTACTCCGCCGGAGGCAGGAGTCCCTCCCGAACCAGCTGTTCGTCGATTTCAGGGGTCAGCGGAATCGGGAGGGGTTCACGTCCCTCCCGGATCGCTTGCATCTGGTATTCTTGAAGCTGACGCTCCATCTCCGACCCTTCCACCGGCGGCGGAATATCGCTCCGCGCGGTCGTCGTCGGAGTGGTGTTCGGTGATGTCGGCAACAGCGCGACGGTCTCCGCGTCGGCGTCTTCCGCCGGGAGAATCCGGCTTTGATTCAATTCCGCCCTTCGCTTACGAATCTCATCAATCATGCGCCGCCGTTCGGTTAATGTCCGACGCGGAGTTGTCGGTCCGGTCGGCGTCCCGGTCGCGGACGCCACCTCCGGCACGACCGGCGGCTCAACCGGCACCGACCGAACCCTGGCAACTTTCGCCCGGGATACAGACGGTACACGGGCAGCGGGAACGGGGCTCTCCACTTTTGCCGGAGGGGCCGATGTGGCGGCCGTTTCGGCCGGGATGGAAGTCGGAGCCTCGGCGGCCGCCTGGTCAGCCTCCTCCGCCCCAAGAGTGTAAGTCCCGTCCATGGTCAACCAATAGGCGAGGCTATCCTTGGAGATCAGCACCCGTTCGCGATCGAATTCGGCACGAACCAATAGGATTCCATCGGCCGACTCGCCTTCGGCCAGCAGATAACTTTGATTACTTCGGGTTTCGACCAATCCGACGCGAATGATGGGCGAAAAATCATCGCGCACAAAGGCCGAAATCTTGATGAATTTAATGAAAGGTTCGACGGCGGCAGACGCACCCGCCCCGCCGGCCGCGGAGGCCGGGGGCGTTTCACTTCCGAAAGGCTTGCGGTCCAGAATCACCCGGTAACGGCTGAGTTCAACTGGGCTTCCGGCCACATCCATGGCGAGAAGGGCCGTTGATATTGCACCGAGAAATGGAATTAACCGCTTCATTTTCGTCAATCCCTTCCGGCGCAGCACAGCCGGATCAGAAGGTGTATTTCAGGCCCATCTGGTAGGCCCAGTTATCCAGCGGAAAGGTATAAGTACCCCGGTCGTCGCGCACCACTCCGCCAAACGAGAGCGTATAATGCGCATCCACGTCCAGCATCATGTATCGCGCCTGCAGATCCAGCGAAAGGTGATCGAAGAGCTTGATCGAACAGCCGCCCGCAAAAAACGTCCCCATTTCATCGGAAATGTCGATGTTTCGCTGGTACCCGCCGTTGGGCCAGGCTGGCGAACCCATCGCCTGCCAGTCGAAAAAGGCCTGGCCATATTCGGGGAACCCGTTATGCCACCACTTGGCATATTGGAATCCACCGTTCGCCATGAAAAGACCCGCCTGCCCATAGGGCGTGAATCGAGTTTCATTCGGATAGCGGCCCACCAACGAGAACGCCGGTCCATCCACCTTGATGATCCCGTCTGTGTCATAGGTGCTGGTGTATTTCCGGGTGATCAGCGACATCTCTTCCCACGACAACTCAACGCCCACATAGGGCACGGGGAAATAACGGGCATAGGGACGGAGCTGACTGCTCTGTTCATCTTCCAGCTCATTGATACTCCCCAAAAAATAATTGCCGTCCCCATCGGGATCGTTGTTTTTCCCTTCCGTCAACTGGTAATAGGTCATGCGCAAACCCAGTTCAAGTTTATCCTTGAGCACATTGAACGGTTCCTTCGCATCCGGGGTCACCCCGCCGGACCCACTGGCCACTTGCGAATCGGCAATCGCCGCAGGGGGCGCGGTTTGGCCGAATGCCGGCATCGCCGTCATCCAACCCGCCAGCATGATCGTGATCAGAACCATCCAAGCCATTGTCCGTCCCTGTTTCATCGTTGAACTCCTTCTCCACGCTTGTCCACCTGATTGCCTCACAAATAACCTTCCCGCCGGCACCATTCCGCCGTGGCCTTCAATCCCTCATCAATCCCCACCCGCGGCCGGTAGCCCAGATCGCGTTTAGCCTTGTCAATCTTGAAGGCCCGATTCTGTCGGTACCAATCAACCCGCCGCGGAAAAATCGGCGGAGTGATCTTGAACGGCTTGCAGATTTTTTCGCAAATATGTCCCGCGACAACCACCGGCCAGACGGGATAATGCGGAATGCGAACCGTCACGCCCAGTGCCTTCGCCACCCGCCGCACCAGTTCCTCAATTTCAAAATAGTCCTCGTCGGCGATCAGGTAAGCCTGCCCATCCCCCTTGCCCGGCTCCATCGCCAGCAAAAAGGCATCCACCAGGTTGTCGACATACAAAGGATGGTACAAGGTCCGCCCGGATCCGAACATCGGGAACCGTCCCCGGGCCACCCGCTTGAAAATCATCATGAATCGCTCCGGATCGCCCGGACCATAAATCGCCGCCGGCCGGAGAATGACAGACGGCAACCCCTGCCGGTTGGCTTCCAGCACCAGCGGTTCGGCCTCATACTTGGTTTGCTGATAGTAATCCGCCGGCTGGATCGGGGAATCCTCGCCGCCGGGTGGATGCGCGATATTCCCATGGACTCCGCAGGTGCTGCAATAAATGAACTTCCGCACCCCGGCCTTGCGCGCCGCCGCCAGCATCAGCCGGGTCCCCCCGACATTCACCTCGGTGTAATACGAATTGGGAACGTTCAATTCCCGGAAAGCCGCCGCCAGGTGCATCACAATCTCCACCCCGGACATACAGCGCTCCACCACCCCGGCATCGGTCACCGAGCCGATGATCACCTGGGCGCCCCAGGTTCTCAGTTCCTGGGATTTCAAGCCTTCTTTGTAATCCAACGCGACGACGGAATGCCCCCCGTCCAACAAGCGTTTGACCAGGGCTTTCCCTGTAAATCCCGTTCCGCCGGTAACCAGTATTTTCATAGCTCTACTCCACCCCTGCCCCGTGGCAATTCACAAAGTCGCCTGATTAAATTTTTATCAGGAACACCCCCGAATAACCAGCCCTTTTTAACGGCGGGTGAAGTGTAAAGTTAAATGCCGCAGAAGTTTTCACGCGATGTCGGCCCGCCCTGCCTAGGCGGGCGTCGGGTGATGGAGGGGTTGGATCCGCAGACGCCGGGCGTAGAGGCCCGGCCTACAATCCATGAGATCCCTCGACTTCGCCTGCCCTGAGGATATCGGAGGGCTCGGGAGGACAATGGGTAGGGCGGATCTTCCAGCCTTCGTAGTCACGCCTTGGCGTGACGGAGTAGGCCCGAGCGAGCCGGTTACCATTCTCTCCCTTTTTAACGGCGGCGCAGGGCATCCTTGAGCCGTTTTAACGGCGGCTCCACCGTGTGCACCCAGGGAATCCACCATCGGAGGCCCCGGAAGAGGTCGCGGTCCGATACAGCCCGGCGCGAGTCGACAAAGAATTCACGGCCCCGACATTCCTCGTCGATCAGATCGGCGTGGAGCACCGGAAAATCGCGTAATCCCGGCTCCACCCGCACCTGGCTCTCATACGATTCCAGTGCCCTGCGTTTCCGTCGACCGTAATCGCCGATATCGAAATGCTCCAGAACCTCCCCGCGAATCCAGCGCCGGATGTCGCGGCCGGGCAACAGCTGCCACCGGTGATAAACAAAATATTCCCGGGCCCGTATCGTCGAATCGTTAGTCAAGGCCTCAACCGCCCGGTGCACCGCCAGGTGATCCGTATGCCGGTCATACCGGAAAGGATAGAGGATGGTCGCCGGCCGGTATTCCAAAAGAATCCGGTTTAAGGCGGCGCCCAAGGCCATGAAATGAGATTGAAACACCCACTCCTCGAACCCCAAAAAGTCCAGCGCCTTTGCGGGCAACCCCAATTCACGGGCCGCCTGAACCGCCTCGGTCTGCCGGCGCCGACGCAACTTCTCCGCTTGCGCACCGGTCCGCACCGCCCGGGGAAACGAACCCAGCCCATCCCCGGCAAAGACGACCCGCACCGCCCCCCCCTCCGCCAGACGGGCGATCGTGGCGCCACACCCCAAGGCCTCATCATCCATGTGCGGCGCAACCACCAGCACCGGATAGGCCCATTCTTTCAAGGGATCCATACAGGTTCCTCGCGGACTATTAAAACCAGCAGTATACCCCCCCCAAGCCATCCGGCAATCGAAAAGTCCGCGCCTGCCGGTCAACGCTGTGCCTTCACGAAGGAGGACGAAGGAATAAGTCGGGCTTTGATGCCGAATTGGCGGCAGATACGGCAGTGCTCCAAAGAATGCCCCCGGGCCGGACAATATTCGCGCCCGTAAAAAATAATCTGGAGATGGAGCGCATGCCATTCCGCTTCCGGAAAAACACGCTTTAAATCGGCCTCTGTTTTTTCAACCCGGGTTCCGTCGGACAACCCCCACCGCCAGGCCAACCGGTGAATGTGCGTGTCGACCGGGAAAGCCGGCTTGCCAAAAGCTTGCGCCATGAGGACCGATGCCGTTTTATGCCCCACTCCAGGCAGGGCTTCAAGCTCCGCAAACGTGTCGGGCACCCGGCCGGCATACTTCTCACAGAGGATCCGGGACAACTCCTTTAAATGACCCGATTTGGTCGGCGCGAGCCCGCACGGGTGGATCAACGTCTCGATCCGGGTGCGGGGCAAGGCCGCCAGGGCAGCCGGCGTATCGGCCACACGGAACAGGGCGGGCGTCACTTTATTGACTTTCACATCCGTACATTGGGCGGAAAGAATCACCGCCACCAAGAGGGTAAAGGGATCCCGATGCGTGAGGGGCACCTGGGCATCCGGGTAGAGTTGTTTGAGAATCGCCTGAATGGCAGATGCTTTTCCCTGACGGGTCATATGAACTCAGGCTCCCCAGTGAGGCTTGGCGAAAAGAAACTAAAGGCTCCGGTTCAATCGGGTTTGGCGGCCTCTTTGCGGTCCGAGCGGAAAGTGGCCAGGATCTCTATCACCAAGCCGAGAACCACGGCCAGGAGGAAATAGAGGAGTGCGGGATAGTTGAATAAAAACCGTTTGATCTTGTCGCCCAAAAAACAGAGGGCCAGAAACAGGAAGAGGTTGCCCAGGAAAACACCCCGCCAATTCGCTGCGAACCACCGGGCGATCCGCCGGTCACTGTTGGGTTTGACATATTTGGCATGCAACTGGAATCCCACAATGCCCAGGATGAGACTGGCAACTGGCAGAATATTCACATGGAACAGATGCGTTTCCAACTCCCGGCCGCCCGCCAGCAACATCTCGATGGCGACAAACAAAACGATCAATAGTCCCAACCACTGAATTTGAGGGAATCGCGCCATCTTCCGGGCGATATAGCCCGAGGCCAGAGCCATCAATAAAATCGAAACCACCAACCCGATGCCCAACACCAGCAGGCTCTCCCGGGACGCGCCCGCCACGGCCAGTACATTATCCAGACTCATCGACACATCGGCCAGCACGATCAACCAGACGGCCCCCCATAATGATTTGAGCGTCCGCACAACGCCCGCCTCGGCCTCCTGGTTTTTTTCCGTGCGTAATTCTTTATAGAATTTCCATACCACGTACAAAAGGAGAATTCCCCCGGCAAATTTGAGTCCGATGGTCTTCATCAGAAAGACCGCCGTACAGGCAAAAATAATCCGCAGAATCGTTGCGAGGGCCACCCCGATCATAATCACCCGCCGCCGGTCTTTTTCCGGCAAATCCCGCGTGGCCAACCCAATGACAATGGCATTATCCCCGCTCATGACTATGTCGATAAGGATGACATTCACCAACGCCAGCAATCCCGCCGGCGTCAGTAAATGGGCGATATCGGCTATCATCTTTTCAATCATCAGCTTTCTGCCCCCACATCTCCAGGGTTCTACGGGCGCACTCATCCGTTGCCAACGGCTGGATTGCACGCCGTCGTGGACGTTTACCAAAAGAACGGCGCGAAGGCAACCCCATCAACCGGGCTGTTAACCGGGCAAATCCGCCGGTTTCCTTGATAAACCGCCCCAGGTGGGGCTTCGCCCACAACCCGCTTCCCCGTTTTGTCAGCCGGGCCTTTGTGCCCGGCGTCCGCGGATCCAACCCCCTCCATCTCCAGACGCCCGCCACCGGGCGGGCCGACATCGATTGAAAACGGTTGGTGTAAACGCCCTTTAGGCGGTTTCTGTGCACTGAATCGCTGATGCGCCCCGCCCTTGTGGGCGCAAATAAAATCTCCACCTCGTTGAAAAAGTATGCTATAGGCCTTTAATAATGAATGCCGCCATGTTCTATCCCCTCACCTTTCAACCCGTTTACCAATCCTATCTCTGGGGCGGACAGCGCATTGCAAAAATCTATCACCGATCCGAAACCCCGCCGGTTTGCGCCGAGTCCTGGGAAATCTCCGATCGCCCTGAGGGGGTGAGTCGGGTGCTGAACGGCCCATGGAAAGGACGCGCCCTGGATGAATTACTCCGCGCGCACTCCCATGAAATCCTCGGTCCCCAGGCCGCAGCTCCCCGGTTTCCCCTGTTGATCAAGCTGATCGATGCCGCCGAGCGACTCAGCCTCCAGGTACATCCCAACGACGTCTCGGCCGACCTCGTCGGCGGCGAAGCCAAAACCGAAATGTGGGTGGTCCTGGAAGCCACACCCGGCGCCTACGTCTATGCCGGGTTCAAGAATCCCTTGACCGCCGAACGATTCAAGAACGCTTTGGCTGAACGAAAACTTACCGACCTTCTGCACCGCGTGGCCGTCCAACCCGGAGATGCCCTGTTTATTCCCGGGGGCCGGGTCCATGCCATCGGCGAAGGCTGTCTGCTCCTCGAAATCCAGCAAAACTCCAACTCCACTTTCCGGGTCCATGACTGGGACCGGATCGGACCCGACGGGCGCCCCCGTGCTTTGCATCTGGAACAGGCCCTGAAGGTCATCGATTGGGACAATACTGAATCGGGGCTGATCCGCCTCACGCCCGCCGATTCGATCGAGCCTTCTCTTCTTTTCGAATGCCCCCTATTCCGGGTGGAACGACGGGGCATTCGGGCGCCGACCGAGTGGTCCCGGCATCCCGACGGTTTTCAAATTCTATTCATCGCGACGGGGTCGCTGATCCTGGAGGGTGGCGGCCACGAAATACCGGCGCAGTGCGGTTCGTCATGGCTGATCCCGGCAGGCATGGACCGTCTACGGCTCTGCCCCGGAACGAACGACAGCGAATCCCGCATTCTGCGCATTACCGTGCCGCAAGCCCGCTGATCGCCACGGCCAAGGCACCCAAGTCCCCGATGCGCCGCCCCAGAATGCTGGGTACCACCTGACAATGCTGCCGCGGCAAATCCCAGGTATAGCGGGGAATTTTTTGCCGGATCGGATCCATCACAAAATCGCCCCCATGGATCGCGATGGTGCCCAGGAC
This sequence comes from uncultured bacterium, assembly GCA_903824675.1. Lineage (GTDB taxonomy): Bacteria > Verrucomicrobiota > Kiritimatiellia > CAIKKV01 > CAIJXV01 > CAIJXV01. The sequence continues at coordinate 10,818 of CAIJXV010000093.1, forward strand.
GATCGCATCCGGATTAAAAATCATGATCAGGTTCCCGATTCCCTGAGCCACCCGATCGGTAAACCTCTCCCACTCAGCCAAGGCAAAGGTATCCCCCTGGCGGGCCGCCTTCTCAAATTCAACCATTGATATTTTATCGATCGCCCCGCCGACCAGATCCGTCAAGGCGGTCTGAATAGATTCGTTGCGAATCCGTTCCTGAAGCCGGAGCGCCACGTTGCGGCCGCCGACATAGGATTCCCAACACCCCCGCATCCCACACCCGCAAAGAGGACCCTGGGGATCCAGAATATGGTGCCCCACCTCGCCCGCCGAATCCGTTTCCCCCTGCACCAGTTGTCCATTCAGAATGATCCCGGCGCCCATTCCGGTACTGAAGGTCAGATAGATCAGATTCCGAGTACCCCGAAACCGTCCGAAATGCCACTCCGCCAACACACTGGCCTTGCCGTCATGGTTCATCCACACCGGAGCCGACAGCCAACTCTTGACGATCGACACAAACGGAACATCCCGCCAACCCGGATTATTGGGGGGCGCAATCAGAACTCCCCGTTTGACATCCAGCGGACCGGGCGCAGAAATTCCCACCCCATCGACCTGCTCGGGGGCCACCCCCCCATTCCGCAGGACATTCAAGACCGACGTTTTCAAACTCGCGAAATACTCCTCCTGCGTGGTCGCCTCGGCGGAAGGGAATCGCTCGGATCCGATCAGCTCGCCCTTCTCGGTGCCCAGACAAATCGAAGTTTTCGTGCCCCCGACATCAATTCCAATCAGGTTCATATCTTGATCTCCGGTTTTAATCGGGGTTGCCCAACGGCCCCGGATCTTCTATGATTTCAAACATGATTCCGATAAAAAAATCTTTTAAAGTCAAACAGATTGTGGGCGTTTTGCAAGGACATTTGAAAATGGCCCGCCGCCTGTTTCTGGCTTTGGGGCTCCTGGCCGGCATGTGCGGATCCAGCAGGGCTCAAAACCCACCCCCCCAGCGGCAGGTCACTCTCGATCAAGTCAATGCCCGGTTTCGTGAAAACACCGCGCGCTTCGGAGCCGATTCGAATATCCTCGTCCGATTCGGCCTGCTCGCCGATCGCACCGGACGCTGGGTTCGGATTGAAGCCGAAGCCTGTGGACACAAGGCCCCCACTCCGACTGAATTTTTCTTGATCAGCAGCCGTAGCGGGCACGACTACGAAGCGCTCGCGGTATCCTTTGCCTCCGGCCGGGATCTGCATTCGGCGCTTGAATTCATCGGGCTCCCCCCGGGTCTGCCGGTGGATCCCTCCGCGCATCGCTACTGGCCCCGGGGCGAACGGGTTCGGACCGAATTTTCCTGGTCCGATTCCAACGGCAACCACCGCGCAATGGCCGAGGAGTTGATTCTGGATCAACGCACCGGTCTGGCGCTCCCCGCGAAAGGCTTGGTCTTCACCGGTTCCCGGATCGTCCGTCTGCCCGGAACCGATCAGACGGGTTTCGCCGCCGACGACGTCGAACCCCAGGCGTTTGCGGCCAATTTCAATCATCCGGATGTGGTGCTTGATGTTCCCCGGCAAGTTACGCAAGGCGAGGTTTACAGCCACCTCGTTCCCCATCCTGCATTTCCCTTAAACATCGGGCAACCCCTCACCATCACTTTCACCCCCGAATACCCCGATGGCCGGAAACGGGTTCAAAATTTAACCCTGACCGTTCTCCCCCCCGCCGCCTCCGACCCGGAAAAGCCGATCTTCGATCTCGTCGGCGACCCATCCAACGAATTGACCCATGCCCCCCTGACCAGCCTGCTGGCCGCTTTCGGACGGATAACCGACGCCGGCCGGGATCCGTATGTCACGCTGAACTTCGACGATAACCTGCCCCTTCACGACGCCCAGGCCGTGGCCATCCTGATCGCCTCCATCGAGGGGGAAAACGGGATCCGCATAAACGCGCCCTTGCCGGATAATTTTTATTACCGCGCACTGATCGCCCAGGAATCGAGCCGGTTGCGCCCGAATCGTCCCACGCAACCGTGGGAATTCCACTGGCCTTCCCGAAATCTCGACAACGCCACCGGCACGCTGACTCGACTCGAAGAGGAGTGGCAGGATGCCAAGAACGACTATGCCCTTATCATCCGGGATTTCCCGGTGACCCATCCCCGTGATCTGGCCGACATTCTCAAACGCGAGGGCGGCACACGGGTGGTTTTTGTTTACTTCCCGCCGGACACCCCTTATCATGCCATCCGGACATGGATTCAAAGCATTCAATCCACCCATCCGACGATTTTTATTTACGCCGAATCCGCCGCCCGAAAGAGCGATCATGACTGAGGATACAAAGCCCAAATCGTCAACCCCATCCGGTACGGAAACCGCACTGCACAAGCCGGTCAAGTTACGCTGTCCCTATTGTGCTTATATCTTCGAGCCCCACACCGGCGCCTCCTGTCCGCAATGCAAACGGGTCATGACCATTCCGTCCACTTTCCGCTCCGAGCCCCGCCATCATCGAAAATTGAGTGCTTCGGAACGCCGCAAGTTGGGGGGGGGGAACAAGGGACCGGGGTGGGGTTCCCACGTCAGTGATTTTTTGATATCCCGCCGGAGAACCCGGTTCCTGATCTGGGTGCTTTTTGCCTTGTTTATTTTGGGATTCCTGTTGCTTCGTCAACTATCCCGAAACCCCCACCCCTTCGCCCCCAATTCTGGACGTCAGCCTCCTGAAGAAAGGACGATGGAGGATCTTCAAAATCTCCAGGTGGCTCTCGAATTATTCAAGGAACATTGCGGCCGATATCCGACGACGGAAGAAGGCCTGAAAGCCCTGGAACGGCAGCCGGGCTACCGCCAATGGCAGGGACCGTATATCATCCGGCTTCTGCCCGATCCCTGGAAAACCCCGTATGTGTATGTCTATTCCAACCCGGTCTATTCCCTGTTGAGTGCCGGACCTGACGCCTTGGTGGGAACCCCCGACGATATCGCACCCCTGCAGTTTAGCGCCACCAATCCCCCCCCCATCCCGCTCCCCGAAGCCCCGGATCCCAACGAGCCACCGAACGTCAAGATCGGACCCTAAGGGATTCGGCTTTTCTGTGGCGGCTTAAACCACCCTTCATTCTTCCCGGACGACATCGGCGCCAAGCGCACGCAACTTGACATCGAGCGCCTCGTAACCGCGGTCGATCGATTGGGCATTATCGATCCGACTGACACCCCGCGCCGCCAGGGCGGCGATGACCAGGGCCATCCCCGCGCGAATATCCGGGCTGGCGATATGCATCCCCTGCAGACGGGTCGCCCCCGACACGATCACCCGATGCGGATCGCATTGCACGATATGGGCGCCCATCCCGATCAGTTGATCGACAAAATACATCCGGCTCTCAAACATTTTTTCAAAAAAAAGGACGGTGCCGCGGGCCTGGGTGGCGGCGACGATGGCCACGCTCATCAAGTCGGAGGGAAAGGCCGGCCAGGGACCATCCTCGATCTTGGGTGTCGCCGATCCGAAATCCCGGGCAATCCGGCGGGACCCCCGGCCGGTCAGGCGCAGGACATTGCCCTCCCACGTCCAGGTAATACCCAGTCGGTGAAAGGGCCGCGCAATAATGGCCAACTCATCGGCCGGCACATCGGTCAGAGTCAAATCCCCGCCCGTCACTGCGGTCGCCGCCAGAAAGCTGCCGATCTCAATCAGATCGGGCTGGACCCGGTATGTCACGCCATGAAGCGACTTGACGCCCTCGATGATCAGGCGATTGGTGCCCAACCCTTCGATGTGGGCCCCCATCCGGTTTAACATCCGGCTGAGATCCTGAACATGCGGCTCGCAAGCGGCATTGAAAATCGTCGTGCGCCCTTCGGCCAAAACCGCTGCCATCAGAATATTTTCGGTGGCCGTGACACTGGCCTCATCCAGAACGATGGAGGCGCCGCGCAGTTGCTTGCAGCGAAACCGAAAATCGCGCCCACCCGTGACCGTGATGCCCAGCGCCTGTAACCCCTCGAAATGGGTGTCCAGTCGGCGACGCCCGATGATATCCCCACCGGGCGGCGGTAAGACCACCCGCCCAAGACGCGCCACCAGGGGGCCCGCCAGCAAAATAGAGGAACGGACTCGCCGACACAACTCGGGCGACAAGTGATTGCGGCGCAAGCCGGCGGCACACAGTCGAACCCGGTGTTCCTCTCTTTCGACAGACACCCCCAAATCGGCCAGCAGATCGAGCATGATCCGGACATCGTCAATCCGGGGAACGTTTTCGAGGATCACCGCGTCTTCAGTCAGAACACTCGCGGCCAGCATCGGCAAAACGGCATTTTTATTGCCACCCGGCGTCAACGTGCCAGTCAGGCGACGTCCGCCCCGGATCACAAATCGCGCCATGGGCGTTCCTTTCCCCGCCGACGACGGGCGCCGGCGAAATATTTAACGGGCCGCGCGCATGGACTTGACCATCTCAACCACATGGGCCGGGACAAATCCAAACTTCTCCGCCAATACCTTGAAGGGCGCAGACGCCCCGTAATGATCGATACCCAAAATCCGGCCCCGATCGCCGACATATTTCTGCCAACCCAAGGTCGTTCCGGCCTCAATCGCAAGACGCAAGGTACAGGCCGGCGGCAACACCTCGTCCCGATACGACGCCGGCTGACGGTCAAAATATTCCCAGCAGGGCATGCTGACCACCCGCACGATGCCCTCTTTCGCCAGTTCGCGGGCGGCTGTCAACGCCAGGCTGACTTCGGACCCGGTGGCGATCAACAGCATCTCCGGCGTACCGGGCGCGCTTTGCCAGAGAACATAGGCGCCCTTTTCCAATAGGCTGGCCGACGGATACACCGTCCGGTCCAAGACCGGCAAATTATGACGGGTGAGCAACAATAACGTCGGCCCCTGTGTGTTCTTCAGCGCGGACACCCACGCCGCCGCCGTTTCGGTGGGATCCGCCGGACGGATGATGGTGAGACCGGGCATCAATCGCAGGCTCATCAACTGCTCGATCGGTTCATGGGTGGGGCCATCTTCACCGACATAAAAGCTGTCATGGGTGAAGACATAAATCACCGGCACCTTCATGATGGCGCTCAACCGGATCGACGGCCGACAGTAATCCGAAAAGACAAAGAAGGTGGCGCCGAACACCCGGAATCCACCATGGAGCGCCATCCCGTTCAGGATCGACGCCATGCCCAACTCGCGCACCCCGAAATGCAGATTTCGCCCATCATACTGGCCGGGCTTGACGGAAGGATACCCGTCGAGAAACGTCCGCGTACTCGGCGCCAAATCCGCCGCGCCACCCACCAGGAAGGGGAAGAGTTGCGCCAGTTTTTGCATGACCTTGCCGGACGCGACGCGGGTGGCAATCGGCTTGTCCACTTCGAACGTCGGGAGTTGCTCCATAAGATCAGCCGGCAACTCTTGCTTGAAGAAGACCTCCCACTGCGCCGCGCGATCCGGATGGGCCGCGTGATATTTCTGAAGATCGGAATCCCAGGCGGCCACTTTGGCTTCCAGTTCACGCGCGCGCGCGGCAAAGGATTCCCGCACCGCTTCAGGCACATAAAAATCCTGATCTTCGGGAAAACCCAGGTTATGCTTGGTGGCCTTGATCTCCTCCGCGCCCAACGGTTCGCCATGGGCCTTGTGCGAATCGTGCAAATTCGGAGAACCCTGGGCGATATGCGTATGAGTGATGATCATCGTCGGCCGCTCTTTTTCCGCCTTGGCAGCGACCAGCGCCTTCTCGATTTCGTCCAGGTTATGCCCGTCGATTTCGAGCACATTCCAGTGGTAACCCTGAAAACGCTTCCGGACATCGTCACTATAAGCCAGTTCGGTGGATCCTTCGATGGTGATCTTGTTGTAATCGTAAAACACGACCAGCCGGTTCAGCTTCAAGTGCCCAGCCAGCGCCAGGGCTTCGTGACTGATCCCTTCCATCAAATCGCCGTCGCCACAAAAAACATAGGTGGTGTGATCGATCGGCACGTGGGCGCCGATATTCAGGCGGGCCGCCAACATGCGTTCCGCCAACGCCATTCCAACCGCATTGCCACATCCCTGCCCCAGCGGGCCGGTGGTGGTTTCCACACCCGGCGTATGTCCCACCTCGGGATGGCCGGGAGTCTTGCTATTCCATTGCCGAAAGGCTTTCAGCTCTTCCAAAGGCAACCCATAGCCGGAGAGGTGCAACAGGCTGTATAACAGCATCGATCCGTGCCCCCCCGAAAGCACAAAACGATCCCGGTTGACCCAATCCGGACGGCTCGGACAATGATTCAAATGATTCAAAAAAAGGACTGCGGCCACATCCGCCATGCCCATGGGCATTCCGGGATGCCCGGAGTTCGCCTTTTGAACGGCATCTGCCGCCAGGCAACGAATGGTATTGGCCACTAAATTCAGATTTTTCATCGTCCATCCTTTATCGTTGGTTTGACATCCGCCCCCGCACTCCTACCCGGCAAGGGAATCCGCGAAATAAAGGCATTCATCGTAGCGAAACAGGGCCCATTGTCCAGCCTGTAATGCCCTCCTTTCAACGGAATAGTGGAAATACGTTGTAAAGCTGAAATCCGGGCGTCGGGCAGCACACGATCCGACTTGATTCGTCCTGCGCTTTCTGGCATTAAGAGGGGATACATGGATAGAGGAAAACTTATGATCCCTTTCTTCCCGCTTTTTCGGAAAATCGTCGCCGGAGCTTGTTTTCTGGCCACTGTTTCTTGCGTGACCGCCAATCCGACTTCTCCCACCAGTACCGACGATCCCGCCCGAAACCGCCTTCGGGCAGCTTATTCAAAAAGTATCGAAGCCGAATGGGCTGAAGCCCAAAGTAACTGGACCCAGGCCGCCACCTTGCACGGGGAAGTGGCGGATCTCCTCGTCGCCCTGAAACGCGACTATCCCGGCTGGCAAACGGATCTGCTGGATCGACGCATTGCGGAATGCCGCAATCGCGGAGACCAGGACAAATTAAAAAATCAGGCAGGCCCCCTCGCCCCCCCCAAGATGACCTCTGCCCAACGGGAAGAACATCTCGAACGTCTCTTGGAAGAGCTCACCCGCGTCCGCGCGATTCTCGCCGATAATTCATCCGCGACCCCGGTCGATCTTTCGCCAGCCGATCAACCGGATTCAGATCTGATCCGGACCAACCGGCTGTTACAGACGGAAATCGTCAAGCTTCAAAAACGAGTCCGGGGGTATGAAAAGCAAAAAACGGGATCCAAAAATGCGGGAGATACCGCCTCGCATTCCTCTTCCAATTCCGTGTGCGCCGCCCTGATCCGGGATACCGCACGGTCCCAGATTCTGGCGGGCCAGATCAACCCGGCGATCGAACTCTTGACCGAAGCCGGTCAGGTCTATCCGGACGATCCCGAAATGGCCCGTCTGCTGGCCTCGGCCTATTGCCGCGCCTCCCGGTTTCGGGATGCCATTCGCCTGTTATCTGAGATTCCCGATCCACCTCCGGAAACCCAGGTGATTCTGGGAAGCGCCTATCTGGCGACGGGGCAATTGGGACCGGCCCGACGGGCCCTGGAAGCCTGCCTCAAAGCCCAACCCGATCTGGCGGAGGCCTCCTATAACATGGCTCAGCTTCTGCTGGCGTTGAACCCGCCCGACACGACCGGCGCGCGCACCTATTACCGGGCGTCACTGGAATCGGGAGGGGCACGGGACCCGAACCTGGAAAACACACTCGGCCAGGCCACGATGCTCGAAAACATCAAGCACTTCAAACACAAGTAACGCCGGACCGACGGTCGGTGCAGAGCCCGACCCTTCAAAACCCAGATCAAGCGGAACCCGTTTCATGATTTCGAACAGACGGCCGCTCACCCTGATTCCGGCCGCTGAGGGGCGACTTAAAATGCGCCAAATAAAATAGTGGTGAAGGATGTGATCGGTGAGGTTTCACGGAAATCGTCGATCGCCGCACGGAATTCCTTGATGGCCGACTGGGCATCCGTGTAGAGACTGTCATCCGTAACCAGACGCCCCAACAAACCCTCGCCATTTTCCACCTTGGCTGTAATGTTTTTCAATGAAGCGGCCGTCGCCGACAGATCCTTGTACAACTGGTCGTCCTCAGACAGCAATTTACCGAGCGTCCCCTTGCCGTCGTTGAGCCGCTGGCTGACCGACACCAGGTTGGAACTCAGGCGGGTCAGATCGTTATAGACCGCATCCTCTTTCAGCAGTTTGCCGATCGTCCCTTCCCCGCGGTTCACCGATGAAATCAACTGATTCACCTGCGCCGAGGCTTCCCGCAAATCCTTGGTGATCGATGTCAAATCTTCGTAGACCGCCTTGTCGGTGATCAATTTACCCAGCGTCCCCTCGCCCTGGTTCAACTTGGTGGTGATCCCCCGAATTTCAACCATGGTCGCTTCCAGGTTTTTCAGAACCCCGCCCTCGTTCAGGGATTGCTTCAAATCATGCACCAGGATCGAGGCCTCTTCCATCAGATCCACCGGCAATTCCCCTTTCAGATTCACGGTATCGTCCAGCGAGGGAGACCCTGAAGTGCCCTCCCGAATTTCCAGGTACCGCCCGCCCAAAATGGAAGTGGTGACGATGATGGCCCGGTAATTCGCATGCAATTGCAGGGGGGACGACAACTCCCCGACCACCGTGACCCCGTCCTCCATCGTTCGGCCCAACTGGAGATCCGTGACCTTGCCCACCGGCATCCCGCGCACGACAATATTGTCGCCCTCCTGTAACCCCATGATCTTGTCGAACCGCACTTGAACGGGATATTTCTTCACAAACAGATTCTGGCGCGACAGGACAATCGTGAACCAGAACAGGCCCACGAAAATCGCAAACAAAAAGGCGCCCACCACCAGTTCCATCATCATTTGCCATTCAACGGTTTTTTGTTTCATAGGGTGTGTTTCTCCCAGGATCCCCGGGTTGTGATATATTGCGCTTCGAGAAAACGGACCACCGCCTCCGTCTTTGATTTAATAAAATCCTCCGGCGTCGCCAGTTCGACGATCCGGCCCTCCGACAACATGGCAATCCGCGTGGCGATCGACAGCGCACTGTGAAGATCGTGGGTCACCACCACGCTGGTCACCGTCAACTTTTGCCGCATATCTTCGATCAGGGCGTCAATCGTACGCGAGGACACCGGGTCCAACCCCGAGGTCGGTTCATCATATAATATGATTTCCGGATTACGGATGATCGCCCGCGCCAAACCCGCCCGCTTGCGCATCCCGCCCGAAATCTCCGAGGGATGTTTCAATTCATCTTTTTCCAGGCCGACCAGACGCAGTTTTTCGCGCACCCGCTCTGTAATTTCATCTTCACCGGTCTGGGTTTTTTCGCGCAACGGCAGGGCGACATTTTCAAACACATTCAACCATTCCAGCAGGGCGCCACCCTGGAACAAAACCCCGAATTTTTCGCGCAATCGTTCCAAATCCCGGCCGGTCGCCTCGCTGATCGCTTCCCCGCCGACCAGGACCCGACCGGCGTCCGGGGTCATCAACCGCACCATATGCTTGAGGCTGACGCTCTTGCCCGTCCCCGAGGGACCGACAATCGCCAGGGTCTCGCCCTCGCGAATCTCGAGGTCGATCCCGTCCAGGACCTTGCGGCCGCCCAGCGTTTTAGTCACTTGTTCGAATCGAATCATACGTAGAAAAACCGGGTGATGAAATAACCGACGATCAGGATGGTCAGAAACGACAGGATTACCGTCCGCCGTGTGGCATTCCCGACGCCCACGGCCCCCTGGGTGGTCGAAAAGCCCTGGTGACAGGCGACAATCGTGATGATGATGCCGAATATAAAGGCCTTGAATACTCCCACATACAAGTCCTTCGCATCCGCATACCGGGTGGCATTCTGCCAGTAGGCAACCCAGGCTACGCCCAACTGCGTCTTGCCGACCAGGGCGCCGCCCAATACCCCCATCATGCAGCTATAAAAGGATAACAGGGGCGTCATCACCGCCAACGCCACCAGCCGCGGCAACACCAGGAATCGCACCGGGTTGATCGACATGATTTCCAGCGCCGCGATCTCTTCGGAGACCACCATGGTACCCATCTGCGCCGCATACGCCGATCCCACGCTGGCCGCCATGATCAAGCCCGTCATGAACGGTCCCATTTCCCGCAGCATCGAAACCATCACCGCCGCCCCGATATTCACTTCCTGTCCGAACTTGCGAAGCTCGATCCCTGTTTGCAAAGCCAGGATCATTCCCGTGAAGCCGGCCACAACCGTGATCACCCCCAGGCTTTTGATCCCACCGACAAACATCTGCAGAATGATTTCCCGGCGGGTCCGGGGCGAAAAAATGAACCGGAGATTCGCCACCGCCTCAGTCAACAACAGGATGGCCCGGCCGGCGTTGCGAAACGTGAACAGAACCTTCCGTCCGAAATTGGCAACCCAATTTCGCGGCGGCGGAAAATCTTCCGGTTCACGCGTGATCATTTGTCATCCCCGGTATCGAAAGTATACAAAAAACGATAGGATACCTTGCCGTCCACTTCCCGCCGGGCGATCAGGCCCCGCAAAATGGACCACTCCTTGAATTGCTGATTCTGCGGGGATTGGGTCCATGAAACAAGCGGAAAAACGGACACATGCCGGTAACGGCCGCGCGCGCGGTCGTGTCGGAAGAGTCCCCACAACAACTCGTCCTCCACGGCATCCCCTTTTAATTTATGCGAGTAGATCGTCCAGATCGGCGACCAATTACGCTCCACCGGCGCGATATGGAAGGGCCACAGATCGAGCGTTCTGAAATCCTTGTCGTGCCCATCCCGCGCGTAGGTGGCCAGGGGCCAGAGCGTAAACCGGCGCTGGCGGGCCGGGGCGGAAGGCGGCTCCCGCGGGGTCACCGCATTATAATATAACAGGGGCAAAACCCACCACCGGGAATCCTCCTCATTCTTCAACGGGTGGTTGCGCCACCCGCCAATCGGCCAAAGAACAAATCCGCTCGTTTCGCCCTTGTCATAGGATCGATATCCGGCCACCGGCCAGAAATAGAATTTATCCACATCGCCGGAACTGTACTGAATGAAGGGCCAGGGACAATACCCCTGCACCAGACTCGAACTTCGCGAATGGCGGATAAAGGGGGGTATCACAAACCAAGACTCCTGATTTTCGGTCTTGATATGGCCATAAATAGGGATCAAAACAAACCCGCCGCCTCGCGTGCCCGGCCGATAGTAATGCACGTCGGTCCAGAAGGGCCACAGGATAAACCGTTTCTCCCACTCGTCTTCCCGGGTGGATCGGCCGTAAATGGGAAAAATCCGGAATCGGTCCATGCCATCCCCGGTCGTGCGCGAATAAATCGGCCAGAAAAGGCTGGTGGTCTCCGCCTCGCCGATCGTGCTGTGACCCCAAATCGGAAACAGGGCAAAATCGATCTTATCCCGCCCCAGGAATTCGCGGATCTCCCCCCCGATCGGGAAAAAGGCCGCATATCCGTTGGATTCAGCACTGCGCCCCCAGTAAAAAAAGGGGAAGATCCAGGTCCGGTACCGCCCCTCCGGATTCGTCGGATCGAAATCCGTGCCCAGGGCGGTCAGAACCCGCCAGTGACTTTCTCCCCGAAGATCGCGGGTGGATCCCACCGGCCATAAAAATTCCTGCCCCCCAACGGATTCAGACGGATTCACCCGCCGCGAAACAAACGGCCGGATCGCCCAAAACCGATTGGAAGCCGAATCGGAAACCGATTCCACGATGGGGCCCATGGCCCGAAATTGAGGACGCCCCTCGATATCGGTCCAAGGGGGAATTGGCGGATCGTAAGACCAGATCGGACCGGCCAGTAAGCCGCTACACAGCCCGATCCACACGGCCCCTAAAATCACCCAACAAGCAGGGAGTCCCCGGAGAGGACGGAACGTGGAAGTCCTTCCCATCCCTTCCGGATCAGTGCGATCCGTAGCATCCGTGGTCATAGCGTTGTTTTTAATTGCCGGCCCCCGTATTGAAAGCGCTATCGCACCGACGCATAATAGCCATCGATCAACCGTTCCTTTTTAAAAATCAAAGCCATCAAGGCCGCCCGAATCCACATCCCGTTGCGCATCTGCCGCCAGTAAACCGCCCGGGGATCATGGTCGATCGCCGTCGGAATCTCCTGCCGGCGCGGAAAGGGATGTAGAATCACCGCGTGCGGCCCCAGCCGATCCAGGTACTCCGGCCGAAAGTGATAGCGCGAGGTGTCGATTTTCCGGCTCTCGCCCTCGGTCGTGTCCCATTCGTCCTGAATCCGCGTCATGTAAATCGCATCGGCCTCCGGAATCGTTGTCTCGAAGTCCGAAGCCAATTCATAGGTCACCCCGGCGGCATCGAGCAAATTGAGGATGTCCCGGCCAATCTGCAGGGGTTCAGGGGCCACAAAGATCATGCGCACCCCGGTGTAATTGGTCAACAGCCAAGCCAGGGATCGGACCGTCCGCCCCCGCGCCAGGTCGCCCACGAAAACAATCGTCTTGCCGTCAATCCCTCCGCGTGCCTCAAAGCTCCGTTGGAGGGTGTAGATATCCAGCAAGGCCTGTGTCGGATGCTGGTCTTTGCCGGACCCGGCGTTGATGATCGGAATCGGCCGCTCGGTATTGGAGAGGACCCAGGCCGTGTGCTCGGCCAACCCGCCCACCTGGGTGCGCATGACGATCATATCGAAATACGAACTGAACGTGCGGAGGGAATCCTCCTGCGATTCGCCCTTGAATTCGCTGGACGTCGCCGTATCCCGCACCTCCCCCACATTCACTCCGAGAATCTGGCAGGCGGAGGAAAACGACAAAAAGGTGCGACTGCTGGGCTGGGTAAAATAAAGCATGGCCCGCTTATTGGCCATCAAACCCCGCAGGAATGTCATGCCCTCCTCGGTTTTGGCCGTGCGCCGGATCCGGGTGGCCAGTCCTCCCAGCGAATCCAGGGCCGCCCGGTTGAACTGCTGGGCCAGCAGGACATGAAAAACCCGTCCGTCCGATCCCGCCAGATAGGGGGCTTTCTCCGTGACCGGCAACCGGTTGAAGGAGTCCCATCCGATATGACTCAACGGCATGCTCTCCTGTGTCATGCGATCCACTCCTTCAAGTCAGGGTCGCCACCATCAACGCCTTGATGGTGTGCATCCGGTTTTCAGCCTGGTCAAACACCTTCGAATACGGCGCCTCAAACACTTCGTCGGTCACTTCCAATTCCCCGATCGTCCGGGTCACTTCGGTGTCCCGATTATGGAACCCCGGCAGACAGTGCAGGAAAATGAACCGGCCGGACTCCAGGTTGCCGGTCCGTTCGACCATGGCCTGGTCGATCCGATACGGCTTCAACAGACGGACGCGCTCTTCAAATTGAGCTTCCTCCCCCATCGAAACCCAGACGTCAGTGTAAATGGCATGGGCTCCAATCACTCCGTCGTGGGGATCGGTCGTCACCTTCAAACTGCCCCCATTCCGCACCGCCAACTCCGTGGCCCGCTCCACCAGGGCCGGATCCGGCGCCAGCATCGCCGGTGCGCAATTCACAAAATGCATCCCCACCATCGCACAACCGATCATGAGGGTATTCACCATGTTGTTGCGACCGTCGCCGACATAGACCATCCGCAAGCCCTGGAGTGCGCCGAATTGTTCACGCAGGGTCAATAGATCGGCCAATACCTGCGTGGGATGCCAGTCGTCGGTCAGGGCGTTCCAAACCGGAACCCCCGCACAGCGCGCCAGAGTCTCGACCGTCGATTGCTTGAACCCCCGGAAGGCGATCCCGTCAAACATCCGGCCCAAGACCCGGGCGGTATCGACGATGGACTCCTTTTTGCCGAGATGGATATCGTGAACATCCAGATATTCCGCCTGTCCGCCCTCATCCGCGGCCGCCACCGTAAACGCACACCGCGTTCGAGTCGACGATTTCTCGAAAATCAACGCGATGTTTTTTCGCAGCAAAAGATCGCCACGCCCGCCGGAACGCTTGCGCGCCTTGAGGTCCGCCGCCAAATCCAGCAGATCGGTCATATCTTGGACCGACAATTCATCCAACGTCAACAGGCTCCGACCCCGTAACCGGGTTTTATTAATCGACATTTTACACTCCCGCTATAAAAAACCGTCTGAATCCTGCCACATTCCCCGCCCTTCTCCAAGCCAAAACCCTTTATTTTCGTATAGCGGTCGTCTGAAAATAAACGGTATTATAAAAGGATGTTGACGATACCGGAGCCGCTTAAACGTAAATTGGCCGAATTGCCCGATGAACCGGGCTGTTATCTGTTTCGCGACGCCCGGGGAACCATCATTTATGTCGGCAAGGCCATTTCCCTGCGCAAGCGGGTCCAATCTTACTTTCGGGCCGCCACCCTCCGAAGCGCCGACCCTAAGTTGCGGGGGCTGGTCCGCGGCGTCGCCGACCTGGATATCCTGGTTTTGCACAACGAGGCGGAGGCGATCCTGACCGAGGGCCGATTGATCAAGGAATATCGCCCCCGCTACAACGTCGATTTCAAAGACGATAAGCGGTTTCTGCTCATCCGGTGCGGCATCCAGGATCCCTTTCCCACCGTCCACGCGGTGCGTCTTCAGCGGGAGGACGGGGCTCTGTATTTTGGCCCTTATGCCTCCTCGCCTTCGGCGCGGGCGGCGGTCGAATTCGTTCAGAAACGGTTCGGTCTCCGCCGGTGTCCTTATGCGGAGCCGGGGCCGGACGCCCACACGCATTGCATCAACGACATCGTCCGGTTCTGTTCGGCGCCGTGCATCGGACGGATCACCCCGGCGGATTACCGGGCACGGGTGGAGGAGGCTTGCGCGTTTTTGCGCGGCGCCCGTCCGCAGTTTCTGGAGGAATTGCGGGAGACCATGCGGGACGCGGCGACCCGCCAGAACTACGAGCGAGCCGCGATCTTGCGCGACACCGTCCGCCTGCTGGAAGAGGCAACCCGACGCCACATGCGCGTCGCGACGACTCCCGCCCTGGCCCGCGCAACGGCCTCGGCCGGACTGGCCCAGTTGCAAGAGGCATTGGATTTGCCGACTCTTCCCCGGATCATAGAAGCCTTCGATGTGTCCAATATTTCCGGCACCCTCGCGGTGGCCTCGCGGGTGGTGGCCGTCGACGGAGTTCCCCAGCCGCAACGTTACCGCCGATTCCGAATCCGCACCGTCGCGGGGAGTGATGATCCGGCGATGATGGCCGAGGCCATCCGGCGCCACTATGGCCGGATCCAGACCGAAGGGGGCGAATGGCCCGATCTCCTGCTGGTGGATGGAGGGCTCACCCAAAAACTGGCCGCCGAACAGGAGGTGGCCCAATTGGGTCACCCTGCGCTTCCCATCATCGGCCTGGCCAAAAAACGCGAGGAACTTCATGTCGGGCGAGACGATACCGCCCGGATTTTGCGCTTGGATGATCATTCACCGGCCTTGCAGTTATTACGCCGGCTACGGGATGAAGCCCACCGCTTTGCCCTCCGCTATCACCAAAGCTTGCGCCGGGCTCGGATTCGCGAATCCTTGCTGGACGAGATTCCCGGGGTTGGCGCCCGGCGCAAAGCCGATCTATTGCGTCATTTCGGGTCCGTCTCCCGTCTCCATCACGCAACCCTTGAGGAGATTTCCCAAGCGCCGGGAATCGGCCCCGCACTCGCGAAGGAAATCCACCGGGTGTTATTTTCGAAATCAACGCCGGGGTGATCGGGAATGTCAGGCGCAGCCGGCTGGTCATTTTTGGGGCACGCCACCCGCAAATGGGGTATAAACAAACCCGGAGGACACCATAGGATACAAAGTCAGAATACAGGGAGTGGATCGACCCACGAATCGTTCGTTTTACCTGAATTTCCCCGCGCCGTTTGCCGACGCCGTCAATATGCAAAAGGGTGAAGAATTGGAGTGACTACTCGAGGATCGCAATACTTTTATCATCAAAAGAGTAAAACCGCATAACTCCTTCCGCCCAAATAGTCATATCGCTTAGCTTGACGCGTATGCCCGGCACGGGCAAGGGAGGCGCCCGCAGCGGCTGCTTTGCGCAAATAAAAGTACGAAATGGGCGAGTCGTGCGCTATAAGGGGAAGTCCGCATTGGTACTGTATTCAGGTTCGCGTCGGCAAAACGGAGGATTCCATGTCTCAAACCCCGCAGGACAGTCCCGCCACCCAACGGGTGGCGGAATTCAAGCAGGCTCACGATCGCATCATGGCTGAAATGGCCCGGGTCATCGTCGGGCAGCAATCCGTCATCGAACAAATCCTGATCGGCCTTCTATGCCGCGGGCATTGTCTGCTCGAAGGCATGCCGGGCCTGGCTAAGACCAGTATCATCCGTACGCTCGCCCGCCTGCTCGACCTCAAATTCCAACGCATCCAGTTCACCCCTGACCTCATGCCGGCCGATATTATCGGCACGGAGATCATCGAACAGGATCCTTCCGGCCGGCGATCCTTCCGCTTTATCAAGGGCCCGGTCTTCGCCAACGTGATTCTGGCCGACGAAATCAACCGCACCCCGCCCAAAACCCAGGCCGCCTTATTGGAAAGCATGCAGGAACTGCACGTCACCGCCGCGGGCACCACCTATCCGCTCGATCCGCCCTTCCTCGTCCTCGGCACTCAGAATCCGATCGATCAGGAAGGCACCTATCCCCTGCCCGAAGCCCAACTCGACCGGTTCATGCTCAAAATCCTGGTCGAGTATCCCAACAAGGCGGATGAAATCCGGATTGCCGAAGCCTATATGTCGGACGAAAAACCCACCGACCGGCCACTTCTGACCCGCGATCAGATCGGCGATCTCCAGCATATCGTCCGCCAGGTGATTGTCAGCCGCCATGTCAGCTCCTATGCGGTCTCTCTGGCCCGCGCCACACGCCCCTCGGATCCGGATGCGCCCGACTTCATCCATCGCTGGGTCAATTGGGGTGCCAGCCCGCGCGCCTCGCAGTTCATGCTCGCCGCCGGACGCGCCCGTGCCATTCTGGATGGCCGGCTGAACGTCTCGTGTGACGACATCCGCGCCATGGCCCCCCCGGTCCTCCGTCACCGGCTCGGCGTCAGTTTCACCGCCGAGAGCGAGAACATCAACGTGGAAACTATTATCCAGAAGGTTATCGAGGCGGTTCCCGAGCCCATTCCGCATCGCGGGGAAGGCTGAGAATAAGGGGCATAGGCTGTAGGGGCCTAGACCGTAGGAACGTAGGATGTATAGAGGAGCATAGGCTGTAGGGGTTGAGGCTGTAGGTGCAACCCACAATAACGAACGGTCAGGAAACCGAGTGAACCAATGTCAAAAATCAGCATGCTGGAATTGAAGACCCCAACGGGCAAAAGCGACTCCCTCCTCCTACCGCCTAACCCCCTACAGCCTATGCCCCTGCTCCCTATACCCCTACCGCCTATGCCCCTTTCCCCATGAACCATCGTTATCTCGAAAATAAAGCGGTCCGCCGGGTCGGCAACCTTGAACTGGTGGCCCGGCTCGTCGTGGAAGGCTTCATGAGCGGCCGCCACCGGAGCCCGCTCCACGGATTCTCCGTGGAATTCGCCGGCCACCGGCCCTATGTGCCGGGAGACGAACTCCGATTCCTTGACTGGAAGGTCTACGGTCGGCAGGATCGCCTCTATATCAAACAGTATGAAGAGGAAACCAACCTTCGGGCGCACCTGCTCATCGATGCCAGTCGCTCCATGGGCTTCAAAAGCGGCTCGGTCTCCAAGCTTGAATACGCCTGTTACTGCGCCGCCGCCCTGTCCTATCTCATGATCCGGCAACGGGATGCGGTCGGCCTCGCCGTTTTCGATGAGAAACTGCGGTCCCATATCTCCGCCTCCAGCCGTCGTTCACAACTGCACCTGATCTTATCCCATCTCGACCCCCTTCAGCCGGCGGGGGGAACCGCCCTGGCGGCCAATCTCCATGCCCTGGCGGAACGCCTGCACCGCCGCGGCCTGCTCATCCTCTTCAGCGATCTGCTCGACGACCCCGCTGAAACCATCAACGCCCTCCAGCATTTCCGCCATAAAAAACACGAAATCATCCTCTTCCATCTCCTCGATCCCGCTGAATTGGAATTGCCCTATTCCGGGGTCACCCGGTTCCGCGACATGGAAGGCACCCGCGAAATCACCCTGAACCCCGCGTTGCTCCGCACGGAATATCTCCGGCGCCTGCACGCCTTCATCGACCGTTACCGGGGCGAATGCGGTCGCCTGAATATCGACTACGTCCCGGTCAACACCCAAACCCCGTATGATGATTTCCTGAGCGCCTATCTGACCAAGCGCGCCCGGCTGGGCTAAAACAACATGACCCTTTTGCATCTAGGTTTCGGACTGGCGGGCCTCCTCCTGATGGGGATTCCCCTGCTCCTGCACCTCTTTTTGCGACGACGCCGAAAGGTCGTCGAATTAAGCACCTTCCGGTTCCTCTTTGAAACCTATTTCAATGAGGGGCGCTCGATGAAACTCCTCGAATACCTTCTCCTCGCCCTGCGCATGCTCATCCTCCTGTTCATGGGCCTCTGCTTTGCCCGCCCGGCGCTCTCCCCCTCGGGATGGGCCGGATTCGGCCATGCCGGACGCGCCATCGTCCTCGTCATCGACAGTTCCGCCAGCATGAGCGCCGGCGATGCCGGCATCAGCCGTCTCGAAGTGGCCCGCGAACTCGCCCGGGAAGTCCTGGCCCGCGCCCGACCCGAAGATGAAATCACCCTGATCAACAGCCATTACGAGGCCGAAGTGCTCGCCGCCCACGTCTCCGGCGATATCCCCCTGGTCCGGGCGCGACTCGACACCATCCGCCCAACCCAGCGCACCGGCCGGATCGGACCCGCCCTCTCGCGCGCCGCCGCCGTCCTCCATGAAAGTCCCCTGCCTCGCAAGGTGATCTATTGGTTCAGCGATTGCCAGAAAAGCGCTTGGGACCAGTATCCCGCGGAACCCGACCAGGCCCTGATGGAGCGCGATATCTCCCTCTGTCTCGTCCGCGTGGGCCAGGATCAGGCCGAAAACTGCGCCCTCCGCCCCGATTCCACCCCCCGGACCCGCGCCTTCGTCCATGTCCCCACAACCCTCCGCCTGCGCATCATCAATACCGGCCTCCAACGCAAGGATGTCCTCTTCACGCTCACGCCGGCCGATGTGGGACAGGAAAACGCCCCGCCCATCCGCCGCGAACTCATCAGCCTCCAGCCGGGCGAACAACAACTGCTCGAAACCGTTTACACTTTCGATTCGCCCGGTTCCCACGCCGTTTCCGCGCGTATTAGCGGCGATAGCTTCGCCGCCGATGACGCGGTCACCCTCACCGTCCCGGTCTTTACCGTCGCCCAGGTGTTGACGGTCGCGGGCAAAAACGGCATCCGGCCCGGCGATGGCGACGCCTATTTCCTCACCCGCGCCCTCCAACCGGATCTTCGCGCCCAGGATCCCCGCAAGATCCTCGTTCGCCAAACCCTCTGCGAAACCCGCGATCTCCAACCCAGCCTGCTCACCGGCAAACACGTCGTCATTCTCTCCAATGTGCCCTCGTTCCCCGCCCCCTTTGCCGTGGAACTCAAACGGTTCGTCCGAAATGGGGGAGGCCTGCTCGTTTTCTGCGGCGACGCCATCGATCCGGAATTCTACCGGAATCTGAGCATCACGAATGAACGGGCCGCCTCATTCTTACCGGCCGTCCCGCTCCGCACGTTCAGCGGCGGCGACGATCCCACCCGTTTCACCTATTTCACGGGTATCGATTTTCAGCATCCCGCTTTTTCCATTTTCCAGGGAGCCTTGGCCGCCGCCCTCATCCAACCCCGTTTCTACCGCATCTGGGAAATGGAGCCCGCGCCCCAGGGCAGTCGCCGCCTCGCCGCCTTCTCCGTCGGCCTCGACGCTCTGCGCGAACACCGCTATGGCGAGGGCCGCGTCATCGTCGCCGCTTTTCCCGCCCGCGTCGGCTGGACCTCGCTCCCTTTGAAATCCGCCTTCGTTCCCCTCCTTCATCAGTTCGTCGCCCACCTCTGTCCCGAAGATTGGAAAGACCAGATGGAGGATCCTGAAATCGACCAGCCGTTGCGCATCACCCTGCCCCACGCCCTGCGCCTCAGCGAACTGACCCTCACCCCCCCCGAGGGCGTACCCACCCGCCTCCGGTTCAGTCCGGATGGCGACCGGTATGTGGCCTTGACCAACTGCCGGGTCATGGGCCCCCACCAACTGACCCTCCGCCGACCCGACAAATCGACGGACACCGCCATTGTGACGCCGCATCTGGCCTGGCGCGAATCGCTCTTTGAACCGGTCGCGGTCGAAGCGGTCCGTCGGTTGCTCCCCAACACCGGCGTCACCCTGGTCAACGCCACGGAGGGCATCAACCGGGTGGCGGAAAAATTGATGGCCGGCCGCCCGCTCTGGCGCCTTTTGGGCTGGCTCATCGCCCTGCTGCTCCTGGCCGAATTCCTCGTGGCCAATCGCGCTTTTCTTCCCAAGGTCCCGCCGGCCTGGCGGCAACGGGTGTTCGATTTCTGGCGAGGTCGCTCATGGCAAAAAATAAAATTATTCAAACGATAACCCAATCTGAAGAGGCGCTTTTCCTCCACAGACTCCTGCGGGGATTGCGGCGGGCCTTTGATCGATTCGAGTTCGCTCGAACCGTTCTAGCCTTCCTCGCCATTGCCCTCTTCATCGCCTTTGTCGCGATCGGCCTCGATCTCCTCATTTCCCTCTCCCCCGGCTGGCGCTGGTTTGCCTGGGGGTTGCTCGTGCTCCTCGCCGCCGCCGCCCTCGCCTACCTGCTCGGGGTTACGCTCCTGCTACCGGCCGGAGAACGCTGGCTGGCCGTCCATATCGAACGTCGCCATCCTCAACTGAAAAACCGACTGATCACCGCGGTCCAAATCCTGCACGGCGGACCCGAAACCGCCGAGTTCGACCCCGACTTTTGTTTGCGCCTGCTCCGCGAAACCTGCCGGTTCCTGATCGGGCTGGACTCGAAAACCATTGTCCCCTGGCAATCCCTGCGGCCCTTCTGCGCCGTCGTCCTGATCGAATTGGCCGCCCTGACGGCCCTCTACCAGGCGTGGCCCGAAGGGTTCCGGATCGCGGCCACCCGGCTCCTCTTCCCCGGCCGGGCCCTTGAAGCCGCCACCCGCACCCGGGTTTCCGTCGAACCCGCCGGCGGTATCACGCTCGCCCGCGGCGATTCGCTCCGTTTCCGCGCCCGGATCTCCGGTCGACCCGCGCCCCTCGTCTCGTTGAATGTGCGCCGCCCCGGAAAACCGTGGACGACCCTCTCGATGATGCCCGAACAAGGCCTGCTGTCCAACGCCGTCCCCAACGGATTCACCTACGAAATTCGCGACGTCACCGATCCCCTCGAATATTTCGTCTCGGCCGGCGATGGCCGCACTCCGGTCTATAGCGTCCATATTCTCGACCGGCCCCGCATCCGGGACATCGCGGTTGAATACCGCTTCCCGGCCTATCTCGGTCTCCCCCCCCGCCGCGGCGAAGCCGGCGCGGGAATCCTCGAAGCTCCCATCGGCACCGTCGCCTCGCTCACCGTCGACACCGACAGCCCCGTCAGCGGCGGTCACCTCAAGCTCACGCTCCAAGGTGAAACAACGCCGCGCCAACTGCCTCTCCGGGGCGTTGAGCCCAACCGGTTGACCGGCGAAATCACCCTCGAAAAGAGCGGATCCTACAGCCCGATCGTCACCAACTCCGCCGGACTGGGCGAAAAACAGCCTCCCGAATATGGCATCCTCGCACAACCCGATACCCCGCCGATCATCGAGATCCTCGAACCGGCGCGCGACCTCGTGATCGACGATCTCCAGTCGATTCCCGTCCTGGCCGCCGCGCGCGACGATTTCGGCCTCGCTTCGATTTATATCTTCATCGCCACCACCAATGCCATCCCCGCCGTATCCAACGGGCCGGCCGGACCCATCGTGCCCGGCCGAAAACTGGTCGACCTCCCGGAGCCCGGAACGCTCAACCAGAATGCTGGATTGGATATTCGATGCGACCTGATCGCCGATTTCACACAAGTCGGCCACCTTTCGTATACGTTCTATGCCGTCGACCGCAAAGGACAGGTAAGCGCATCCCGCCCTTACACGATCACCCTTTCCGGAAACGGCCGGGACCGCGCCCTGTCCGAACAATCCTCCAGCACCCTCCCGGAACCGCCCCCCCTGCAAAACGGCGAAACCAACAAAGCCGCCCTTCCACCCGAAGTGGCCCGACTCGAAGCGCTCATTCAAAAACAGCAAATTCTGCTCGACCAAGTCCACCGGGCTGCCGAAGAAGCCGACAAATTCCGGCCCAAGCCCGCCGAATTGGCACAGGATGTCCGGGGTGCATTCGATGGCGAAAAACGACTGGCCGGCGAACTGGCTGAAACCCGGAACTGGGCCCAGGACAAGCTGGATCAGATGGCCAAAGCCCCCACCCGCCAAAACCCCAATTTCGACCGTGCCTTAAGGACCACCCGTGATCTGATGGACTCCCTGCGCCAGGACGAAGTCCCCAATGTATTGGACGCCCTGCGCGAAGCATTCCTGAATGTGGCCCCCGCCGGCACCAACCCGCCGTCGACAACCGCCGCCACTTCCTCACCCGGCACTCCGGCCGCTCCGGGTTCGCCGGCGAAGCCGTCCACCGGAACGCCGGTTGCGCCAACCGCGCCGCCAGCCGGTACACCCGCCCATCCGCCCTCATCCGACGAATCCACCCGCCCCCAACAACCCCCCGAACCGGTCAAATCCCTCTCCGGCGCGGATAAGCGCGATGTGCGCGAGACCCTGGCCCGCGCGATCAAGGAACAGGAACAAATTCTCAACAAGCTCGACGCTCTCAAGCAACGCATGGAATCTTCACTGCCCGGCGCCGTGGACGAGGCCGCCCTCAATGCCTTGGACCAAAAGGCCCGCGATGATTTCGCCGCCGAAGCCGAGCAATTCAAGGATGGCCTCCAATTCGCCTCGGATAAAATTGAAGCGGCAGCTGAAAAATTCAAGCCGCTCGCCGAACGGCAAAAGGATATTCGCGCTAAAACTCTCGAAACCGAATCCGAGCGGATTCGTAATCTGGCCAAATCCGAAGACCGGTTGAAGCTCGATACCGGCCATACCGAGGACTATCTGAAGGAAAACCTGCCGTGGTTTAAACCGACTCCCCCGCCCCCCGCCGCCATCCCTCAGGCGATGGCCGAAGCCCAGGCGCCCCAGATCGCACCCGCCCCCGTCCCCCCCGCCCCACGTAAAACCGGCATCCCCGGCGAACAACCTCCCGGCTCTTCCGTGGAAGAACCGAACGAACCCAATCCCACCCCGAAAATGCTCATGCCCGATCGCTACCCCAGCACATTCCGCGGCGATTTCAAGGATCAACCCATTCCCCCTCCTCCGCCCATTGCCGCCAAGGGTAAAATGCCCACCGCCTCTTTGAAAAAAATGAGCGATGCCGAAAAGGAAGCCCTGCACAAGGAATCCATGCTCGACAGCCTCGAAATCAACGACGACGGCAAAGCCATGGGAATCGGAGCCGGCGGCCACGAAGAGATTCCGGAAGAAATGGTACTCGAACCAGGCGCCCAATATACCTCCGGGCCTTCCATCGGCGAAACCTCACGGCCGGGCATGGAACTCGGCCAGATGACCGGTGAAAATCTCGGCTCGCCTCAGCAACCCCCCATGGGCGGCGGAGGGGGCGGAGGCGGCGAAAAAAATGGACCGCCACCGCCCCCCTCTTCTTCTCCCGGACAGCCCACCCCGCCGAATGCTCCGCCCAGTTCCGGAAGTTCCTCCGGCGGATCTTCCGGCGGGCAAAGCAATCCCTCCGGAAAGCCCGGCAAACCGGGCCAACCAGGACAGCCCCAACCACAGCCCGGCCAACCCAGCCAGCCCGGCCAACCCGCCCAGCCGGGGAGCCAGCAGAATCCGTCCGACCAACCGGGACAAGCGAACCAACCCGGTCAGCCGGGGCAACAGGGCCCAACCCCCGACTCTCCGGCGGCCAGCGCCATGCAACAGGCGGCGACCGCGCTCGGCTCCTCCGATCGCACGGCCGCCCTAGCCAACCAGGATGCCGCGCTGGCGGCCATCGATGACCGCCTGGCCCAATTGAACCGGATCGGCGGCCAGGTCGCCGATTTAAGCCGACAATTCGATGCCGTTCACCGGATCGTCGGCTCCCCCGATATCCGTCAGGCCGAAGCGCTGAACACCTTGGAACAGGCGCTGAAAAATCCCGCCTGGCAGATTCTCAACGAACCGCTCAGCGATCCCACCCGTCTCCAACTCCAAACCCTGCGCGACCGACTTCAACAGGCCTATTCTGCGCTCGGCGGAACCGCTCGTTTCCCGGTCGCGGAAGTGACCCTCGGCAATCAAACCAACCTGCTCGATTGGGCCACCTTCAACCTGCCCCCGCACCTTCGGCAGGAACTACTCGATGGCTTGCGCGAAACAGGACCCGCCGCCTACCGGCAGATCCTCGAAGACTATTACCGGTCCATCTCATCGGAGAAATAATGCATCTCGTTTGGCAAACCTTCAGACAGTGGTTCGGCTGGGCGCCGGACATGACGCCCGATGCCACCCTCCAATTTGAGTGGGCCACCGATCGCCTCAGCCTGATTATGATCGTCGGAGTCTGTCTCCTGCTGATCACCCTGGCCGTCAACCTCTACCTCAAAACCGCCGGCCTCACCGGCCGCGGACACGCCCGGATTCTCCTGTCCCTCCGCCTGGCCCAGGTGATTCTTCTCGCCCTGATTCTGGCCAACCCCCTGCTCGCGTTGCGCGAAGACAAGGACATCCGCAGCCGCCTGATGGTCCTCGTGGATCGTTCCGCCAGCATGAAAGAAAAGGATCTGGCCGGGACAACCGAAACGCTCAAGCAGACGGCCATCGGCATCGGCCGCATCCAGCAGGTTTCCAATGCCGTGCCCGAATCCACCGTCGCCGAAATCAAGACCCTTTCCCGGCTCGAATTCGCCCGGCGCCTGGTCGCCCGGGATGACGGACGCTTCTGGCGACGGCTCGGCGTCCGGCGCGATCTCCGCCTCGCCGCGTTCGCGTCCGGACTGGAGCCGCTCTCCGGGTCCCCGACCAACGGGTGGGAGCAGACTCTGACCAACGCCTCGGGCGAGGCCACTTTCCTCGGCTCCGCCCTGCGCGAGGCGGTCAATCAAAACCAGGGAACCTTGACCGAAATCCTGCTCCTGACCGATGGCGCGGCCAACGGCGGCATCGATCCCCTGCAGGCCGCGCTGGAGGCCCGGGCCGCCGGAGTTCGCATCTTCCCGGTCACCCTCGGCGCCCCCTCCGGCAATCCGGATACCATTTTGCTCTCCGCCGCCGCCAACCTCCTGGCCAACAAGGGGGACCAGGTCGAGGTCATCGTCGAAATCAGTACCCGCGGGTATTCCGGGCAAACCACTACGGTCGAACTCCGCCTCGGCGACCGGGTGCTCGACCGGAAACCGGTCACCCTTCAGGCCGATACCCATCAACGGGTCGCCCTCAGTTTCCGCGCCGACCGCGTGGGCGGACTCGGCCTGGCCGCCGTGCTCGTACCCCAACCCAACGAAGCCAATCGCGACAATAACACCCATCTCTTCACCGTTCGCGTGGTTGAGGACAAGTATGATGTGCTCTACGTCGACGGCTATCCCCGCTGGGAATACCGCTTCCTTAAAAATTTGCTCATGCGCGATACCAGCCTGCGAAGCCGGATCGTCCTGCAAAACGAACCGAACCAGCCGGATCCTCTGCCCGACCACCTCAAGGCCCTCGAAAAAACCGATGTCATCGTGCTCGGCGATATCTCCCCGCGTTTCTTTTCCCGACCGCAACTCGATGTTCTCGAACAATTTGTCGCCAAACAGGGGGGCGGGCTCATTCTCATCGCCGGTGAAGATTTCATGCCGACCGCCTTTCGCGATTCCCCGATGGAAACCCTCCTGCCCGTGGTCCTGCCCGCCCCCGGTCAACCGTCCGCCTACCGCGCCCGGAAAGACGAACCGTTCTTTATGGAACTCACCCCCGAAGGATCCTCCCACGCCGCCATGCGACTCATGGAAGATCCGCTCGCCAATCTCCAGGCCTGGGCGCGAATGCCCGGGCACTACTGGTGCCGCACCCTGGATCGAATGAAGCCCGGCGCCTCGGCGCTGGCTGTCCGCTCCGCCCAACCGGGCACCCCTGACCGCCTGCCGCTGATCGTCCACATGCGCTATGGCAAAGGACAGGTCCTGTATGTCGCCCTGGATTCCACCTGGCGCTGGCGGCACCTCTGGGGGGAAACCCATTTCGACCGGTTCTGGGGTCAAATGATCCGCAACCTCGCACCCGAACGCGACGAAGGCCGACGCCAGAGCCAGATCCGGTTGTCACGCGCCACGTGCGCAGTCGGCGACCCGGTTGAAATCAACGCTCTCGCCTATGAAACCGATAACCGGCCGGTCCAGGGCGACGCCTTGACGATCTCCCTCTCCACCGGTGAAACCAATCTTCCGCCGCTCCTCCTCCAACGCGGATTCACCCTGGGCGCCGGCGAATTCAAAGGCCGCTGGAGTCCGCCCCGCGACGGCAGTTACCTGGTCCGGATTGATGGACCGGGGCTTATTCCCGCCGCCGCATTGCTGCGCGTCGGGCCGCTTCGAAGCGAACTGAACGAGACGGCACCGGACCCCCTCCTCCTCAAGCAGATCGCAGATCTCTCCGGAGGAACGGTCTTCGATCCGGCCGGCCTGGCCAAACTGCCCGACCTCCTGCCCAACACCCGGCGGGTCACCGAACAACAGTCCCGCCAGACGATGTGGGATAACTGGGTCCTGTTCTGCCTGCTGGCTGGCGCCAATCTCGCCGAATTATTTTTGCGCAAACGATGGGGACTTCTATGAACCGATATTTTCTGGCCGCCCTTTTCGCCCTCGCCCTGGCGGGACCGGTCCCGGCCCAGTCGGGATTTCGAACTTCAGACCCGCTCGAGTCGGCGCTTCGGGCCGTCGACCGCGGTCTCGATTATCTTTACACCACCCAGACCGATGATGGCGGGTGGGTTTCACCCGGCTACGGAAAGACCACGGCGGTCCCGGCGCTGGCGGCTCTCGCCTTCATGGCCCGCGGCCATGTGCCCGGACAGGGACCCTATGCCGATTGCCTGGAACGAGCCACGGCCTACCTGCTGGCCAATGCGGCGGACAATGGGCTGATCGCCTCGGGCACTGCCCCGCCCATGTACCAGCATGGCCTGGCCACCCTGGCCCTGGCGGAATTGTACGGCATGACCCGCCGGCCGGATATCCGTCAGCGGCTCGAGGCGGCCGTGGGCCTGATCGTGCGGACCCAGAATGATGCCGGGGGCTGGCGTTACCAGCCGGTGAAAGCCGATGCCGACATGTCGGTCACCGTCATGCAAATCGTCGCGCTCAAGGCGGCGATGAACGCGGGGATCAAGGTGCCGCAAAGCTCGATCGCGCTCGGGGTCAAATATGTCAAGGCCAGCGCCTGTAAAAAAGGCGGTTTTGGCTACACCCCAGGCGCCGGACCGGGGATCGGAGCCAGCCCCGCCGGCACACTCGCCCTGCAGATGTGCGGCGAATATGACGCGCCCGAAGTCCTGGCCGGTCTTGAATACCAGGCCAAACAACCGATCCAATACGGCGGCAGCATGTTCTTCTACGCCACCTACTACGCCGCCCAGGGCATGAATCAGGCGGGGGGAATTTACTGGCTCGACTGGATGCCCAAAATGCGCGCCATTCTCCTGTCCAAGCAGGCGGCAGACGGCAGTTGGCCGGCCGAAAACGATAGTTCCGCCAAAAGCGCCGGCTTGCCCTTTTCCACCGCCATCGCCTCGCTCGTCCTCGCCATCGACTGCCATTATCTGCCGATTTATCAGAGATAATGAGCGGGCGCGGGGGATCAGAAACTCACATCAAAACGTCACTCCAAATCCCGCGCCTTCATATCCTCTTCTTCCCATCCCAAATAATGTCCCAACTCATGCAGATAGGTGCGCCGGACTTCCGCCCGAAAGCACTCCGGATCCCCCTCTGCTTCCTCCCACAGCGGCGTCAGGAATAAAAATATCCGGGGAGGGAGTTCACCCTGTCCGTCGCGCTCGTGAACAAAATCAGATCCGACAAACAAACCCAACGTATCCGGCTCCACCCCGTCCGCCACCAAACCCGGATCGGGCTCCGGTTCATACCCCACGGGGATCCCTTCCGCCTGAATCCGAATATCAGCGGGCAGGGAGGCGCGCACCGCAGCCACCTCCCGTTCCGCCCATTGGGCGAGCGTCTTCCCCTTCGGTTTTGTTTTACGCATAACACCCCGCACCCCGACCTCTCCCTCGCGGAACGAGGGCGGACACCGGTCAAGACACCTGACATTAGTACCTGAATCATCTGAAACTGCGATAACAAAACAAGCGCCTCAAGCGATTCCTCATACAAACAGAAGCCTGTGCACCCCAATAGGATGCACAGGCTATAGGGTTTCAGGCTGTCGGCTAGTAGAAAAGTTCCAGAAACAGAAAAGTTTGACCTGCCTAAACCTGCGGCCATTTCCGATTTCGTACGCACCTCGTTTTGTGGTTGGACCTAATAGCCTATCGCCTAATCTCCTACAGCCTGGACGTCCCCGGGGGACGCCCGTGAAACAGAAGGATTGCTCCATATCTAGCGGTCTGGTATATTTAAAACTGTTTTTTGTGCGAAATGGCGTGAACTCCTTTTGGAGCACTATGAAATCTGACACTCCAGAACCCCGCCGGGGCGTGGCTTGGCTGTGGGCGTTGATCGGCTTGATTGCGGTCTGCACGGCCGCTCTCCTGACCCCTTTATCCCACCGCCTCAAGTCGCAACCGGAGGCCCCGCCCGAAATCGGAATTTCGGCTCTCGCCCCGGTTCAGAGCCTCATCTCGTCGACCCATTCCAGCAGTGCATCGACCGGCGGCGTAGCCCGACTCGTTCCCGACCCCCTGTATGGACGAATTTCCCGGTTGGTCGCCAACGCCCTGCCCTCTATGCATCTAACCCGTGCGCCGCTCGATGATACCGTCGCCACCAACGCCTTCGTCCTTTATATCAACAGCCTCGATTTCGATCATTCCATTTTCCTGGCCACGGATATCGAACGGTTTCAGGCCCAGTCCCCCCAATTGGATAATCGACTCCGCAACGGGGATGTCGCATTCGCCTTCGAGGTCTTCGAATGTTACCGCGAACGACTCCGCAATCGGGTGACCTTTGTCAACCAGCGGCTGGAACAGAAATTCGATCTGAATCAAACAGACGACTATCTCTGGAAACGCAAAACCGCTCCCTGGCCCTCATCCGAAGCGGAATGGAATCAAATCTGGGACCTAAAAGTCCGCAATGAATACATCACCCGTATCGTCAGCCGCCAACTGGCCGACGAAAAACCGGCGACCAGCAACGCGACGCCCGAAACGCCCACCCTCCTGACCAATGGCCTGAACCGAATCACGGACCAGGAAAATGCCCTGCTCGCCCCGACCGAATTCATCCGCAAACGCTATGAACATTATCTCGGCGTGATCGAAGATACCGACGCCGAATGGGTTCTCCAAACCTATCTCTCCGCCTTTTTTCACGCCTATGATCCGCACTCGGACTATCTCTCCGTCAGTAGCGCCGAGGATTTCGATATCGGCATGAAACTTTCGCTCGTCGGGATCGGTGCCATCCTCAGTAGCGAGGACGGAGCCGCCAAGATCGAACGGCTCATCCCCGGCGGCCCCGCTGATCGCGATGGGCAGCTCAAGCCCGGCGACAAGATCATCGCCGTCGCCCAGGGCACCAATGAACCGGTCGATGTCCTTCATTGGCCGCTCACCAAAACCGTCCGGCTCATCCGCGGCGAAAAAGGGACGCCGGTCACCCTTACCATCCTGCCCGTCGGCGACGCCGGGGGAGCGCGGACCACCACCCTCCAACTCATCCGCGATGAAGTCCAGCTCGAGGAACAGGCGGCCAAGGGCCAGGTTGAAAAAATCACCCACGACGGCCACACCCACTCCTTGGGCGTGATCGTGCTCCCCACCTTTTATGTCGATCTCAAAAGCAAGTTGAACGAGGGTGAATCCTTCCGCAGCGCCTCCCGCGATGTCGCCCAAATCGTCTCCGACATGAAAACCGGGGGGGTCGAGGGAATCGTCCTGGATCTCCGCAATAATGGCGGCGGCTCTCTGGCCGAAGCGGTCGAAATGACCGGGCTCTTCCTCCCCGCCGGACCCATCGTTCAGGTCAAAGAAATCCGGGGCACCCAGGCGCTCAGCGATCCCGATCCCGGGGTACTCTGGAACGGGCCCCTGATCGTCCTGGTCAACCGCCAGAGCGCCTCCGCCTCTGAAATCCTGGCCGCCGCGCTTCAGGACTACGGGCGGGCCTTGATCGTCGGCGACTCCAAAACCCACGGCAAGGGATCGGTCCAGTCTCTCGTCAATCTCGACCAACGCGATCCCCGCCTGGGCTCGGTTAAATTGACCACCGCCAGTTTTCACCGGATCACCGGTTACTCCACCCAGCGCCACGGAGTCACCCCGGATATCCGGGTCTCCTCCCTTTTGGATGGCCTTGAAGTCGGCGAGGAATTTCTGCCCCATGCCCTCACCGCCACGCGGGTCCCCCCCTTGCTTTTCCGGCCCAGCAACCGAATGGCGGGTATCGCCCCCCTCCTCCAAACCCGTTCCGAAGCCCGCCAACAAGGTTCCCCCGCCTTCAAGAATCACCGCGAAATGATGGCCAAACTCGCGGAACAACAGGCTGCCCAATCCATCTCGCTCAACTACAATAAACGCCTCGCCCTCGCCCGGACGGAAACCGATTTGCAACAACTGCAGGATGACATCGAGGCCGGCGCTGAAAATCCGGAATCCCCCATCAAGGGCGATATCGTCCGCCCTGAAACCCTTTTTATTCTGTCGGATTGGATCAGCCTGACCCCGGAGACGTCCCGATGAAAATTCCCTTCTTCAAAATGCACGGCGCCGGCAATGATTTCATCCTGGTCGATGATCGCGCGCTTCGCTTTCCGGCCGGCGACACCGCCTGGCTCGCCCGTATCTCCTCCCGTCGCACCGGGATCGGCTGCGAAGGCGTCATTCTGATTCAACCGCCGGCCACGGGCAATTTCCGCATGCGGTTCTTCAATCCGGATGGATCCGAAGTCGATATGTGCGGCAATGGCGCCCGGTGCATCGCCCGGCTGGCCCATGAGCTTGGAGTTGCGCCGGCGCACATGAGTTTTGAAACCCCCGCCGGCACCCTCCAGGCCGATGTCGATCACAACCAGGTCCGCCTCCAAATGACCGCTCCCAAGGATTGGCGCCTGAATCAGCGATTGAAAATGAAAGAAGGGGAACGGGAGTATGGGTTCGTCAACAGCGGGGTCCCCCATGTGGTCATGCCCATCACGAATCTGGATGCCTGGAATGTCAAGCAGACGGGCGCGGAAATCCGGTATCATTCGGACTTCGCCCCCAAAGGGACCAATGCCAATTTTATCGCCATCACCGGCCCCGATAGCTTGCGCGTGCGCACTTATGAAAGGGGCGTGGAAGACGAAACCCTGGCCTGCGGCACAGGCATGGTCGCCTGTGGGCTGGTCGCCGGAAAAATGGGCTGGGTCAAGCCCCCGGTCCGGATTACCTGCGCCAGCGGCGACGTGCTCATCGTCGATTATATCCTGACCGCCGGCGGGGCTGAAAAGGTTACTTTGCTCGGGCCGGCCGAACACGTTTTCCAGGGGATTTTAGACTACCCCGGCCCGACCCCCGGATGAGTTGTTTCAGCCGACGCGCGTAGGCGGCCCCGTTGAGCGGAAAAACCACCGGCTTGCCCGTCAGGCTGGAATAGATCATCGCATTGGACAGTTCCAGGGAATTCAAGCCTTCCCGCGCGGTCGCAATCAAGGGCGTCCCCTTGAGAATGGCCTCGGTGAAGTTGGACAGGACCACGAGGTGTTCATTCCCTTCCTTTTCCGCAGGATATTCAGTCACTTCCGGCACCGGTTTAGGCATCGTCTCCCGGCTGGTCCGGCAGAGTTTCGAGGTCGGCATCCGATTGCGGCGCAAGATCGTCCGCCCATCGCTAATCACCTCGACCTGGGCCTTGTCGCCCGCCAAAATCAAATGGTCGGTCCCCGGCCATTCACCGGTGGTCGCAACAAAAGTTCCGGTCGCGCCATTGGCATATTCCAGGTAAGCCGTCACCTCATCCTCGACTTCGATCGGATGGTGGGCCCCCATTTTGCAAAAAGCCATCAAGCGCGTGGGCATCCCGCAAAACCACTGCAGAAGATCCAACTGGTGGGGACATTGATTCAACAACACGCCGCCCCCCTCGCCCTTCCAGGTGCCCCGCCAGCCGCCGCTCGCATAATAATGGTTGGTCCGGAACCAGTGCGTCGCCATCCAGGTCACCCGGACCAGAGAGCCCAACGTGCCGTCCTGAATGAACTGGCGTACCCGTCGATACCGGACGGTCGCCCGCAAGTTGAACATCGCGGCAAAAACCTGGCGGGGGTTGCGATGCGCCGCCAGCAACCGTTCCGCGTCCGCCTTGTGCACCGAAACCGGCTTCTCCACCAATACATGCAGTCCGGCCTTCAAGGCCTCGATCCCCACCACCGTGTGTCCGTAATGCGGAGTGGCGATCACCACGGCATCAATCAAACCCGACCGGATCAGGGCCGACACCGAATCAAACTTGCGCGGCCCCACCACCCGATCCAGATTGGGCGTGTAAGTGTCACACACGGCGGTCAATTCCGCATCTTTGACCGACCCATTCAATATCGACTGGGCGTGGGCCGTACCCATCACCCCCAAGCCCACAATTCCCATTCGTACTTTTTTCATTTACCCTCTCCCCATGTCGCAATCCCGGAAGTCCCAATCCTTGGATTCCCGGCGCCGAGTCTTCGATAGATTGGGTAAATTATCAGCCTCGCGGCGGGATGCAAGCCTTTTCAGCCCACAAAAGCCGTTGACAGAATTGTAAGGTGAAATGCCGCTTTATAACTGCGTGCTGTGAGCCCTTTTATTCAGCTCAGGCTCGCTCGGGCCTACTCCGTCACGCCAAGGCGTGACTATGAAGGCTGGAAGAGCTCGCCCTACCCATTGTCATCCCGAGCACTTGGACATCCTCAGGGCAGGCGAAGTCGAGGGATC
The DNA here is from genome assembly GCA_903824675.1 of uncultured bacterium. Classification (GTDB taxonomy): domain Bacteria; phylum Verrucomicrobiota; class Kiritimatiellia; order CAIKKV01; family CAIJXV01; genus CAIJXV01. The sequence continues at coordinate 44,023 of CAIJXV010000093.1, forward strand.
TCATGTTGTTGTAGGCCGGACCTCTGCGCCCGGCGTCCGCTGATCCAATCCCCTCCATCACCAGACGCCCGCCACCGAGGGCGGGCCGACATCGATTGAAAACGGTCGGAGATCAGGGAAAACTTGTGCGGCATTTCATCTTACAATCCACCCCACAAAAGCCGTTGAAATGGAGCGGGGATCTGATACCGTTTGGGGCGAAAACCCAACCGCAGGAGCCCGCATGCCAAGCACCAGTGAGCGTACCCGACATTTCACCGAATCCGTCATCCGACGCATGACGCGGGTGGCGAACGAATATCAGGCGATCAATCTCTCCCAGGGGTTTCCGGATTTTGATCCTCCGGAGGAATTGCTGAAGGCGGCCGAGCACGCCGGCCGGAAAGGCCCGCATCAATATGCGATTACCTGGGGCGCCCTGAAATTCCGGCAGGCCCTGGCTCGTAAACAGTCCCTGTTCATGGGGCTGAAGCTGGATCCCGATGCGCATTTCGTGGTCACGTGCGGCAGCACCGAGGCCATGATGGCGGCCCTGATGACCGCCTGCAATCCCGGAGACAAAGTCATTGTGTTCTCGCCGTTCTATGAAAACTATGTCGCGGATACCATCCTGTCCGGCGCGGAACCGATCTATGTGGCGTTGCGGCCGCCGGACTTCGCTTTCGATCCGGACGAACTCCGCCGGGCTTTTGCGCAGAAACCCAAAGCCCTGATCCTCTGTAATCCCTCGAATCCCTCGGGCAAGGTATTCACCCGGGAGGAATTGCTCTTCATCGCGAAACTCGCGGAGGAATACGACACCTTTGTCATTACCGATGAAGTGTATGAACACATTCTCTATGCGCCGCATACCCACACCTATTTCGCCGCTTTGCCCGGCATGTTCGAACGGACGATCTCCTGCAGTTCGCTGTCCAAAACCTATTCGATCACCGGCTGGCGTCTCGGCTATGTCATCGCGCCCCCGGCCATTATCAACGCGGTGCGGAAGGTCCATGATTTTCTCACCGTGGGCGCCGCCGCCCCGTTACAGGAAGCCGCCGTGGCCGGCCTGGAACTGCCCGGGAGTTATTACGGTGAACTGCAGCGCCTTTACACCGAAAAACGCGATGTCTTCCTGAACTATCTCGACCGGGCCGGACTGACTTACACCCAGCCGCAAGGTGCCTATTACGTCATGGTGGATATTGCGGAGTTCGGCTGGGCCGATGATACGGAGTTCAGTGAGTGGCTGGCCCGCGAAGTCGGCGTGGCCGCGGTACCGGGCTCGAGTTTCTTCCGCGAACCGGTCCGACACCTGATCCGGTTTCATTTCGCCAAGCAAACCGGAACCCTGCGCGCCGCCGGCGAACGATTGCTGACCTTGCGAGACAAGGCGCATAAAGCCCGGACCTGAAATTTCGCGGCCAGCTGACCTGAAGGATCTAAAATTTATTGACAAATCCTGTTGTTTGACATAAAGTATATTGTATTGATAGGAATACTTGTGTATTGATTGGAGTAGAGCCGTGAAAAGAAACGTCAGAAGAACACGTCCAACCGTAATCCGCACCCACGCGATGCGGGGGTGTTGCCGTGGGTGTAGTCGCCCCGAAGGAGGAGCTACGCGTTACTGTTGATTTTAAACAGTTATTGACGACCTAGCCCACCCCCGGAAGACGGGAGGTGGGCTTTTCATTCGTTAGGTAAGAAGCAAGGGGTCCGTGGTGGTTTTCAAAGTAGTGGAGTCGGGTATGGTCAATTCAAATGAAGAATTCCGGCGATCTGGCGCCGGTGACGTGCACACGGTCCTGCGCGAGATCCTCAGCCGGGTGCAGGCCATGCGGATCGTAGAGGTCGAACGACAGACGAATCTGGACGCAATGAATGTTCGGAAAGGGCTGGAATATCTGATCGCCGCACGGAATGTGGAAGTGCTGCGGCCTCTGTTCGAACCGGAACGAACGGAATACGTGCGCCTCATCCGCGAGACGGACGGGCAGCATCTCTGGCAACAGGATCTCGCCCGCCGCAGGACGCCGGATCGGCCGGCGGATGCCCGACGCCTGGCGAGGATGGGAATGTAGCCGGCGAAAGGCAGAAGGATCAAATGTCGTAATTGAGCCCCGACCGAGCCTCGCGGTCTGTTTGCCGCTGGATCAGATCTTTCAAGGTGATCCCCCGCATGGCGGCATTCAGTTGGGTCTCGATCTCCGACCAAGCCTCGCGCGCCGTGCAGGCGATACTGCGCTCACAGGTCTCGGGTTTGGCGACACAGGTCACCAAAGTCAGGTCGCCTTCCAGGACTTCGACCAGGTCCCGAATGGAGATGGCCTCAGGCGGACGCGCCAGCGCGTAGCCCCCATGCACGCCCCGAACCGTGCGAAGAATACCGGCGGCTTTTAGCGGATTAATCACCTGCCATAAATATTTCTGAGAAATGGCCTGACGGCGGGAAATATCACGCAAGGTCACAACCCCTTCGCCCTGATTTAAAGCGATGTCCAGCATCACCCTTAAACCATATCGTCCTTTGGTCGAAACTTTCATATATCACCCCGAATAGACGGACAATAAACTCTCGTGTGCGCTTGAAAATACATCATAACCTATTCACATGAAAGGCTTTTAAAGTTATCCTAATTATTCTTGACACGTCAATCATCTAATTGGATAGTAAACCAATAGATTATTGGAAAAGAGGAGACTCATGTCACGTGATGGAAAAAAATTGGCGACAACGCTGGCGCAGGCCGGAAGTCGGCGCGATGCGCGGACAGGGGCTGTTTCCGTCCCCATCCATCAAACCGCCTGCTTCAATCATCCCGCATTGGGGCAGTCAACCGGTTTCGACTATTCTCGCACCTCCAACCCCACCCGCCTCGCCTTGGAAGAAACCCTCGCCCTGGCCGATGGCGGATGTCGCGCATTTGCCTTTGCCTCGGGTCTGGCTGCGATCGACAGTACCCTGCGCCTGTTCCGTACCGGTGACCGGCTCGTGGTGACCGAAGATTTGTATGGCGGCACGTTCCGCCTCTTCGACAAGATATTCGGTCCCCTGGGCATCGAAGCGATCTACGTCGACACCACCCATCTGGAATCCGTTCGCCAGGCCTTGAAGGATCCCCGGGTTCGGGGGGTCTTCATCGAAACCCCCACCAACCCTCTCTTGCGTATTGCCGACATCCGGGCCATTGCCACCCTGGCCCGGGAACACCAGGCCCTCATGATCGTGGACAATACTTTTTTGACCCCCGTCCTGCAAAGACCCCTGGAGCAGGGCGCGGACCTCGTGGTCTACAGCGCCAGCAAGTATTTGGCCGGACACAATGATGTCGTGGCCGGGGCCGTGGTGGCCTCCACGCCTGAACTGGCGGACCGGATGGCGTTCTGCCAAAACGCCATCGGCGCCATTCTGGGTCCCCAGGATTCATGGCTGACCCTGCGCGGAATGAAAACCCTCCCCCTGCGACTGGCACGGCAACAGGAAAACGCCACCCGCCTCGCCGCCTGGCTATCCCGGCATCCGCGCGTACCGGCCGTCCATTACCCTGGACTTCCCGACCATCCGGGCCGGAGTATTCTCGACCGGGAGCATGCGGGCTATGGCGCCATGATCGCCTTCGAAGTCGACGATCCCGCCCGGGTGCCGCACATCCTCGCAGGCGTCAAGACCTTCCTCTTTGCGGAAAGCCTGGGCGGCGTGGAATCGCTGATCACCTATCCCGCCGTCCAGACTCACGCCGACTTGGATCCCGCCGTTCGGGAACGGCTGGGCATCCATAACCGCCTGTTGCGGCTCTCGGTGGGAATCGAGGATGTGGAAGACTTGATGGCCGATCTGGAGGCACTGTTATGAACGTTCATACCCGTCTCGTGCACCCCCATGACGACCGCGAACAACATCACGGCGCATCCTCCGTGCCGATCTACCAGACCTCCACTTACCATCAGTCCGATCCGGAACATCTGGGTCCTTACGATTACGCCCGGAGCGACAATCCGACCCGCGAAGCGCTCGAGCAGGCCATTGCCGGACTCGAAGGGGGTGCGCGCGGGTTCGCCTTCGCCTCGGGCATGGCCGCCACCTCTTCTGCTCTCCTGCTCTTTCAGCCCGGCGATCACATCGTGGCGGGCCGAGACCTCTACGGGGGCACCTACCGCATCCTCACCACGGTGTTCCACCAGTGGAAATTGGACGTCTCGTTCGTGGACACCACCCACCCCGACCTCGTCCGCCAGGCCATCACCCCCGCCACCCGGGCCTTGTTCATCGAGACACCCGCCAATCCGCTCTTCTCCATCACCGATCTGCGCGCCATGGCCGCCCTCGCCCGGGAACACAACCTCCTGGCCATCGCGGATAACACCTTCATGAGCCCCTACCTTCAGCGGCCGCTGGAGTTGGGCTTCGATCTCGTACTCCACAGCGCCACCAAATTTCTAGGCGGGCACAGCGATTTGATCGCCGGACTGGCGGTCGCCCGAGACCCCGCTCTCGGCCGGCGACTTCGGTCGATTCAAAACGCCTTCGGCGCCATCCTCGGGCCGCAGGATGCCTGGCTGGTGTTACGGGGAATCAAGACGCTGGGCGTGCGCATGGAGGCCCAGCAGCGCACCGCGAACACCGTGGCCCGCTGGTTGGCCACCCGACCCGAAGTCCGCCGCGTCCTCTACCCCGCCCTGCCCGGCCACCCCGGCCATGACATCCACCTCGGTCAGGCCGACGGGGGCGGAGCGGTGCTGGCGTTCGAACTCGCGGACGGCCCCACCGCCGTAGCTTTCCTTAAACGCGTCCGGCTTCCGCTCGTGGCCGTCAGTCTCGGGGGCGTGGAAAGCATCCTGTCCTATCCCGCCACCATGTCCCACGCCGCCCTACCCCGCCCCGAACGACTGTCGCGCGGAATTACCGACGGACTCGTTCGTCTCTCCATCGGGCTGGAAGCCGAAGAAGATTTGATGGCAGATCTGGAATCCGCATTAACCGGCAGAACCGATAGTCCACCCCCCAAAAAAAGAAAAACCCAACATGAGTAAAATATATCGGAACAATCCTGAATCGATCGGCAACACCCCGCTGGTCCAACTCAACCGCGTCACCCAGGGCGCGAAAGCCCGCGTGCTGGCCAAGATCGAAGGTCGCAACCCGGCCTATTCCGTCAAGTGCCGCATCGGTGCCGCCATGATCTGGGATGCGGAACAGCGTGGCCAATTGAAGCCGGGAGTGGAAATCGTCGAACCGACCAGCGGAAACACCGGCATTGCCCTGGCTTACGTGGCTGCAGCGCGGGGGTACAAATTGACCCTGACCATGCCGGAGACGATGAGCATCGAGCGACGCCGCGTCCTCGCCGCTTTCGGAGCCCATCTCGTACTGACGCCCGGCGCCGAGGGGATGAAGGGCGCGATCCAGCGCGCCGAGGATATCGCCGCATCCGAACCGGGCCGCTTCTTCCTCCCCCAGCAATTCAAAAACCCCGCCAACCCGGCCATCCACGAAACAACCACCGGTCCCGAAATCTGGAATGACACGCAGGGAGCGATCGACGTCCTGGTCTCAGGCGTCGGCACCGGCGGCACCATCACCGGCATATCGCGTTACATCAAGAACATCCGCGGAAAGAAAATCCTGTCCGTCGCCGTGGAACCGAAGGAAAGCCCCGTGATCACCCAGAAACGCGCCGGGCAGGAACTGAAACCCGGGCCCCACAAGATCCAGGGCATCGGCGCGGGTTTTATTCCCGACACGCTCGACCTCTCGATCATCGACCGGGTCGAACAGGTGGATAGCGCCGAAGCCGTCGCCTTTGCACGGCGACTGGCCCGGGAGGAAGGCCTGTTGGTCGGCATTTCCTGCGGCGCGGCGGGTGCCGTGGCAGCGCAACTGGCGCAGCAGAATGAGTTCGCCGGCAAAACCATCGTCGTTATTTTTCCGGACTCCGGCGAGCGCTACCTTTCAACCGTGCTGTTCGATGGAGTGGGCGGCTAAGACGTCGGATCAACATGCAGACCCTCACCCCCCCGCCCGCCGCCCCCGTTGGCGAACGATATCTCGCGGATTGCGCGATGGCCCTGGACCTCGCGCTGGACCAGGCCCCTTTTTACGAATCGTGGCGCCCGCGGGATCCGGGCCAAACCATTCCCGTTGATGCCCGTTATGCCGCCCTGCCGGTGCTGACCAAACGCGACCTGCGGGCGCACATGCCTCGAGGGTTTGTCCCCCGTCCCCGGGATTTTCAGACCGGGATCGCAACCGGCGAAATCGAACTGGTCTCCACCAGCGGCACATCGGAAGACCGCGCATCCATCGTCTGGCATCAGCCCTGGTGGGACGCCTCGGAGCACTCCGCTGCGAGCCTGTATCAAGGGCTGGACCGCGTCATCAACGGGTCTCAACGCGAAGCCGTTTTGACCACCCCGTTGTGCGCGGGAACGGTCTGCCATATCGGCGAGCTCACCCAGGCGGAACGCACCTTGGGCCGATTGCTCTTTCTCAATCAAAAGGCGGATCCAAACCACTGGACCCCGGCGGATAAGAATCGCATGCTGGAGGAACTGCGTCTTTTTGAGCCGGATGTGCTGGAAGCGGATCCGGCCTATCTGGCCATCCTGGCGCGATATGCAGCGGAGACCGGCGCCCCCGCCCCCAAACCCCGGTTCATTTCGCTTACGTATGAGTTTCCCTCCCGCGTGCATTACCGTCAAATCCGTCGGCTTTTCCCCAACACCCCCATCCTGAGTTCCTATGGATCAACCGAAACGGGACACGTTTTCACCGAGTGCGAACAGGGGCGCTTTCACCAGAATGCCGCCTTCTGCCGGGTTGATTTCCAACCCTTCAGAAACGGGCGGGGCGCGGAACACGTCGGCCGGATTTTCATCAGCATACTCAACAATCCCTGGATGGCCCTGGTGCGATTTGATGTGGGCGATTTGATCCGTCTCTCAACCGACCCGTGCCCCTGCGGCCGGACCCGGGGGCTCACGGCCCTGGCCATTGAGGGCCGCACCCGGGATCTGACGTTTACGGTTGGGGGAGAAGCGGTCACCGGGGGACAGGTGGATCGCGCGATCGGGGACCTGGAGGGTTTGCTGGCCTACCAGGTGGAACAACCCGGACCCGGAACCTATCGTTTCCGCGGCGTGGTCGAACCCGCTTTCGAAAAACAATTGTTTGCCGAAGCCGAGGCCCGGCTGCGCGGACTGTATGGCGACACCGCCCGCATCACGACCCAACGGGAATCGGCCATCGGCGCAGAACAGTCCGGTAAGTTCCGCCTGACGCGCACCCTCTTCCCGTGGGACACCACGGACCTCTTCGAGCCGAAAGGAACCGTATCGTGACCCCACCGGACCCGTTCCCCGCCCTGGACTGGACCCGCGCGGATTTCCCCCTGCTCCGTCGCCAGATCGACGGCCACCCCCTGACCCACCTGGATAGCGCCTCCACCGCGCCCAAGCCGGATTGCGTGATCGAGGCGGTCTGCCGTTTCTACCGCGACCACACCGCCAATGTTCATCGGGGCGTCCATGTGCTTTCCGAGGAAGCGACCGAAGCCTTCGAACGGGCCCGCGAGGAAGTGGCTTCCTTTTTGAACGCGTCGCCCGCGGAAATCATTTTCACCCGCAATTCCACCGAGGGGATCAACCTCATCGCTCACAGCCTGGATTTAAAACCGCACGACGAAATTATTCTGCCCGCGCTGGAACATCATTCCAACTTCATGCCCTGGCGCATCCATAGCCGGGCCGTCCCCATCCGCCTGGCGCCCGACGGGATACCGCATTACGAAGACCTGGACGAACACCTGTCCCCTCAAACCCGGCTGGTCGCGCTGGCACATGTATCCAACATCCTGGGCGTGGTGGCACCCATCGAAAAATGGATCGACTCCGCCCATCGGCGCGGAGTGCCCGTGTTGATCGATGCCTCCCAGAGCGCCAGTCATGTTCCCCTGGATGTGAAGGCGCTGGACTGCGACTTTCTCGTCTGTTCAGGCCACAAGTTACTCGGCCCCTCGGGCGTCGGGGTGCTGTACGGCAAACGGGAGAAACTGGAGGCCCTTTCTCTTTACCAGGTCGGCGGGGGAATGGTGAAGGTACACGATGACCACCAGTTTACAACCCAGGACCTGCCGTGGCGGTTTGAGGCCGGAACCCCCAATATCGAGGGTGTGATCGGGTTGGGCGCCGCGGTCGCCTATCTGCGCCGCATTGGAATGAACACGGTGTTCCGCCATTCACAAGCGCTCGGCGCCCGCCTGGTGGAACAGCTCCGCACGTTGCCGGGCACGGTCATTCTAGCCGATTCGGCTCCCCTCGAACAACGCATCGGCCTGGCCACCTTCACCCTCCACGCCCCCGGCTGGGGATCGGAAAGCGTGGCGCGCAACCTCTGCGACCGCCACCAGATACTGGTCAGCGGCGGGTATCACTGCGCTCATATTTTACATCACCGCCTGGCGCTGGAAGGCACTGTTCGCGCGTCCACCCATGTCTTTAATACCCCGGATGAGATCGACCGGCTCGTCGCCGCACTTCGGGAATTCACAGGGGGCTGATCATGGCCAATATTAAACCCGTGTACCTGCTCTCCGGCGATGCGCATCATCACCGCAAAACACGTGACCCCCTGATCCGCGAGATGCTCCGGGAAACCGGGCGGGATCAGCCCACCGTCGCCTATATCGGCACCGCCAGTGGCGACGATGCCGCGTTCTTCCGGATTCTCCAACGCCTCTTCAACAACACGGGCGCAGGACACGTCGCCCTGGCCCCCCTGTCCTCGCCTGAGGTGGATCTGCGGCATAGCCGCTCTCTGCTGGAGACCGCGGATGTTATCTTCCTCAGCGAAGGCGATGTTGACTTGGGCATGCGCACGCTTGCAGAACGGGATCTCGTGCCGCTCCTGCATGAACGATTCGAAGCCGGGGCCGTATTTTCCGGGTTTTCGGCCGGGAGCATCCTGATGTCCCGTCAATGGGTCCGGTGGACCGATCCGTCCGACGACACCACCGCTACCCCCTTCGACTGCCTCGGGCTGGCCCCGCTCGTGTGCGATACACATGATGAGATGGATGGCTGGGAAGAATTAAAAACCCTGATCCGCCTCCGCCATGTCGATGGCGAGATTGGCTACGGAATTCCCACTTCGATGGGGCTTCGTGTTTTGCCGGATGGCCGAATTGAGGCCATCGGCGGGTTCGTCCACCGCTACACCTATCGCAACGGTCGCGTGGACAATATCGGCGACATCAGCCCCGCCTTTTTTGTTCATCCGGCGGAATACGAGTATCAGATCTGATGGGATTCCGCAGAATTTCACGCGGAGGCGCGGAGGTCGCGGAGGATAGAGGCCGAAAAGAAGGCCGCGTGATGAGTCCCGCCTTGGAGACGGAATGCATCACGCGTCCGGTGTTCGTTCTTATGACGACGTAAAGGAAAATGCAAGCGGTGGCGTGATACCCGGCCACGTTTCGTGGACGCTCATCGCGGCCCCTCTTCCTTGGCGAACTCCGCGACGAGAAGGCCGTGCGAGGCCCCCCCCCGGTCCACCCCGGGAATCGCGATCCCTTTTGGGCGACTGACTTTTCACTGCACAGCAGATGGATTTGCTCTTCATAACCCAGGGCCGGTCAGGAGGCTTATAGATTAATACATTTTCGTAGTTAAAATGAAATTTAATACCGATATGTAACTATTCATTTAAATTTACGCCGACTTATGGTCCAACGCATTATCTGTAAGTTATTTTTTTAAAACGTTTTATACATCAACAAATCGCTCAAGACCATGGGGCTGGCATGGTCTTTGCTAATAACCAGATGAACTTAACAACCAGTTAAGATCGCGATGAAACGGAGGGTTATCAAATGAGAAAATCCGGCCTAGTCGGATATGGAATGGCAGGTCTTGCATTGCTGCTTTCAATCGTCGGGCCAACTGCGGCCTTCGCGCAAGGGTCAGCCCCCGTCGTCGCCCGGATCGACACCGGCGACACCGCCTGGGTTCTGGCCAGCGCGGGTCTCGTGTTGCTGATGACACCCGGACTCGCCTTCTTCTATGGCGGCTTGGTCCGGCGAAAAAATGTTCTCTCCATATTGATGCAATGCTTCACCGCCATGTGCCTGGTCACTTTGCAATGGGTTCTATTCGGCTATACGCTCGCATTCGGACCGGATGTCCATGGATTGATCGGCAATCTGAAATGGGCGTTTCTGTCCACCGTGGGCGCGGATCCGAATCCGGACTACGCCGCGACAATTCCCCAGACGGCCTTTATGGCCTTCCAGCTCAAGTTTGCAATCATCACCCCGGCACTGATCCTCGGTGCCTTCGCAGAACGCATGCGATTCCCGGCCTTTTGCCTCTTCACTCTGCTCTGGGCCACCCTGGTTTATGACCCGGTGGCACACTGGGTCTGGGGCGTCGGGGGATTCCTGCGGAACCTGGGTGCCCTGGACTTCGCGGGGGGCACGGTCGTGCATATCACCGCAGGCATGGCGGCTTTGGCCGCCGCCCTCGTCCTCGGAAAACGAGTCGGCCCCACCTCCCCACCCCATAATCTGCCCTTGGCGATTCTCGGCGCCGGCATGCTGTGGTTCGGTTGGTTCGGCTTTAATGCGGGGAGCGCACTCGGAGCCAACGGACTGGCGGCAAACGCCTTTGTCACAACCCACATTGCCACGGCGGCCGCCGGACTGACCTGGGCGCTCCTGGATGGGGCTTTCCATCGCAAGGCCACGACCTTGGGCATGATCACCGGCGCCGTCGCGGGGTTGGTGTCCATCACCCCGGCCTGCGGATTCGTAACCCCGCTCAGCGCCATCTGGATTGGAATGGGAGCCAGCGGGGTTTGCTTCCTTTTTGTCACCTTCGTCAAGGCGAAGTTCGGCTATGACGACACCCTGGACGCATTCGGCGTGCATGGGGTGGGCGGCATTTGGGGCGCGCTCGCGACCGGACTATGGGCGACTCAGAAGGTGAATGCCGCCGGCGCCAACGGTCTTTTTTATGGCAACCCGGTTCAGTTTTGGATCCAGCTCAAAACCACCGTGATCACCATGGTGTTTTCGTTCGTAGCCTCCTACGCACTGCTCAAACTCGTGGATTTCCTGGTCGGCCTGCGGGTATCCGAACACGATGAGCGGGTGGGCCTGGATCTAACGCAACACCGGGAAGCCGCCTACACCATGCTCGACTGACCTTTCAGAAAGGAACATCCCAATATGAAATATATCATTGCTGTCATCCAACCGGATCGATTGGACGCCGTACTGGATCTGCTTGAAGATAAAGAGATCCACCTCGTAACGGTCTCCCCCGTCATGGGCCGGGGCCGCCAGAAAGGCATCGCCGCTGTCTACCGGAGCCACAAGGAAGCCGGAAGCCTCCTGAAAAAAATCAAACTCGAGATCGCCGTCAACGAGGCGTTCGTGCAGTCAACCGTCGACGCGATCACCCAGGGCGCCCGTACGGGAAACATCGGTGATGGCAAGATTTTCGTCCTCGACCTCAATGAGTGTATTCGCATTCGGACCGGGGAAATCGGCGGAGTCGCCATCGGCTGAGACGCAACAACACCTTTGATCCCGATTCCCCTTCGATTTCGGGCGCCCGCTTTTTCTTCGCAGTTTCCCGGTTTTATGTTAAATGGAAGCCATGCGCAAACTTCTCTTTTTTGCTCTCCTGATCCTGACCGGCGCGTCTGTCGGTTGTAAAACCCGTAGCGCAATCCCCGCCCCTCCATCCCCCACCCCACCCCCCACCGCCTTTACCATCAATGCCGGATCCGCTCCCCGCATCGCCGTCATTAAGGCCACCGTTTCCGCCAGTTCCGTCGCCGATCGATCCTATGCCCAAAGCCTTTCCAGCCGCATCGCCCAATGGATTATCCAAAACGGGGTCCCCGTTAAAACCCTCTCCGATGAGGATGTCATCGCCGGGAAGCTCCGCGGCTTTTCCGTCGCGCTCCTCGCCTATTCGCCCCACCCCACTCCGGCGCTGCTCTCCGCCCTCCAGCGCCATCTGAAAGCCGGCGGAAAACTCATCGTATTTTACGGCTCCGACCCCACCCTGGCGGCCCTCATGGATGTCCGGCTCGATCGCTACCGCCAAACCCCGTCACTCGCCCCCTGGTCCGGCTGGACTTTTATCGCCGATGTTCCGGCCGATGTTCCCCGTCAAATTGAACAATTCTCCGCCAACATTTTCACGGTCCTCCCCGCCCATCCCAAATCCCGCATCATCGCCTATTGGAAGACCGCCGCGGGGCGCGCCCCTGAATCCCCACCCGCCTGGCTCAAAACCCCGGGGGGATTCTGGATGACCCACATCCTGCAGGATGGAGATGGCGCCGCCAAGAGCCAGATGCTCCTCGCCCTTTGCGGCGAGCTCGATCCGCTCGTCTGGCGACAAGCGGCTGAAGCCGCCCTGCGCCAAGCCCGATCCCTCGCCCACCACTCCCGCAATGCCGAAACCCTGCGCGCACTGGACACCCTGGAACACGCCGCTTCGGCCGGAAAATATCCCGAAGTCGTCCGGGAAGGGAAACGCCTGCAGGAAGCCCTCCTCATCGGCCTGGCGTGTGCCCAGAGACCGCGTCGACCTGAATTCCGCGGCGTGTGGGACCACTCTGGCACCGGATTGTATCCCGGCGACTGGAATCGCACGGCCAAAATTCTGGCGGATTCCGGCTTCCAGGCGATTTTCCCCTATTGCGGTTCGCCCGCCGAAGCGCTGTATGCCACCCCGCTCCTGCCTCCGGCCGATGCCTTCCAAAAATATGGCGATCAACTCGATCAAGCCCTTCGCGCCGGTCACCCCAACGGCTTGGAAGTCCACGCCTGGGTCATCTGCTGGCGCATGGAAACCGCGCCGGCCGCCACCCGCGCCCGGCTTCGTCGTCTAGGCCGCCTTCAGGTGTCCGATACCGGTACGCCACTGGATTGGCTGTGCCCTTCACATCCCGAAAATCACTCCCTGATGCGGACTCAAATCCGGGACATCGCCCAACGGTATCCGGTCGACGGCATTCATCTCGATTACATCCGCTACAAGGATTCCCATCACTGTTTCTGCGCCGGGTGCCGGGCCCGGTTCGAATCGTCCATCGGACACTCCATCCGCCATTGGCCGGCCGACGTCCGTTCCGGTCCCCTTCAGGATCGCTATTCCGCCTGGCGATGTGAACAAATCAACAGCCTGGTGGCCGAAGTGGCACAGGACTTGAAAGGCATCCGCAAGGATTTGAAATTGTCGGCGGCGGTCTGGGGCTATTATCCGCTTTGCATCAAAAGCATTGGACAGGATTGGGGCGCCTGGCTCCGATTGGGCGATCTCGATTTCGCTTGTCCCATGAATTATACGGCCGATGCCGGTCAATTTACCCGCTGGGTCAAAACCCAGACCGCCCTGCCCGGCGCTTCGGGCAAAATCATGGCCGGCCTGGGGGTCACGGCCATGGAAAGTCGGCTGTCGCCAGCCCAGACCATCGAGCAGATTCAAATTCTGCGCCACACCGGGGCATCCGGATTCCTGCTATTCGATCTCAACAGCACCCTCGAACGGGAAATCCTGCCCTACCTGCGAATGGGCATCACCGCTCCGTAAAACCATATCACGGGGCTCAGTGAATCACAGAGAATCGTAGCCGGTCACGGGCCCCATCGCCAAAGAGGGTCAAAATAGGACTGATGAGAAAACTCTTCTTAGCGCACTTTGGATCCGACAGCCTTTGTCGCCACAGATCCCGCGGATTTCGCCTCGGGTTCGGCGATGGGGTTTATCAACTCCAGCCATTGGCCCCGCCCGAAACCCTGGCCGTCAACCCGTTCCGCATAGGATAACTTCTTGTCCGACTGCATAATCCGGATCGTTCCAACCCGGGGACCGGGCAAATAATCCAGCACATCACCAGTTTCAGGATCGGTAACGGGTACCGCCGGCTGGCGGACGCAATATAATTGGCCTTCGTTGATTTTTCGATTCTGTCCACCATTCAACACCACTTGATTACCCCGCACTTCGGCGACCATCGGCCGCCAGGGTTGACTGGGAATAGTTCGAATGATCCCTTCCACCCCTTGACGTACGGCCTCCTGGGTTGCTTCGCCGAGAGGCGTTTTAAAAAAGAGTTCGCCGCCAAACGAAATGTTTTTATATTCCGCCGACCCGTAAATCTGCCGGGCTCGTGCGGTTCCGGTACACTGGACCGAATCGATGATCCGCCCGCTCTCCACCTCGATCAGGGTAATGGTCATGGACACGCGGGCGACATAACCTCTCCCCCCGAAGGCCAGTTGGCGGAGTTTTACCCAGACCGCAGCCCCACCCGCCTGCGAAAAATCGCCGACCACCCCGCGAATCTGATAATGAGCGCCCTTTAAACGCCCCCCCTCCGTTCGGCCTTCTTTGCGAAAATAGGGATGCTTCTGCAGGGAGATTTCATCGACAATCCGGCCAAATTGTTCGCGCTCAACCACGGTGAAGCACTTGGTTTGAACCAATTCGGAGACCAGGAGATCACTCATTCCATCGCCCAGTTTCCACTGGCCTTCAAAACCCGACCGGTTTTCAAACGAGGTCACGGCGACGACGGGGAGAATACCCCGCCGCAGTGCCCGGGAGGCGCGATATGTGGTGCAAGCCGACAATAAAACAATCAGGGCCAGTGCCCCGGCCAATCCTTGAATAAAACGCAAGGGTTTCATGTCAGATGAAGATACTTGTTTTCCAAATGAATTTCCATTTATTTTCCGTAGGACGGCCCTTCAAAAAAATCACAACCCGCGGAACAACAAGTCCATCGCCCAAATCATGACGGGCCGGAACAGACTCCCGAAAAAGAACCAGGCCACGATCAGCCCCAGCCAGCCGAGCGCGGGCTTCCGGACAAACACCCGATATGATCGAAGCAGCTTTTCGGGAAGGAAAAGCCCCACCACGCTACTGCCATCCATGGGCGGGAGGGGGATCAGGTTAAATACCATTAAAATCAGGTTTAAAAAAAACATCACGCTTAATAAGCGGCTCACGGCCAGCCATTCGGGTCGGACGGCCATGACGACCTGATCGAGTTGAAAATGCAGCGGCGTCGAAAAAATACCCGCCACCAAACCCCATCGGAGCAAGGCAAAAGCGCTGACCATCACCAATCCGTTGGCCACGGGACCCGCCAGGGCCATCAGGGCGGATCGGCGGGGATACCGTTCGCTCCACTCCAAATTATACGGGGTGGAGGCCCATCCGAACATCCATCCCATCATGAAAAAGGAAAGCAAAGGCGCCCAGACCGTTCCAATCGGCTCCCGGCGGATATGCGGAAGGGGATTAAGAGTGACCTGACCGCTTCGCCAACCGGTTTGATCCCCTCCCAAAAGAGCGGCATAGGCATGAGCCGCCTCATGAATACACAACGAAAAGAGGAGTACGGCATACCATAACAAAGCCTGAATGATCGTCGAAATCGCTTGTGCACCGTCCATAGTCCCCTACCCTCCCCTTATCCGCCCCGGGTCACAAACGGCGACATTTCCCGAAGACGGTTGACAATGGCCGGCATCCGGGCAATCACGTAATCAACCTCTTCCTCTGTATTATAGCGCGACAGACTGAAGCGGATCGACCCATGCACCCGGGTAAACGGCACGCCCATGGCCCGCAAAACATGCGACGGCTCGAGCGAACCCGAACTACAGGCCGAACCGGACGAGGCGGCGATCCCGAGATCGCTCAACGAATATAAGATGGCCTCGCCCTCGATATATTCAAAACTGATGTTTAGCGTATTCGGCAACCGATGCGCAAGATCCCCATTGACGGACGAATCGGGACACCGTTGCAGCAAGCCCGCTTCCAGCCGGTTGCGCAGAGCCGCCACCCGTGCCTGCTCTTCTTCCCGGCCGTTCCGGGCTAATTCCGCCGCGCGCCCCAACCCCACGATAAACGGAACGTTTTCCGTGCCGGCCCGTCGGGAGTCTTCCTGATGTCCGCCCAGGAGAAACGGTTTGATCCGGGTTCCCTTGCGCACGTAGAGCGCCCCCACCCCTTTGGGTGCATGGAGCTTATGCCCCGACAGCGACAACAAATCGACCGGTGTCCGCCGAACATCGATCGGCAGTTTTCCGACGGCCTGTACGGCGTCGGTGTGGAAAAGGCTGCCGGCGGCTTTGACCCGGCGGGCGATTTCATCAATCGGAAAAATCGTGCCGGTCTCATTGTTGGCCCACATCACACTCACGACCGCCGGCCCCAAACGCAGAGCTTCATCCAATTCGGCCAGATCGATCTGCCCAACTTCGTCCACATTCAGTTCAATCAGATTATAACCCCGATCCTTGAGTTCAAGGCAGGGGCCGAGAACCGCGGGATGCTCAACCCGGGTATTGATGATGTTGGGTTTCAAATCCGTGGCTGTCCCTGCGCCCAGAATGGCCGTGTTGTCACTTTCAGTCCCGCAACTGGTAAACACGATCTCCGCGGGCTCCGCATGAATCAACGCGGCGACCAGCTCCCGGGCTTGTTCGACATATTTCCGAACGCCTCCGCCAAAGACGTGCATACTGGAAGGATTCCCCCAGAGCTCGGACAGGAACGGCTGAATCGCCTCAATCACTTCCGGCGCCGGGCGGGTCGTGGCGTTGTTATCGAAGTAAAGGGTTTTCACTTGGACACCTCCTCCACCACGAGATCCGGACTGACAAATTCCTTGAGTTTGGCTTCCACCACATCCTTCAAAGTGAATTGGGCGACCTGACAACGGGCGCACATGCCACGCAGGGCCACGATCACCCGCGAGCCCTCGACGTCAATCAACTCCAGGTCTCCGCCATCGTTTCGCAGCATGGGCCGGATTTCTTTCTCGATCGTCTCCTCGATCCGCCGGATTTTCTCGATCGTTGTCAGCCGCTTCCCGGCGGCTTCAGCCGATGTCGGCGGAGCGGCCTTGAGTCGCTCAGCCCGAATCCGTTCGACAATCACTTCGATATCACCCTTACATTTCCCGCACCCCCCCCCGGCCTTGGTGTAATGCGTGACTTGCTCCACGGTGGCGAGGTTATTTTCCCGAACCACCATTTCAATGTCATGTTCGGTGACCCCGAAACATTTACAGATGACTTTCCCTTCCAGAACCCGATGGGCTTTCCCGCCGGTGCGATAACTTTCAATGGCGGCCAGGAGGGCTTCTCGGCCCATGACGGAACAGTGCATTTTCTGCTCGGGTAAGCCGCCCAGATAATCGGCGATATCCTGGTTGGTGACGTTCTCGGCTTCCTCGATCGTTTTCCCCTTGATCATTTCAGTCAGGGCTGAAGACGAAGCAATGGCGCTGGCGCACCCAAACGTCTGGAATTTGACATCCTGAATCCGCTTGTTCTCATCCAGCTTGAAGGTCAACTTCAGCGCATCGCCACAGGCGAGGGAACCGACTTCTCCAATTCCATCCGGTTTATTGACAACCCCGACGTTCCGGGGATTCCGAAAATGATCCAGCACTTTGCCGGTATAGTCCCACATAAAACACTCCTTGTTGAAAAACTTTTTTAATCTTATCAAATTATACGCAACTGGGGAAAAAGAAAATGGGTCACGGCGGGACCAGCGCCTCCGGTCCCCGCCCGATCAGATCGGATCGACCGGCTTCCCGCAGAGCCTCCCGAGCTTTGGAATGATATTCCGGCAGATGACATAACAAGAGCGCCCGTTGTAAATTTTTTTCCCGATCCGTTCTGGCCACAGCAACCGATTCCCCGGTCAGGGGATCCTTCCCGGTGTAATACATCGCGGCGGCCAGACTTAAAGGCACGGGATAAAAATCCTGGACCTGTTCGGGACGGATCCCCATCCGTTTCAGCATTCGGGCCAATTCGATCATATCCGCCAGCGAGCAACCGGGATGCCCGCTGATGTAATATTCGTTCAACTGATCATGGCGGGCGTGTCGCCGTTGCAAGGCGGCCCAATGCTCCACAAATCGGCGATATTTTTCGGGCGGCGGCTTCCGCATGGCGGCCAGAACCTGCGGCACCCCGTGCTCGGGCGCGATTTTGAGCCGCCCGCAAATATGGTGGCGGACCAATTCATCGAAATATTCCGCGCCCCCGGTCGCTTCCAACAGGTCAAATCGGATGCCGCTGGTCACAAAAACATGACGGATCCCCGGCATTTTGCGGGCGGCAACCAGCAGATCTCGCGCCAGCCGTTGATCGGCTTTCAGCGAAGAGCACACCTCCGGATAAAGACAACTGGCGCGGGCACAAGGTCCTTCCGGCCGCCCGCACGACGTGCCGTACATATTGGCCGTCGGCCCGCCTAAATCACTGATCGTCCCATGAAAATCCGGCATGGCGGAACATCGCTTTATCTCGTCGAGGATGGCCGCAACCGAACGGGAAATAATGGTTTTTCCCTGATGAGCACCGATGGCGCAAAAGGCGCACCCGCCATAACACCCCCGGTGGGTGGTGATCGAATCCCGGATCATATCATAGGCCGGTATCCGGTTATTTCCATAGGCCGGATGCGGCTTGCGGGTGAATGGCAAGGTATAGAGCTTATCTAGGGCGGCGGGAGTGAGCGGAGCTGCCGGTGGATGAACGACGACCCATCGGGGGCCATGTTTCTGCACTAAAGTCTCCGGCGATCCGGCGCGTTGATGAATCTGTAGGGCCATCCGGGCATAGGCGGCCCGGCCTTCTTCAGTGGGCGGGGCAACCTCCTCAAAGGAGGGCAGTTCCACCCATCCGGCGGCCGAATCGACCTGGGATACCATTTCGGCCGTTCCGGGAATGCCGTGAAGATCGCGTCCATCCCGTAACCGGGCGGCAATTTCAGCCACACTCCGCTCGGCCATACCATAGGCAATCAGATCGGCCTTGGCATCCGGCAGGATCGAGCGACGCACCCGGTCCGTCCAATAATCGTAATAAGCCCAGCGCCGCAAGGACGCTTCCAATCCCCCCAGGATGACGGGAACGCCCTTGGCCGCCTGTCGCACTCTGGAGGTATAGACGATCGAGGCATTGGCAGGACGCCCGCCAGAAATCCCTCCAGGCGCATAGGGATCATCCCTGCGAATTTTACGCATCACAGTCAGTCGCGCCAGGTTGCTGTCAAGATTTCCCGCGCTGACCCCCCAGAAGAGACGAGGGGCCCCCAGGACCTGGAACGCAGCTACTGACGTGTAATCCGGGCGGGCAATCACCCCGACGCGGTACCCCAAACTCTCCAAAAAACGCCCGATCAAGGCCGGCCCAAAGGCGGGGTGATCGACATAGGCATCCCCCGTAACCAAAATGATATCGCAAAGGTCCCACCCCCGGGCGTCCATCTCGGCCCGGGTCATGGGTAAAAAGAAAGAAGGCGGTTTGAGGTTCAAGGTTCTGATTTCGGAATTTCCGACAGGCTGATTGTTCAGGCTTTCGGCGGAGGGGAAACCACCCGACGACGACGCGCTGAGAATTCGGGCGCCTCCTTGATGCAGGTGCCCAACACTTTCAATGATTGGAAAAACAGCTTGGCGCTTTCCTTCTTCAGCATCAACGGATCGGCGCCGACATCACGCCACCCCGGCAACGTCAGGTCACCCGGAGGCAAAGCCATCTGCTCCCAGTTGTGGAACAACCGACCCCAATCACTGTGGAGAATGCCGTGTACCAAATCCTGATGGGTGGGATACCAGAAGGAATCGTGGTAGAGCACACTGGCAATATAGGCCCAGGGCGCCAGCACGGTTTTCAAAGACCATTCAACCGGCTTGCGCAACGGCCCCCAATAGATCTTGTGCTGCATTTTGCTGGCAAAGGTCATCTTTTTAAACGGACCGACAAAATTCCAGGACTCTTTCACCGCGTCGACATCCCCCACGATTTCGATGTCCCGGGGATCTCCACAACCGAGCCCCATTTCGTGGGCCAAACGAATGAACTTGATGTCCCGGAGTGGATCGAACCCCATCAACTTGGCGGCCACGGCATCGATCGCAACCTGGTCCGAGGAGGCCAGGATGACATTCTTAACATGCGGGATCATACAACGCGGACCCGGTCCATCCCCGGCAAAGGTGCCATCCATCACAGCAAAAACACCGCGATGTATTTTTTTTTGGATCATGAGCAAATCGACCAGCGTCTCGTGAATCACCGGATGCGTCCAGTGGCGCTTCTCATTGAGCAACCCCCCAAAGGCATTTTTCATGGCGCCCGTAGTGGTTGTGAAAACATGCGTCTTAATGGTGGGCAGGTGAATGATATTTTCGCCCACGAAACGGCGGGGAATCATGAATCCGTCCGGATAGACCTGATTGAGAACCAAAAACTTATCCGCCAAGTCTCCGACTGCATCGCGAATATGAATCCAATCTTCGCCCTCGTAAAGATGAACATTACGCAAGCCATGGGCCTGAATCACGTTGATCTGCTTATTTTCTCGTTCCCCGAGATGGGCATCGATCACCACCGTACGGTTATGGCAGCCATGAATCAATTCGGGCTTGTAACCATCCCGCTTCAGGGCGCGAATGACCCCTTCCAACTGCCATGGCGTCGTCGAACTGGCGGGATAGAAAAAATGCCAACTGATGTTGATTTTCAGGGCGGTATCGCAGGCGGGTGAAATAACCGACTGATAGCCGGCCAGATTCATAAGGCGATGCGTATCATCCAACACCGTGGCAGGCGTTGTCTTTAATATGGCAACGGTAGATTTCATGCTGTAATTCTACGAATCCGGCCTGCATTGGGCAAGAGTTCTTTGACGGAACCCATAGCCCCCCCCACCGTTCCTCACACCGCCCGATGCCAGATTCATCTGAGATGCTATGTTTTCAAGTCGATCCGAATAAATGACGCCCGCCATCGACATACAAAATCTGTCCGGTCATCGAATCCGCTTTCAAAGCAAAAATAACGGCATCCGCAACTTCTTCCGGCCGGGGATTGGATTTCAAGAGGGTTTGGGCTGCGTTTTGTTTCATCGCGGCTCCCGTTTCGCCCGGCGGGGGAAGAATGGCGCCTGGAGCCACCCCGTTCACTCGAATCCCGGGAGCCAATTCAATCGCCGTCAGATAAGTCAGTTCTTCCAGGGCTTTCTTGGAAAGCGCATAGGGAACCGATTCAACGGCGTGCCCGGCAACGCGCCGGTCGAGGAGATTTACGATGGCACCTGTCCGGGTTCGTGCTGCGAATTCTCGGGTTAAGAACAGGGGCGCCAGCAGATTGATCCGGAATTCGTCCAAAACAGCCGCCTCTTCGACCTCGGCCAGACGCCGCCGCTGAAAAATAGCGGCATTATTAATCAAGAAATCGATCGCACCCACACGCGCCCAAGCCTGGTCCATGACCGCAAAGCACCCCTGCTCGGTGGCTAAATCCCCCTGGATCGTCCACGCCCGGCTGCCCCGGGCGGCGAATTCTTGCTGAAGCACATCGGCTTCACGAACCGAGGAACGACAATGAATCACCACCCCGCATCCCTCGCGGGACAGGGCCTCGCAAATAGCCCGTCCCATCCGGAGCGCGCCACCGGTTACCAAGGCTGTTTTCCCAGTCAATTTCATCAACGGCTACACCATGAGATCAATCTCAAATGCCGATCCAACCGGTCGGATTCCCGCTACCCCTTTGCACCGGGCATCGATCGGCTGGGCAATAATACTATATTCAACCTTACGGCTTCCCAACGCCGGCAACCAATCATACGTGGGGGTTCCGAATAATCGTCCCAAGCTGACCGACCGCCGCAATCCGATGGGGTATGGGGTGTTGCTGAATTCCATGCCTCGAGTCAGGGATTTCCCGTTCCAAGGAACAGAGGCTCGACCGAAATTCTCTTCCCAATTCCCAAGCCAGGGGAAATCGGCCCGGTTCCAAACATACGCAATCATCAATCCCAAACGGGGATTGACCGCGCTGAACCAGGCATGTTCCCGACGCGGATCCATTAGTTGGGTCGAGAAATCACTGGATTTGATGGCCGGATTGATCGTCCGAAGATCCACCGGTTTCCCACGGATGCCAGGGCCTTCAGGCCAGACGAAATCGGTATCGGCCTTCATCCGTTGCTGATCACTAAACGCTCCTGGGAAAGTGTGGCCCCGGGTAGCCGAGAGATCGAACAGGGTAACGCCGCGCTCCAGGAAAGGAGGGCCCAGCGTTACATGTTCACACATCGTAAACGGCACATCCCGCCGGGCCAGGTTCTTGATTTTTTCGCAAATGGAAATCACTGCCGAGTTGCGATTCATGGTCACGGTCCGTTCAAAATCCATCTCCACCAAGGGCAATCGACACCCATAGGTGAGGGAAATCCCGCGGGCGGTAACCGATTTCTTCTTTACCGTCCACCGCACAACCGGCGCTTCGCCGTGCCCGCCCAGCCCGGCGCGAATCTCTTCAGCCGACGGCTCTCCAAACGCGCCCAGACAAAGGTTATGCCCACAAATGGCCGCCAACAGCCGACCCGCGTAACGTTTCTCATCAGCCGGACGATAGGCCCCGGGCTCGATGGTTTTCCAAATCGGCTTCCAAAAAGGATTGATCCCCGGCCGATCCTTCAATTCGAGTCCGGAGAGATGCCCCCCCCCTTCCATCAGGGTCAACCCCACCCGGTCATTATCCATCCGCCAAACCTTCCGTCCTGCCAACCGTTCCGCGCTGATTTTCATGGTGCGCTCCCGTTCGAGGTGTCGTTTATTGCCAATTGGGCCAAGGCTTCCCGGACTCCGCCATTGGCGGTATTGAAACTTTCCGCCATTTTCAAAGGGACAAACAGGCTGAGCAAACGCGCCGGAGCCGATTCCATCCGGGTGTTATAAGCGGCCACCTGTTTATTATATAGAGCGCACAGGAAATCGATCCGCTCATCGAGGGCTTTCAGTTCCATGCAAATCCGTTGAAAACTGGGATCCCGGCTGAATTCGACATGTTCGGAAATCACCATCAGCAAACTCTGTAAGGCAGTGTTGAGGCGGGATTCCGCCCGGGCCTGCTCGGAAATACCGGCCACTTGCGAGGCGAGATCGCATGCGTTGCCAATCGCCTCGACCGCCTCCCGCTCCTGCAGACTGATACTGGCAATCAGATAGGGCATGATTTCCCGGCGACAGACAATGGCCTCGCGGAGTTGGATCCAGGAACAATTAACCTCCTCGCGAAAACGATTGACCTCACCGTGGACCCGGACCAGCCAAACGCCGAGCAGGATGACATCCAGGACAACAATGACGGTGACCACCAGACCGATCATGGTTCGCCCCGCAAGTCCAAATCTCCGGCCCAAACGAAACCCGGCGGCAGCCGCAGCCCCAACTGGACGGCATTCACCGCATAACAGGGATCAATTTCGATCCGATGCTGCAATCCGCCATCGGGTGTTCGCGGGACGCGGATACCATTCGCCACCATCCATCGGGCCCATTTACTCATCATGTCCGCCCGGGCCGTATCCGGAGAATCAGGACCACTCGCGTTCTTGACGGGAGAAAACTCCTCCGTCCGGTCGAAATCGACCACCAATACGCGCCGGGCATCCGGAAGCGCATCGAAAATGAATTTCTCGAACTTATAGGCATTGGGGCGATCGGGTTTTTGCGCACAACCTTGTGCATCGCAAAAAGGAACTTTTTTGTGGGCCGAATGTAGGGGCAATCCGATTCGGGCTTCCTGGGCCAGAAATTCAAGATCGAACACATGGATAGCCACACTGCCGTATTTGAATTTCAACTCCCCCGCGGCATCCCGGGCATGTTTTTGTTCCCGTGTCAGCTCGGTGTATTCGACCATCGCATACTCCCCCCCCCGCCGCACCACAACCCCCATCCCTTCCTCGGGATCCCGCTTGGCACAAACCTTCAAGGACATCTGGGCTTTCGCCCGCAAATGCAAGCCGATGAACTCCGGATCCGCAATGTCAACCAGGGGATTATCCACTTGAAAATAAAAAAGGGTTTTTATGCCCCGGCGGCACATGTCATCCAACATTCCGGTCCGTTGCAAAGCAGCCAACACACCCCCATGTCCATCCGGTGCTTGAAACAGACGGTCGGGCGCTTCCAACACAATCCGTCCGTCGGGCCAGAGGGCGGGATACATCCCCTGTGCAAAGAAACACACCTCGGACGAAGGCAGGCCAAAGAAATTGTTGCGATCAAAAAAGGCACGGGTCTCGGCATCATTGGCCTGACTGGTCATGACATAAAACGGCAGGGGTTTCCCAAAGGTTCGCCGGCAGGCTAATATTTTACGTGCATGAATGGCGAACAGGGAAGCCTTGCTCAACGGCCCCAATGCAAAGGTTCCTTTCGGTCCCTCAAATCCCAAGCGGGTCCCCTGCCCACCCGCCACCAACAAAACTCCCACTTCCCCCCGCCGCAAAGCCTGTTCCCCCAGGTCTCGCGCTGCCGCTCGATCCTCATTGGACAGGCTTTCCGGCGGAACCGATGTCACCTCAGCCATCGGATTCGTCGGGATAGAGGCCGGCATCAAACCGGGAAGCGATTCCTTCATCTTTACGAGAAGGGCCAGATCCAGGGCGGCAATCTGCTCCAACAAGGTTTGACGCGAGCCGGCATCGAGCCGACTCCAAAATTCCAATAGCTGCTCTTGCTGACACGCCGCCAACCGGGCACGGGCTTCTTCATAGGTCAAAGACATCGTCTTCTAACGCCTCTTATTTGGGAGTTCCGGTTTCATGCCGCAACCTCAACAGGACATTGCGTTCATTCGGATCCAATGTATCCGTCCGCTCCAGTAATCGGGCAATGAGCGGCTGCGCCTTATCGGTGAAGCCTTGAGCAGCATACACTTCGGCCAGATGAACTTGGATCGACATCAGGTCGGCATTCAGAGACACGGCCTTCAACAGGGCGGACTCGCTGTCAGCCAGACGCCCCCGCTTCAGCAGGATGACGCCCAAGGTGTCCCAGGCGGGCGCCATCAGGGGATTCCGTTCCAGTGCCTCCCGCACCAGGGTTTCGGCCTCATCGAGCACGCCCCGCGTTTGAAGCAACCACGCCAGGTCATTCAAGGTTTCGTTTTTACGCTCACGGGCAAGACTGCGACGATAGGAAGCTTCCGCCAAAGTGACTTGCAGGCGGCGAAATTGCAGCGATCCCAAAATGTAATTCGCATCGGCATGATCCGGATCGATCTCCAGTAATTGCCGGACCCGGGCTTCGGCCCCTTCGGGCCGGTTCATCCGGACATCTAATTGCAACATCAGCCCGAGCAGCGTGACATTACGCGATTGTTGAACAAGGGCCTGCTCAAAAAAGCGGCGGGCATTTTCAAGGTTCTGCCGATCCATGGCGATCAAGCCCTGAAGAATCAGACCGGCAAAGGTCGGGTGGGCCGCCTGCTCGATCTGTTTCAAACACTCTTGTAAGCCCGCCTCATCCTGGCTGGAATAATGGACCGCCGCCAGCAATATCCAGGCTGATTGGTTATGCGGATTCAACTCAACCAACTCCTGCAGTTGCACCCGTGCCCGATCGAGTTCGCCGGTCGCCAGGTAAATCTGAACCCACGCCAGAGCGGTTCGCTCCCGGGAGGCACCCATTTTTTCGAGACGGGTCAATACCTCGCCGGCACCGGCATAATCCTTCGCCCGAATCCGGGTCTGGGCGAGGCCGAACAAGGCATTCCGGTTGTCAGGCGTTTGAGCCAGAACCTCGTTGTAGAGTTCGGCACTTTCCTGGGGCTGGTCCTGCACCAGATACACGGCCGCCAGAAGTTGCTTGAGCCGGGGAGCATTTTCGCCTTTTAAGCTAATGGCCCGGCGCAACCCGGAAACGGCCATTCCAGGATAACCCGAGACCGCCCAGGACAAGCCGATGTCGGCGAAAGCCTCAGGCATCCGCACATAGCCATAGGATCGGGCCAGCGACCAAACCCGGGCCTTTTGCCGTCCATCCCGAGAAAGCGCATCCACTTTTTGGATGATTTCCTGGCGGGCTGGAAAATCTCCACCTGCTTTGGCCAGAACATATTGATTCAACAAGGCACTGATATTGTCGCTATCCAGCTCGCGGGCTCGGACATAGGCTTCATAGGCAGGCGAGGCCTGACCATGATCCTCCAGCCACACGCCGAAATTATTGGCCTCCATGCTCAAGTGCCGGCCGATAAAAGCAGAAAATATTCGAGCATGATTCGGCTGAAGGGCCGCCGCCTTTAAGGAGGGAATTTCCTGTTCCCAGAAGGACCGATGGGCATCTATCAGGGCCGATGGGGAAACCGGAGCATTGGTTTGCACCCCCAAATAGAGGGTCCGATGAGGAAGATAATCCAATCCTGCTGAAAACCATAAATCAGGCATGCTGAAAATCGCCACCGTTTGCGAAATCTCCGGACCGGATTTGAGCCATTCCTGCATAAAGGCCATCAGGCTGACTTCCGCGAGGCTTTTCAGATTGGAATCGGTAAGGCGAGACGCGAGATGATGCCGATAGACCGAATCGTTACCCCGGGTTTGATCCAGAAGCTCGACAGAGACACCCCGGTCATGGGCTGCGATCAGAATATT
The DNA here is from genome assembly GCA_903824675.1 of uncultured bacterium. Lineage (GTDB taxonomy): Bacteria > Verrucomicrobiota > Kiritimatiellia > CAIKKV01 > CAIJXV01 > CAIJXV01. The sequence goes on from CAIJXV010000093.1 coordinate 70,522, forward strand.
ATTGTCGATTTCCCCGGAGGTAATCAGCCAAGTTCGGCCCTGAAGGTCGTCCACCACCTGGCGAGCCAGGTGATTGATGAGCGCCGCCGGTCGCGCATCGGCCTCGTTCCAATTCAAGCGCACGCCGTACCCGGCCAATCCCGTCAGGATCACAGCCAGGACGACTCCCACACCGACCCGCAAACGCCGTAATCCTGGCCGGTCCTCCAAGGGCCCACCCCAGTTCATCGGCAACAAAAACCAGTATGCCACCAAATATCCGTAATAGGCCGCCGCCAGCAGATAGGGCGTGACCACGATCATCCCGAACCCTAGAAGACGCCAGGGACTGATACCGGTATTAAATAGAACCGCAAGCCCCACGGCCGTCATGAGCAGATGCAGCAGATAAAAACTCCAGTCGCGTTCCTCGTTCAACCCCCGGCGGCCCACCAGGAGCGCGGTCATCCACGGGATGATGGTCACCAGGCCCACCAGGAGCCATCCTACTTTAGGAAGGCCTTGCAGAATTTGCCGGTATTGCATTTTAAAAATAGCCCATACCGCCGGCCATAGCCCGTTAATATCATACAATCGGGCGGTTTCGGTCCCGGAAAAAACCCAAGCGACCCATACATAGGCGCCGAGTCCCACCACGCCACAGAAAAGGGTCGGCAGAATGATACGCATTTCAAGCCGTTGGGCCCGCCACAAGGTCACCAGCAGATAAATGCCGAAAAATGGGATGAACACAAAGAGGACCGCCGACTCAACCAGGCACACCCCGTACAAAAAAGCAAAAAGGAAGATCCAAATCCGGCGAAAAGAACGGGTGAATATCTGCAGTAAAGCCGTCAAACCCAATAGCAGAAGGAGGTCGAACGGTTCGCTGAATGCCCGAGTGGAAACCACCCAGTAAGGCATGCAAAACGCCAGAAACAGGGCGGCGGACAGCCCCGCCCAAAAACCCGCCACCCGGGCCACTGACGCCGAATATACGCCCTCATTCTCCACCAGGCGGACAATCGCTTCCTGCATGATCTGGTAACACAACCCAACCCCGATCGCTCCAAAAACCAGACTCGCCAGATTGTAGGCATGGGCCAGATCCCCGTGCCCGAAATATTGAAAGGGTTTCAGCGCCAAAGCCCATAATGGATGCGCGGCGGAGGACATACCTAACAACCCGGAAACCTGGGCGATCAGTAAAGCCGAATCATTGGGATAGGCACCGGAACTGAGGGTCTTCCAATAAACCATTCCAGCCATGAAAGCCAAGAGTGGACCGATTCCGGCCGATGGCCGGAGTTTTAACTTCATGGGCGGATCTCCTGTTTTTCCATAACCCCTTAACCATGCCATTTTATGGTTTTTTTTCCAAGCCCAAAGGCGCCGTCGCAGGTCCCTGCCACTGGGAAGATTCTTGCCAAAAGGCGGATGAGACGCTAGGATGCACGCCGTTTTGAGGAGTTCGCCATGCAATCTTTCATGTTGAAGGCCAAAATTCATCATGCCCGCGTCACCCAGGCGGAGCTGGACTACGACGGCAGTCTGACGATTGACTCCCGGATCATGGATTTGGTCAAAATAGTTCCCTTCGAAAAAGTGCTCGTAGCCAACCTGGAAAACGGGAACCGATTTGAGACCTATGCCATCTCCGGCGAGCCGGGATCAGGAACGATCTGCCTGAATGGGGCCACCGCACGCCTCGGCAAGGTCGGGGATCGCATCATCATCTTTACGTTTGCCCTCATGTCCACCGATGAAGCCGCTAATCACAAGCCCTTGATCGTTCGGCTTGATGCCAAAAATCGGCCGGAACAAATGATCGCCACCTGATGATTCTCCGGACCCGCAGAGGTCCGGTCAGGCCACCTGCTGGCCACCTTCATCCAGGAGTGCCTTCCGGGCGCAAACCATTTCCCGGGTAATTTTAAATACCTTGAGATTTTTTCGCCGGGGCGCCTCAAACATGGCCTCGAGCATGAGTTGCTCAAAAATAGCTCGCAATCCCCGCGCACCGGTACGTTTTTTCACCGCCAACCGGGCCAATTCTTGCAAGGCGGAATCTTCAACCGTTAGGGAAATCCCCTCCATGGCAAACAATTTCTGGTATTGCCGAACCAGGCAATTTTTCGGTTGAATCAAGATATTGACCAAATCCGCCTCATTTAAATCATTCATCATGGATACCACGGGTAAACGACCGACAAATTCGGGAATCAATCCGTATTTGACCAGATCCTCCGGCTCCACCGTCCCCGCCAGCGTCTCTACCGAAACCCCGTGGGACTCACTCTCAGGATTCGCGAACCCCAAATGATGTCGGCCGGTGCGGTGACTCAAAACCGTATCCAATCCGACAAAGGCTCCTCCGCAGATAAATAAAATATGGGAGGTATCGATTTTGATATACTCTTGCTGAGGATGCTTCCGGCCGCCTTGTGGGGGCACATTGGCAACCGTCCCTTCCAGAATCTTCAACAGGGCTTGCTGCACACCTTCCCCCGACACATCCCGGGTGATCGAAACATTGTCTGTTTTTCGGGCAATCTTGTCGATTTCATCGATATAAACAATCCCGCGTTGGGCACGGGCAATGTCAAAATCCGCCGACTGAATCAGACGCAAAAGGATATTTTCAACATCCTCCCCGACATACCCCGCTTCGGTCAATGTCGTCGCATCCGAAATACTGAAAGGCACATCCAAACACCGGGCGAGGGTTTTGGCCAGAAGGGTTTTCCCCGTCCCCGTAGGCCCGATCAGCAAGATGTTGCTTTTTTCGATTTCGACATCAGCATACGCCTCCGACATGGGTGACGAAGCCGTGTTTTGCTGCAGCCGCTTGTAGTGATTATGCACTGCGACCGACAAAACCTTTTTGGGCTGGGTCTGTCCCACCACGTACTGGTTAAGAAATTCGAAGATCTCGTGGGGCTTCGGCACCTTTAAGGCGGCAATGGCAGGCCCGGGGGGCGGCGTCTCGCTAAGCATCGTATTGCACAGCAACACACATTGATCACAGATCATTACGCCGGGACCGGCGATAAGACGACGGACTTCTTTCTCCGACTTACCACAAAAAGAACAATGGGTCTGATCCGCACGTTTGGCCATGATCCGCTCCCTCCAGGTCTGTTCGCCGATTAAGTTTTGCTCGCGACGTCCCGTTGGGATGTCAACACGGAATCGATCAATCCATAATCGCACGCCTCGACGGCGGACATGAAATTATCGCGATCGGTATCGCGCTCGATACTTTCCACGGGTTTGCGGGTGTGAGTGGCCAGAATGCCATTCAATCGATCTCGTAGCCGCAGGATTTCACGCGCCTGAATGCTGATATCCGAGGCCGCGCCCTGAACCCCGCCCCAAGGCTGGTGAATCATGATCCGCGCGTTGGGTAAGGCATACCGCTTGCCGCGCGTCCCGGCGGCCACCAATACGGCACCCATGCTGGCCGCCTGCCCCACACAATAGGTCGCCACATCGCATTTGACAAACTGCATCGTGTCATAAATCGCCAGACCGGCAGTCACTGAACCCCCGGGCGAGTTGATGTAAATTCCGATATCCTTTTCCGGATCTTCACTCTGCAAGAACAGGAGTTGGGCAATGACCAGATTGCTGACATCGTCGTCAATCCCCGTCCCAATGAAAATAATGCGCTCCTTGAGCAAACGCGAATAAATATCGTAGGCCCGTTCTCCCCGCCCGCTCTGTTCAACCACCATGGGCACCAGCATCTGATTCATCCCTTTCATTGGTCGGTTTCCTTCCGGGGAACTTCGCCCCCAGCCGCATGGGTCAAGATCATCTGCAATGTTTTCTGGGCGCGCAAGTCATCCTGCATCGAGTCCTCAAGATGCTCTTTTTCGATCCGTTGCCGGACTTTGGCCACGGTCGTCTCCATCCGTTGGGCCAAAATCTCATATTCCCGCGCCACCTCTTCGTCCGACACCACGATCTGGTTGTCATCCGCAATGCGGTGAAGGATGTAATCGAGCTTGACCCGGTCCAACGAACCACGTGAAGCGGATTGATAAAGATCCTGTTGACGCGATTCCAACTCCGCCTGGGGCACCCCGTTACGCAGATTTTCAAACACCATCCGCCGCAGAATCCGCCGGGTTTCCTGTTCGACCATGGAATCCGGAAGATCGGTCAACAGGGTGTTTTTCAGAAGCCATTGAACGGCTTCCTCCCGCTGGCGCCCGGCTTCTTCAACCGTGGAATTTCGCAGCTGACTTTCCCGAATCCGGTCCTTCAATTCCTCCATCGACCCCACTTGCAGTCCCTTGAGGAACTCTTCATTGACTTCTGCCGGCTGCCGCCGACGGACCGTTTTAACCGTCAAATTATATTGCGCTGAAATTCCAGCCAATTCCTTGACCGAAAAATCAGCCGGGAATGTCACTTCAATTTTCTGGGTATCGCCTTTTTTCAACCCGACCACTGCCTCTAAAAGGCCCGGCACCGGGCAGGTGGAGGTTCCCAATAAAACCCAGAAATCGACCGCCTCAGCCGTCATTCGATGTTCCGCATCCACACGGCCGGAAAGGGGCGTCCCCCCGGTTTCACCGGTATAATCCAGTTGCACAAAATCACCCGTTGCGGCGGGTTCGCTGTCGTTTTCCGACAAGGTTCCCCGGCTGAGCCGCAACTCGTTCAATCGTTCCTCCACCTGGGCATCGGTCACCTCGATTTTACGGGGCTCGATCTTAATTTGCTTCCAGTCGGGCGGATCGAATACGGGAGCGACATCGACGGTGAAATTGACCGTAAAGGGCGCCGCACGCAGGGGGGGATCATGTTGGACATTCACAATCGAAACCGGAGCGATTTTCTCCTCCTCCACCATTCCGCGATACGCCTGCGCCACCAGACGCTCTGCCACCTCTTCGCCAATTTCCCGGGTAAATTTGCGGGCCACCAGCGCGACCGGCGCACGTCCTGGCCGGAAACCGGGCAGGGCCGCCTTTTTCGCAAAGAATCCCTGGATTGAATCAAATTCGCGTTCTACAGCCTCGGACGCGACTTCCACTTTGACATTTTTCCGGCAGGGCGCCGATTGCACAACCGATATATTCATGACATCCTTTCCCGCTCAATAAAGCTTAGACCCACATTACTCTTTCATGGCCATCAAAAACTCTGCATTACTTTTTGTTTTTTTAAGCCGCCCCGAAATCAACTCCATGGCCTCCACTGCCGGGACGCCATTGACTGCGCGACGCAAAATCCAAATCTTATTTAATTCGTCGGGATGGAGCAAGAGTTCTTCGCGTCGTGTCCCCGATTTTTCAATGTTGATGGCAGGGAAAATCCGCTTATCAACCAGGGCTCGGTCGAGTCCCAACTCCATGTTTCCAGTCCCCTTGAATTCCTCAAAGATCACCTCATCCATCCGGCTTCCGGTATCAACCAACGCCGTGGCCACAATGGTCAGGCTACCCCCGTTTTCAATATTCCGGGCCGCGCCGAAAAACCGCTTGGGCTTGTGCAGAGCGTTCGCATCCACACCGCCGGAAAGAATTTTTCCGCTATGCGGCTGAAGCGTGTTGTAAGCTCGGGCCAGACGGGTGATGCTGTCCAATAAAATGGCGACATCCCGGCCGCATTCGACCATTCGCTTGGCCATTTCGATGACCATTTCAGCCACTTGGACATGCCGTTCGGGCGGTTCATCGAAGGTCGAACTTAAAACATGGGCACTGGTCGTGCGTTCCATATCCGTGACTTCTTCCGGCCGTTCATCGATCAGCAACACGATCAGAAAAACTTCCGGGTGATTGGTGGAGATGCTGTTGGCCACCTTTTGCAGCAGGACCGTTTTACCCGTCCGCGGCGGGGCAACAATCAACCCGCGCTGTCCTTTGCCGATGGGCGTAAAAATATCCATGACCCGCATGGAAATTTCTTCAGGGACGGTTTCCAGGATAAAGCGCTGGTTGGGAAACAAGGGTGTCAAGTTTTCAAAGGGAACCTTGCTCCGGGTTTGATCCGGATGGGCCCCATTGATTTTATCCACCTTGAATAGAGCAAAAAAACGTTCCTTTTCCTTGGGCGAACGGATTTCTCCATCAACCTGGTCGCCGGTTCGCAGTGCGAACCGCCGGATCTGGGCCGGAGACACATAGATATCCTCTGGACAGGGCAGGTAATTATAATTGGGCGATCGTAAAAAGCCAAACCCATCCGGTAGGATTTCCAGAACCCCCTTGCCAAAGATCGCCCCACCGATCCGTGCATTGGCCCGGAGAATCTCAAAAATCAGCTCATGCTTGCGCAAGGCGCCCAATTCCACCAAGCCAAAACTTTCAGCCATCGCCAGTAATTCGGGAACGGGCTTAATCTGCAACTCAAAAATGCTCAACGCCCGCGGCGTCCCCCGGGTAATCCGCTGATACCCACCGAATTGAGTGGAGGTCGGAGGAGGAGAGGCCGGAGGAGGAGTCGCTTGCGCCGGAGGCGGAAGGGGATCTCCCGGCTCGGGATTCGACGTCGGGGCCGAGGTCGGCATGGTCTCGGGACTCTGTTCTGTCCGGGGAACGTTGTCCATGGACGGCTTCATCTCCGCGGGCTCATCCGGCGTCCGCACCGCCTGAGGCGCAGAAGACTGCGGGGGAGTAGAATCGGTCTCACCCTGACTTTGGGCCTCGGGTTCTTCGCTCGGAGTAACGGGCCGCATTCGACCTACGCGGAGTACCCGACCACGCGAATGAGGCGGACGCCGGGGCCGTGAATGTTGATTGTCGTGTTTTTCGTCCATATTAGTAATCTCCCAGAAAAGTTTTCAATACCCGATCCAATTGTTCAGACACCATTTCAATCGTTCCACCGTTATAAATCACGAAGTCGGCACGTTCCATTTTAACCTCCAGCGGCCATTGCGCACGCAACCGGCCAGCCGCATCATCCTCTGTCCACCCCCGCAACCGCATCCGTTCCGCTTGGGCCTCCCGGGGAGCAGCCACACACACCACTGCCGTCCATGGTTCATCCAATCCGATTTCATACATCAAGGGAATGATTACCACACCCATCCGCGCCCCTTCCGCCTCTCGCGCCACCAGCCACTCGAGCCACAGGCGGTTTACCTGAGGATGAATCAATCGGTTCAGCCGGATCCTCTTGCCATCATGGGCAAAGATTTCGCGCCCCAACCGTCCTCGATCAATAGCGCCATCCGCACCGAGAATTTGCGAACCAAATTCGGCGATTATTTCCGGATAAACCGAAGACGATCGATCCAACAAAGCATGCCCCAGTTCATCTGCCTCACAAACGGGAAACCCGCGATCCTGCAACACTCGGCCCACTAGACTTTTCCCACACGCAATCCCCCCCGTTATGGCCAATGTTTTCATGGATGAAAGAAAGGAATAGGGGGGAGAATTACTGAATTTGTGGATGAATGTATTACGAACCTAAAGGAGATCATATTTATAGCTGGTTTAGCGAAGACTGTCAACCCTGATCCGTGTTTTTTTATCAGCCGACCCCTGTTACCATCAGAACAATTGCCGCTCCCGCAACGGGCGGGCCAGAGATTCAAATTCCAACGACTCATAAAACGGCAGCATCTGATCTGCCGATTCAGGCTGGACCCGAAATCGCTCCCAATCCACCTCGGCCATTCGGTCGCCATACAAGCGAATTAAATTCCGATTGACTTCAACCCGGTTTCGGCACGATGTTAATTTTTCACGCCAAACCGGCTTGAGCTCTTCCAAATGCTGTAAAATGCCTTCCCAATTGCCCCAATGACCAAGCCATAAGGCCGCGGTTTTGGGTCCAACACCTGGCACTCCGGGAATATTATCAACCGCATCCCCGGTCAGTGCCAAAAAATCGACCACAGCTTCCGGTGCAACCCCCAATTTCCCGACAATTTCCGCCGGTCCTAGCCGAACATTGATTTTGGCAGGGGAAACAATACCCACCCGATCGGTTGCCAATTGAAAAAAATCCTTGTCGCTGGTCACCAATAAGATTTCCGACATGGCTCCCCCCATTCTCACCAAGGAGGCCATTAAATCATCCGCTTCTTCTCCGGAACGCTTTTCAAAATGAATGCCTGCGCGTGTTAGATATTCCTCCCAAACCGTGAATTGTTCTTTAAGTTTTTCGGGCATGGGCGGACGATGCGCTTTATATTCGGGCAGCAGGGTGGTCCGTTCGGCTGAACGCCCACCATCCATAATGACCCCCCAATGGGTGGGTCTCCATTCGCGCTCCAATTGCCGCATCATCCGGATAAATCCGTAAACGGCATTGGTGGGTCGCCCGTCGCGGGTGGACAATTCGGCAATCGCAAAAAAAGCGCGATAAAAGAGATTAGACCCATCAATCAACAAAAGCCGGGATGTGGACATTCAACCTTGCAGGCTCAAGGAGTCGGAGCCGCCTGGGGATTCGGATTTGCAGGCCCCATCAAGGCGGCGCCCAAATCATCCGATTTCTTGATCCGTTTGCCCCCGGGATCAACCAGAGACGCCGTCACGAAAATCAACAGATTTTTCTTTTCACTCTTTTGAGAGGTGGTACTAAAAAGATGCCCCAGCAGAGGAATATCGCCCAACAGGGGAATCTTGTCATCAACCGTCTGCAATGTTTCGGTAATCAGGCCGCCCATCACCACCGTAGCGCCATCGTAAATTGAAATCTGCGTCGTCAGGGTCCGGGTATGGAAGAACGGCTGGGGCATGTTTAAAACATCTTCCGTTCCATCAGCATGCCGAATCACCGACCCATATTGTTGCCACGTCGGCTCGGTCACCACCTGCGGCGTCATGGTCAGATTAATCGTCCCCCCATTCGGGCTGACTTCCGGCATAACCGTGAGGATAACCCCTACTTCGCGCGTTTCAAAATCCTGGGGAATCGAAACAAAGGTGTTTTGCTGAACCACGGCTGCGCCCGTATTATTGTTGTTGTTTCCGGCATCCGACCCACTCTGCACATCGAATGTGGTGGGATAAATGAATTCCGTCACTACCCGAATCGAGGCTTCGACCCCCGAACGAGTGGTTACTTTCGGGGCGGACAGCACATCGGCGTGCCCCTTTTGTTCAAGCGCATGCAAAACAAATGTTAATTCCGGATTCGTCAAAATACTGGAAATGGACAACAGCCGTCCCTTGGACCCCGACATCATGGTCTCTTCATCGCCAGATGACGAATTACCCCAGAACCGCAATCCCTTGGTGAAGCCGCCATCCGAACTATTTTTGTTCATCTGGATTCGTTCTGTGGCCGACAACGGGGTTCCAAACGCGGTATTCTTTTTCTGCATCATTTCCCAATTATCCGACAACAACCATTCGACCCCCAGCTCTTCCAGTTCCGTCTCATTGATTTCCACAAACCGGGCCTCGATTTCCACCTGCTGGGGAATAACATTGAGGACACTCAACAAAGCCTCGAATTTGGTCAGATTTTCCGTCGTATTGGCAACAATCACCTGACCGATTCCGGAATTGTATTGAATGGACGAACCTTGTGGAAATGGGACGCCCATTCCTATGAATTTATCTTTTAAATCATCCCCGCCAGTAGCTGCGGCGCCACCATTACCCGCATCAGCCGAAACAAAGTTTCCGCCCTCTGTGCCACTCGTTCCCAAGGCTCTCATCGGGCCAATCGTGGTAACTTTTTCAATAAAGGTGGGCTCGACGGGATACATGCGCAAAATCATATCACGCGGCTCGTCCGTTCCATCCACGACCATCACCACCCGCCCCTCAACTCGATACTTCAAACCCGCAACAGAAGTGATAATATTCAGCGCCTCTGCCAGAGAAATATACCGTGCGGTGAATGTGATAGGAGGGACACCTCCTGCGTTCGCAGCCGCATCCCCCGCCCCGTCACCTCCTGGAAACCCGCCGGCATTATCCCCACCAACGGCCGGCTGGGCTGCCCCCGCCCCTTTGATCTTGAGGATGATGTTAATTCCGCGAGGACCGTTTTCGCCTGCGGATTTATCCCCTTCCATACTGGCTTTATTCAAAAACTCAACAACATCATGAATGTTGGCCTGTCGAAATTCAATTTCCGGAATGGTGATTTCAGCCATTTTCTTAATAATCGCCTGAGCCTGAGTATCCGGCTTGGATATTTCCTTGGTCGGCGGTGGCTTGATTTCCTTGTAATCCGGAGGATTCCAAGTTTTTGTTACATCCGCCACCATCCCCTTGGTGGTTGATTCCCGCTCGAGCAAGCCCGTCTTCATCCGCCGCCGAGCCACTTCGCCCAAATATTTAATGGCGTCCTTATTGGCCGGCTCCAATGCTAAAACAGCTTCAAATTGTGCTTTGGCCTTGTCAAATTCACGCGCGCCGAGGTAATCTTTCCCAGCCTTCAAGAGCAATTGGACATCCGATTTATTGGCGCCGATAGGCGTTTTCCCCGGCACAACCACCTTGCCAGCACCCGTCCCCGAATCGCTGGCTATTTTGATTTGCTCAACTTTCTTTTCCAGTTTTTTACTTAATTCGATCAGGGGTGCATTGTCGGGATTTTCATTTAGATAGGCCTTGGAAAGGTCCAGCGCTTGTGAGTTCTTGTTCTCCTTGGCCAAACTCTTGACAATTTCAAACTGGCTGATGGTGATATTTTTATTCGCCCGTTTTACCAGTTCGCGATTTTCAACCGAATTCTGAAACGCATTGCGAATCATGATAAAATTCGTGTAAGCCGTCTCATAATCCCTGGCCTTCATTGCCGCATCTGCTTTTTCGATTAATTTTTTTGCTTCTTCCGCATTCGCCTTCCGTCGCACTTCTTCCCGGGCGGCCAGACTCTCCGCAACTTTAGTCCGCCCCTTGAAATATTCTGTATTTTTATCCGAAGGTTGAAGTCCGGCTTCGGCTGGAACAGCCCCGGCAACCGGGGCCGCCGGAGCAATATCTGCAACTGCGGGCAACGGGGCTTCCGCTAAAGGCGCCTGAGCCTCGGCCGGAGCTTGGATATTCCCAGATTCGACAACTGGTTTTTCCCCTGCATCCAGCGGGGCGGAAACTTCTTTCGGAAGATCTTGCGTCACTTCGGCCGGAAGCGCTTCTGCGGCTGGCGCGGCATCTGCAGCCACCGGGGCGGCAGGAGCCTCAGGGGTAGTAACTTCTTTCGGAAGATCTTGCGTCACTTCGGCCGGAAGTGCTTCCTCGGCCGGCACGGCATCTGCAGCTACCGGGGCAACGGGAACCTCAGGGGTAGCAACCTCTTTCGGAAGATCTTGCGTTACTTCGGCCGGAAGTGCTTCCTCGGCCGGCGCGGCCACAGGAGCAACCGGTGTCACTGCAGGAGATTCTTCAGCCGTTGCTTTCGCCGGCTCAGCGGGAGAAACGGCGGCGGGCGGAGGGGCAGCCATTCCGCCTAATTCGGCCGGGAGTTCATCAGCGGAAGGAGCCGGCGTGGGCGTGGCAACAGGGGTCACGGGTTGGGCATTCGATGCAATTCCTTGTTTTTCATTTATCAGGAGATCCTCCGGTGCCACCGTCGAATTATCCTGCCCCATTAAAAGCCAAGCGCCCAGTGCCATAACGACACAAAAAGCCGCAATAAACCCATACTTCAGGTGCCGCATAAAGGCTCTCCCTTTGCTGATTACAAAAACGCGAGTTATAACTTTCAGGGGGCAGCAGCCGGACCCGCCTCCTGAACCGCAGACTGTCGTTCTCCGATCCAAACCTCCCGGCCGGTTAAAAGGTCAATAATTAATACCAGCTTGCGCTCACTGTCAATCTCTTTTACCTTGAATTTTCCGTCCCGCAAAACGAACTCGGAATCCGTTCGCAACGTAATGGGCCGATTTTCGACATCAAATAACACTGTGATTTCGAACTCCGTCCGGGGGTTTCGCTGGCCCTTGACGAGCGGAATTGTTTTTTCCCCCCGCTGCAAAACCAGGACTGAATTTTCTTTGTCGAAGCTGACCAGCTTGAAACCGTCGGCTTCCTCGCCCAGGGTTTTAAAAAGGGTTTTATCCCCGTCCCGCAAATTTAATTGAAACATCAGCCGATGATCGGACAAGGTGCTGACCGCCTTGAAAACGAGGGCGAACTTCAAGGGTTTAATTTTCGTCAGATACAGTTTTGCGGTCCACGGCGGCCGATCCTGAGGGTCATTGGGCTTGGTCTTGAAATTGAATTCTTCAAGGTTGGTGAAGCCGTCGGCATCCAAATCACCGGCCGCATCCGAAGGATCGAGAGGATTCAACCCGTATTGGATTTCCCATTCGTTCAGCATCCCGTCTTTATCGCGATCCAGTGACAAGCCCACGATTTCAGGCTGGGCGAACCGACAAAAGGGACACGTCATGGCGGCATAGGGAATCGGTCGGTCGCAATGGATGCAGTTAACTCGCAATTCGGGAACCATCACCTGGTTGGTTTTTGTCCAATCAGCGACTTGGAAAGGCGCTTGGCGCCGTTGGGTGCCATCCTCAAAAACAGCCAAGTCGGGGGGGGGCGGCTGGGGATGCGCAGGGGTCAATGCGGCCTGTTGCCGTTCGAATTGGGCATATTCACGCTTCAATAAGCCAACATGCATGGCTAAAAAAAACAACGAAAACAGGAGCGCCAACAAAATGAAAATCGCTGCCAGCTTGTCGTAATAACTTTTGAACCAGAGTTGGATTCGTTCCATGGCCATATCAGGATCGCTTTCCGTTGTCTTCTTTCCGGAATCGGTAGACATCCACTTCCAAAGTAACCGTCAGCTTGGATTCACGTCCAAACCGAATCCGCTGATCCCGATCCAGCACTTCAGCGGCGGGGGGCCGCGCAGGAGCCGGGGGGAAGGGAGCACCCGCAATTTCGGCAGGCGCAGGAGATGCTTCTGCCGGGGCCGCGGCAGCCGCCTGACGCGACACGGCCGAATCTTCTGCGGCCAGATCCACCCGGGTAACCACCACCAACATGGGATGTCGGGCAAGCTTATTCAGAATATCAAACACCACCGATTCGCGAGCCGAGAACCGGAACACAAAATGCATTTTGCCAAACAGCTCGCCCTCTGGAATCAAACCGGTCTCTTTAACCACCGGATTTTCCGCCACGACAGTAGCCGGAGCGGACTTCGCACCCCGCCGTCCCGAGGGCACAACCGGAGTCACACCCGTTTCTGTTCCAGCAACAATATCACCCTCAAATTCCTCGCGAATGACCGCCTTGAGCTCATCAATTTTGGCATCATAGAGGACTTTACACATCTCCTGAACAATGATCAATTGCTGGGTCAACCGCGGCACATCCGGATAGGGGGTCAAATCTCCAGCCATGTGGCGCTGGAAACCAAAGGCAAACTCGGGGGGAACCCCGATTTTGCGGTCGTGAGCCTGAGCCAACAACTCCTCCCGAACCTTCCAGAATTGCGTGCTGAAAGCCGCAGGTTTCTGGTCAACCGGCTCGGCTTGAGAGTCGCTCAGCAAGACCAGTAATTTCCTGAACTCCTCCCGAATCCGATCGAGATTGGAATTTTCCCGCTCGATATTCTCGGGGGATGGAAAGGGCTCCCGCGCATACAATTGCTTTTGGCGGGCGAGGCCACTGCCCAAGGTGGAACTGGCCTGCCGATATTCGATCACCTTGCGATAGAGAAAAAATCCCATCACAAGAAACATGACCAGGAGTACACTCCCAATAATGATAGCCACAATATGCTGGCGCGGATTCATCGATTATCCTGTCGTTGATGCCCCCCGAAAGGGCCGCCGATGCTAGGGTTTGATTCCGATTTCGATCGTAAACTCGTTCAAAAAGTCAGTCCCCTGAACCGGCTTGACTCTTTTAACCTGAACCTCCTCGCTGAAGTGACCCTGTCCCTTCAACAAAGCGGCAAACTCACTGATGGCTTCCATCTTAACCTTGTCGGAAAAGGCTCGACCCCGGATTTCCAGATAGGTCCCGCTTCCCCCGGTCCGGGTAGACACTCCGATATAATTGATCCACATTCCCCCGAGCAGATGGTCATGAAGCGTGTTGAACATCTCCAGCCATTGGGTGCGACGATGAACCAGGTTCACCAGCGACTCGGCCTGGACATAAACATCGTGCTTCTGCCGGCCGATCGCATCAATGGTCTGGGCACTGGAATCCAGTTGACTGACACTTTGCTGAACGGTTTCCATCCGACGCACATAATTGCTTCCAACCCGATGGAAGAAAATCCACCAGATCAACATGATCACCACCAAGCCAAAGGCCGTCACCCCCAAAAACGGCAATCGCCGCTCAAACGTCTTGCGCCGGACCAATTCACGCGGCATCAAGTTGATTTCCGAGGGGCACCGGTTGACCCGGCGCAACGCCGCCCCTACCACCTGTCCCAGAATACTCACGTCCCCGGCAATTTGATCCGTCGAGATCTTTTCTGATACGGCAACATTCCGGAAGGGGTTCAAATAATCGACATCGATCTTCAGCTTTTCCTTGAGAAACGTGTTGGTGTGGGGAATGATCGAACTCCCGCCCGCCAGCAACACCAATGACGGCTGGGACCCCCCCTGTTGGCTCCGGTAAAAATTAATCGTACGGCTAACCTCGGCATGCAACCGGGTCATTACATTGCGAACCACCTTCGACGCCCGTTCTGCCACTCCGGTTTCGCCCGCTTCATAGGTGCCGCCAAAACCGACGAAGGCATGGGCGACCTTGAGTTTCTCCGCATCCTCAAAGGAGAGATCGAACTCCTTCATCAGTTCACGGGTGATCACATTCCCCGCAACCGGAATACTGCGGTTGAAAATCCGGGTGCCTTCGACAAATACGACATCCGTCGACCGCGCCCCCATATCCAGAATCATCGTGCAGTCGGGGAGATCCCCATAATTGTAGCGCACCGCATTGTAAAGCGCCAGGGGGGACACATCGACAATTTCCGGATCCAGCCCCGCCGCCATGACGCAATCGGTGATCTTGGCCACCAATTCCTCTTTTACCGCCACAATCAGGACACTCAGTTGCCCGTCTTCTTCACCGGTTAAAAGATAATCCCATACGACTTCTTCGATCGGGAACGGTACATTGTTCTGGGCCTCAAAACGGACCACCTGCCCGATTTTATCCTTGGCTACCGGGGGTAACTTGACATTCTTGGGGATGACATTCTGACCGGAAATGGAAAGGCTCACTTTACCGGGATGAATCGCGTGCTCGCGCATGAGATCCCGAATGCCCGCAACAATGTAGGCGGAAGACTCGGTCGCGGTATCAGGATCCAACCCGATGGGAGCGCTCCCGTAATTCAGCAATTCAATTCCGCCACCCTTCATCTGGGTAAACTCGGCCAGAACCAATTTGCTTGCGCCAATATCGAGCGCCAGAATGCGTTCGCCGGAAAACATAGCCCCCCTTATTTTACAGCTTCAAAATCATCCGTATTGATAAAGGCAAATGGTGTTTCTTGACGGTTGAGTAGATATCCATCTTTCACCGTCAAATCCGGGCTCTTCCACCAATCCTTGGGAATCTTGGCATCTTTTTCTTCCGATTTCAAATCAACTACTTCGCCGTTGTACAACACTTCAACGGCAACCGCAATGACATTTCCGTGACGCGCCACAGTGTTCGGCCGCAAGTACATCGCGCTCATCCGTGATTTACCCCGGGCCACATCCCGATGCGAAACCGCCCCCTTGAATAAGGTATATTCTTTGCGGCCAGGATCCCGTTCGGTCCCCTTGTTATAACACAGCACATAATATTGAAATACCAATTCATTGATCCATTCGGGGGTGGTTTCAAAGGTCACCGCAATTTGAGCCCAATTTCCGGCCGACGTTTTACCCCGTGAGATGCTGGTGTTGTATTCGGGCGTCTTAATTAATTCCCGTTGACCGATTCCATCGATGGAACGAATCTTGACGGGGGATAGGGTCTTGCCACCCAGACCCGCAGCTGGCATCCGGTTTTGCGCGGACACGGCCGCCGCCAAAATCAGCATGATCGCCAAAACACAGGATGACACATAAAGTCCGTACCGTTTCATGTTTGCGGCCTCCAATTGGGGGTACCAATCAAAATGATGGCCGTTTATACCTTAAAGCACGGATTAACGCCAATAGAAAAAATAAATCAAAAAATGGACCGCTTAGTCGCAAGTGACGGATCAAATCTGTGTTGTTTAAAAAAAATTTGACCATCCTTGTTCATCTCGCTATATTAATAGGGACTTGGGATGGGTTACAGAATTAAGAATACTGAACCTAATTTTCAAGTTCAGTCGAAATTTAACATAACGAACACACATATCTCTTATCTAGAATGAGGTGTTGGATGAAAAAAATGTTGACCCGCTGGCTGGCGCTCAGCTTGTTATCCTTGATTTTGACTTCGTCAGTAAAGGCAGATGGATCCAATATGATGCCTTACGAGGAAACCTTTGAGTCTTTTTCCAATAACTATTCCATGCTCTACGATGACTCCGTGCCCGGCGTGCCGCCCCGATCCAATGGGTGGTGGCTCGGCAACAGCAATGACGTCGCCAATGTTTCCAATCTCACATTCTCGTACCTCGCGCCCGGATATCCCTACATCGCGGGCACTCAAACCAATGTTCTCTATTTTGAAACCGCCACGGGAAGCAAGGGAATATCCAATCTTTTCCCCACCATTCGGACCAACATGTATATGGAAATGATGTTGCGTCCCGGTCGAATGGATGCCGAAGAAAGCCCGCTGGTCAAGAACGTGACCAATAACTGCCATCTGGCAATGTATGTCAACACCAATGGATTTTTGACCGTTTATCACACCCGCATCACCCCCACCGGCGAATATGTTTGGGACGACGAAGCGATGACTAACGTTTGGGTGGAAGGCGAACCGATCTTCTCCACACAATGGACCACCCTCTCCCACACACGGATCGAATCCAATGATTGGATTCGAGTATTGATCGAGTTGTGCGTCGAATCCGCGGGATTGCCCCGATTCCAAATCCGCTTGAATAACGGGTTGCCCATGACCGACACCAACGCGTTCTTCCTTTCTGGCGAAAGCGTTGACACAGCCCAACCGGGTGGCACTTGGTTTGTGTCTGCCCTGTATTCACTAAAAACCTTTTCCGGCATCTCCATCGGCGGCATGGGAATGATCGATGATCTCCGAATTCAACAAGGCGTGCCGCTGAACTTGTTGACCTTCACCATCACGCCGACCGTCGATGAACCCGGTTCCATTAACCCCTCTGAGAAATTTTATCTCGTTCAGGGAAGTTCCACTAATGTCGACATTGCGGCTCCCCTTTATTGGTACATTCAGGACGTCACAACAAACAGTGTATCGGTCAGCGGGTCCTTCGGTTCTGGCGTGACGAATTTCAGTCAGACCCTATCCGATATTCAAAACGACATCAGCATTCACGCTAAGATAAGAGCAGAAAACGCAGCGAGCAATACCAATACCCCCTTGTGGTGGCTGGCCAGTCATGGCTTGACGAATTTCAATGTCGACGCCACCAACGATGTCGATGCCGATGGCAGCCCGACCTGGCAGGAATACCAACTCGGAACCGACCCGACCAATGGGCTCTCGGTCCGCTACCTCATCGCCCCCAGTGTTTCAGGAATAGGGTCGATCGATCCGTCCACCAATCTCTATGTCTGGGGCTTCCGTCCCGACACACCCGTGTTTAACATCTCGGCTGATCCGGCCTATGTCATCACCGACATTCTGACCAATGGCGCGTCCATCGGGGGAACCTTCGGGATTCAATCCACGAATTATACGTGGGCCATGGTCTCCTCCTCCGGATCGATTCAAGCGGTTATCGGCGCCGGGTTCCCCCCACCCGCCAATGTGACTGCAAGCGATGGTAGCTTTACCGGTAAGGTTTATATCACTTGGGACCTGAATAGTATCGGCGCGACCAATTTCATGATCTATCGCGATACCGGAGCCAATGCCGCCCTGGCCACACAAATCGGGCAAACCAGTAATAACTTCTTCGAGGACACCACGGCCGGAGCCGGCATCGCCTATTATTACTGGATCAAAGCCTCGAATGAATTATTCATCAGCGGATTCAGCAGTGCCGATACCGGGTATCTCGGCCTGCCGGCGCCTACCAATGTGACCGCAACCGATGGCAGCTTCACGAATAAGATTACCATTTCCTGGGCCACCCAGACGGATGCCACCGGTTATCAGGTCTGGCAGAATATTTCAAATGATGTCTCCACGGCCACCCGAATTCTGGAAACCACGGGCATCACAGTTGACAATCTCACGAATGCCGTGGCCGGCATTCAATATTGGTACTGGGTCAAGGCCACCAATGCCGTCGCCACCAGCGGGTTTAGCGTGCCGGATAGCGGCTGGCTCAACCTGATGCCCCCGGCCTGGATCACCGCCAGCGATGCCGCCTTCACGAATAAGATCGAAGTGGTCTGGCTGCCGGCCTTTAGTGCGACCGGGTATGAAGTCTGGCGCGATCTGGCCGACACAACCGGAACTGCGGCACGCGTGGGAACTTCAACGTCAACCAATTATAACGACTTGGACGTGGGTTTCGGGACCAACTACTATTACTGGGTCAAGGCCACCAACACCCTGGGAACCAGTGACTTCAGCGCGTCGGATATCGGCACCTTGAAGTCTGCGGTCGTCTACGTGCTCCTCATTCCGTCGGTTGACGCACAGGGGACCATCGAGCCGGCAACCAGTATCTGGGTGACTGCGGGATCAACGACCAACTTCCTGATCACCGCTTCGAATTATTATCATGTTGCCGGCGTTTCAACCGACAATGTGGCGGTCATAGGGAGCTTTGGCGGAAGTTCGTATAACTTCATCTACTCGAATGTCATGGTGACGGGGACCGGAACCGTTCATGGTCTGATCGCCGCCACGGGGACCACCAATAACAATATCCCGTACTACTGGCTGGCGGCCAATGGCCTGACCAACGGGGGACTGACGTTCGAGCAGGCCGTGACCAATGATTATGACAGTGACGAGATGAGTTCGGGAGACGAATTCATCGCGGGGACGGATCCGACCAATCGGATGTCCTCCTTCAAGATCGTCTTCCGCGGCACTCAGAACGGATCCAATGTGGTCAAGTGGCTGGGTGGTACATCCGGTGGCGTCATGACGAATCCTTACCAGATCCTGTTCCGCACCAATCTGACCAGTGGAACGTGGGACGGCACGGGCGTGGTCGGCCGCGTCGAATTCACCAATACGTGGATGGATAAGGCGTCGACCAACTCCAGGGTCTTCTTCTACCGGATCAAAGCTACGGATTGATCGGTTCTTTGGGGCATCAAAAACCGTGGGACCACCTCCCGCGGTTTTTGTTTTTACAATGAAAAAAATTGATTCGTTATGCCTGTTTGTCGCCACCGGTTTTGGGACCGGCTATTCGCCGTGGGCGTCCGGCACCGTGGGAACTCTGCCCGGGGTCGCCATCGCCCTGCTCCTGTCACCCTTCGTGCTTCCGATTCAAATCCTTGTGGTACTGGCGCTGATCGCCGGGTCGGTTCCCTTTTGTGACCGCGCAGAAAAGATATTTGGCACCAAGGACGACGGGCGCATCGTGGCCGATGAAATGGTCACATTCC
This sequence comes from uncultured bacterium, assembly GCA_903824675.1. Classification (GTDB taxonomy): domain Bacteria; phylum Verrucomicrobiota; class Kiritimatiellia; order CAIKKV01; family CAIJXV01; genus CAIJXV01. The sequence goes on from CAIJXV010000093.1 coordinate 90,074, forward strand.
CACTCTGCCTGCTCGGCTTGACCGGCGCCCCCCTTTGGATGTGGGCTCTCGCTTTCCTGAATCACCGGATTCTGGATATTCTCAAGCCACCGCCCGCTCGACAAATCCAGGATTTAAAAGGGGGATTGGGTATTGTAGCCGACGATGTCGTCTCTTCGCTCTATTGTCTGGGTCTCAACCACCTGATGTTTTGGGCTATTACGCACTTCATCGCTCGATAATCGATTGCTATTGCTAAACAGGAGAGGCAGAGTTAAACCATGAATTTAGAAGCCCTTTTGGGCCAAGTTTCCGCCGGTTCTCTCACACCAGAACATGCGCTCAAATTAATCCGGGCTTCGGCGGAAACCGATATTGGTTTTGCCCATGTGGACCTTCACCGGCTCCACCGTCGTGGTTTTCCGGAAGTCATTTATTGCCCCGGAAAAACATCGGACCAGATTATTGCTATTATGAAAAGCCTCTCGGGCGCCGCTCAAAATAGTTTTGCAACCCGGGCTTCTCCGGATCAATTCACTGCCATTCATCGGGTTTTCCCTTCAGCCGTGTATCACGCAGTAGCCCGAGCCATCACGCTGGATGTCACCCCCCTCCCTCCTCCGCAAGGACAAGTTCTCGTGATGACCGCGGGAACCTCTGATATCCCTGTGGCCGAAGAAGCAGCCCTCACCGCAGAACGGCTCGGGGCTCATGTCAGCCGGCTTTTTGATGTCGGGGTCGCCGGACTGCATCGTCTTCTAACGCATCTGGATGAGCTCAAAAAAGCACGCGTTATTATCGCCGTCGCAGGGATGGAGGGCGCGCTCCCTTCCGTTGTCGGCGGCCTTGTCAATGTTCCCATTGTCGCCGTTCCCACCAGTATTGGATATGGCGCGCATCTTCAAGGTTGGACCCCCTTGCTGGCCATGCTCAATAGTTGCTCTCCCGGCATTTCAGTCGTTAACATCGACAATGGGTTTGGCGCCGGGGTGTGCGCGGCCCTCATCAATCACCCGCCCTCTTCGTAGCCTCCCCAAAAGACATGCCTTATGAATGAACGAATTCTTGTTTGGGATAGCATCGGGGGTGCCAGCGGAGACCTGTTGCTGGCGACCCTCTTGGATCTCGGGGCCAACCCGGACGAGCTCAAAGCCGCCTTGCGGGGCATTCCGCTGCCTGATCCCTATGACATCGAGGTCACCCCCGTTGTCGATCATGGAATTAAAGGAGTGCGGGTCAACGTCGCCGTACACGCCCACGCACATACCCATCGGGGGCTGAATGACATCTTGAAACTCATCGAACAAAGCACCCTGCCACCAACGGTCTGTGACCATATCACGCGGGTTTTTCGCCGACTGGCCGAGGCCGAAGCCGCCATCCACGCGGTTCCGGTCAACCAGGTTCATTTTCACGAAGTGGGCGCCGTGGATGCGATCATTGATATCTCGGCCGTCTGTTGGTTGCTCGATCATTTAAAAATCGATGCGCACCAGATTCGCCCTCTGCCTCTGGGACATGGCACGATCAAATGCGCGCATGGCGTACTTCCCTCCCCAGCCCCCGCTACCTTGGAATTACTCAAGGGGGTTCCAGTCCTCTCGGTTGATGAACCCTTTGAATTGGTGACGCCCACCGGGGCTGCGCTCCTGACGTCATTTCCCCTTCAGAAAGATCAATCCGCCCCTCTCCGGCTGGTGCGATCCGGCTATGGATTCGGACACCGAACCCTGAACTCGCGGCCCAATTTGCTTCGAGCCTCCCTGTTCGAAATCGCCCTATCCGACTTAAGCACCCCGTCCGAATGCCTGATGCTGGAGTGCAATCTGGACAATGCCAACCCGGAATGGATCGGAGATGTGACCGGCCAATTGATGGAAGCTGGCGCATTGGATGTGTTTATCACTGCCGTTCAAATGAAAAAACAACGGCCCGGCCAGCTCTTGAGTGTCCTCTGCCGTTCCGGAGATGAAGACCGGTTGCAGTCCTTGATTTTCAGGGAAACCCCAACCTTGGGAATCCGCCGATTCCCGGTTCAGCGCACAACGCTTGAACGCCAGTTCTTACAAGTTAAAACCCGTTTCGGCACCATCGGAATCAAGTGCGGTTTTTGGCAGGGCGCCCGCATTACGGCTTCGCCGGAATATGAGGATTGCCGAATCCAAGCACGCCATCATGGCGTACCTCTTCGCCAGGTCTACGAAGCGGCATTACGGGCCATCCCGGAAGGGTGAGACAACCCACGTCCTTCAGGCCAACGCCGTTCCCCGCCAGTGTAATTTTTGACGTAGAACAGAAAAATAGTCATATCCCGGCACATGCAAAAAGCGAATTCCCCGGGGAGATCGGGTCACCACCACGCGGTCACCCGGCAGCAGGGGCTCTCCCCGTTGCCCGTCGGCTAATAGCAATACTTCGTCTGAAGATTTATCCAAACGGATCACGATCTCGGACGTGTCCGGCACCACCAGCGGCCGAGTGCTGAGGGTATGGGGGCACATTAAGGCCACTAATAAGATGGCGGCTTCGGGCATGACAATCGGCCCCCCCGCCGACAAGGCATAACCGGTGCTGCCGGTTGGTGTTGCCACAATCAGCCCGTCGCCGACAAAATGGGAAACTTCCCGCCCCCCCACCGACATCCCCAACGTGATCACCCGCCCCCCGGTCGACCGGATAACAATATCATTCAAGGCCCGACAATGAATCACCTCGGGGCTCTCCCGTAAAATTGTCCCTGACAACATCGTCCGTTCCGAAACCGTTGCGGTATTTCGGGCTATAGATTCGATGGCCTTCGGCAATTCACCTTCTGTCACCGAGGTTAAAAATCCAAGACTGCCCAGGTTGACCCCTAGAATGGGCTTGTCCCGGCCATCCAACTCTCGGACGGCCTGCAGAAGGGTTCCATCGCCGCCCAGGACGACGAGCGCCTCGATCGTCTCCCAATCCTGCGACAAGGTAGCGACCAGGGGAGGATCGGCCAAGACGGCCACTTCCGGGGTCGTCGTTACCGTCAGATCCCATTGCCGGGCCAATTCCAAAAGATGTCGCATCCCAGACCGGGCATGCGCCTTTTGTAAATTTGCAATCACCCCGATTTTTTTCATGGCTTGTTCCAAACGCCTAGAAATTCCTCATTTCCCGCCGGCCCCAGAATAGGCGAAGGCGTGACGCCTTGCAAGATCAACGGCAAATGTCCCTGGACAAAATCCCGAATTTTATTTACGGCTTCTTCCCGAAACCGAACCTCCCGCACCACTCCCCCCCGCCCGACTTTTTCCCGCCCGACTTCGAACTGGGGCTTGATCAGGGCAATCAGGCAACCGCCAGCTTTTAATAGTTCGAAAGCCGGCGGCAAAATCAGGGTCAACGAAATAAATGACACATCGATGGTCGCTATATCAACCGGCTCGCCCACCTGATCAGGAACCAGATACCGGGCATTGATTCGGTCCCGAACCACCACCCGGGGGTCATTGCGCAACTTCCAAGCCAGCTGTCCCTGGCCGACATCCACGGCATAGACTTTTCGGGCCCCATTTTGCAGAAGACAATCAGTAAACCCGCCCGTGGACGCCCCGATATCAGCCGCGATTTTATCCCGTACGTCGCAACCAAAGGTTTGCAGTGCCTGCTCAAGCTTCCAGCCGCCCCGGCTGACATATTTTTCCGGAGCCACTAAAGCCAGAGGCACATCGACGGGATAGGTTTGTGCCGGCTTGAAAACCTTCTGATCGTTGACCAAAACATCCCCGGCCAAAATCAACCGCTGGGCTTTCTCTCGGCTTTCGCAGAGATTCCGCTCGACCAATAAAATATCCAGGCGTCGTTTTTCCATGAACCTGTTTCCCAGCAAAATCAACGCCGAATGACCAATAAACCGGTCAAACCCGCACCTAGAAAAATCAGGTTGGGCAACCAGCCCGCCAACCAAGGTGTCAAGAGTTCCCGTTTTCCTAAAATCATGCCCAGATGAACCAGGAAAAAGAAGATGAAAAGGACAGCAATGGCTCCCAAAACGGTAAACAGCGCCCCCTTACGACTGGTCGTCATGACGGCCGGCATTCCGATCAAGATCACAACAAAACAGGTCCAAGGCATGGCTAAACGGGCCTGCAAATCGACATGACGCCGGATCCGGGTTGTTCGCGAAAGATTGGGGCGATTGGCAACATATCGGTACATTTCCCAAGACGAAAGCGTGTCCGTCTGGTTCAATTCCTGCAGAAAGTCTTGGGGCGTTTCCTTGTATTCAGGCTTTTCCACGGGATACGGCACCGGCTTACTGGGCCCCCCCACCGGCTCCCCTCGCAAGTCATATTTTTGGGTTTTTAAACCGAAAAACCACCACTTTCCATCCAGCCATTCGGCTTTCTCTGCCCATAGCTCCTCTGCCAGAGACCCATCTTTCAGGTCCTGGGTAATCTTGACATCTTTGCATCGACCGGGCGTCCGACTGTCGAAAACCCGAACCAGCCAGTGTCGATGATCACCCCCGGTATGGTAAAGAAAATCCATGAACATATTTTCTTGTGCCGGACGTTTTTTGATGTTCTCGGCCTCAAATCGCTTGACCCATAGGGTCGCTTGAGGGCCGATTGTTTCCTGGATAACAAGACAGAACAAGGCCGCACAAAACCCCACCAGTAAAAATGGAAACATTAACCGGTACAGGCTCATCCCCGTTGCCCGCAAGGCCGTCAATTCATTATGCCGCGCAAAATTAACCAAAGTATAAAGTTCACCCAACAATAGGGCCACGGGCATGACCACGACAATAAATGGCGCAAATCCGGTCACTGCGAACAAGTAATGAGCATAAAAAAACAGGATCTGCCACAGGGGAACTTGGGCCTCAATGAATTCAGTGAATCGATCAAATATATCCAATACCAGGTAAATCAGGCTGAACGCGGCCATGCAATACAAAAAAGGAATCAGATATTCCTTCAAAGCATACCGGGTAATAATGCGCATGGAACAGAGACCCTCGCAAAAATGAATACATCCACACCTACTATACCCATCGGCGGGAATAGGGCAATCCGAAAAAGAAAACACCGGCGACCGATAGGGCCGCCGGTGTTCCCAGCGAGGATCGATTTATACGCGTCCCCGGGCCGAAGAGGACTTAAAACTCGTACATCACCTGCCACCGGGCAAATAATGCCAGATCGTCAACCTTGTAATAATCCCCCGGCTCCAGCATATCGCACAGGACATGAACCGCGAGCTTGTCCTTCGCAGTCAACATTCCTTTCCCCACCACATATTCAGCAAATACTCCCCCCAACACGCCACGATCCCGCCCCTCTCCCGGACCGTTATCTTCCATCGCCCACAAATAGCTGATATAGGCCTTTGTCGTCAATTTATCGCCCCAAGTGCATTTGACCCCGGCATTGGGCATGATCAGGTTCGACCAGCGCGCCGCGCCATCCGCATCATAGGCATATACGTAGAGTTCGCTATATTGAGGGAACCGCGACCACAAGGGATTCCACCCTTCATCTTTTTTTGTATTCGGATCGTCACCGGACAAAATATAAACCCCGGAGTAGACCATCGGCTTGCAACTTTGAATACCCGACAACTTGTACTGCACGGCCGCATCCACTCCGTAACCGGCCACATCCGCATCGCCCCGCCATCCCAATTGATAGGCCGCTTCAAGACTGGCAGACAGGCCGTTGCCGAAATCCGGCAGCAGGCGGAATCCCAAGGTGTTGACATCCAACTCATCATGGGCAACGGTATTCGTCCCAACGGCTTGGTCCCAATCACTCTCATTCTTGTAGAGACCATAGACTTCCAGCGGCAAATCCTTGATGGACTTGTTCTTCAAGTAAAATCCGCCCCCGGATTCGCGCATCTCGTTATTCCCGCTAACCAATCCAGTCAAGTCACGATCCGTTGAATTCATCGCCAACTCATCTTCGGGATCATTGTAAATGGCCAAAAAATCCACCGTCGTGTCCGGAATTTCACGAACCGTCAGTTTGGCGGCATTGAAATAAGTCGTACGGGATCCATCTTTTGGCGTTCCTTCAAGAATCACCATGCCATTGCCGTACATCAAATCCTGGCGCCCCACCCGCAGATCTATTTTTTGGTCCATCAGGTTGCGTACTTCCAAAAACAGATTATCAAGGACCACTTCGTCCGGGAAATCATACGTCGCATTATCCGGCTTCCCCGCCTGATCTGGACGTTGCCAATGACGGAATTCATTTACGGCCCGGACCTTGAATAATACATCCTGGCTTAAATCGATTTCTGTCCAGAGCCGGGTTCGCATCCGAAAATAATTATTTTCGCCCGCGCGAGTGACCCCGGGTGGATCTTTTGAAATCGGGATTTTGTCGAAATATTCCTGACGCAGACGAAGATCGCCGCCCACCCGAACCCGCTCGGGCATATTGGTTTGCGCGGTCGCCATGGCCGCCCCCATCATCCCGACCACTGCGCCGCTCACCATCCATCTCGTTATTTTTTTCATCATCTCTCCTCGTTGACTGAGCTACTCGGTCCCATCCGTATATTATTTTTCTTTTCCAGGTGCCGTTCCGCCAAAACAATAGTCTACATGAGCCTTGTCCAAGGGCGGGGTCAACAAGGTCACCACCACCGCGACTAGAAACGACAGCGGTAACGCCACGACCAAGGGATCCACTACGGTCCAGGTCGGACTCCAGAAACGGGTGACCAGGTTTTCTTGACCGGTCAACCACCGGCACAGTCCCACCGCGCCCGCGATCTTTGCATTCACAAACAGCAACCAGAATAAACTAACCCCAAACCCGATCAACATGGAGGCCACGGCCCCGGCCCGATTCATTCGCCGCCAGAACAATCCCAGAATATAGGTCGGCAAAAAGGTCGCCGCACACAGGCCAAAGAAAATCGCCGTTGCCAATGCGATAACATTACCCCGGATGAATTTCCCTGCCACAATCGCCACCACAATTCCAACCACTACCCCAATGCGGGTGACCAGTACGGATCGAAGATTATGCCGACCGGCAAAATGTTCGTAAACATCACGCCCAATCGCGGTCCCCATCGTGTGGAATTGGCTGGATAAGGTGCTCATCGCCGCCGATAACAAGGTCAAAAGAAAGATGATCCCAAACCAGCGAGGCATCGCACTCCCGACATATTTTGGAATGATGGTATCGACATTCCCTTGCATCGCCGTTCCCAAGGTAATCGTCCGGGCAATAGCAATTAAATGCGGCCGGATTTGATCGAATTCCCCGTCCCCCCCCCGAATAATTTCCGTCTTCGGCGTCCACAACACATAATTCAGGTTAGCTTCGGTTGCCTCACCCGGCAACCGGTAGCCAACAAATCGTTTCGCCCGGGCAATCACCTCTGGAGCCGCCTCGGCAGGCACCAATGTCAGTTTGGCTTTGCCATCCAGCCCGGGGTCCATCAAAACGGCGTCATTGATCATTCGACACTGAATCGTCTCTTTTTGAGCGAAATAAACGTTCGAGAGCGCACCCGTAACAAAAGCCACCCCCGTCATGCAAAGAATGAAAAACCCACCGGTAACCACGGCGCGATTCAGGGATTGACGGGATTTAACCGTCATGAATCGCACAATTAACTGGGGCTGAGCCAACACGCCGATGCCCACGCCCATCACAATCGTCGACACCATAATCCACCACATGTGATAGCCGGACCCCGCAGGCATCGCCGTTCCCGCGGCCATCCACCCGAATTTGGGCATTTGAGTCCACCCCTGATGCCCCATCGCCTTCAAAGGCCCCGGCACTTGATCGACCATCGCAGTCAGGGACTGATGCGCCGTCGTCACCCCACCCAAAATCGTGTAGGTAACCACCATCAGGACAATCATCCCCACCAACATGATACCCCCCTGCAGGGCATCCGTTAACATGACACCTTTGAGTCCTCCCGCAATCACATAGGCGGCGACAATAAAGGCAAAGATGTATAAGGCCACATCATACGGAATATGAAAAGCCAAGCCGATGAATTCCGCCCCGCCCACGATGACGGCGGTCGCATACAAGGGCATAAAGACGAAGATGATCAAGGCGCTGAAAATATGGATGAATCCGCTGGCATAGCGCTTCCCCAATAGTTCGGGAAACGTATGCGCGTCCAGATGATGTCCCATCCGCCGGGTTGGATTCCCGAAGAATACGAACGCAATGAAAATTCCCAGGAAAATATTCAACACCGTCAGCCATAACAACCCCATCCCGAAATTCGCGGCTACCCCGCCGAATCCTACAATAGCCGAGGTGCTGATAAAGGTCGCCCCATAGGACAGCGCCATAACCACGGGATGGGCATTCCGCCCCGCCAACAGATAATCTGCCGCAGTTTTGGTCTGTCGATAGCCCAAATAACCTAAATAGCCCGTCACCAATAAATAAATCACAACCACAATGATCGTTAACAAGTCCATGATGCCTCACCTGGGTGAAATGACTTAAACCGCATCCTCAACTTCACTCTTCTCCTCCGCCACCCATTTCGCGATCTCCTGTGGCGGATCTTCTTCTCCCCCTTTATTCCAGTTGATGATCCCATACACCAAACATAAAACCGCGCTCCCTATCGCCAACCCATACGCCAGCCAGATTCCTGGATCCGGTATTCCGATCATTGCGGCTCCCTTCAAAATCTGTTAATTAATTAACGAATAACCCTAGTCCCGCACTAGTGTTTTAATTCTGCTTAATCTCAAGATGGAGTCAATCAAATTTTTCGAAATGCAGTCCCACCCTCACAATCGGTGTCTTTTAAGATCAAATAAAGGGATTGAATTTCATCGCTTCCCTCCGTAAAGTAAGGTGTTTTTCGTCGCCTGTCACCGGATGGGGCGATTCTATAGAGGAGTTAATCAATGGCCGGAATTTTTAAAGCTTATGATATCCGTGGAATTTATAGACAAACCCTGACGGATGATCTCGCTTATAAGATCGGCCGGGCCTTCGCCACTTACTTGAAATGCCGCAAGGTCGTCGTGGGACAGGACATGCGCCCCCACTCCACCCCGTTGTTCAACGCCCTTGCCCGCGGCCTGACCGAACAAGGCGTTGATGTCATCCACCTCGGCCTCTGCTCAACCCCCATGTCCTATTTTGCCAATGGAAAACTGGGAGCTGACGGCGGCATTATGATCACCGCCTCACATAATCCAGGGGAATGGAACGGGTTTAAGCTCTGCCGCCAGCAAGCCATCCCGATCAGTGGCGATACCGGCATCCGGGATATTGAAAAAATCGTCAACGCCTCTTCCTTCGCCGCGCCAGCCCCGGTTCCAGGCCATATTTCCGAAATCAATATCCTCCCCGAATACGTTAAACATATTCAAAGCCGGGTCGCCCTCTCCCGCCCGGTCCATATTGCCGCGGATTTCGCCAATGCCATGGGCATCCTCGAGGCCCGCTGTTTTGACGGCCTAATCCAAGTCGACCCTCTGTTCGACACCCTCGATGGAACCTTCCCCCATCACGAGGCCAATCCGCTTAATACCGACACCCTTAAAACTCTCCAAACCCTCGTTCGATCCAAACCTTATGATTTCGGCGTCGCATTCGATGGGGACGCTGATCGGGCCGGGTTTATCGATGAACAGGGATCCATCATTCCCATGGATCTGATTACCGCCTTGATCGCCCAAAGCCTTCTGGCCCAGACCCAAGGCGCCATCTTTTATGATCTCCGCAGTAGTTGGATTGTCAAAGAAGTGATCCAAGCCGCCGGAGGGAAACCCATGATGTCCCGTGTCGGCCATGCTTTCATTAAACAGCAAATGCGCGATGCCGATGCCCTCTTCGCCGGTGAATTATCCGGACATTATTATTTCAAGGATAATTATTTCACCGAAAGTTCGGCCCTCGCCGTCTTTTGCATCGCCGATATCCTCTGTCGAACCGGTCGCCCTTTATCCGAATTAATCCGGCCCCTTCGCAAGTACCACGCCAGCGGGGAAATCAATTCCGAGGTCGAAAATACCGCCCAGATTCTCGCCACCCTGCGGAAACGTTATGCGGACGGACGTATCTCCGAGCTCGATGGCTACAGTGTCGAATATGCCGACTGGTGGTTTAATGTCCGCGTTTCCAATACGGAACCGCTGATCCGCCTCAACTTGGAAGCCCGATCGGACGCGCTCATGAAACAAAAACGGGATGAAATTCTAGCGGTCATCCGCGGCCATTGAACAACCCTCTCTGATCCTTAAACCCGGAGTACTACCCATGAACACCCAGAAAATCGAACAAGCCTATCGCCTCGCTCAAGATCGTTATTCCGCCTCCGGGGTCAATACCCAAAAGGCCCTCAAAGCTCTGGCCCAAATCCCCCTGTCACTCCATTGTTGGCAGGGCGATGATGTCACCGGCTTCGAAAACAAGGGGGGCTTAAGCGGGGGCGGCATCCAAACCACCGGCAATTACCCCGGCAAAGCACGATCCCCGGCCGAACTTCGCGATGACCTCGAGATGGCTTTCCGGATGATCCCAGGCCATCACCGGCTCAATCTGCACGCGCTCTATGCCGAAACCGGCGCCAAGGCCGTGCCCCGCAATGAACTCGAACCCCGTCATTTCGCCAATTGGGTCGAATGGGCCCGAATCCAGGGACTCGGTCTCGACTTCAATCCGTCCTGTTTCTCCCATCCCCTCGCCAACGGTGGATTCACCCTCTCCTCCCGCGACGCCGGTATTCGCCGCTTCTGGGTCGAACACGCCATTGCCTGCCGCCGCATTGGAGCCTCTTTCGGCCGGCGCCTCGGAACCCCCTGCGTCACTAATCTCTGGATCCCCGACGGCTTCAAAGATACTCCTGTCGATCGCCGCACTTCACGCTCCCTGCTTAAGGAATCGCTGGATGCCGTCTTTGCCGAATCGATCTCCGAAAAATGGAACTTGGATGCGGTCGAAGGCAAGCTCTTCGGCATTGGTTCCGAAAGTTGCGTCATCGGGTCCCATGAATTCTACCTCGGCTATGCGATCAAAAATCACAAGCTTATCTGCCTGGATGCCGGCCACTATCATCCTACCGAATCGATTGCCGACAAAATTTCGTCCGTTCTTTTCTTCCTCGATGCCATTCTTCTGCATGTCAGCCGCGGGGTCCGTTGGGACAGTGACCACGTCGTCACCCTCACCGACGACCTGCGTGCGATCGCCGAGGAAATCGTCCGGTCCGAAGCGCTGGATCGCATCCACATCGGACTCGACTATTTTGACGCCAGCATCAATCGGGTAGCCGCCTGGGTCATCGGGGCACGCAACATGATGAAGGCGCTTCTGATCGCCCTGCTCGAACCGGCAGCCCTTCTGCGCAAGGCGGAGGCCCGCGGGGATTTCACCAGCCGCCTCGCCCTCCAAGAGGAAGCCAAGAGCCTCCCCTTTGCCGCGGTTTGGGATTACTTCTGCATGATCGAAGGGGTTCCGGTGGGGGATGTCTGGCTGACCGATGTCCGGCGCTACGAAGCCTCCGTTCTCTCCCGCCGCAAATCATGATGAAAGGCCTTTGAGAATGAACGGCCACGCGGCCCTTTATTCCCGACGCCGCTTTCTGATGACGGCCTCGGCTTCAGCCTTGGTTACGGCAACCGGCTGTGCCACCAATCCCGTCTCAGGCCGTCGGGAATTGAATCTTTTGAGCGAGGCCGATGAGATCAAAATCGACCGGGAATCGGCGCCTCACCAGTTCTCAGCCGATTATGGCGCCGTTTCCAATACCCGGCTCAATGCCTATCTGACCGAAGTGGGGCTTCGGCTTGCAACTCAATCGCACCGGCCCCAAATGCCCTACTCTTTCCGGGTCGTCAATGCCGTCTATGTTAATGGCTACACCTTTCCCGCCGGAAGTGTCGCAGTCACCCGGGGCCTGCTCGTCAGCCTGCAAAATGAAGCCCAATTGGCCGCCCTGCTCGGCCATGAAATCGGACACGTCAATTACCAGCATACCGCTCGGGCCATGAGCCGGGGCATTCTTTACTCGCTGGTCATCGGGGCCCTCTCCTCTGCCCTGAGTGATAAATATTCGGATATTGCCGCCGGGTTGGGCGGATTGGGCGCTGGACTGGCGCTGGCGTCCTATAGCCGGGACAATGAACGGGAAGCCGACGCCATCGGCATGGATTACATGGCCCGGACCGGAGCCAATCCGCTGGGCATGGTCCAGTTAATGGAAATACTCGTCGCCCTCAACGACAAAAACCCCTCCGCCCTCGAAGTCCTGTTTGCCACCCATCCGATGAGTACGGAACGCTTGGAAACCGCGCGCCATAAAATTCAATCCGATTACGCAGCCGACACTCAGCGGGATCTTCACCGGGAACGATATCTCGACCAACTCGCTCCGCTACGTCGCATCAAGCCCGCACTCGATGCGTTTCAAAAGGGCGAAGAACTCCTGATGTCCAAAAAATTCGGCGAAGCGGGTTCTGAATTCAAAAAAGGTCTGAATCTGGCCCCCGGCGATTATGCCGGCCTGCTCCTCTCCGCCAAGTGCCGGCTGGCCCAGAACGATTATTCGGAGGCCGCCCGTATCGCCCGGGATGCCCAGACCTCCTATCCCGGGGAACCCCAAGCCCATCACATCGCCGGAATGGCGTTCGCCAAGGCCCGCCAGTTCGAGCAGGGGCTGTCCGAGTTTAATCGCTATGCCACCCTGCTCCCCGGCAATCCGTTCACGGTCTATTACCAAGGATTCTGCCGGGAAGGAATGCAACAGCGCCAGCCGGCCGCCGAAGCGTACCAGAAGTTTTTGCAGCAAGTGGATGAAGGCGAAGAAGCTCAACACGCCTATCAGAAGCTGATCGAATGGGGCTACATCAAAAAACAATAATATTCGCCAGCAAACCCTCGGACACCCGCTTCGCCAAAGCCGACCCGGCCAGTTCCCGAATCGCCGCCAAAGCAAATTCCATCGTCGTTCCCGGCCCCTGGCTGGTCATCAACCGCCCATCAATCACCACCCGGTCCGGCAAACGCGAAGTGACCGTCAATTGGTCCGCCACCGCCGGATGACAGGTCACCCGCCGGTCATTCAGCACCCCCGCCGCTTGTAAAACCAGCGGACCTGCACAAATAGCCCCGACCCATTGGCCGGCTTCAACCATGTTGCGAATTTGCGCCAGGACGCGCACATCCCGCATCAACCGGAGGGTCCCATCCATCCCGCCGGGAATCATCATGAGATCGAACGTCCGGTCGCCGAGTTCCTCCCAACTTAAATCAGGAACCAACCGGACGCCCCGCGAGGCGGTAATTTCACCGGGGCGCAACCCGGCCACCGTCACCTCGAATTGGGCCCGACGGAACACATCGATCAGGATCACCGCTTCGATCTCTTCCACCCCATCCGCCAAAGGAATCAATACTCGGATCATGGTCGTGCCCTCTTTTAATCCCGCCGTCCACCCAATATGCCGGACCGCAAGAGATAGTACAATAAAGTCATCAAGGCGGAAATGGCAGAAGCCAGATAGGTCATAAAGGCCGCGTTCAAAACCTTGCCCGCATCCGCCGCTTCCATCGGTGAAACGATTCCGGCAGACACCATCAATCTCTTGGCCCGGGAACTCGCGTTCCATTCCACCGGCAAAGTGACCAGTGAAAACACCACCACGAACGTGAATAACACAATGCCCACCTTAATCAAGCCCATCGACCCAAGGAAAAAACCCAGGGGCAGAATGATGTAGGAAGCCATGCTGCCGATCTGGGTCATCGGCACCAGGGCTGTTCGCATCCCCAGGAAACCATAGGAGGAGGCGTGTTGCAGGGCATGTCCGGCCTCATGACAGGCCACCCCAATCGCCGACAAGGAGGGCGACCCAAAAACCTCCGGCGACAATCGCAGGACCCGGCTGGTGGGGTCGTAATGATCGCTCAAGAACCCTCCCACCGCCTCAATCTTGACCGCTTGTAATCCCTGTCGATCCAAAAGGCGCCGCGCCGCTTGCGCTCCGGTCATCTGCGAGGTCGCCATCCGTTGCGAATATTTATTAAAAGTCCATTTGGTCTTGATCGAGGCAAACAACGCGAGCAAAAAAGCCGGCGCCATGAAAACGAGATATCTCCAATCCATCATCAACATCTTTGGTCTCCTCCTTGGACTACCCTAAAAGTAAATCAAAAAAAATGGCCGCTGGCAACAGTGAGACGGAAGGGTTGATTTTTTACGCCTATCAGGTAAAGTGAGCCCTCAGACATCCAGTTTCCAGTCCCTTTCCGGCGATGTTTCGGTAATAGAAGGATCCGGCATGAACCGCGGTAAAGCCACCTTGGTCTCCCAAACGGAATCCCTGACTTTTGATCGAATCACCGGCCGGCTTCTGTCGTGCCGTTCTTCGGGCCCCGGCGGAGAGGAATTTATCGCCTCATCCCCCACTCATCCCGCCTGGATCCTCCAGTATCGGCAAGGCAAAACCCTGCACCGGCTTTCATCCCGGGATGCCCGTCAAACTCAAATCAGCCTGACGAAAGAAGATGGGGTTCAAACTCTGGCGATGGCCTTCCATCACGTGGGCGGATTGAATTTATCGGTTCTCGCCACCGTCCGGGTTTCAGTTTTGGAGCCGGGAAGCCGATGGGGCCTGACCCTCGATAATCAGGCCGGCTTGGAAATTGTCGACCTCCAATTCCCGTTCATTGTCACTCGTTATGATCTCAAGGGGTCCCTGCTCATTCCCTCCTATGCCGGCAAGTTAAAAGCCCATCCATCCCCGGAGTCGCTGGAACCCGACTCTGCCGAAGCTTGGGCGTTTTCCATCGAAAACGGCAATTCGGCCCATTATCCCGGCGGGTTCTTCGCCCAATTCCTGGCTTATTACACCCGGCGCGCCGGACTCTACCTGGCCTGCGAAGATTCAATGGCCCATGTGAAACTCTTCAAAACCTTGCATTGCGAACCCGGCATCCGATTGGGTATTGCTCATGTCGGCGACTGGCCTCAACCCGGCACCCGAACCCTTGAATATTCCATCGTCCTCCGTTGCTTCAAAGGCGATTGGTATGATGCCGCCGATCTGTATCGCACCTGGACCCTTCAACAGCACTGGGCGGTCCCGCTCCACCGCCGAACGGATATTCCGGCCTGGCTTCTCGATTCTCCCGCCTATATCTCCCTGCGCCTTCAAGGCGAACTCGATATCGGTCCGGTTTTTCCTGTCAAGGCCTTCCTCCCGTATACCAAGATTCTCCCCCACCTCGACCGTCTTTCCCGCCAACTGCAAGCCCCGCTTGCGGTCATCCTTATGGCTTGGGAGCGGGGCGGCCCCTGGGTCTATCCGGATTGCTTCCCTCCCATAGGAGGCGATGCCGCCCTGAAGCGATTCTGCCATCTGGCCCGTCAACGCGGGTGGCGAGTCGGATCCTATTGCAACGGAACCCGCTGGGTCACACGCCACTTCTGGAATGACTACGACGGGAAAGCCTTCTTTCACAAAAACCGGGGGGATCGAAGTGTTTGCCGCACGCCTTCGGGTGAAGCCTGGCAGGAATCCTGGGACCGAATGTGGCGCCCCAGTTATGCCTGTTGCCTGGGCGAACCGCACACCCGTCAGATCGCCGAAAAATTTGTCGCCCGGCTTTTCGGGTGGGGCATGGAGTCCATCCAGTTTTTCGACCAGAATATGGGTGCGGCCACGTTCCCCTGTTTCGCGACCGACCACCCCCACCCTCCGGTTCCCGGCCGCTGGATGGCCGAATCCATGCAAGCGGTCATGCGCGGCTTTAAAAAAGCCGCCCGCTCATCGCCCGCTCTCCAGGTCATCCATTCCACCGAGGCGCCCTGCAATGAAACCTGTTTACCCCTCTTCCAGGAATGCGACGTTCGCGTCATTCCTCCGGGACATGTCTCGAATTATGATTTCCTGCCCCTCTACCATTACCTCTATCACGAGTGCATCATCCTGCAAGGCGGGATGGGGATGGGGCCCGAGCCCCATCACCTGTCCACCCGTAACGCCTGTAATGCGGTTCTCGGCGAGGTCCCGGGCGCGGTCATGACCGATGACGGGTCGCTGCTGAATCGGGACACCGGCAATTGGGCGCCCTGGAAACCCGCCGTTGGATCCCACCGCGAATCCCTGACCATGTTGCGCAATGTGCTCGCGCTTCGCCGGGGCCCCGGTCGCGACTTTTTAGTCTTCGGCCGGATGCAAAGACCGTCCCGGGTGAAAGGCATCAAAATCGAAACCTGGGAAAGCAACTCCCGGGTGAATCGCATCCCGGCGGTTTTCCATGCCGCCTGGGAAGCCCCCGATGGACGTTTGGGTATTGCCTTGGCCAACTGGACGTCTGCTCCGCAACGCCTCTTTCTCTCCGATCCGCGTTTCGGAAAATCCGTATTGATCCATCTGATCGGGGGACGCAAGAAGCCCCCTCGTCGTCTGCAGCGAAACTCAAACCAGCCGTTGACCCTTTCCATACCCGCCTGGGGCTGTTGCCTGGTCGAATCGATGCCCCCCGTTACCGGTCCTCATCGAAAAGGGTGAAACGCATGTCATTATCTTCATTCTCCAGGGAAGGGATCGGAGATCCACCGTTCCAGCCGGGATATGCCTCCGTTTGGCCCCGCCGCCTTCTTCCGGTCCTGATCCTCGGTTGTACCTTGGTCAGTTTGGCCTTCTGGGGTGCCGGTATTTTCCCCGGCACGCTATTTTTCACCGCCGCCATATTGACCGCGGCCGCCGCAAGCCACGCTGTGATTCAACCCCGCGAAACTCTTTTCCCGGTTCGTCCCTGGGTCGAAATCACCATCCTCCTCATCCTTCTCGGGTGGGGACTAACCCTGCTCCCTCTGCCTCCGATGCTTTTGGATGCATTCAAAGGTCCCCGAAGTGCCCTCTGGCATCCTGTCACGGATCTTGTTAAGGCGATTGAGGCAACCGCGCTGAAACCCGCGTCCAGCGCCGCTTCCTGGCCCACCCTCACACTTGACCGGGCGGGTACCCTGCGGGGGCTGATGCTCTTTATCGCTTGTGCCATGTCCGCCTGGCTGGCCGCCGCCATTGAACCTCGTTTTAAAAAAGGATTCCTCCGATTTCTGCTCATCCTCGGTACCGTTGTCGCCGTGGCCGGATTTCATTCACAATGGACCTTTCCCCAGGGAAACCGGTTGTGGTGGATCTTCCCGGTGCCGCCCTCCCTCCCGGGGTCCGTTGGCGGCTTTATCAATCGCAACCATTTCGCCGGTTTTGTCGCCCTCTTCTGTCCCCTGGCCTTCGGTTTGACGGTCGGCGCCTTGCGGGATCGAAAATTTATGCCGGCTTTGGCAGCCCTTCTGACCTTACTCGTCCTGACGGCCGTCGTCTTCAACAGCCTGTCCCGGGGTGCGATGCTGGCGGCTGGCGCAGGAACCCTCGGAGTCGCGGTCCTCTTCGCACGAACCCGCATCAAAAAGCCCGTCGCCTTCCTCCTTCTGTGCGTGATGGTTGCGGGAATCAGTTTGATCGTCCTCTGCCCACCGGTCCGTTCCCGCCTTTCAGAATGGCACTCGCCCAGATCCTTACCCAGCGCACAATCCCGCCTGAACCAGTGGCACGATGGCCTGAAAATCATTCCGGACTACCCATTGGAAGGCATTGGAGTCAACGCCTTCGGCACGGTCTACCCCCAATATCGAGCGACCACCTCCAGCGGCACTCTCCGGTATGCTGAAAACGATTATGTTCAATTCATCGTCGAAACCGGGCTGGCCGGCGTTCTGCTGACCGCCCTGCTGGGATGGACCCTTTATCGGCGGCGGGTCCTTTTGCGGCGCGCCGCACCCTTTGATGCGGACGTGGATATCCTCGTCTGGGGAGTGGGCATCACCGTGGCGGTCCATTCGTGCTTCGATTTTCCGCTTCGGATTCCACTCTATGCACTGACCGTGGCCACCTTTATCGGGCTGCTCTTCCGCCCCCTTCCCTTGCGATGGCCCGGTAAAATTTTAGGCGGACTTGAAACGGGGCCCAGCCTGGCCCTGCTGCCGACCCTTTGTTGCTTGATTCTGATCGGCCTGCATCCTTTTCAACGCGAGGCGCATGTCATGGATCATCCCGCCTTCCTCCAGCAAGCATCGACCCGAGATCGGCTCCGCGCCATTATTTGGAGCCCCGCCAATGCCCAAGCCTGGTTTTTTCTGGGTTGGCAAATCGGCGTGCTCAACCCGAAGGACTACCCCACTGAATACCGTCTCGCGGAACGGTGCGTTACCCGGTCCGCCCAACTCGACCCTCAAAATTACCGCATCTGGCGCCACTTGACCGCCATGCGACAGGCCTTGGACGACCGCAGCGGGGCGGAAGAAGCATGGGATAAAGCCCACGCCTTGCGCCCCTGGGTCAGCCGGCCGGGGAAAGAGGCTCGCCCATGAACCCCAATCAACTGGCCTTGGGCGCGATCCTTCCTTTCGTTCTGGGGGGCCTCTTCTATCTCCTCCACCGCCACAATCGGGTCTCGGGTCACTTCTTCATCCTCTGGCCCGGCCTCATGGCCGCTGGCGCACTCTGGGCGGTTGCCCCCGATCTGCCCCGGCTCGTCGGTGCCCATGCGCTCTACCTCCGATTAAGCCAACTCCCGATCTGCGATATTTTCTTCTGGCATTATACCATTGATCGGATCGAGTTTGATTCGCCCCTGTTCCTGGTCGCCTGGTTCAGCATGGCCTATGGCGTCATCACTGCGGTGTTGGACGCGTTAACAAGAGCCGAAAAATGGGGAAAGCACGAAACCAGGGAATCGGCCGGCGAGAATCGGGGTGAGATGAAAGCTCCCGCCGCCATTCATTTTGCCATCGGTTGGCTGGTCGTCACGCTGGTCATGGCTCCAAATCTTTGGCGCGCCTGGACCGCCCACCGCCCCTTGGGACGATCCTTGACCCGATGGGTTATCTGGAGTGCCGTCTCGGGAATTTGGGCCATCCTTCCCAGCCTCATCAAACGCCTGGGATGGGTTCCGCCGGATCAGGCCCTGAATCTGTTCTGGGGGTATGGATGGATATCCCATTCGTCGATCGGGCACATCCAGATCGCCGGCCCAGCCATCTTGACCGCGCTTCTGGCCTTGCAATACGGCGTGATCGTGGGGTGTTATTTCCGGGCCGACGCAAAACGAAAATAAGACCTACCAATAGATATACGATGTGAATTCGCGACGTTCCGACGTCGAGAGTTGATTGACATCCGGCAAAATATACCGGTTTTCATGCACGTCGATCAAAACCTTGCCGTGTTCCCCATATTCTTCAGCCGAATTGGTCGACCATTGCATCATGAAGTCCCGCTCGGTTTTGTCAGCCGCCATAATCACTTTGAAGAATAGCAGACCATATTTGTACTCGATCCCGCGAATACCGCAGATGATTTGCTCGTAATAATGTTTCACCAAACTCTCCCGGATCAGAGCTTGGGATTGAAGATCGAACTCACTCAGGTTTTCGATGATTCCGATTTCTTTTTCCTTATCGTCCGCCGTCGTGTAGCGGAGCGATATGAATTGGTCCGGATACCGGATGGGGAACATGCGCACGGCAAAAACGCCCCGGTAGAGATCATCGCCGGTCACCGCGCAATGCAATAACGAAAAGGTTCCCTCGAAGATTTTGGTTTCGGCGGGTGTGAGTCGGCGCACACCGGTTTTTTTCAGCAGCTCATCCTGATACGTATAATCGGTATTCATGATCAGGTCTCCAATCGGGTCAGCTGGGTCTGAATCATCACCAGTTTATAATAAATTCCCTGTTTTTCCAGCAACTGCTCGTGCGTTCCGGATTCGGCGATACGACCGTCATCGAAAACAAAGATGATATCGGCATTCTTGAGGGTCGACAACCGGTGCGCGATCGCGATCGTCGTCCGGCCCTTGCAGATCACCGACAGGGCCTTCTGGATTTCCTGTTCAGATTCGGTGTCGACCGAGGAGGTCGCCTCATCCAAAATCAGGATCCGGGGATTGCACAGCAACGCCCGGGCGATGCTGATGCGCTGACGTTCACCGCCGGAGAGACCTGCGCCGTTTTCCCCCAGTTTGGTGTCGTAACTGGACGTTCGGCGCGCAATGAAGTCGTGCGCATTCGCCGACTTGGCGGCATCCAGGACCGCCAGGGCGTTGGCGTCTGGCCGGCCGTAGGCAATGTTGTCCGCAATGCTGGCGCGGAACAAAAAGGGCTCCTGCAACACCAACCCCACCTGCCGGTGGAGATCATCCTTGGACAGCTTGCGCACATCGACACCGTCCAGCAAGACCTGCCCTTCGTGGACATCGTAAAAACGGCAGATCAGATTCACCAATGTGGTTTTGCCCGATCCGCTCTTGCCGACAATCCCCACGAATTGGCCGGGTTCGATTTTCATCGTAACACCCTTTAACACCGGCGTGTAAGGATCATACCCAAAGACCACATTTTTCAACTCGATGCTGCCTTCTGCCGACGGCAGCCGCACCGGATTCGGATCCTGGGACAAGGCGGAATGCGAATCCAACACTTCAAAGACCCGCTGACCGGCGGACAGAAATCCGGTCAACCAGTTGGAAAACATGGTCAGGGATGAAATCGGCCCATAGAACATCCCCACGTATCCCAGGAACGCCATCAATGTCCCCAGGGTGATGTGCTTTTCCAATACCATCTGCCCACCGGAAAACCAGATGATCAGACCGCCCAACCCAAAAATGAATCCCATGATGGGGCCGAAAACCCCCTGGCTCATTTCCAACGACCGACGGGTATTCTGCATGTATTCCGCCGAAGCACTGAACCGTTGCTTCTCGCGCTCCTCCTGCCCGAATACCTTGACCAACCGAATCCCGTTCAACAACCCTCCCAGTAATTGATACATCTTCGACTGGCTATCGGACAACCGATAGTAGCGCGGATAAATATGCCGCCAAAAGTAGGTGGTGCCGATCGCCACGAACGGAATCGGGAGCATGACCAGCAAGGCCAGTTTCCAGTTCATGACAAACAGCATCGACCCGATCCCCAGGACCAGCAGCAGGTTCAATAAAAACCCCTGTGCCACTTGTCCGACGAAACTCTGGAAATAGTCCACGTCGTACAAAACCCGGCTCATCAGGCTCCCCACCGAATGCCGGTTGTAATACTCGACGTTCAGTCCGATCAATTTTGCCTGTAACCGCTCGCGCAGTTCTTTCGTGATCCGGGTCCCGATCAAGCTACTGATGACGGAAATACCCATATTCAAGAGCTGACGCCCCAACGACGCACCCACCAGGACCATCAAAATGACCAACAGCATCCGGATCGCTTCCCGGTGCGCCAAGGTCACCGCGGTCGATGCCGGATTGAAAACCTGGTCGACCATCATCCGCGTCAACATCGGCGGCACCAGATCCAACGTCACCCCCATCAACATGACGGCAAACAACAGGGATATGCTCCATTTATAAGGACGCATTAACCCCATGGTCCGGCTGAATAACCCGCCATGCCCTTTGCATCGGGTACATTCCGCCCCACGCCCCGGCAACGGCAGTCCGCATTGCGAACAATATCGTTCGCTGGGCCGGGTCAACGCTTCCAGGCTGACCGGTTTGCCATCCACCATCCGCTTGATTTCCGCACACGTCCGTCCAAATAATTCGCGTTTGCCGTTCGTATAACGCACCAGACTGACATAAGCGGAATCCACCATGACTTCGAGGAAGGCGCTCCCCACCGTTTGCGCGCATCGAATCTTCTGGATATCCTTGATCGCAATCGGCGATTCCAGGGTTCCGGTTGCGGCGCCCACCCCAAAGGTCCCCAGTTGGGTCGTCCCGACCACCAGCCAAACCTCACCCACCTGTCCGTCCAAATCCAAATCGGCACAGGCGCAGAACAGACAATCCGCATCGGTGAATCCGGCCGCTTCCGCCTTGGCTCGAATCTCGGCCGGCAGACTTTTCAGGATTAAATCGGGACGGACCACAGGGACCTTTTCTTGCTTCACAGTCATGGGCTGTCTCTCCCAAGTCGGAGACTCGCTATTTTCCGCGCGGGGAATTCTGAATCCCCCCGACACGCCGAGTTGGTTCCGACCCTTCTGCCCTCAAAAACCCCGAAATCTTGAAGGAACCGGCTGAAAATACAATCTTTTTTTGAACATTTTCGTCATGCCACTCACAAAAAGCGCTTGCCTTTCACAGATTATCCCCCTATCAATGACGCCCATTGAGGATCATCTTTCCTCTTTATAAAGGAAATACCCATGTACTCCATCGGCTGGTCATCTCGCGATATCACCCCTTCCCGGCCCGCTCTCCTTCAAGGCCAGATGCACGTCCGCATTGCCTCCTCCGCCATGGATCCGCTCACCCTTACGGCCCTCGTGATCGAAAAGCCCCGGGGCGAATGCGCCATCCTCGTTTCGTGCGATCTGGCTTATATCAGCAATTCCCTCTGGACCCGTATCCGCCAACTCATCCATAAAGCCCAGCCGGATTTCCCGACGGCTCAAATCGTTCTCAATGCCACCCATACGCATGATTCCCTGGTTTTCGATGGCGATTTCTACGCTCATCCCGGCGGCAATGTTATGACGGCCGATGAATGTGAAGCCTGGTTGGCAGACCATGCCGTGATCGCCATTCTCGATGCCTGGAATAATCGAAAGCCCCACCGGCTGGGCCACGCCTACGGCCATGCGGTCATCGGACATAACCGCTATGCGGTCTATGCCAATGGCATCGGCCAGATGTACGGCGCCACCAATCGCGAGGATTTTGATCATATCGGCGGATACACGGACCACTCCCTGGATATGTTTTTCACCTGGGATGCCACCGGCGTCCTGACCGGCGTGGCGCTCGCGATTCCCTGTCCATCCCAGGTCGACGAACATCTGATCCAGTTCTCCGCTGATTTCTGGCATGAAATCCGGGTTGATCTCCGCGCCCGGTTCGGCGCCCATTTGCAGATCTTTCCCATCTGTTCCGCGGCCGGCGATCAGTCCCCCCACTTCCTCCTCTACAGCCGCGAGGAGGCCGAAATGCGGCGGCGACGCGGCCTTACCGAACGTCAAATCATCGCCCGCAAGGTTGGCGAGGCCGTCGAACAAGCGCTCAGCTGCACCCCTCCGATCGCCGAGTCTGCGGAAGTTTTTGAACATTCCATCCGCAAAATGAAACTCACCGGATTGAAGATCACCCGGGACCAATGTCGTTGGGCCGAAGCCCAATTAGCGAGTTGGCGTAAAAACAATACGGATGAGGAGTCCTGGTATCCCCGGGGTTTAAAACGGGTCATTAAATCCTGGAAAAAGAAAATTCCAGCCGCGCCCTTCCCGGTCGAACTCCATGTCGTCCGCCTGGGAGATGCCGTTCTGGCCTCCAATCCCTTCGAGCTGTTTCTCGATTACGGACTGCAAATCAAGGCGCGAAGCCCTGCAGCCCAGACGGTCATCATGCAACTGGCCGGGCGCGGAATGTACCTCCCCACCGCCCAGGCCTTGAATGCCGGCGGTTATGGCGCCAACCCCATCGTCAGCGAAGTGGGCGACGTCGGGGGACGGGAATTGGTGGAAGCGACCCTGGCCCTGATCCGTAAACAATTCAGCCCGCCCGGCGCAGTTAAAGAGCGCCCGGCGCGAAAGTAATCCGCTCTCGGCGGCAACAGATCATTTCGGCTTCAGTCAGTAAATCACCGGTAGGCCGGCAACATCTTTCCGTGCGCTTTAATCAACTCATCGCACAGTTTCCGAATTTGATCGAGGGTCAATTCCGAGGCCGTATGCGGGTCGACCATCGCCGCATGATAAATGGCCTCCTTCCGGCGGGTTAAGGCCGCTTCGATCGTCAGCAACTGGACATTGATATTGGACCGGTTAAGCGCCGCAAGTTGCTCCGGAAGATCCCCCACCTGACATCCCTGGACCCCGTTTCGGTCCACCAGACAGGGCACTTCGACGCAGGCCTTGGCCGGCAGGTTGGGGATCAACCCCTGATTGATCACATTGCCGCCGATATGACAGGGCCGATCGGTTACGATGGCCTCCATGATATAGGAGGCATATTCATGGGACCGGGCGTGCGTCAGGCTGGGGTTGCGGATCAATTCACCCGCTCTTTTTTTCCAGTGGGCAATCTGGTTGATACAGCGGCGCGGATATTCATCCAAGGGGATATTGAACTCCTCGATAAGTTCCGGATGCGTCGACTTGATCCAGTAAGGGGTATATTCCGCGTTATGCTCGGAGGATTCGGTGATGTAATATCCAAAATGCAGCATCATCTGCAAGCGCACCATGTCCCAGTTTTTCTCAGACCCTTTCCGACGCCAGACGTTCAGCTTTTCCGCCGCCCGCCGTTTAATCTCCGGATACAAATCCTTACCGTTTCGTTCAATCTCCAACAGCCACCCCATATGGTTGATCCCGGCGATTTTCCACCGGATCGCGCCCTGCCGGGGATCAATACCCAGGTTCGTCAACAGCCCTTCGGCGCACACCTGCACGGAATGGCACAACCCCACTCCGCGAATCGATGACCCCCGAAGCAGGGCTCCGGTGATCATGGCCATGGGGTTTACATAATTCAGAAACCAGGCCTTCGGACAAACGTCCTCCATATCGCGGGCAAATGACTGCACCACCGGAATGGTGCGCAGAGCGCGAAAAATTCCGCCAATGCCCAGCGTATCCCCAATCGTCTGGCGTAACCCGAATTTCTTGGGAATCTCAAAGTCAATTACGGTTGAGGGTTTGTACCCCCCCACCTGGACGGCATTGACGACAAAATCCGCTCCTTGCAATGCTTTTTTACGGTTGGGCACACCCAGAAAAGCCCGGATACTTGCACGGTTCTGGTTCGCATTGCGATTAATGGTTTCCAACATGAACAGGGATTCCTTTAACCGGGCCCCGTCGATATCGTAGAGGGCAATCTCCGAATCCCGCAACGCTTCAGTGCACATGCTGTCGCCCAGCACATTATTGGCAAAAACCGTACTCCCGGCCCCCATAAAAGCTATCTTTGACATGATTCGTTCCTTGATTATGAACTCGCCTCGTTCACTCCCCGATGATTTTAACTAAAACGCGTTTTTTTCGCTTCCCATCAAATTCGCCGTAAAAAATTTGCTCCCACGGGCCCAGGTCCAGCCGCCCGTCCGTCACCGCCACCACCACTTCACGCCCCATGATCGACCGTTTTAAATGCGCGTCGCCATTATCTTCAAATCCGTTGTGGGCATATTGGGAATGAGGCTTTTCCGGAGCCAGCTTCTCCAGCCATTTTTCAAAATCGGCGTGCAACCCGCTCTCGTCGTCGTTAATGAAGACCGAGGCCGTAATGTGCATGGCATTGCACAAGGCCAAACCCTCCCGGATCCCCGACGCCTTGAGGCAGCTCTCCACTTGCGGAGTGATATTCACAAATCCCCGACGGGTTGGCAATTCAAACCAAATCTCCTGCCGGTGACTTTTCATTTCACGCCCTGTTGATGCAAACTGCGGTACAGCGTCGCCCGTGAAATACCCAGCAACCGGGCGGCCGCCACCCGGTTGCCCCCGGTGCGGGCCAGGGCGTTCCGCAGGGTTTCCGGGTCAACCCGAACCCGGGCCCGGAGCAGGGCCGGTTCGGCCCCGGCCGCAGCGAATCCGATCATCGGTTGCGCGGGATTTGCCCAAATTGCCGGCGGTGGAAAATGTTCGGGCTCGATGACCCGCCCCTTGCATTTCAACAGGGCAAATTGCAGCCAGTTTTCAAGCTCGCGAATATTGCCCGGCCATTGGTAGGTCAGGAGGACATCGAGACTCGCCGGGCTCAAGGTCACCGGTTCCCGCTCTGCGTCCCGGGTGGCCTGTTCCAGGATATGCGCGGCAATGGCCGGAATATCCATCCGTCGTTCCATCAGGCGCGGCAATTGAATCGGCATCACGCTCAACCGGTAAAATAAATCCTCGCGGAACCGCTTCTGGAGGATCTCCTGCTTTAAATCCTTATTCGTAGCGCTGATGACGCGCACATTGACCTTCAGCGTCTGCTCACTCCCCACCCGTTCGAAATGACCCTCCTGGAGCACACGCAAGAGCTTGACCTGCATCGCCAGCGAAATGTCACCGATTTCATCCAGAAAGATGGTGCCCCCATCGGCCAGTTCAAATCGGCCTTTTTTATCGCGAATCGCCCCTGTGAAGGCGCCCCGCACATGGCCAAACAGTTCGCTTTCGAGTAGTCCTTCCGGCAGGGCGCCGCAATTGACGGGCACGAACATCTTGTTTCGGCGCCGCCCCTCGCTATGAATCGCCCGCGCCACCAATTCCTTGCCGGTCCCGCTATCCCCCTGGATCAGCACCGGCACGGGTGAATCGGACAGGTCGCGGATCAGATCAAAAAGCGCTAACATTTGGGGTGCCTTGCCGATGATGCCGCAAAATGACTCCGTCTCACCGGACCGACGGGATAGAACCTTTTCCCGCGTGATGTCCCGCAGGGCCATCACCACTCCCCGCGGCTGGCCGGAGTTGTCATAAATCGGAGTGACCTGGGTCATGGTATGCCGCCGCTCGCCGGAGCGGGTCACAATATCCACCGCCCGCTCGCAAATCGGCCGATCCAGAGACGGCACCCCTTCTTCGAACAAACACTTGCCGCCACATAAGCCGCCGGGAAAAAGATCGCCACACTTGTGATTCAACACCTCGCTCCGGCTATATCCGGTGATCCGTTCCGCGGCGGAGTTCAGATAAAAAATCCGTTGATCCAGATCATGGGCCAGCAATCCTTCCGTAATGTTGTCCAACACGCCGGTATATTTCCGTCGCAGGAGTTGAAAGGCATTCAAATACCCATGTTCCAGAAACTCACTCACCCGTCCCCGCAATTCCTCGCATATAATCCGACTTTCAGCCACGGATACCGTCTCGGAGTTGGCGGTCCAAGCGCGCAGGGTCCATCGAAGCGTCTCGGGATCGCCGGGAAGAAAAGGCCGATGCCCGACTTCCTGTCCTTCGATTTGTACGACCAAATCAAATCCTTGTGACGGCAGATCGGCCAGGGTAAAGGCGCGATTCGGATGGGGCAGGCCGGCCTCGGACAGGGCGCTCTGAAAGGCCTCGGGAATACCGGACGTCTCCCATCCGGCACAGGTCACATCCAGATTCGTCGGGCCGCTCCGACTCACCCAGGCGGCGGCCACCGCCGCGGGTCCCGCCGTTCCAGCGCTCACAAAGAGCAGGCGGAATGGCGCCTCTTTCGCGGAGGGCACCCCCAATAAATGATTATCGTTCATATCACCCGTTCCCTTTCCCCCGCTTCACGCTATCCCCCCGCCCCCGGGCTGGCGGCCGTTTCAAGCGTTCCAATCGGCGAACAATGCACCGCGCGCAGGCACCCCCATCTTCATCGACACACGGCTTATTGGGGTATAACTGGTAAAGTGCCCGATAGGCGACTGGCGTGATGTTGGGCATAAACACGTTGCCGCCCCGGGTCAAGACCAGGTCCCGACCGTTCGGGCAAAGGGCGTCGAAGGCGGTGGTGGCCGGAATATGCGACAGGGGGTTCATCAGCCGCAACAACGCGATCGCCTTGAAGTAAATTTCCCGATCCGCCCACGCCGGATGCCCCCCAAGCGGGGTGTCGGGATGGGCGATAAACGGCCCACACCCGATCATATCCAGATCCAACTGGGTCGCAAATAACAGATCACGGGCCAGCACGTCCAATCCGCTGAAGGGAAGGCCGATCATAAAGCCGCTCCCCACTTGGATCCCCGCCGCCCGAATTTGATCGAGACAGGCCAGTCGTCCATCATAATCGTCATCGGGATGAATTTTGGCGAATAACTCCCGATCCGACGTCTCGAAACGGAGCAAATACCGGTCGCATCCGGCAGCCCGGAACCGGGAATAATCGTCCGCCGGTCGCTCGCCTATCGACAGCGTCACGGCCAGTCCGGCCTCGGCTTTTATTTTTTCCAGCAGGTCACACACCCGGTCGGTCGTGAACCAGGGATCCTCGCCCGATTGCAAAACGACCGTGCCAAATCCCCAGTCGCGGGCCTGGACCGCCTGTGCCACGATTTCGTCCGGAGCCATCCGATACCGCTTGACCCCGGGACTTCCGGCTCGAATACCGCAATAATCACAACGCCGGTGACAATAATTGGAAAACTCGATGATCCCCCGTAAATGCACCTCATCGCCCACCGCCCGGCGCCGAACTTCGTCCGCCCGCGCATACAATTCCCGCAAATCATCACCCTGGACCTCAAGTAAAGCCCGAAGGTCCGCCTCTGTCGGCGGACGATCATTCCGGTTGAGCCGGTCCAATGGTTGCTCGAGTTCGGGTGTCATCGTAACGATCGCTTTCGAGGATCTGTCCGTCAGGCGCGAATCAGTTTTTTGCCCAGGGCTTCTTCATAAATGGCGAGGACGTTTACAAGAGGAGTGTCGGGTTGGATGCAATGGGCCGGCGAAAAAATATAACCGCCGCCCCGGGCGATCACATCCAGCCGGTGCCGGGCTTCTCTCCGGCACTCGGCTTCGGATTTGAAGGGCAGTGTCTGCTGGGTACTGATCAGTCCGCAAAAAGCCAGCCGGCCACGGGCCACCGCACGGATCGTTTCCGGGCTCATCCCGGCCGGCTCGGGCTGCATCGCATCGAGCACGTCCAACCCCATGTCGATAAAGGTCGGCAGAAGATCATGGGTGTCACCACAGGAGTGCATCATCGCCTTGCAACCGAACTCATGGGCCAAATCATAAAACTTTTCCAGCCGGGGCCGGAAAATCTCCTCGAAGTCCGGCGCGGAGAAAAGCCGCCCATTCTGGGTGCCGCAATCCTCGCCCAAATGAAGAATATCGATTTTGCCCCGGGCAACCTCCAGGGAACGACGCATCACCGTATACCAGTAATCGACCCGGCGATCGATGATCGCCATGCCCACTTCATCGCGCAGGGCGATGTCCATGAGGACCTGCTCCATGCCACGTCCGCGGGATACGCCGTTGACAATATCGGGAATACCGGCGCCGCCCAGCACGATGGCATAATCCTTGACCTTGTCGCAATCCGCAACGAGCTGC
Source organism: uncultured bacterium (assembly GCA_903824675.1). Lineage (GTDB taxonomy): Bacteria > Verrucomicrobiota > Kiritimatiellia > CAIKKV01 > CAIJXV01 > CAIJXV01. The sequence goes on from CAIJXV010000093.1 coordinate 119,079, forward strand.
GAATAGTCCACATCCCGGGGATCGGGCCAGGCATACTGATTGACATCCTCCATCGTTTTCAAGTCCGCCAGGGGCAGGTGGACCGCTTCGTCATAGGTTCCCCGCAAACTGTGCTGGATCCGGCGATATCCCGACCCCCACAGATCATAAAAATCAACATCCGTCCGGTTGGGCCGCTGGCCTTTGAAATCGGGGAACACGGGCATGACATGCCGGAAATCGATCCCCAAAGCCTCCAGGAAATCCTGGGGGGCAAAATAGGCCTTCAGCGTGGATTCCATCTCAGGCGTCAGATAAATCTGCAAAGGCACCCGATCCGTTGTTTCCCATTTCAATGCCCGAAGTACTCGTTCCTTAGAAGTCATGCAAAATCCTCCCTGTCGATGCAGTATAATTTCTGAAGGATTAATATGAAAGCAAGAAAACAAGGCTCGTTCTGCATTTCTGTGGGTTACTTGAGTTCGGCTCACTGGAATGCCCGCAATTACTCAGGATGTCGGATTTTCACCACAGAGGCACGGGGGCACGGAGAGAGAAAATCACACCGCCCCCGAAGCGGGCTGTCTCGAAAGGCGGCCTTTCAAGCCATCCCGTGTGTTTCCTTGAGGGGGCCGAGTCCACTGATTACTTCAACGGATATGCAGCTCCGGTGTTCTCCGGTTCCTTCAAAATCCAACGCGGGCCGATTGGGCACGCTGCGTGCCAAGGCGGACCGCATCTGCGGTTTCCGGGCTGTCACCTCCGTGTCTCGGTGACACCGTGGTTAATCGCTTTCCCGTCAGTTTTGCGTGGGACGGCAACGGGACAGGAGGAACCCTTATCAAGGGCGAAACCAAAAGTGGTTACGGGTTAAAAGATCCCTCGACCCTTCCAATGCCCGTCAACCGGCCACTACTCATCCAGCAATCGGTAATTCCGGATGACCAATGAGTTTTGACCATTCACCACGTACGGGTCCCGCCACAATTCAACAAGGCCGGCCCGGGTGTTAAAACCAAACACCATCCCGCTGACCCCTGTGTTTTGCGCTTGAAACCCTCGTGCTATTTCGCTGGCCATGATGACCACAAAGAAATAATTCTGACGGGCATCAAACAGGCCCACCGAGTTGCGAATCAGGGATTCATTTCGGAAAGGGGGGTTATGATTGGTGGTCGCAAACAGGTTGTTTGCATACGAGAAGGTATCCATCATATTCGTCATGTGCGCGATCAACCCGGTATAATTGGTAATGGACTGCTGAACGATGCTATTCGTCCACAAAACCGCCAATTCATACGCATCCTTGACACTTAAGCGCGCCACCGTGGCCGTATTCTGGTAAGGATATTGATCCAACGGCATATTAAAAAAGGCGGAGGCCAACACATCCGCATCATAGGTATTGGGATTGATCTTGCCCCGTGCCACTCCATTCGTCGACAGGGCAAAAATGTCGAAAATCCGATCCGGCGGATAATTCGGGCCACCGACCAACCGAATGGTATCCCATTTGCCAACCGGCAGATAACCCAACTCACTGATGCTTTGCAAAGTTCGCTTGGAGTTGGTCGGGGACAGGACATACATGGTATCAAAAGGATCGGAACATTTCGTCGTCGTCCAATCATTGGTCGCACAATGATTTACAGTCCCGATCGAGGGGTGAGTTTCGTTTGACAAAAGCGGCGAATTCGTGGCTTGATAGGTTTTCCAAAAGAAATCCGACGCATTGGTTGGCGATGCCCGCCGCCAGTTGAATCGGGGATCGACACACTCCATACCTGACCAACCTAAATTAATGGTATTGGTTGTAGCAACCGCAGTGGCGGGTAACGTAACCCCCGCCGGCTTCAGCGACGGCACAAAGAAAACCAGTTGCTCTACCACGTCATTGGTCGGATAGGGTACCGCATCGACCATCTGATGGAGTGAATCGAATATCTGGGCGCGCTTAACTTGAACCCTTAAACTGAGATTTTGTTTAGTTGCGGCTAAATTGGTGTAAATCCCTGACGTCTGAATGGAGCCCAAATTAATGGCGCGATACTTATTGCCGACAGCCATGGCGGGGAATATGGGGTATGATTTTGTAAAAGTCTGGATTGCCGGCGAAGGTACAAATCTAGAATCGGTGGATCCGCCGCCGATGCCAAATTGAAAATCCACTTCCAGGCTGTAGTTATTGACGAGCGGCAGTTCCATAAACGGATAGCAAACCTCAACATAGAATGTCATGACGTGTGTCAAAGTGCCATCCGGCTTCAAAACAATCCGATTGGTAATGCCGATTTCATTGATCATGGGGCACAATTCGGTCGACGGTCCGCCTTTAACGCTCACCGCATTGGATGGGATGGAATCAAGATCCAGGTAATCCACCAAACTATCAAAAACCCACTTTGAATTTACGTTATTAAATCGGGAGGGATCGCTCGCTATGAGTCTTGTTGTAAAGTCTCCCTCAATTTTTTGCAACTGATCCCACCGCCCCGTCAAGACCAGCGCATCAGACGGCGAGAATTCGCCGGGAGGGAATCGGGAATACACGGCAAAATTATCGGGCCAGTACGAAAATCCACGGTTTTGGAAGAGCTCAGCGACGCTCTCATACTTTCCAAAATCCGCCCGGTCCATCAGGAAGTCGGCCAACGCACTTGGATCCTGAAATTCATTGGTCAAGGCGCCCAATTGGAGCTCATTGGCGCGAATCCCCATCTGGCGTGCCGCATTCGACGCCCCGGCATAATTGGCATCCAACAGCCCTGAACAATTGAAGATCGCATAGGCGAATTGAACTTGTTTGCTGGGCATCGGATTCAGCGGGGAATAACCGGTCATTTGGTTAACATCCACCAGGTTCCATTCCGGCGCAGGAATTTTCGCAAACCGATCATTTGCATTCCAACTTATCGGAACGTTTTTATTCGAAACCTTAATCCCCCACTCTGCTCCATAATCCTCAATGGTTTGGATCCAACCAATGGTATTTTGGCTTAAATTGATCACCGCAAAATTGGTATTCATATCGGCGAAGTCCGGGCTGACGGTCCGCAGAAAAACGGCATCCCCCACCCGCGCCACACCCAAGGGCATAAACGAGCCGGCGGGCATGTTGGAAATGGCGCCGGTCATTGCGGCTAGAAATTCGGCCTTACAGGTCGGCATCACCGGATCGCTGGGATCATGCTGAGACATCATCGCATTGTACTGTTGACTCCAGTTCGGGTAGACGTCCGAATTTAAATTGGTGGTGACATCCATCAAGGCTCGCGCCAGGGCGACATTCAGCACATGCCGGGAAGAGATATCCATCCGGTAATAATTCGACGTCGTGTTCTCTGTTCGCATGAAATAAACAAAGGCCGTCGCCATCAGGGTCAGCAGCGACAGCAACCCCAATACCACCACCAATGCGATGCCCTGCCGCCCTTTTCGACGGTCCCTGTTGAAATCAGTAATCGTCATTGCGGCTCCTGTGATAATTCGGGAAGTAGACCCGTTTGGAAAATGAATTGGAGAAATTATTGGTGGCCGCTCCGCGCGCCCGATCATCCGACGCGCGGAAACTCAAATTAATATCGACAAATGAGGGCGGGTCAACGGAATCCAACTCAAAGGTCAAAGAATCAATATTTCGGATGATTTCGTCGTTGTTCCGCCTGAGAATCCCGCCCGACAGCTCGAGCTTCACCTCGGCCACTAATCCATCATCCGGATTGACTCCGTTTGTGCTGTCGTTCAAAATATAGTATGTAATTTTGCTGCCGCTGACCGCGGGGACCGGCAGGCGCGAATCGGCATTCAAGGAAAAGACCGCCTTGGCCACCTCGCGCTCCAAATAATCCATGACCGTCCGCCCGATCATATTAATTTCAGCCTTGCGATTCCCGATCTCCCAGGCCCGGGTCGCATTGGTAAAGAGCCGGCTGCTCATCATCACCAGGAGAACCAGGATGAACATGGCCACCAGCAATTCAATCAATGAAAAACCGCCGGATGTGGAATCGGAATGCCTTTTCATGGAGAAGGTGCCCCATAAATCAATTCCGTGTAAAAAACCACGGGATCCGTGAATTGCGCCGATTTCCCATTTTGCACTTCCAGCCGGACCCGCCACACCGGGGTCGAAGGCACCGTGGTATTCAATCGCACAAAATATTTCCAGCTCAGGACATTTCCATTGTTCGTCACCACATTCGGCGCGACTTGGTCATCGCCCGTCGGAACGTTGCCAAAAATGAGCGTCTGGTTTTCAAAATCAGCGATCGTTTCCGCCATCAACGCATTCGTCGCCTGGAAAGAATTAAACTTGTCATCGGCAAACATCGCCGCCCGCGTATTTTGCACCGCAGATTCAACCTCTCTCAACCCGACGGGAAATAAAGACATCAAGGTCACCAGCCCAATCGCCACCACCAACATCGCCAGGCAGATCTCCACCAAGCTGAACCCACCCTGTCCCGCCGGCAACCCGGCCCCTGTAAGGCGCTTATTCATAATCAATCATCCCCGTCAAACCATTGATCCGCAAAGCGGCATTCATGCCGGCATTGTTGACATCCCTTAATCCCAACGTGATGGTTTGATTATTGAGCAATGAACCACTGGGTTTAAACGTAATTTTCAACCCACCGGTCGGAATGGTATTGGTGAATTGCGCCCCCAAGGGAAGCTCCTGGGGCATGCCCCGCACCAATCCGACGCCGGTATTATTCGTAATATAATACACTTGATTGCTGATGATATTGACCATGATTTCGACTCTTTTCAGCACGGCATATTGACGGGCTAAAGACAGCGAAGAACGGACATCATTAACCGCTGCGTTTAATTCCTTGCCCCGTTTCACGTTATTCCATGAAACGACACTCGCGGTCGTGATCAACAGCATCAGGATCATGACCGTCATCATTTCGATCAGCGTGAAGCCCGCCACTGATCGATTCCGTGAAAGGACATTAGTTGCCAATGTAGGATACATTATCGCCAAGGGTATTGATGTTTTTATCCGGCCCCGCCGAAATCAGGCTGACCGTACTATTGGTGGGATCAACCGTAATGGAATAGGGCGAACCCCAGCCATCGTAAAATGTCACATTGGTTCCATCCATTTCCCAAAAAGCCCGCTGGCGTTTATTCAGCACGGTATAGGGCAAAACCGGGTTGGATGAAACCAGGTACTTGACCAATTGATAATTATTGTTTCGCCAGGTTGAATTGGTCTGCAAACCATCCGGATCCCCCGGCCATTTCTCGTATTCCGCCTTAAAACTGCGGATGGCCTGCTCCATCGCCCGCATATCCACTTTGGCGCGGGTGATTTGCGCTTTCTGTCGCGCCTTCCAGAGACCGGACCCGACCATGGCCATTAAAAGCACGATCAGGGCGATGACGACCATCAATTCCACCAAGGTAAAAGCCTGGACTGATTTTTTCATGGTGTGGTATTACCAACTTACGACGTCGTCGCTGGGATCAGCCACGAGAGGCCCCTCGGACCAGACCGCCACAGCCCGCATGACCACGTTATTGGTCTTCTTGGATCCGGTGCCCCGCTGGATCGCAATCTGGTTGTCATAATTGACGTCAAACGCGATCTTATAGAGCCGGGGATCGGCATCGGTTGACCACGGGTCTTTCATTCCGCCACTGACCGCCGTCGATTTTGAACTGATTTCCATGTAGTTCAAATTCTTGGTGTTGTTGCTCATCAGGCAGGAAACCCGGTCTTTATCCATCGTAACGGCCGACTCCGACGCACTCGCTTGCGCCGGCCAGGTTCGATTGTCGGACAAGACGTTTTTCCACGCCAATTCCAACTGTTTGATTTCGGCTCGCGCCCGGGTTTTTTTAGCCTGATTTTTTGCCGCGTTGATGACCGGAAACAACATCGCCATCAAAATGGCGATGATCCCGATCACCACCAACAATTCGATCAGCGTAAACCCCTGGGCACTATTTCGTTTCATAGGAATGCGTCTTTCCCGTTAACCAAAAATCATCCGACGGATCATTGACATCTTCGCCGATACACCATAACTGGTAAGACTGATAGTTATCAGTCGCTGATGATGTATAGTAGTATCGACACGAATCGTTGGCCGTGCCTCCGCCGGGGGCTCGAGTTTTCTGGCTCATCCAGGGATCCGCGACAATAAACCCATATTGTTCGTAGGTGGTCTGTCCTTTATCCGCCGCGGAATTGGTCTGTGTTCCCATCGAATAATCACTCACCTGAATATCTTCCAGATAATGCGCCCATTTGTAGGACGCGGTGGGGAAAGGATAATCTGTAAATGCCGATGTCCCATGGATTTTTCTTTTTTTGACCTTAGAAAAGATATATCCCTCCAAGCCGGGCCCGGCCCCTTTCCGTTCCGAAACGGGAACATAGAAAAGCTTGCCATCCGAAGGGTCCGTCTGCGAATCAGGATTCCAGTCCTGTGGCTGATGTCCAAAATGGCTGACCGGGGGATAATGTCCATATTCCGAGTAAAAAGCTTCTACGGCCAATTGAATCTTGGTCAGATCGTCCATGGCTTTTTTATAATTGATCTTCCGATAAACATATTTACCGGTCATCAGCGTTATGGATGCCAAAACGGCGATGATCACCACCACCGCCAGTAACTCAATGAGGGTAAAACCCAGCTTTCGGCAGAAATGACCCTTCCGATTCATAACCACCTCCTTTATTCTCTTAAATTATAGCCTTTTTTGAGGTCACTCACAAGCGCCTTAATCGGACTGGCACCGGCTTCAACCCCCGCTGGATCAACCCGACAGGTTCCCCACGATCGAAATCAGCGGCATGAACATCGCGATGACGATGGTTCCGACAATCACCGCCAGGAAGATGATCAGGATCGGCTCGATAATCGACGTCATCGCATCCACGGCCGTGTCGACCTCATCCTCGTAATTACTCGCAATCCGCATCAGCATATCCGGCAGGGCGCCCGTCTCCTCACCCACCTGGATCATGCTCACCACCATGCTGGGAAAAACGCCCGACGCCTCGAGCGGTCCGGCCACGGTTTCCCCTTCCTTCACACTGTCATGCACCTGCTGGATGGCCCGGATCAAAACCTTGTTGCCGGCGATATCCCGCACGATATTCAAGGCGCTGAGCATCGGCACGCCACCGGTCAGCAGGGTTCCCAACGTCGAGGTGAACTGCGCAATGGCCGATTTCCGCATCAAATCTCCAAAGATCGGCGCCGATAATTTGAGCCGGTCCAGCAATTCCGACCCCACCTTGGTCTTGGCGAGCATCTTGATCGCAATCACCAAAGCGGCAATCGCGCCGATCACATAAATCCCCTGCTGGGTTACCGCCTCGCTGACGTTCAGCACGAATCGAGTCAGAATCGGCAAGGGGGTATCCCCCAACATATCGCTGAAGATTTCCTTGAATTTCGGGATTACGAAGACCATCAGCACGCCTAAAATGACCATCGCAATAACCAGCACGACCACCGGGTAAACCATGGCCCCTTTGATCTTGTTGCGGATTTTTTGCGATTTTTCCATATGCTCCGCCAACCGCGTCAACACCGTCTCCAAGGCGCCGCTGGCTTCCCCCGCGCGGACCATGTTGACAAAGAAAAAGTCGAAAATCCGGGGATGCTGAGCTACCGCCTCGGCAAAGGTACTGCCGTTCTCCACCGATTCAGCCATCGCGGTGATCGCGTTGCGCATCGTCGAATTGGGTTCCTGTTTCTGCAGGATATGCAACCCCCGCAGTAACGGCAAACCCGCGCTGTGCAAGGTGGCGAATTGTCGCGAAAAAACCATTAATGTCTTGAGATTGACATTGGGTTTGAAGAGGTTGGCCAAAAATCCGGGCAGCTTCATCTCCATCTGCATGCCCTTTTTCGGCACCGCAGCGGGAGGTCCGCCGGCCCGGACAGGTGCACCCGCCGGTGCCGCGGCCGAAGAGGCGGCTCCGGAAGTCGCGGCCGGTTTCGCGGCCGCTTTTCCACCGCCGCCCACTTCCGTGACCATGGTGGGGAACAGACCCCGTTCCCGAATGCCGGCCACGGCTTTCGCCTGGCTCTCGGCTTCAATGACCTCCTGCACCTCACGCCCCTTGGCGTCCATTGCGGTATATTTGAATTTGGGCATGAAATCGAGTCCTCCCTGACTATTTCGCATTATAGAAAACCCGCCCGCCGATGCAATGCTTATTCCATTCCAGGGGCACCGCCGGGCGCATCTGCGATTCGGTTCACAGAAACCGCCTAAAGGGCGTTTATACCAACCGTTTTCTTTCATTGTCGGCCCGCCCTCCGTGGCGGGCGTCGGGTGAGGGTGCGGGCTGGATCCGCGCGGACGCCGGGCGCTGAGGCCCGGCCTACACGGGAATCCGGTTGTGGGCGAAGCCTCACCTGGGGGCGGTTTATCAAGGAAACAGGCGAACCGTTTTCTTTCATTGTCGGCACGCCCCTCCGTGGCGGGCGTCGGGTGAGGGTGCGGGCTGGATCCGCGCGGACGCCGGGCGCTGAGGCCCGGCCCACACGGGGAATCCGGTTGTGGGCGAAACGCAGATGCGCCCGGCACCGTACCCATAAAAAAGGCCGACCCTTTCGGGCCGGCCTGTCGTCGTCATTTCAGATCTAGATGCCGATCGCTCAATCCACGCGCTTGAGGCACAGGGAGGCGTTGTGGCCGCCAAATCCCAGCGAATTATTCAAGCAGGCACGGATTTTGAAGTCGCGCGGGGTGTTCGGAACATAATCCAGATCGCACTCGGGATCGGGCGTGGTGTAGTTGATCGTCGGGGTGACGACCCCCTTCGCCATGGACAGGGCGCAGACCACGGTTTCCATGCCGGCCGCCGCGCCTAAAAGGTGTCCCGTCATCGATTTCGATGAACTCACCATGACTTTATAGGCCCGATCGGGACCCATGGCTGTTTTAATGGCCGCGGTCTCGAATTTGTCGTTCAATTCAGTGCTGGTTCCATGCGCATTGATGTAATCGATGTCGGCCGGGGTCACGCCCGCATCCTTCATCGCCATCACCATTGCCCGGGCCGCACCTTCGCCACCCTCTGCCGGCGCCGTGATATGATTGGCATCGCAGGTCATTCCAAATCCGGCCACTTCGCACCAGATCCGGGCGCCGCGCTTACGGGCATGTTCCAAATCCTCCAGCACGACGACCGCCGACCCCTCGCCCATCACAAACCCATCGCGGTCCTTGTCAAAAGGCCGACTGGCTTTGGTGGGATCGTCATTGCGCGTGCTCAAGGCGCGCATGGCAGAAAATCCGCCGATCCCCAGGGGGCAAATCGTCGCCTCGGTCCCGCCGGCCAGCATCACATCGGCATCGCCGCGTTCAATGAGACGCTGGGCTTCGCCGATCGAATGGGCGGCCGTCGCGCAGGCCGAAACCACGCCAAAATTGGGCCCCTTGAATTTCATGTCGATCGCGATCAAACCCGCACACATATTGATGATCATCTGCGGAATCATGAAGGGCGAACACCGGTCCGGACCCTTGTCCCGCAAAATCGAGTGCTGGGTTTCGAGCGTCTGTAATCCACCGATCCCTGAACTGACCGTACAGCCGCACCGGAAGAGATCTTCCTGCGCCAGGTCCAGTCCGGAATCTTTCATCGCCATTTTGGCCGCCGCCACAGCATAGTGGCAAAAGGCGTCCATGCGCCGTTGTTCCTTCTTCGGAATAAAGGCGTCCACATCAAATTCGATCACTTCACAGGCAAAGTGGGTCGGCATGTTCGACGCATCAAACCGGGTGATCATCCGCGCCCCGGAATACCCGGTCGTCAGACGTTTCCAAATCGTCTCCAAATCGCTTCCCAAAGGGGAAACGACCCCCATCCCCGTGATCACCACGCGCCGCTTATCCATGATCGCTCTCCTAAAAAAATCTCAGATTGATGTCCGCCATCAAGAAAGGCCGAGGAGATGGGAAACCCCATCTCCTCGGCATAAAAAACCGGCAGGATCGACTTCAGTCGCCGATGTTCTTGCCTTTGAGGTATTCAATAACCGCGCCGACCGTCGTCAGCTTCTCGGCATCCTGGTCCGGAATTTCCTGTCCGAATTCCTCTTCGAACGCCATGACCAATTCGACGGTGTCCAATGAGTCAGCACCCAGGTCCTCGATGAAGGAAGCCTCGGGCTTGACCTGATCCGCATTGACCCCCAGTTGCTCAACAATGATATCCCGAACTTTATCTTCAAGCGCCATTTTCTGTTTCTCCTTACCTTATGCCTATCCCTTGGTTCCCGATACCCTTACATCACCATTCCACCGTTGACGGATAAAACTTGCCCCGTCAGGTACGCGGAAGCGTCGCTGGCCAGGAACAACACCGCATGGGCGATGTCCGCCGGCAAACCGAACCGCCGCATCGGAATGGCGTCCAACATTTTTTTCCGGATTTCCTCCGGCAAAGCATCCGTCATTTTGGTCTCAATAAACCCGGGCGCAATCGCATTCGCCCGGATGTTACGCGAGGCCAGTTCCTTGGCGGTCGACTTGGTCAGGGCGATCGCCCCTGCCTTGGACGCCGCATAATTACACTGCCCGGCGTTGCCGATCAAGCCGATAATCGAGGCGATATTGATGATGTTGCCCGATTTTTGCTTCATCATCAGCTTGGCCACGGCCTTGGTCATCAAAAAGGTGCCCTTGAGATTGATATCCAGCACCGCATCCCAGTCCTCTTCGGACATGCGCGCCAGATAACCGTCCCGGGTAATCCCCGCATTATTCACCAGGATGTCGATCCGGCCACAGGCGGCCTGCACCGCATCCACGGCCGCATCCACCTCAGCCGCTTTGCTGACATCCGCAGCCACGGAAATGACCTTGCGGCCCATCCCCTTCACCGCGGCTTCGGTTTCGGCCAGCCATTCCACCTTGACGTCGCACAGCGCCAGATCAGCCCCTTCCGAAGCCAGTTTCTCCGCCACCGCACGCCCGATGCCCCGGCCCGCGCCAGTCACCAACGCTATTTTACCGTCCAAGCATCCCATGATCATTCTCCTTGCCGGTCCGTCGTCCCCGGGCTCTCAAGCACCGCGTACCGCGGCCCCTGTGGTTTTCAGGCTCGCTTCATCCTGTATAGCATAAGCCACCGCCGACTTGTCAATACGCTTTATCAATCCCCCTAAAATCTTTCCCGGCCCGCATTCGACATAATGCCCCAGCCCAGCCCCTTGAAACCATTGGATACTGCGCACCCATTGCACCGGGGAGGTCACTTGACGCACCATCGTCTGCTTGATCTGCGCCGGATCATGCGGCAGCCCCGTGACGTTCGCCACGGCCGGAATCCGCGGTGCCTGGAAGGAAATCGGCCCCAAAAAGGCCTCTAATTCCCGTGCCGCCGAACTCATCAGCTTTGAATGAAAGGCCCCGGCCACCGGCAAGACCACTGTTCGCTTCGCTCCCGCGGCCTGCGCCAACCGATCCGCTTCCGCTATCCGGTCCTTCGCACCCGATAAAACGGTCTGCTCCGGCGAATTGAGATTCGCAATCTCGACTCCCGCCGCAACGCTGATTTTCTCCAAGTCCACCGCCGACAGGCCCATTACGCTCAACATCCCCCCGGGCTGTTCCTCGCAAGCCGCCTGCATAAACCGCCCGCGGGCATCCAGGATCCGCACCCCATCCTCAAAACTCAATACCCCCGCCGCATAAAGCGCCGTCCATTCTCCCAGACTCAATCCCGCCACGCCTCCGACCGCCAGGTCCGGACACTCGGCGCGCAACAGTGCATAACACGCCGCGCTCATGGTGAAAATAGCCGGCTGACACCGGTTGGATTTGGTCAATTCCTCGATCGGTCCCTCGAAACACAGACGCGCCAGGTCAAACCCGAGAACCGCACTCGCCTGGTCGAACAGCGCCCGGCAGGCCGGATGCCCTTCCGCCAGATCCTTGCCCATTCCCACCGCCTGTGCTCCCTGTCCGGCAAAAACAATCGCGTATTGCATTGGTCGATCCTCCTCGCTCCTTAAATCTCCAAAACCATCGCACCCCAGGTGAATCCCCCCCCAAACGCCACCAACACCACCCGGTCACCCGGTTTCACCCGACCCGACCGAATCGCCTGGTCCAGAGCCACCGGAACAGTCGCCGACGACATGTTGCCGTACTTCTCGACATTGATAAAAACCTTATCCACCGGCAGGCCCAACCGGTCACCGATCGCCTGGATGATCCGAATGTTGGCCTGATGGGGAATCACCATCTTGATGTCGTCAAAAGTCAGGTCGCATTTTTTCAATACCTGCAACGTCGCATCGGACATGGTCCGCACCGCATGTTTAAAAACCTCTTTACCGGTCATCTTCATGTAATGCATCCGGTCTTCCAAGGTCTTCGTCGAGGCCGGATGCCGGCTCCCCCCCCCGGGAATCCCCAGCAAGTCGGCGAGCGAGCCATCCGATCCCATCACGGTTCCCAGAATCCCCCGTTGCCCCTCCACCGAACGGAGAACCGCCGCCCCGGCGCCATCCCCGAATAAAACGCAGGTCGTCCGATCGGTCCAGTCGGTCACCACACTAAGCTTTTCCGCCCCGATCACCAACGACGTCCGAACCGCCCCCGTCGCTACGAATTGCCGCCCCACCTCAAGGGCATAGACAAAACCTGAACAGGCCGCGGCCAGATCAAAACAATGGGCATTTCGCGCTTTTAATAGATTCTGAACGAAGCAGGCCGTGCTCGGGAATCCCATATCCTGCGTAATCGTCCCGACGATAATCTGGTCCACTTCCTCCGGCGCCACGCCCGCCGCTTCCAAGGCCTGCCGCCCGGCTTCGGCCGCCAAATCGGAGGTCGCCTGATCCTCCCGCGCAATCCGGCGTTCCCGAATCCCCGACCGCGTCACAATCCATTCGTCGGTCGTGTCGACCATCTTTTCAATCTCGGCATTCGTTAAAATGCGTTCGGGGAGATACGAACCGGTTCCGATGATGGAAACCGGACGGATCAACCCCATTGAGCCCTGTTCAGCGTTGTTCATGCTTTCGATCCCAATCGCTTGATCTCTTCCACGATATGCTGGTTCACATTGTGCCCCACCGATTCGCGCGTCACCCGAATCGCGTGATAAATCGCCCGCCGGGAGGAAGCCCCGTGCGTGATGATGCTCACTCCGTTCACCCCTAATAACGGCGCCCCCCCATGCATCTCGGGGTCCATTCGCCGCTTCATCTCCCGCAATCCATTTCGCAACAGAAGTGCACCCAGCACCCGGATCGGATTCTTCACCAACTCCTGCTTCAGCCAGGCACCGATCGCATGAGCCACACTCTCCGCCGTCTTCAACACCACGTTCCCCACGAATCCGTCGCAGACCACCACGTCGGTCTCGCCACGAAATAAATCATGTCCTTCCACGTTCCCCCGGAAATTCAAGGACGAAGCTCGCAACAGACGGAACGCCTCGCGGGTGACATCATTTCCCTTGATGTCCTCGCCCCCGATGCTCAACAGCCCCACCACCGGCCGGGGCACGCCCAGGATTTCGCGCGAATAGACCGATCCCATTACTCCAAATTGCAGGAGCATGGCCGGATCACAACTCACGTTCGCACCGGCATCGATCAGAATCACCGGTCGCCCCTGGGTGGGCATCACGGTCGCAATCGCCGGACGTAAAATCCCCTCCAAAGTCCTGAGTTTCAACGTGGAGGCCACCACCATCCCGCCGGTGTTCCCCGCCGAAACCGCCCCATCCGCCTCGCCGGCCTTGACCATGTCAATGATCCGGCTGATCGAGGAATCTTTTTTCTTGCGGATGGCTTGGGCCGCGCTCTCATCCATTCCCACCACTTCGGTGGCATGCCGGATTTCGATTTTTGCGGCCGCCGGATGTTTTGCGAGTTCGCGGCGGATGGCCGCTTCATCGCCCACCAAGACAATATGGTCAATACCGGGCAGGTTGCGGGCCGCATCCACGGCACCCGCAACAATCTCGGCTGGGGCGAAATCGCCGCCCATCGCATCGACGGCAATTCGCATATCAATCCGCTTGAACCGTGACCACTTGACGCCCGCGATAATAGCCACAGGACCGACAGATCCGGTGGGGTTCCTGCGCCGCGCCACATTGCGGACACGGTTTGGTCCCCGTAATGGTCGCCTTCAACGCGCTCCGGCGAGTCCGGGTCTTACTCTTCGACTTTTTTCTTTTTGGGACGGCCATGCGTATCCTCCCCTTCCAACTTGATCGCTAATTGATCCAACTCTGTCCAGCGATTATCTCCACTGGACGACACACACCGGCATCGACCCCGATTCAAGTCCCGGCCGCATTGCGGGCATAGCCCGCGGCATTCCGCTGAACAAACCGGATACACCGGAAAGGCAAGGATCATAGCGTCACGTATGTCCGACGTCAAGTCCACTGTCGCAAATCGATCCGCATAGGATTCGATCGCCTTGAAATCCGCATCCCGGACCACCTGCACAAAACGCCGCACACACCGCGAACAGGTGAATTCAGCACTGGCCTCCAGACATCCGCGCACGATCAGTTTCCCTGAAACCGCCTGCACATTGAACCGGTATCCGACCGGGCTGACCTTTCGCACTTCGGATTCCTCGGGAAAATCGAGAATCGTGGCCGGTTCCTCACCGTCCAGATCCATCCCCGATTCCGGGACATTGGCGACATTAATAATCACAGCCGCCCCAAACATTTGCGCCGGATTGTCGCCACCAGGCTGGCGGGCACAAAACCATGCAGGTCGCCCCCTCGTTCCGCCACCTCTCGAACCGTGCTCGAACTGATATAACTGTATGCCTCTTTCGGCATCAGGAACAACGTCTCGATCCCCGGTGCCAGTTTCCGGTTGGTCAACGCCATTTGAAATTCATACTCGAAATCGGAAAACGCCCGGATTCCCCGCACGAGCACATGAATCTTCTGCTCTTGCGCAAAATCGATCAGCAGGCCACTGAACGATTTCACCATGACATTGCTCAGCTTCTGGGTCGCCCGACGCGCCATGTCCACCCGTTCGTCGACGGTAAACAGGGTCTGTTTGCGGGAATTTTCCGCCACCGCCACGATCACCCGATCAAAAATGCCCGACGCCCGTTCCATCAAATCATAATGGCCCAGGGTCAATGGATCGAAGGTTCCCGGATATATGGCTGAATGTCGCATCTGAGCTCTCCTTAAACCTGTGCGGCCGCCGGGAACCCCCAAAACCGCAACCGGGTTCCCCCATACCGCTTCTCCGCTTTCAAAACCCACCCGCCGCCGGGCGGCATGCCCAGGGGCTGATCTTCCGCTTCCTCCAAAATCACCAAACCGCCCGGTGCCAACCACCGCTCCGGCGCCCCTAAAACACCAAAAATCACGCTCGTCCAGACGATTCGCCCATCCCGTTCATACGGCGGATCCACGAAGATGAAATCCTTGGGCGATCCCACTCCGTCGCGCAAATAGGCGGTCGCGTCACCGGTGACCACCTCTGCCTCGGGCGGCATCGCCCCGGAACGCAACCGCTCCAAATTGCCTTTCAATATCCGGGCCGTCACCGGATCCCGCTCCACCCAGGTGACTGTTTGTGCGCCCCGGCTCAACGCTTCGAATCCGACCGCGCCCGATCCCGCAAAAAGATCCAAAAAATGGCAGCCCGGAATCCGCGCCGCCAACGCATTGAACAATGCCTGACGAACCCGGTCCTGCGTGGGCCGAACTCCGCGGGTGGGCACCTCAATCTGGCGCCCCCCCCATTCTCCACCCGTAATACGCATACCCATCAATCCTGGCTTCGACTTAAAACGGCCTCGATGGCCGCCAAATCCGCCGGAGTATTGAAGGTCATTAACTCCGTCGGATCGAGAATCGGCATCAATTCGACCCGCCGCCCAGTCCGACTTAGAATCTCAATCGTGTCGGTCAAATATAGTTCGCCCTGAACATTATCCGGCTTCAGGTCCTTTAAACTCGCCGTCAGGGCCGACCAGGTATAGAGATACAGGGATCCATTCACCCAGGGACTCCGGGCCTCCACTTCATCCGGCGTCAACTCCAGATCTTTCAGCCGGATTCGGTGCCCCAATTCCCGCGCTTTACGCAAATCCCCATACTCCACATTAGCACAAACCCGACCCTGCGCATCCGTCACCATGCGACCGGCTGAGGATTCACCCGCCTTGGGTAATACGCTCACCAGCAAATCCGGCCGGAGCGAATCAAAGGCTTTAAAAAGTTTTTGGATCGCACCCACCCGGGGCACTTTGTCGCCCATCGTAATCATCACCCGCCCCGTCCACCCCTGGGCCGCCAAGGCCTGAACCGCCACCTGGGCCGCGTGTCCCGTGCCCCCCATCCGCGGCTGAAACACATACGTCGTTTCGGGATATTCTTCCGTCACCGTCCGCATAACCGGTTCAGCCAACGCCCCCACCACGACCAGGAAACGGCGGATTCCGGCCGCCCGATAGACCTCCATGGCCCGCAAAATCGCGGGCCGGCCGGCCACTGGATAACACACCTTATTCTGCTCGACCGCCCCCATCCGCCGCCCCTTGCCAGCCGCCAGAATCACCGCCACCACATCCGAAAACCCAACCGGGTTCGGTGCGTCCCCGCCTGTTGATGTGTGCTCGTTCATAATCCTCAAAAACAAAAAAAGCGGTCATCCGCCGGGATGACCGCTTTTTGTAACGTCCCCGGCTTAACCCAGGCCGGTTTTCGCCAATCCGACAATGCTGACAAATCCTTCGGGGTCGCGAATCGCGATCTCCGACAGCATTTTCCGGTTCAACGACACCTTGAGTTTTGTCAACCCATCGATCAAACGGCTGTAGCTGATATCATTCAAGCGGCAGGCCGCCGACAAACGGACAATCCATAACTGGCGGTAGTCGCGTTTCCGTTCCTTGCGATGCTTGGTGGACAGCAGCATGGACCGATCGACGGCTTCACTCGCCATCCGGATGAGCTTGCTTCGAGCCCCCCGAAAACCCCGGGCGCTCTTTAATATTCTCGTCCGGCGACGACGGGACGCCGGTGCATTAGTGACTCTGGGCATACCGATACCTCACTTTTCTTAGCTTGCTAAAAGCCTTCTCATCCGGCGCAAATCCGTAGCGGGAACCGATCCCCCCTTACGCATGTGCCGCTTGGTTTTCCGGGATTTGGCGCTCAACAAATGGCCGCGCCCCGGCTTCCGAAAGGATAATTTGCCCCCGGCCGAAAGCTTGAACCGCTTGGCAGCCGTTTTACTTGTCTTTTTCTTTGGCATGATTCGACCTCTTATGTCGCCTTCGGCGATCCGCTATCCGGAACGCTTTGGGCGGCTTGTGAAGGGGCGGAGACTACCGTATTCACCGCTGGCCGTCCAGCATTTTGTCGCTCCCCGGCCGCACCCCCCCCGGGCTTCACTTTTTGGGGCTTCGGCCCCAACACTCCGAAAATGCTGTTTCCGATCAACTTCGGCGTCATTTCCGGGCTTCCCAAATCCGCTACTTCCCGTAAAACGCGGTTGATCACTTCAAAGCCCAACTCCCGATGCGCATTCTCGCGGCCCCGGAAATAAAGCGAAATCTTGACCTTGATATTATCCTCGAGGAATCCCCGAATATGGTTCACCTTGGTCTCGAAATCGTGGTCGCCCACGTTGACGTGGAATTTGATTTCCTTGATCTCATCCGCATGCTGGCGCTTCCGGGCTTCCTTCTCCTTCTGCGTCAACTCATACTTGTACTTGCCGTAATCCATGATTTTGCAAACCGGAGGGTCTGCATTCGGCGAAATTTCAACCAAATCGACACCTCGCGCTCGCGCCCGGTTCAGCGCATCATCGATCGGGATCACGCCCAACATGGCGCCATCGCTGTCGATACACCGGACTTGCGGCACACGTATCTTATAATTCACCCGGATGAACTGACGATTATTAATGGAAGACCTCCTTTTTCACCAGCCGCTCAGGCTCCGCTTTAAATTTGCTCCGTCCCCCGCGTGTCCACTTCGCGGCGAAGCAAATCGATCAATTCCGCCAGGGGCTTGACCCCCAGATCTCCGCGGGTCCGATGCCGGATCGACACCGTCCCTGCCTCAACTTCACGCCCACCCAACACCACCATGTAGGGCACTTTCTGAACCTGGGCATCCCGGATTTTCGCCCCGACCTTCTCCGAACGCCGATCCAGCGTCACCCGGTAATCCCGTTTTCGCAACTCTTCGACCACCCCTTCGGCGGCCTCCATTTGTTTCTCCGTCAACGGCAGGACCCGGACTTGTTCCGGCGCCATCCACAGGGGAAACGCTCCCGCATAATGCTCGATCAAAACCCCGAAAAATCGCTCCAAACTCCCCAGTAAGGCCCGATGGACCATGTAGGGGCGATGCTCCTGGCCATCGGCTCCCGTATAGGTCAGATCAAACCGTTCCGGCATATTGAAATCGAATTGGATGGTGCTCATCTGCCATTCGCGGCCAATCGCATCCTTGACCTTCAAATCGATCTTCGGGCCGTAAAACGCGCCGCCCCCTTCATCGGTTTGATAGGAAATCCCTTCGCTCTCCAGCGCGCGGGTCAATGAAACCGTCGCCTGCTCCCAACGCGAAATCTCTCCGACAGCTTTTGCCGGACGCGTCGCCAAATAGGCGTTGATCTCCTGGAAGCCCAAGGACCGCCAGATCTGCAGGGCAAACCGTACCGTCCGCCGGATCTCCGCTTCGATTTGCTCCGGCGTACAGAAAATGTGCGCGTCATCCTGAGTAAAGCCCCGAACCCGCAACAGGCCGTGCAAGACTCCGGTCTTTTCATACCGGTAGACGGTTCCCAATTCGGCCCAGCGCAACGGCAGGTCCCGGTAGGATCGCCGCTGATTCCGGTACACCTGGATGTGGAACGGGCAATTCATCGGCTTGACGTAATAAGAGGTCTCGTCGATTTCCATCGGCGCATACATGTTGTCTTTGTAAAAACCCAGGTGTCCCGAGGTTTCCCAAAGTTGCGCCCGACCGATGTGCGGGGTATACAAAAGTTCGTACCCTCCGCGGAAATGCTCGGTCCGCCAGAAATCTTCGATGATGGACCGGAGCCGTGCCCCCTTCGGATGCCAGTGAATCAACCCCGGCCCCACGTCCTCCTGAATGCTGAACAGATCCAAGTCCCGGCCCAACCGGCGATGATCCCGTTTTTGCGCCTCTTCCTGTTGCAGCACCAAGGCGTCCAATTCCGCCTGGGTCGCACAGGCGATCCCGTAAATTCGTTGGAGCATCGGGTTGGTTTCCACCCCCCGATAATAGGACCCGGCCACGCTCGTCAGTTTAAAGGCTGGAATCTGCCCGGTTCGGTCCAGGTGCGGACCGCGGCAGAGATCGACGAAATCCCCCGCCCGGTAAAAAGAAATGGGCTCGCCTTCCGGGATGTCCGCCAACCGTTCCAGCTTGTATCGCTGGCCCGCCAATAATTGGGCCGCCCCGGCGCGGTCGGTTTCAAACCGTTCAAAAGGCAGATCGGCGGCGACGATCCGGGCCATCTCTTTCTCGATCGCCTCAAAATCCGTCGGAGAAAGACGCTGGGGAAGATCGAAATCGTAATAGAACCCGGTTTCAGTCGCCGGTCCGATGTCCAATTGGACATTTTGATAAAGCCGACACACCGCGGCCGCCATCACGTGCGCCGTGCTGTGTCGCAAAGTATTAAGATCCAAGAGCTAAAACCCTCCCGTACACCGTTTTGATAGGGGGATTAGAATACAAGGCACATCCCATCGCTGTCAATGCCTTAAAATCCGGTATTTCTGGCCGGGGTGTAAGACAAATTTCGTAGAAATAGGGAAAAGCCACATTATTTGGCCTCAAGTATATTCAAATGATCAGCTGGACAGGCGTAAATCGGAAGGCATCGGATTCTCCAATCCAGGTCGGATGTTTTTCACGCAAAGCCGCAAAGGGCGCGGAGGAGGCGCAGGGGAAAAGCCAAGCCGCGGGGTGAGCGCTCACGGGGCGTGATCGTACACCCCGCGTCTGAGCCCGTTTAATGAGGCGCGGTTCCGAGCTAGCAGCCGCGCGAGGCACCCGCTG
>CAIJXV010000094.1 GCA_903824675.1 uncultured bacterium
ATGTACCGACTGGCAATCCGTCCTCCCCCACTCTCCCCTCCGACCAAACCAATTGGCAGACTGAATGCGCCCTACACCCTTGGCAAACTAAATGCGCCCCTTCCGCCCATAGGGGGTCGCAGTTAGTTTGTCAATTCACCGATCCAAGCATTTTCCAAGCATTTCCGATCGGGGGATTGACCTGCCCCCAATAACCCGTTATAGTGTTCGGGCATTTCTCAATTGAAAGGATTCGCCCAATGATCGTAACTACCAAGGATCTGTTTAAACATGCCTACGGGAAATATGCCGTCGGCGCCTACAACATCAATAATGCTGAACAAGCCATGGGGCTTTTTCGCGGTTGCATCGAAAGCAAGTCGCCCTTTATTATTCAGATCTCCAAGGGAGCGCGTTCCTATACTGACAAACGCATGTTGGAAGCCATCATCCGCGCGGCAGACCAGATATTTCCGGATGCAATCTTCGCCGTTCATCTGGATCACGGCGATGAAGCCGCCTGCATGGATTGCATTTCCAGCGGGTTCTACAGTTCGATCATGATTGATGCCAGCCATGAATCCTACGAAAAGAACATTGAGATCACCCATCGCGTGGCTCTGGCCGCACATGCCAAGGGAATTGTAGTAGAAGCTGAACTCGGACAACTCGGCGGTGTCGAAGAACATGTTTCCGTCAGTGAAGACAAGGCTCATTTGACAGACCCCAACCAAGCCCGCGACTTCGTGACCCGCTCGGGTTGCGACAGTCTGGCCTGTGCGATTGGCACCAGCCATGGCGCGTTCAAATTCAGCGGTTCACAGGGCATTCATTTCGATGTTCTCGAAAAAATCAAAAATCTCCTGCCGGGATTCCCCCTGGTCATGCATGGGTCCAGTTCGGTCCCTCAGGATGAAGTCGCTCGCATTAACGCGGCCGGCGGTGTGCTCAAGGGCGCCAAAGGGGTCGACGAAAACCAACTGCTTAAGGCCGCCAAACTCGGTGTCTGCAAAATTAATATTGATACCGATGGCCGCTTGGTCTGGTGCCGGGTCCACCGGGAAGAATTCAAGACGCATCCCGAGAATTTCGATCTGCGTCCCCCGGGAAAAGTGTTCATGGCTGAATACGCCAAATATATCGTCCATAAAAACACCATGCTCGGAAGCAACAACCAATTGGACGACCTGAGGAAAACCCTGTAAGACGGGTGATTGAAAAGTACATCCGCGATCAAAAGCCCTGGATTGAGTTTCCCTCAATCTGGGGCTTTGCGTTTTGCCTGGTTATCTGACAGTCATACGGATTGGGAGATTGGGTGGCACGTTTGGCGCCCGTTCTTCAATTGATCCGCATCCATCAAGTCACCCTGACCAACGGACATCTCAGCAACCACCATGCAATCCTTGACGGGTATGGTCCGCGGATCAATTTCGCCGGTCTCTTGCCAATCATTCAAGAACTGGTCCCACGCCAAGTGCCGTTGTTACTCGAGATACCCGAACGGGAAGCTGTTCTTGAAAGTCGTCGCATCCTCGCTGCCCTCCCGCATTAAAAACTGCCCATCTGATATTTCGACTCGATATAATTCGACTGTTTTGCGATAAATGCAGACTTGAGGTTGCAGTTGAACTGGGTACGGCTTCAATAATCGGAGGATTCAGCGTGAGTTCATTTCCCCGGACGACGGTCGGTGGTGTATCTTTATCGCGCATGATCATTGGCACTAACTGGTTTCTCGGGTTCAGCCATACCTCGGTGGCCAAAGATAATTTCATCAAGGAAAATATTCGCCAACGAAAAGCCATCGCCGACATCCTCGAAGTTTTTTTTAAGGCCGGGATCGATACGGTCATGGGGTTGATCGATGTCGAACCGTTGGCAGAGGCTATCCGGGAAGCAGAAGATCGCACCGGGATTAAAGCCATCGTGGTTTCAACCCCCCTCTTTCCCATCGATAATACCGTCGCGGCCCAGGGACTCGATCCCCGAAAGGCCGATGCCATCCTCGACACCCAGGTCAAATTCGGCGCGCGTTTCTGTTTCCCCCACCAAAGCACCACCGACGCCCTCGTCGACCGCTGTACCCGCGAAATTCGGCATATTACCCCTCTTATTAAAAAAATCCGCGAACGCGGCATGATTCCCGGTCTCAGTACCCATATGCCGGAATCCATTGTCTATGCTGATGAAACCAACATCGACATCGAAACCTACATCGCCCTCTATAACTCCATGGGTTTCCTGATGCAGGTTGAGGTCGATTGGATCGCCAGCATCATACGCAACGCTCACAAGCCGGTAATGACCATAAAACCTTTGGCCGCCGGTCAATTGCGTCCGTTTCAGGGCCTGAATTTCGTCTGGAATACCATCCGCCCTCAGGATATGGTCACCATTGGAACGATGACAGCAGAAGAAGCGCGGGAAGTCATTGATATTTCGCTCGGAATTTTGGAAGGGAAAACAGCCCAGATCAAGCTTCAGGAAACCCGGTCCAAGTCCTCCATTACCAGCAAACATTAAACTGTTTCATCAGTTTACCTTGATGAGCCGACCGACCCACCCACCCAGCCATCTGATCATCCCCGCCAAACCCCTTCGGATTCGGGCCTTCGGTGACGCGCATGTTGGAACCGACCTCAAACAGAAGCGCGAAAGCCTGTCATTGGCCATCCGTCACAGCGAGTTCGGTGATGAAAAGGGAGCTCCCGCTTTTGAGTGGGATCTAGGGATCGATGTCGGGGATAATTCCGGCGGACAGGAAGTTCCCGAAGATGATGAGGGCCGTGAAGTGGTCCGACAATTCAGCGCCCTCCAAAAACATCGTCGCGAACAGATATACAATGTCTGTGGCAACCATGATCGCAGCCATCTCACCGAACCCGACGCCTGGTAGTTTCGCAAGTGGATTGATCCATTAGGCGAAAATACCCCCTTCTCCCAAGTCCATAGCGAACGTCGGCCCTACCCCATCGAAGGAACCTGGGAACGCTACTCGTTTCGGGTTGGCAACCTCCTGTTCCTGATGATGAGCGACATCAATGAAACGACTCAGACCATCGGGCGCGGTGACTTGGGAGGGAACCCGGCGGGCGTGGTATCGGTCGAAACATTTGAATGGTGGGAACAGAGGGTCGAGTCCAATCCCGATTCAATCATTATCTCTGTACATCATTACCTGCTCAAAGATACCACCACCGCAACCGGCGAATACGAAGGCATGGTTAAGGCTGCTTCCGGGAAATGGAACAGCGGGTATCATGGATACAAATCCCAAGGCGCGCCAAAAGGCGCCGCCTATCTCTATTCTGTAGGCGGAGTACCGGATGCTCAAGCCTTTGAAAGCTACCTGGCCGCGCACCCGGGTGCCATCGATCTCTGGTTGGGCGGACATACCCACCCGCTGAATCCGATGGATCGAGCCGGAAACAAAGCGCTGATCGAAAAAAAATGGAATGTCCATTTCATCAACGTCTGCCCTCTGACCCGTCATCACGTCAATTCAGCCTTCCCAACGACACCCATGAGCCGACTCCTGACTTTCACCCCTGGTTCGAATGAAGTGCGCATCCAATGCTACCTGCATTCCGACCACTTTCAGCCCAAGGGTTGGTTTCCTCCGTCCGAGCACGTTTTGAGACTATCCCGACCATTTCACGGGTAATGAAATTGCGACAGAGCGTTCTGCAGCTTGACCCCAAATCTAAATCCCCCAGGTACTCAGGTCGCATTCTCATTAACGGTCCCGAGTCTGAATGGAACCGCCCGGTGCGGACCCGCATATCGGGTGGGGTGGCACTCGTGAACTGACCTATACGCAAAAATGGGAAAGCGCAGAAAAATCGAAATGAACTGCAAAAATAAGGCAAATTAATTAGGAAATAAGAGTGATTTTAATGGTGCGCCTAGCTGGGATCGAACCAGCAACCTTCAGCTTCGGAGGCTGAAAGTATTTTTCATATTTCCCAATGTTTATTGTGTTTGTTGCCAATAATTGCCGCATTGTTTGATAATTGTTTGACATTCGGGCCGAATTCTACAATGATTCGCGCATGGGGTTTAGCAAGTGCGCAGGGCGTTGCGGAAGTTGGCGTTTGGCTGTTCATGTCAGAATTTCTAACACCCGCCCCCTGCCCTTGTCAACCGGTTCTGTGTTGATACAAAACCTGAGCGGGAGGGTCGTCATGCCTCTTGAAATGCGAAAAACAAGTCAGTGGTGGTACGGGCGCTACAACGTGGGTGGAAAGGTTCATTGCGTGAACCTTTGGGTTCGGATTGAGGGAAAGCGTCCGGACTCCATTACTCAAGATGGAAACGCGGAATATCAAGTGTCGAAGGGAAAGGCGCAGGGAAAGTTCGAGTCGATGGTCAAGCAGGCGCAGGAGAAGCGTCAGTCGGAAGAGTACGTCCAGAAACTGCACGAGATTCGCACGGGGCGACGGATCGATTCGATCCCCCTGGGTGATTTCTCGGCTGAATGGGACAAGGCTGGACGAAAACGGAGCGGATCCCCTCGCTATGTCGCACAGGCACATTCTCTGTTCGATCGCTTTGTGGGGTTCGTGCAGAAGGGATACAAGGACGCAAAAACCCTGGGGGATGTGACCGCGGCTATGGCGGAAGCTTTCATGGGTGGTGAGCGGGCGCGCGGGGTGAGCGGGCGAACGTTCAACGCGGCGCTTATATTGCTGCGGTCAGCCTTCAAGGTTCTCGCACAGAAGGCCAACCTCGCCCGTAATCCGTTCGCCGGCATCATGACGGCCGACGAGGATACGACCCACCGCAAGCCTTTCACACAAGATGAATTACTGGCGGTCCTAAAGGCAACGGAGGCGGACCCTTTCATCCGGCCGGTGGTCGTCACCGGGGTGTGTACGGCGATGCGGCGGGGCGATTGTTGCCTGTTGCGTTGGGCTGATGTGGACCTCAAGGAACGTTTCGTGCGGGTCAAGACGGCGAAAACCGGAGAGACCGTCGAAATCCCCATGTTCCCGATACTCTGCCAGGAGATACAGAAGCATGGCACACCGGGAGCTGAGTTTGTCTTCCCGGAACAGGCGAAAATGTACCTGAAGAATGCTCACGGCGTGACTTACCGGGTAAAGCGCGTGCTTGAAGCCGCCGGGTTCTTCGATGTGGACGAGGAGGATGAATCAGACAAGAAAGCCGAAGTTGTCGAGGATCCGCGTCCCCTACTCCCGGCGGATGAACTCCTTACTCGTGGGTTGAAGTTCCTGGCCGAAGTGCCTGAAGGCGAGATAGAGACCACGAAACGCGAGCGGATGACGGCGGCCTTCAAGGCGTATGTGGGCGGGGTTTGCTTGCCTGAAATCGCCGCGAATATGGGGGTGAGCAAGTCGACCCTTTCGTTAGACCTCCACGAGATCGAAAAACGAACCGGGCTGAGGGTGCTACGGTCAACTGGGATGAAACGGCCGCCAAAGAGTTTGGGCGAAGTCAGTGCCGCACGTAAAAAGGGACTGCGACGGGCGTCAGTCCGCGATTTTCACAGTTTTCGTGTGACGTGGATCACCCTCGCACTGGCCGCCGGAGTGCCCATGGAGTTGGTCACGCGGGTGACCGGACACAAGACCGTGGACGTGGTTTTGAAGCACTATTTCCGGCCGGGACGGGAAGATTTCCGGCACGCGATCGAGAGCGCCATGCCGAAGTTGCTCATGGAAGGCGGCGGCGCGGTCGAAGCAGTGGACAAAGGGCCGGGCGAGACGTTGGACGAGGCGCTGAAGGCCTTGGAGGCCATGACGGAGAAGACCCCTTCGACAAACTCAGGGCGGGCATGGAAGAAGGAACTGGCAGAAGTGGCGGCGTTGATCCGGCAGGCGAAGGAATGGGTTGATGTGCGGGTCGTGCGGGAGGTCAGAGAAGAGGTCAAAGGTTGATGGAGGCCGGTGATTGAGCAGGACAATCTGACTCGAGCTTGATCTTGTCCGAAAAGATGCGATACACGCGCGTACGGGCAGGACTATGATGCCTTGGCGGATTTCTTTACCAAGGCCATCGAAGCGCGCCTGGCGGAGGGGACTTGACGTGCGAACGGAGGCAAACGGGCACCCTCGAAGATCGAGGATTGGCGGGCATTAGCCTGCAACATTTCGAGACGTTTCACGGGGTCGCGCAAATACGGATTTGATTGATTCAAGGTAACCATGACACTGTTTATGATGCGCTATTAGGGTCAAAAATGCAAGCAGCAGGTGAAGCCCCAAATGGGATCATGGGCTTGGCGGTGGGTCGCGCCCGTGTAGGTCGCAACCCCTACCCCGGAAGTCACCCCGGAAGTGGGCCAAGGCCGTCCGATCCAACGGGCAGAACAGAATATCAATTATCCCAGGTTGGCCCTGAAGCCCCCCGCACTGAATATGACGTCGCGAAGTTCACGTTTGTTGCTCCCGGTCTCTTCCCGTGAGCATGTATTCCAGCGTATCGCATGCGCGAGCCAGTGTAACAAGGTACAGCATAAACTCGTCAGGCGTGAGGCATGGTTTAGGTACGTTGGCCTCGCCTATCAGTCTGCCGCGGTCGTCGATGTGCAGATGATAGAGTCTGGCTCCGGAGTTCTGACGCCATGCCCAGACCGCTGAAGGTCCATCGAGCGCATCAAGAACAGATGCTCCCGCAACGAGGCTTTGCAGCACATAGTGGCCAGCGGCTGCTGACACCGTAACACGGTGGCCTCGGCCGTTTCCGAGACGAACGATCACACTTGACCCTTCAACTTGAAGAGCCTCGCCCCGGATCAACTTGGTCCACTCAGGTTGGTTCTTTGTTCTCATCATCTATTGACTGTTTGAAAGTATCGATCGTTGCGTCGCGGCCTGCGAACAGTTGCATTTCGAGTCGGTCGGCGTCGTCGGTAACGCGTTTCAGGGTTTCGGCAACGCGCGACACGTCGCACGTTGGATCACCGAGAATCACGTCATCTTCGACTGCCAGGTTGAAGGTGGAGTCTTCCCTCTGTGGCAACAACACCATCCGGGCTAAACGGACACGCGGGCGTTCCACGGACGACAACGTCATGTCGTTGGGATCAACGAGGCCGACGGGACTGGAAACATGGACAAGCAGATGGCCTTGGAACGTTTCCAGCGATAGGCAAAAGGGCTGGCGACGTTCACCCATCGTTCGAGTTCCGAAGATACGGGTCGTCGTGCCGCCTTCTTCCCAGACCAGTGAGCCTTTGCCGTTCAATGCAGTGGCGAGGTCGCGGAAACGTTGCACAGCCAATCGGGACTGATCCGGGGTGGTTTCCAGCGTTGCTATATCTCCTTTCAAAAGTTCCGGGTCGACCGGAAAAGCGCTCTTGAGGATATCTGTGATCTGTGGCACGGCACTGAGGCCAAGCAGAATCTCTCGATCAACGTTCAGTTTCTTCTCTCCACTCACTGGAGCACACAGGCTTTCGTGCATGAGCCTGATGAATGTGTTCATTCGTGTAAGAACCCGTTGTACCTGTAAGACCTCGATGGTGTCGCGCAAATGCGGGAAATAGACTTGAAGTTTGTCGGTTCCCGCCGGTTCGGTTGTGAGCATGGTCAAGCGGCGTTCGCTTTGCGACCAGACGCGATCTATACGGCCGATGCGTTGTTCCATGGATGAGGGCGTCCACGAAATGCCGTAGTGATGGACTGCGGAGCAGAAGGTGTGCAAATCCTCGCCCTCCTGGAGCAAATCCGTTGTGAACAGGACAAGCGGATAGGCAGGCATCCGGAATTGCCGAACTAGCGTTTGGTTGATCTGTCCGGACATGCCGCCGACTGGTTGTTGCTGGCGGAGAAGCGCGCCGAAGGCGCGCGCCGTTTCGGCAAGGGAACGCGTGCGGGCACCGGGATCGTTGACATCCAGAATGAGATCGAAGCACTCGGATATTTGAGACAATTCGTCGAAGGCTCCCCAGCAGCGTTCCTTCAATGGGGTATCCATTTGGCGAGTGAGTAGGTCGAGATAAGCTTCAATGCGCTGTTCCTCCGCCTCGCGGCCAGCCGTGTCCGAGTCCTCCTGTGCGCGAAGGTCCAGGCTGCCAATACGCTGAATGGTCAGAACGTATAGGTCAATGAATGCATGCCCCAGTCTAGCCGCAGTCGCAAGGAGCCTCGCCCGAAGTTCTGACTCTCGACAGGACTGGTGACAGTCTTCCGTCTGGGTCTCTGGCCAAAGTCTTGTGCGCAGAGCCGGTCGCTGACGGATTTGGGTGAAGAACGTTTTCAACTCCAGCCAATCACCAATTTCCGGTGCCTCTGTGGCGTGATTTGTGCGAATATAATCGGAGAACCATTCATGCCACAGTTCAGCCGCCTGGGCGTGCAGAGGGCCATCGATTTCCTTTATCCACTCAACGGCGGCGGCTTGAACCGCCTCAAAACGGTCGCTTCTGGTGAGTTTGGCTAACGTGGGCAGGAATCGGCATGACCGGCGGCGCACCTCGGATCGAACCGTTTCGACGTCACGACCGGAATACTCGGCCAGTCTGGTCACCACTGCGCCGGGGGCGCAACCCAGAAGGGCGGCGACATGGTTTTCCTCAAAGAAGGTTGCATACTCGGCACCTCGTTGGATGAATCGCCGCTGAATGTTTGCCCCGCTCAGGATGCCGCGCGGCCCGTCGCCCCGGAAGAACCATGCGAAGAATGTGTCGAGACCTCCCCTGTCTTCAATGGCGGCGGCTGCATTTGGTGCCGCAATATCCTGTGGTGTTTCGACCCCTGATTGCCGCTCACGTGCTTCGATCTTCAGTGTTCGATATTGGGCAACCACTTTCCGGAAGCGATCCAATGTGGAGGGTGGCAGTTCTTGCTCCATGCGAGCCAAGAGCCAGGCATCATACTGGTCATCCAGTTTGCGCTTGAGTTCCTTGACCGAGGCAACGCGGCGCACGAAAACCAGGGCCTTTTCACCTGTTTTCCACGCGGATGACAAACGGGCCACGACGGCATCCATCTTCGGGTGCGGCAGTTCCTCGCCGTTGAACGTCCTGCGGTATGAGCGCGAAAGGCGGTTCACGTCGGCTACATCGATGCCTTCCCGCTCGGATGGGTCTTCCGTCTGTTCGCCGTCGTCGAAGTTCCCGTTGTCATCCTCTGTTCTCTTCACTCCGGCCGTCTCCAAGAAACTCTCGAAGGAGGCGAGCATTCCCATCTGGAAAGAGCGGTTAAACCGCTCGCTGCCAAGAATCTCACTGACCTTCTTCTGGACCAGGGCGACGACAAGTTTCTGTCTGTCGCCAAGGACGCGCAACGGGTCGTCGTGCTGGTCTACCCCGCCACCGCGCCATTCACGCCGGTAAATGTTCTTCGTATACTCGGCCCCACCAATGCGAATCGATGTCACGCGGCGTATCAGGATGGTCCTAGCGAGTTCCCTAAGCACATCCTCATCTTCGGTATCGCGCAAGTCGCGAAGCGTGCCGCCGTGACCCAGAATATCCAGCTGGTTCCACAGGTGACGGTAGTTCTCCTCGATGGGTGTTGCTGACAGAAACAGAACCCGTTTGGCCTTCGGGCGGTATCCTGGGAAGAGGCTATGGTTCACGCTCTGCCCTGGGTGGCCGAAGGCCAGCGCCATGACCCGGTTACGCGCGGCGACACCGGCGGAAAATCCATGTTTCAGATTGTGCCCCTCATCGACGATGACGAGGTCGAATTCAGGTAATCCGCAGCAAACGGCACGAGCGAAGTTATCCTTGAACGCCTGTTTTGATCGAAGGTCGAACACCTCGTCGGGAAGCCAGGGAAGGCAGCGCCGCAGGGCGTCCCGGAGCATCCGGGCGCTTGCGGGATCCACCTCGTCGTCCCCGCGAACCGGGAGACTGAAGCTGGACAACCGGGCGAAGAAATCACGGTTCGCATCGAGTGAGGTCTCCCGGATCAATGCGATGAGGTTCTCGCACAGAACGAGCGGGCGCGCCGGTTCACCTTCAATTCCCTTCACGCGGAGGTCCGCGAACCTAACGTTGTGCGCCACGAAGTTGCGAAGTTCCTTCATCCATTTCCTTTGGATGTTCTCGCGGGGTGCGATGACGAGCACGCGGAAGTCGGGGTCATAATGTCTGAATAGAGCGAGCGCCCCGAGTGCGACGTATGTCTTGCCCATGCCCACTTCGTCTGCGAGGTATGCGACATTGTGGCGGCAGAGGATGTTGTGTATGGCGACAGCGCCCTCAAGTTGTTCCTGAGCGCGTTGCGCACTCTTGATGCGTTTGCCAAAGTCGAGAAGTTGTTCCGCTGCGCGGAGATCAATCATTGGCACCCTCCGCGGGCAAAGCCTTCTTTAGAAACCAGCCTTCGAACCAGTCCAAGAAGGGTTTCATGTCTTCCTGGGTCTTCGTCGCGAGCGCCTCCTGCATTCTTGCAGCGGTTTCGCCGCACAGGCGCTCGATTTCCTTAGCGTCAGCGGGATGATTTTGCCAGAACTCGGCGTAATCCTTCCTCACCTGTTGACATACTTGCTTGGCGCAAAGTGCCAGGACATAGCGTTCGACATCATCCTGTTTGGACTCCGTGCCAGCGACACGTGTCAGGAGACTCCCCAGCGAATCGTACTTCTTGCCGAACAGCAGGTAGACGGCCTCCAGCTCCCGGTTCTCTTCGATGGCCTTTTTCACTGCTCGCTCCAGGCAGCCGAAAGCGTGAAAGAAGCCGGCAAATCGGTCGAAGAGCGTATCTTGTTCGGCCTGGAGCCTCTGTGTTGTTACCAGATCGAGACCTTGTCCGGTCTTGATGAGTTCCGTGGCCCGCAGTTCCAGAAACGCGCTGCGTTGCTCCGACGTGAGAAGCGACCAGTAACGTAGAATGTCTTGAACCGAAAGGTCGGCGAGAAGAGAAGGTTTGTGTGTCATCCCCTCTTCCTGGACCAGCACGGTCACGGGATCTTTTCCGTCCTCGCGCACAGATATGAAGGACGTCCGCCTGAGTACCGTTTGGAGCATTTCTGAAAAACCGGCGTCCAAGGATGTCCATTGGCTGGATGGCAAGGGACCAATCTTGCCCAGTTGCTGGCCTTGCGCGTCCAACTCCAGGCAAGGGGATGCCGGCCGATTCTCGGGTTCATTCCAGAAAGCGGAGGCTTCGCCAGTGTCCCATCGGTAGCGTAAAACGAGATGCGTGACGGTCTCTTTAGTTGTTCCCTCAGCCTCGTCATTTGGTTTGAAGTCCAGGGGCACCTTTGTTTGGGCCGAGAGCCAGAATTCGCAGGCGCCTGGGGGAGCCAGTTTGTCGACGATGAATCCGGTTTCCAGGTTGCCGCCTTTCTGGTGGGCCGCCGTGGTGAGATTTGGCGACCCGATGAAGAACAGTTCCCATTTCGGCTTCTGACGGAAGAAACGGTAGACCTTGGCGTGAACCATGCGGTCGCCGGCGTCTTCGGTCCGGCCAAGCCGCAGAAGATCCCTTGGGAGACTTCCCCACGAAACATTCGGCAATGCGCGAACAGACTGGTAAAGCTCCTTGCGACAAGTGGCATCACCATTGGGTGCGCGGGGAAGGAAGACCCTGACTTCCCTGGGGCGAAAGCGATGGATGAGTTCTTCCAACGGTCGGCACGTATCGGCATCGTCGAGGTACGGGGAGATGACTTCAAGATATGCATCGCGGATGTATTGGCCGGCCACTTCTTCGAGGAAATCGGGCACAGATGTCTTCCCGTCATAGAAATGGGTATGTAGTTGTTGGCCCGATGATTTCTGTGCGCGTTGTTCTGTTTGCCTAAGAAAGTCGGAAATGCTCTGTAGGGCTGGATGGGCAGTTTCCGATGCCGTCCTTCGCTTGAGCCCGGCTAGAAATCCCAACACGTCATCCCGAAGTCGAGTCTTCGTCCCGATTTCTATTTCTTCGACGTGG
Source organism: uncultured bacterium (assembly GCA_903824675.1). Classification (GTDB taxonomy): domain Bacteria; phylum Verrucomicrobiota; class Kiritimatiellia; order CAIKKV01; family CAIJXV01; genus CAIJXV01. Next base: position 11,835 of record CAIJXV010000094.1, read on the forward strand.
CAGACCTCTACATTCCTCCACCAGCCCGCCTCTGTTAGGTTGGCGGACATGCAGGCGACCAGCAATGTTTGTTCGCGGTTGCCATCTGCGTCGGGTTCGGCCGATTCCGTGAGTAGGAATACATTCTTTGGGTGGAAGTAACCCGTGGGGTGACGGACCGGAACGCGTTGGATCGGCAGTTTGGCCGATGTTTCGCCGATCATCAGGCCGTTCTCGGCGTAGTAGACAGCCATTTGAGCGCCAATGCGGTTCAGTACACCCTCCATCTGGACCAGCCGGATCGCGGAAGCATGGCTCAGCGGAATATCCAGAAAGATGGGCAGCACCTCTTGTTCAAAGAACGCAGGATCGAAACGGAATGTAAGGAAGACGGCGCTGATAAGACGCTTGCCCTGCATAAGTTCTTGAAAGTGATCGGACAGCACAGCACGGGGAAGTTCGCTCATGGAGTACCTACCTGAAGTTGCGCGGTAACTGTACGGAGCGAATCGATGAAATAGGAGTGACGCCACAGATTCGGCAATTCCGTCCGGCGCGGCAAGACGGCCGACTCGTCGCGGACCCGAACCTGGAGTCTGTTCTTTTCCTGAGTGACCCAAGGTGCGCCGCCTCTGGAGAGCATGACCTCCTGGTTCTGACGGATGAGCAAGTTGACAAGGTCCGCGTATTTGCCGGCAGCGCATGCCTTCGCCATGCACAACCAGCGTTCGCCCTCACCATCGTCCCGACCGTTATTCCCGAACTCCTGGGTGAGTGCGGATAGCGCTTCGACTTCGATGGTGTTTACCATTGCCCCCCATTGCTTTTCCAGGATGGCCGCGAGTTGATCGACTGTGATGTCATCCTGTGCGAGCACAAAATCGAAGAGCGCGGCGACCGGCGCCAAGAGCGATTCAGCGGCCCGGATGCGTTCGAGTTGGACGGCCAGCGGTTGCCCGGATTCCCCACGCACGCGCGCCTCTTTCGCGAAAGCGGTCATCATTTTGGGTGTGATGGGATCCATCTGTTTGGTGCGCTCGAACAATTCAGCAAGGAGATTTTGACGTCCGTTTGTGGAATCGGCTGGGCCACCGGTCAAGAGGTGTTCACGGTAGAATGACCTCTCTTCTTGCCGCAGTTGTTTGTCTAGGATTCTGGCCACAGCCCGCACAATCTGGCGGTCCCGTCCTTCAATTTCGATGCGGGACGATGGCTGGCGAAGGATTTCGATTATTCTCGCGCCGTCCCCGAGTTTTTCGGCCTTCAGGATGGGCAGGCATTCTCTTTCGACATACTGCAACGCACGCGGGGTAAGTCGTGTCGGTTCACCCTCGAGCAACCCCGATGCTCGGCCAGCGACCGTGTAGAGGCCCCATAGGCCGTAGGTCTTCTGGTTGCTGAGTATCTGGCCCGCACTGTCAGCGGACAGGCGGATGTTTGTGCTTTCGCCCAGGCGCTTCTTGACCCGCTCAACCCCGCGGAATGCCCAGTCGCGATTGACGTGGCCTCGGGCGTATGCCGCGAGTTGTTCCCATTTGAGAAATACGTCGAGTTCGCTCTCGGCGCCTCCTGCTTCTGCCGCCCGGGTAGCAAAGTAGTAACCGAGCAGCAGTGTGGTGAAATCTCTGACGGATGTGCTGACCGTGGTGAGATTGCCGACAACCTGCCTGCCCATCTTTGTCCAGATTGATTGCGCCCCCAGAGGGTCACGGGAGCCCTTGACGGCGGCGCGCGTGTCAAGGTCCGTGAGAAATGGCGATTGGACCGTCATTCAGGTAGCTTTCGCATTTGGTGATTCGTCGATTGAAGAAAGCCCATGCATGGCACCGAGAATTGGTTCCAAAGCAAATAGATCGGAAGAAGCGATTTGTGTTTCATGTCGGGCTTGTTTCCTCTGGCTCAATATGCAACACTCCGCATCGGTTTGCAACGCCGATGATCATGTGATCATGTGAGGGCCTGGCGATGAATGCTGAGCCGTGGGTTTCGCTGGAAGAGATCGCACAGCACCTGAAGGTCAGTACGGACACGATTCACCGCTGGATTCGGGCCAAAAGGATCCCCGTGCAGCGGGTTGGGCGGCAGTGGAGGTTCAAGGTGTCGCAAGTGGATGAATGGGTCCAGGCTGGCGAGGCCGGGACCGGGCGGGATGTGAGGAATGGGAAGAAGGCGGAATGAAATTGCCGAGTCCTGATGGAATTCAGGCTGGGGTGTGGATAAAACGGACGATCAAGGTGATGTGTTATGGCGACAGTCCTAAACAAGGCGCGGCTCGATAATCTGGCGGGTGATATTTGGAAAACCGCTGAACGCCTGCGGGGGAAGTTCAAGCCCTACGAGTATCAAGGCGTCATCCTTCCCATCATCGTTATTCGACGCCTCGAATGCGTGCTCCTTGCCTGGCGCGAGGTCAAGCGAGCGGAGGTGCTGGGAAAACGCCCCCACCTGAAGGACAAGGAGAAGGAACTCGTCACGTTGGTGAAGGAACTGGAACTTAATCCCAAGCAATGTCCCTTCTCCAACAAAACGGATTGGACGCTCCGCAAGGTCTACGAGGAAGACCACGCCCTCCTGGATGAGAACTTTCGCGCCTATATCAACGGATTCTCGGAAAACGTGGCGGACATTATCGAGCATTTTAACTATCGCGCCACCATCGGTACGATGGTGAAGAATAACCGGCTTGCCCCGATCCTTAATCAATATAAGGAACTGCCTCTCGGTCCGGATCGGCTCTCCGGCCTGGAAATGGGTTATATCTACGAGGAATTGCTACGGCGGTTTTCGGAGCAAAGTGGCGAAGAGGCCGGGGAACACTTCACCCCGCGCGAAGTCATCCGGCTCATGGTTGAATTGCTGGATATTCCCAGTCCCGACCGTCACTTTTCCATTTACGATCCCGCCAGTGGCACGGGGGGGATGCTCTCTGTGACCAAGGAACATCTGCTCGATCGTGCAACAACGACGGAGGAAAAGGAGCACGTTGAAAAGTTTGTCACCGTTCACGGTCAGGAATTGTCGCCCACAAACTACGCCATTTGTCAGGCTGACCTGCTCATCAAGAACGATAAGCAGGCCAAGGTAACGTTGGGCAATTCTCTCATCCCACACGATCCGCACGGGAAAGAACCGGGCGACCAGTGGCCGGAAAGTAAGTACCGGTTCAATCGCATGTTGAGCAATCCGCCGTTCGGTGTGACCTGGGGCGGCAAGGATGGATACGAAGCTGAGGCGCGCAAGTTGGAAAAGACGCGTTATCAGGCCGGAATGCCCCGGTCCAATGATGGCGCGCTGCTGTTTCTGCAAACCATGCTGGCCAAGATGGTGCCCCCGGCTGAAGGCGGGAGCCGTATCGCCATCATCTTCAACGGTTCGCCCCTCTCCAATGGCGACTGTGGATCCGGCGAAAGCGAAATCCGGCGCTGGATTCTGGAAAACGACTGGCTTGATGCCATCGTCATGTTGCCGGACCAACTGTTCTACAACACCGGCATCTTCACCTACATCTGGCTGTTGCGGAACGACAAGCCCGCCAGCCATCGCGGGCGCGTCATGCTCATTGACGCCCGGCAGCAATACGAGAAGGAGCCAAAATCGTTCGGGAACAAACGCAATCGGATCACCGATGAGCATCGCCAATGGGTCGAAACCCGTTACCGCGACGGCTGGGCCAAGGGGTATGCCGATGAGCAGGTGAAGATATTTCGGCGCGAGGATTTCGCCTACCACAAGGTCGGCGTCGTGTTCTGGCAGACCGACGAGAACGACAAGCCCGCCATCATCACCGAACCTTACGAAAAGGCGTTCACTGCGGCCAACGTCGCCAAGGAGTTGGAGTTTCACGACAGTGAACTCAGTTTCCGCGTTCGCGTGAAGGCTGGCGGCAAGGAAAAGACCGTTGAACTCGCCTTGAAACCGGGAGACAGCGCGGCCAAGAAGTTCAAGGCGGCGTTTGCCGGTGCGGGGGAAATCGTCTCCGTCGAGTGGACCCACCGGCATTACGTGCAAGACGACGAATACATCCCGCACGGCGAAGACATCGAGGCGTTCCTGAAACGGGAAATTGCCAAGCCGATCATCCGGTGGGAGGACAGCCCGCAACTGGGCTATGAAATCCTTCCGAACAAGTACTTCTACCGCTACCAGCCGCCCACCCCCGCCAAGGAACTCCTGGCCGAATTCTGGAAACTGGAGAAGGAGGCGGAGAAGATGTTGGAGGGGTTGGCACGATGACGAGTGTCGAAGAAACCGAACTGCTCGCCCCGTGGACGAAAACTGTGCCGGAGGATTGGCGGGTCACGCGCCTTGATGCGGTTGCCGATGTCCTTTTCAGCAACGTTGACAAACATACCATCGAAGGTGAAGAACCTGTTCGACTCTGCAACTACGTTGACGTTTACAAGAACGACCGCATTACGGCGTGTATTGACTTCATGGAAGCGTCGGCCGATGAGCGCGAAATCCGGAAGTTTCAGATTCGACGGGGCGACATACTGGCGACAAAGGATTCGGAGGAAGCCGATGACATTGCGATACCGGCGCTTGTCACCGAGGATTTGCCGGGAGTCTTGTGCGGATACCATCTGGCAATGATTCGTCCGCGGCTTGCATCGGTTAATGGTTCGTATCTGGCCTGGCTGCACACCTCGAAATGTTTCCGCGCTCAATATGAAGCCAAAGCCGTTGGCGTGACGCGATTCGGACTCCCGCAATACGCTTTTCGCGCAGCACGCATACCAGTTCCCTCCCTGGCTGAGCAAAAGCGTATTGCCGCGTACCTGGATGCCAGTTGCGCGGCCATTGATGGGGCTATTGCCGCCAAACGACGCCAACTTGAAACCCTCGACGCGGTGCGGGATTCCATCCTCAATCGCGCGGTGACGCGGGGGTTGAATCCACAAGCGAAGATGAGAGTCTCCGGTGTGGACTGGTTCTCTGAAGTGCCAACCCACTGGAAGGTGCAGCAGATTAAACGCGTATGCAGTTTGGTCCGCGGCCAGTTTACACATCGGCCGAGAAATGACCCCGCGCTTTACGATGGTCCGTATCCATTTGTCCAAACCGGTGACATCACAGCCGCAGGTAAGTATATCCGCACGTATTCGCAGACGCTCAATGAACTTGGCCTGAGCGTGAGTAAGCGATTCCCGCGCGGAACCCTTGTTATGTCCATCGCCGCCAACATTGGTGATGTCGCCATTCTCGACTTTGAAGCCTGTTTCCCTGACAGCATGATCGGCATGATTCCGGGTCACAAAATCCACCTCGACTTCCTGTATTACCTCATGCGGGCGATGCGTGGCATTATGTTGCGTTCCGCCGTGCAGAGCACCCAACTCAATCTTAACTACGTCCGTATTGGGACGAATTTCGCTCCTTTCCCTCCGTTAGAGGAACAGGTTGCCATTGCAGAATACTTGGATGCAAAGGAACGGGAATCGCACTTGATAAGCAAAGGGATCGAAACCCAAATCGCCACCCTTACCGCGTATCGCAAGTCCTTGATACATGAATGTGTTACGGGGCAGAGGCGGGTCACGGAGTCTGATTTAGTGGTGATAAAAGACGGACGTATCTGAATAAAATACGGAAACACCTCAAATATGTATTGCATAGCCGCCTCAACAAGGTACAGTATCCCTGGTTTTTGTGAAGAGTTCACAAAAAGGAGTTACCCATGTTGATTGAATTCGAGGTCGGCAACTATTTGTCATTCAACGCGCCTGTGCGCCTGAGCATGGTGGCGGCGAACCCGATCAAGGAGTATCTGGAAGAGAACACCTTCCAGGCGGGGCGTCATCGCCTGTTAAAAAGCGCTGTGGTGTATGGCGCCAATGCCAGCGGCAAGTCCAACCTGCTGGCCGCGATGGCGTTCATGCGGACCTTCGTACTGAACTCCTCGAAAGAGATGCAGGTTGAGGAGGAAATTCGAGTGATGCCGTTCAAACTTGAAGTTTCCACCAAGGACAAACCGAGCCATTTCGAGGTTTGTTTCCTTTGGAGCGGCTTTCGCTACCGCTACGGTTTCCAAGTTGACCGCAAGAGGGTTCGGCGAGAGTGGCTTTTCCGCACGGAAAAGGTCAAGGAGGATACCCTGTTCCTGCGTGAAGATGACGGCATCGACGTGCGTGAGGGGTTTCGCGAAGGGAAGGGCCTTGAAGACAAAACCCGCGACAATGCACTCTTCCTTTCCGTGGCGGCCCAATTCAACGGGACGATTGCCGGCGATGTCGTGAAATGGTTTATCAATTTCAGGTCGCTCCATGGATTGCGCGATCAGACCTATGAGCGGTACTCGACCGAACTCCTGCAGAAGGAAGAGATGCGCCCCCTGCTGGTCGAGTTCATCCGGCGCGCGGACGTGGGAATCGAGGACTTAATCGTCAACGAGGTGCTGATCAGGGAAGACGACTTAAAGGACGTGCCTGATGAGACCCGGCAACGCCTCATGAAACAGAGGCAGTTCAAGATAGCAACCGTCCACAAGAGTTTCCGCGACGGCGTTGAGGAAGGCATTACGCACTTGGATTTTGCTTCGGAGGAATCCGAGGGCACCAAGAAATTCTTCCGGATAGCCGGCCCGATCCTGGACTGCCTAAAGAATGGGTACATCGTGGCCGTGGATGAATTGGATGCCAAGTTGCATCCGCATTTGACCAGAGCCATTGCGCGGCTATTCAACTCGCCCGTTTCGAACCCGAAGAATGCCCAGTTGATCTTTGCCACACACGACACGAATCTGTTGCACTACGGCAATCTGCGGCGTGATCAGGTATGGTTTGTGGAGAAAACCAATCAATCGGCCTCTTCGCTGTACTCGTTGGCCGAGTTCAAGTCGGTCAGGGGGACCAAGGTTCGCAACGATGCCGCGCTTGAGAAAAACTACATCCAAGGGCGGTTTGGCGCCATCCCCTATCTTGGAGATTTTTCAACGCTGCTGAAGGAGGCCGGCGATGGGACGCCCAGTCAAACTGAGTGACCGTGGTAAAGCATGGTGCAACCATGAATCCCGAGCGATGAAACGCGCCGTGCGTATAAGTGCGGCGCGTGAACGAATCCTTATTGTCTGTGAAGGAACGAAAACAGAACCCAACTATTTCAGGGCATTCAAGGCCTTATTGCCCAACCATGTAGTGGAACTGGACATACAAGGCGAGGGCTTCAACACATTGAGTTTGGTTGAACAGGCCCAGAAATTGCGTATGGACCGGGCATCGGGCGACTACCCTTTCGACCAGGTCTGGGTGGTATTTGACCGGGATAGTTTTGAGCCTGATAACTTCGACAACGCCATACACAAGGCCACGACCGACAAGATCGAGTGCGCCTGGTCCAACGAGGCCTTTGAACTGTGGTACATCCTGCACTTCGAATACCGGACGACGGGGATGTCCCGTGACGAATATGAAGGTAAGCTGACTGGCTTGCTGGGCCAAGAGTACCGCAAAAACGCGACGGACATGTACCGGCAACTCGCGGCAAAGGGCAATCAGAAACAGGCCATCGCCTGGGCGCGGCGACTGCATGACGAGATTGAGGTGGCGGGCACACCCGCCTCCAGAGCCAATCCCTGCACCACGGTTTTTAAACTCGTGGAGACGCTGAATGGGTTCAAACCCGTTCAAAAAGAGGAAGGAAACACCTGATCGTGGCGCGGAAGAAACACCCAGAGTTAACGTTCCAAGATCATGTGTCGGCCTACCTGACCCGGCAACACCGGTATGGCGTGCTGGAACAGCCAGACATCACGGATACGGAGCACTTCATCGCTGAAGATCACCTTTGGGCTTTCCTCAAGGCCACCCAAGGGGACACGCTCAAGAAGTTGGAAACCGATTACGGCACCGACGCCCGGGACGAGGTGTTTAAGGCGCTGCGCAAGGCGTTGGAGCACACTCCGCTCTGGATGCTGCTGCGTGGCGGGCTCAAAGTGAGGGAGCTTGAGTTCAGGTTGTTTTATCCCACCCCTCGTTCCGCAGCCAGCACCGCGGCGGAGAAGCACGTTGAGAACCGCATCACGTACCGTCCCCACTTCTATTTCGGGGAAACGAATGAGGAAATTGATTTCGTGTTCTTTCTCAACGGGCTGCCGATTGTGGCCCTGGAGTTGAAGCACGAGGCCAATCAAAACGTGCATGATGCCGTGGCGCAGTTTGCCAAGCGCGACCCCGCCCGGCGGATATTCCAGCATCCGTTCCTTTATCTCGCCGCCGACACCAGCGACGTGATGGCCGCGACCGATCCCCGCCGAGTAGAAAATTTCCGCTGGCACAACATGGGCCTGACCAACACGCCGCAAGACCCGAACGAGTATCCGATCGAGTTTCTTTACCGGGAAGTACTGGCCAAAGACCAATTGCTGGAGGCGCTGTCGTTCTTCCTCATTTACGTACCCAAACGCGAGGAAGAGGCGGACAAGACCGAGCGGCCGGCGTTCACCATTTTTCCGCGTTATCACCAAAGTCGCCTGGTGCGGAGGATCGCCGATGACATCACCGTCCACTTTGGCGCAACGGGCAACGTCGGCAAGAAATATCTGGCCGACCACTCCGCCGGCAGCGGCAAGACGCTCTCAATTTGCTGGCTCGCCGATCGCCTGCACAGTCTCTACAAACCCGGCACGAATCAAAAATTGGTGGACATCACCGTCATCCTTACCGACCGGACCGCCCTGGATGACAACATCCGGCGTGACATCGTCAATTTCGGACATTTGAAAGACGTGGTGGGGCTGGCGGACCGCGCGGACGACCTACCGCGATTCCTTCAACAACGCAAGTCCATCATTGTCACCACTCAACAGAAATTCGCCTGGATACTTGACCAGATCCAAAACGACCCGGAACTGAAGAAACTGCGGGTTGCCTTTCTGATTGATGAGGCACACCGTTCCCAAGAAGGACAGATGGGCGCGGCGATCCGCCTCCCCTTCCGGAAGGCGGACGAACCCGATGCCGACGTGCCGCTCCCCGACCCTGAAGAGTTGATCGCCAAGGTGATTCGCGAACACGACCTGAATCAGTTGTTCGTGGCTTTCACGGCCACGGCGTCGCAAGCGACCCTCGACCTATTCGGGAACCCCTTCGACACCTACAGCGAGGCGGAAGCGATCTCCGAGGGTTACATTGTGGACGTGGCGACCAGCATCATCTCCTACAAGACCCTTTACAACCTCCATTGTCATTTCGTTCCGCCGCCCGGAGACGAGGAGAAACTGTATCCCAAAGGCACTGTGGCGAAAGCCTTGATGAACGTGGCCTTTCAGGACGACGGCTTGATCCAATACAAGTCCGAGGTCATGCTGCGCATTTTCGAGGAAAAAGTTATGCCGCTCATCGGTGGCCGCGCCAAAGCGATGATCGTCACCAGTTCCCGCGTGGCCGGTTTGCGGTATTTCACCATCATCAAGGAAAAGCTCAAGGAACGTGGCGCAAAATACAAAATCCTTTACGCCTTCTCGGATTTTACCCATCCCGAGACCAATCAGGAGATTCACGAGCACGCCGTCAACCAACTGGATGCCGGGGAACTGATTGAAGACCGGTTCGAAGGCGAAGAATACCGGCTCCTGGTGGTGGCCAACAAATTCCAGACCGGGTTCGACCAGCCCCTGCTCGCCGGCATGTTCCTCGACAAACCGGTCGTGGACCGAAACGCCGTGCAGACGCTGTCACGGTTGAACCGTTGCCACGAAGGAAAGAAGGATGTGGTGGTGGTGGACTTCACCAACAATTCGGCCGCCATCCTCAAGGCCTTCAAGAAATACCGCAAAGGCACGCCCTTCGTGCCGGAAGAACCGGACAAAGACCTTGCCCCGAAACTCTATGGCGACCTTCTGGCCACGGGGGTATTCACGCAGAAAGATGCCGCTGACTTTGCGAAGTTGATTGTGACCGGGACGGACGCCCAGGTGCAGTTTTTCGTCAACGCACTGCGGATACGCTTTCAAAACAAAATCGCCGCCGCCGAAGAACGCAAGACGTTCGTCTATTTGCTGACCCGCTATGTGAAGGTGTACCACTTTCTCACCTGCTTCTTCTCGTATGCACAGGAATTGAAGGAGTTCGCCACCTTCGCGGAATACATCGGCCCGCAACTCATCAAAATTGGTACCGTGTCCGACTTGATGAAACAGATTCGTCAAACCGAAGTCATCAAAGCGGCTGTCGAGTTTCAGGGCGTTACGACCAGTACCGGCCCGGTAAAACTCAAGTCCGGCAAGGGAAAAAAAGGGACAGGCCCGCCACCCCAGAAGGTGTCGGTTCAAGACCTGATTGACGAGATACGAGCTAAGTTCGACATCAGTGATGAAGAAGCGCTCTACATCAAGCAGGTGACGGAAGAAAAGGTTGCCGATCCTGTCATCCGTATCACCGTGCAGGCGCACCGAGAGGATCGTGTCTTCTTGGATAGCACCTATCGCGGGCAGGTCAATGGAGAGATACAGAACGCGTACGACGAACGAGGCCGCTATAACGAACTGGCCAACCCGGACTACACCCGGTCGGGCGGCATCTTTGACCTGATGGCCGTGACGGTCATAGACACCCACCTATCAACCGCGGCGTAAAACCATGAACAAATCCATCAGCCAGATGCATGAATCTGACCGTCCGCGCGAGAAACTCCTGCGTAAAGGCGCCCAGGCCTTGAGTGACATAGAGTTGCTGGCGGTTTTGCTTGGCAAGGGCACAGTCGGCATGGATGTGATGACGCTCGCGGGTAATCTGGCGCGTCTGATTGACGAGAAGGGGCTGAAGGTGACGGCGGAAGACCTGTCCCAGTTTGAAGGTGTGGGCGACGCGAAAGCAACGCTGATTCTGGCTGCCATTGAGTTCGCACGCCGCCGCATCAAGCCGGAAGGCGCAAAAATCGAAACACCAGCCGACTTGCTGCCGCATGTCCGGCATTACGCGGATCGTAAGCAGGAACACTTCCTCTGCGCGACGATCAACGGAGCCAATGAGTTATTGAACATCCGGGTTGTCTCCATTGGCCTGGTGGATCGAAGTCCGGTGCATCCGCGCGAGGTATTTGCGGATGCGGTGGCAGATCGCGCCTGTGCGGTCATGCTTGCGCACAACCATCCAACGGGCCCACTGCATCCTTCTGATGCCGACATAGAAACGACGCAAAGACTACGGGCGGCCGGCGACATTATGGGAATCGCCGTTCTCGATCATCTGATCTTCAACCGAACCGATTATTTCAGTTTTCTTGAGGAGGGTAAGGCTTTTTAAATTATCCGTGCCAGCCCGTGATGGCACATTTGTGTGAGCAGCCCCGGCCATGTTCATGCGCCGGGGTTTTCGTTTGTTGTTAGATTAGGAGTAAGAAATGGCCATCCGATACGAACCGAAAGAGCATATTCAACTTATCGAGAATGCGCCGCGTGCCGAGGGAATCCTCGACCAGCGCGAAATCACCATACAGTCCTATCAGACAAGCGTGCCATTCGAGTTCGCCAAGTTGGATGCGGACTTGGAGACGGCATGGCTTTCCCCCACTACCCGTTTGGGTGTGTTTTTTCGCAGTTCCTCATCCGAGGCAGACGGCTGTGCTGCCGTGCTCGGGTTTCAAGACCAACTCACGGTTCGCGCCTACAATTACGACGAACGAACGCCGCTCTGGTACTCATGGAAGGACGTGGTGGTGGATACTGCGTCCATACGTTACTTCAGAGGCGTTGATGGGTTGCTGTGGTTCATCACCACGGGCGGCGGACGGCGAATCACGGAAGAGAAACTGGCGGAGTTCAACAGCACCTTCCTGGGAATCCCGCCAGCGGCCGTTACCAAGCAACTGTTCGACCTGGCAAAGTTGCGCGAACTGTGTTTCTGCCGTTTTGTAAGCCGCCTCTACATGGTGCGGTTTACGGATCCTTCCGGCAAGGAGTACCAGAGCATTGACCATGCGCTCTTCCAGAGCAGGGAATATATCGATCCCGAGACACCGCGCCTGAGGGAGGTGGGTGCCGATAATCATGTCAAAATCGAGTCCTTTGACTCGGACATAGACGTGCGATGCAGTGATCTCGCGGCACCGGTGCGGGTACGTTTTTTCATAAGAGGCCTTTCAGGCGCATTGCGGTTACGATTCCCGAGACTTGTCCTTAAGAGCGGCACACAGAAACCCGAAAAACAGGTAGAAGCCTTCTACCGAATCGTCAATGCGACAAGGGATTCGATCCTTGACGCAAACTACTATCAGGAAAACCAGGATTCGCTGGAATTTTTGCATAATACGGACCAGGACCTATTTCCCGAGACGGTGAATCTCTCATCGTTTCGAAAGGTGTTGAACAAGCCGGAGAGGTTGGAGAAGTTCTTTGCCGGATTAAACCTGAGCGGACAGAAGAACGAATGGGCGCCGCATCTGCTGGCGGTCGACCAATTAATGATGACGGATACAGTGAGCGGGCATGTTAAAGACCTGGTGGGCTCCATGGCCACCGACAATCCGCAACTGGCGACTAAACTTCTGGATGTGTGCCGACTTGACGCAAGGTTGTCACGTCTCGGGGCGATGACAGCAGCGATCGTGTGCGCGAAACTGCATGCGGTACCCACCGAAACGCGCGCGCAGGCCGAGGGAGCGTTCCTGGCATGGGCAGTCGAGCGCGAGAAAGCTGGATGGGACGTGGATGCCGACACCGGGGAGATCGCCGTGCTGAAATGGCGAGGACGGATGGACAGTCTGACCCTTGGGCTACGGATGAAGGTGATGGCGAACCTAATGGACCAGGTTCATGCGAGACTGACGGGGGCGGAAGGAGACGTCGGCCTGCTTTTGAACAAGTTTAACTGGTGCGTTGAGGCCGCCAAGGAGTTGCCAGCAAATCATGCGGAATGCCCAGTATCGCTACGGCTGATCATTGAGGGGAAAGTTCCGATGACTGTCGGGGATGGGAACAAGGTACTGAGGGAGCCCGTGTATGATCTGGCAGCGCTCGATGCGGAGGTGTTGAGACATTTCGGACTCGCCCTGTGGCCATTGATGACTCCGGTGCGACAGAACGGGAAGATTGTGATTGCCAATTTGGGTATTGGTACGGCCCGATCCATTCGCATTTTGCGAGCGGGCGAACTTTTCGGCGTAAACGACACGCCCAGCGTGGATCTTGGTCCCGGCAAGGAAATCACGCTATCCGTCAAAGGCGACCCCACTGCGATTGAGATAATTTTCACGAAGTTTGGGAAGGAACGACGCGCCACATTGCCAGTGGTTGCGGCACAAACTGCAACTGGCACCCACGGGCAACAGGCCCCTGGAACGTCTGTCGAAGCAGCGAAGTTGGACGCGATTATCGGCCAAGTTCAGGACCTGAAAGGTGTTGTGTTTCAAGCTGTGGATGAGACCGGACGGTTGAGAACCGAATCGGACAGACGCAAGCTTGTCATCGAAGAGATGGCTGACGGGCCAGACAAATTCCTCGCTGGGATGCGTGCGCGGATTACCGGGTCTGAGAACCTGAATCTTTTCATGTCTTTGATAGAGAAAACGGTGTTGGATGGGCAGAAAGAATATCTGTCCTATACTGAAATCGGCAGACGACTGGGTGGTGTCACCAAGCAGGCAATCGGGGCGCGTGTAACGCTGTTCAAGGGAAAATACCCCGAGGTATGGGACTACGTGGATGCGGTGCGTAATCCTGAGAAGCCAGTTGATTTTTCAGAGTTGGCCCCTTCCGATCGCCGCAAACGCGGCATCGATGAATCCTACAACTACGACGCAAATTAATCCCGTCAATTGACGGGATTGACGCTGCTAACTCCCTGAATTTGAGGAGGTTGCTTCGGCAACCTCCTCTTTTTTTTGACCTCCCCGGAAACATGTAGGGCTGCAACGCCGTGAACGATGGCAACGAGATCGATCACCGCAAGCGGTCCCCGTGAAAAGCCGGCTTCCTGTTGATTTACCGGCTATTGGTGAAACAGCATTCAGAACGGAGGTCGACATGAAGAAAAGCAAGCGATTCGATCAGTTGATGGCCTTGGCGCTAGATGGCGATGAGTCGGCTCCCGGTGACCTGTGGTTGGAGTTCGGCTATCGGTTCCCTTTGCAGGCGGAGGGCTCCACCCATGAGTGACCTGACCGGCGAATTGTTGGCGGCGGTGGTGGCGGCGCCGGATGCGCGGAAGCGTGAGGCGTTGAAGGTGCTACGGGGGGAACTTCCACCCGCTGATGCGGAGACCCTTCGACGGTGCTCAGGGCAAGCAGAACCGTACCTGACACTCCGGGAAGTCGGACGGCGGTTGGGCGTGAGTCCCTGTTCGTTATGGCGGTGGGGCGTGCCGGGACACGAACTCGGGGGGCGTCGTCGGTTCCGGATGAGTGAGGTCGAGGCGTACCTGGCGGGTGAAGAATTCAAGCAAAGGGCCTCCAATCTGAAAGAAGATCGGCGGGATGCCAGCCTCCTCCGCACGGAGGCTACGGCGAGCGGCCCGGCTTCGCCCGAAGCGGGCTACGCCGCGGCGACCCGGCTTGTGCCAGATCGAAAGGAGGTGAAGGCGGGGATCGGGCAAAGGGCATAGGGCAGAGGGCCCTGTGATCAGTGATCGGTGATCAGTAAACATCGAAAATCAATAGTCGAAAGGACAAGGACATGAATGGGACGACAAAGACGAAACAGGAGAAGTTGATTCAGTTGTTGGGTGGAATGCGGAGGCTGGGATTGTTCCTGCTCGGTGTGGGTGTTTACGCCGTCGTTTTGGCGAGCGTCTTCTACCTGTTGTTTGAGGCTGCCGCGAAGGGACGCATCTGCGTTAGCGATGCGGTCTTCTTCGCTGTGATGTGGGCGTCGATGGCGCAGGCGTTCCTTTTCGCCGCGTGTGTGTGAGTGAAATCAAAATGATCCGCCTACGCATCAAGGCTACGGCGGTCTAACGGGAGTTACAAAAATGGCAATTCTGCAACAGCCGGTGGTTGGTGGAAATGTGTTCGGGGATGAGATTGGCGATGACCTGGCTCCGGCCGGGACGTTCATGGCGACGGTAATCGACATCCGCGATGAGTTCGGGGTTCAGCGTACGAAGTTCCAGAGCACGGAGACCGAGATGGTTGATCTGACGACCTTCCTGTTCGGGTTCCGTGACGCACAGGGATTCGAGCATCGCGTCGCGAGTCGGCGCATGAAAATCAGTGGGAACGAGAAGTCATCGCTCTTCGCGTTCCTGAAAAGTCTGCTCGGACGGGCTCCGACGTTTGGGTGGGATTACTGTGAACTGAGGGACGCACAGTGCCTCCTGACGGTGGAGCATATCCAGCGGCGGGATGGTACGGGTGTGTTCGCCGCGATCGCGGCGTTGAGCCCGGTGCCCCAGGGGATGGGGAATGGGCAGGTTTCAGGGGGCGGGGTTCAGGGGTCAGGAGGAAGCCCCCCACCCCGGTCCACTCTCTCGCGGGGAGAGGGAGGTCAGGGAGCGGCGGGCGGCTTGAGGCCACAGTCGGCACGGCCCGTAGGGCCTGCGCCCGTCAGGCCGGCCGCAAGGCCCTTCGACAACGCTCAGGGCAGGCCAAACGCGCCGAGTTCGGCGCCAGTAAACGATCCGATCCCGTTTTGATGGAATAGGAAGAACAACTAAAGGCGGTGGCGACCTGGCAACGGGTCGCCCCGCCTTGAGGTAATCACAATGGCAGTTTTGAGCAAGAACACGATTAAGGCGGGGCATTGGTATGCCCCAGATGGGACGCCGATGCACCGGATGCCGACGGCAGATGGTTCTGGCGAGCGGATTACGACGATTCGGGATGCGAAGCGGATGGGGCTCTTCCCCAGTGTGACAAGCATTCTGGGCATCCTGGCAAAGCCGGGTTTGGAGACCTGGAAGCTGAACCAGATGGCGCTGGCGACGCTCCGGACGCCGAAAGGAGAAGAGGAAGGCGATGAGTACTGGTGCAACCGCGTTCGTAACGCGGCGTTTGAGCAGGTCGAGGAGGCTGCCGATCTCGGGGGCATGATCCACGGGGCGCTGGAAGCAGCGATGGCCGGGGAGGCATTCGATCCGGCGTTGGCCGTTTACGTGGATCCGGTTCTCGCGTGGAAGGGAAAGACGGGGATCGAGATTCTGGAGCGGGAGGCGCGGCTGGTGAATACGGCGAACGGGTTCGCCGGCACGGCGGACGTTCTGTTCCGGTACGGTCAGAACGGCATCGGCATCCTGGATTACAAGACGAGGAAGACCCAGCCGGGCAAACCGGTCGGGGCGTATGAGGACCAGGCGATGCAGCTCGCGGCGTATGCCGCGACCTACTGGGGCGAGGCGGAGGTCGGGCGGGTGCTGGCGGCGAATGTGTTTATCAGTACGACGGAACCGGGTCGGGTGGAGGTGGTGAAGCATGCGAATCCGGAGAGGGATTGGCAGGCGTTCAAGCTCATCGCGGCCTTCTGGCGGTACGTCAAAGGCTATGACCCCCGCGCCGCCGCGCAGGCGGCATGAGGGCTATGGCATGACGTCTCAAGAGCGTTGCGCATTTCGTGGGCAAAGCGGTGGGGTGATCTCGCCCCATCCGCTGCGTTCTCGGGAGTGCCGCGTATACGTATACAGCGGCACCCCCGACGCCTTGCGGCTGAAACAAGCTGACCCCGCCATTTTCCCATCCCGGCAAAGCCGGGCAACGAAATGCGCAACGCGGTTTGCCCCATCGCGCAGACGCGATGGAAAAGACATTCCAGGACCTGCGGGGACCGACATGCGCGTCACAGATTGCCCCATCGCGGGAACGCGATGGATTGGGAGTTCAAAATGACGATGCCAAAGGCCAAGCGAGTAACACCTGTGGAATGGGCTGACGGAAGTGTCGGGCCGGTGGCGACGCCGGTTTCCGGCGTCGTTGGGGTGGACTTTGAGACCTTCTATTCGTCCACTTACTCGGTCAGGCAGATGGGGAATTGGGCATATTGCCATGACAAGCGGTTCAACGCCTGGGCGGTGAGTGTGTCGAATGGGGCGCGAACCTATGTATGCACACCGGCGGAGTTCCCCTGGGGAACGATCGCCGGGCGGGAGTGGGTCAGCCACAACCGCGAGTTTGATGAGGCGGTCTTCTTGCGGTTGGTGGAGTTGGGGATCATCGGCCGCGACGGAGCACGTCCCTCCAGCTGGCACTGCTCGGCTGCGCTTTGCGCGTTCCTGCAACTGCCCCGCGACCTGGCGGGCGCGGCATGGGCGGTGTTTGGGGTGGAGTTGGATAAAAGCGTGCGGTCGCGCGCGAAGGGCAAACAAAAGGGTTCAGGGGTCGGGGTTCAGGGTTCACTGTTTACAGATGGAATCTCGGATTCTGAGCAGGATTACGCGGCGACCGATGCGGAGATGGCGCTGGCGTTATGGCGGGAACTGGAGAAGCACTGGCCGGCGCACGAGCGTCGGTTGTTCGACTTGACGTGTGACATGGGGCGGCAAGGTGTTTGGGTGGACTGGGATTATATCGAAGCGAACCTGACGGAATTGAACAATACAGTCGTGAATGTCGGAGGTTCCCTCCCCTGGCGACCGGCGTTGTCCATCCCGAAGTTTGAGGAAGCGTGCACAGCAATCGGAACGCCCCCACCGCGGTCCACATCGGCCAGTGATCCTGATTTCTTGACGTGGGTGCGCGAGCAGATTCGGAGTGAGGCCGTAACCTGGGTACGTTACATGCAGCGGATTCGTTCCGCCAATCGGACCGCAAAGGTTTTGGAGAGTATGCAGGCACGGCGAATGCCGGACTGCCGCATGGCCTATGAACTCAAGTATTTCGGCGCGAGCACGGGGCGATGGTCGGGCGGCGGTGGTCTGAACGTTCAGAACTTCAACCGCAAACCGGCGGAGGGCGTAGACCTACGCCGGTGTATCACGGCGCCGCCGGGGTTCGTTTTGGCGGTGGTGGATTACTCGCAGATCGAGAGTCGGGTGTTGCTGTTCTTGGCCGGAGATGCCGAGACCCTGGACATGTTCCGGGCGAATCCGGAGGCGGATGCCTATGAGATTCATGCGCGGGCCACCATGGGATGGAAGCCGGAAGACGGGGTTCAGGGTTCGGGGTTTAGTGGAGAAGAGACCTTGAAGGAATACTGCGAGCGGACTGGATCGGGTCTGCGGCAGTTGGCAAAGGCCCGGGTGCTTGGGTTGGGTTTTGGTTGCGGGGCGCGGCGTTTCGTCGAGGTTGCGAAGGTCATGGCCGGGCTGGAGATCGGCGAGGAAGAGTCCGAGCGGATCGTCCGGGAGTTCCGGGAATCAAACCCAAAGATCGTGTCGCTGTGGCAGAACCTTAACGATGCCTGTGCGTCTTGCGATGGCGGCAAGTACCTTCTCCCTCTTCCCTGCACCCAGGTCAACCCGGAACTCGGTCGGTTTCTGATCTATCGGGATGTGAAGGCGGATTCTGAAGGCATCGAATGCACGGTCGGGGGCGAACGGATTCGTGTCTATGGCGGGTTGCTTGCCGAGAACTGGACACAGGCGACGGCACGGGATGTCCTGGCATCGGCCTGGTTGCGGTGTGATGCACAAGGTTTCCGGCCCGTGTTGAGCGTGCATGACGAGTTGGTCTTTGAAGTGCCGGAGGCATCCGCCGAGGAGAATCTGAGGCGGATTGTCGGGATTCTGGAGGAGCCGTTGTCATGGGCGCCGGGGTTGCCCCTGCGTGCTGACGGCAAGCTTTGTTCGGTCTATGCCAAGTAGAAAGGGATGGAACGAATGGCGAACCTTTACCCATTTTCGGGCAAGACAGCCGAACGGTTGGCGGAAGCGCCGGCCGCCGGTGGGACGCATCGGTGGCTGGCGCAAGTGGCGAGCGGTGTGAGCCATGTCCTGACTCCAGCCAAGTGTTTCGAGTTCCTGCGGCGATGTTGCGACGTTCACGTTGCGCACCGATCCGTCCCGGATCGGGAGATTGAGGCGGCGGTCGAGTTCGCCTATAGCAGCGAAATTCAGGGGTCAGGGATCGAGGTTCAGGCGAATTACGGAAGGAGAACAATCGAATGGCCGGAGCCGAACGCGAACCTGATTCGGAAGGTTCTGGAAACGACTGAACCCCTCTTTGATGGCGAAACGAGCACGGGCCTGCGGCCCGGCGATGTGCTCCTCCACCTTTTCCGTGGCGAACTGGTCTGCACGGGGGCAGACAGCGAGCGGGCGGTGGTGCGTCTGGTCGAGGATGTCCTGACTGATGCGGAAGGTTTGCAGTTCATCTGCGTGAACCCGATGCGTGGGTCTCTGGCCGTGAATCATGCGGGGCGACCCTCGGCGCGGTGTCAGAACAACGTGCTGGTACGGCGGCACCTGGTGGCGGAGTTCGACGATGCGGCGCTCACCAAGCGGCAGCAAGCTCAACTTGCGACCGCCTTGGCGGATGTGGCACCGCTGGTGATGGCCGTGGATTCCGGCGGGAAGAGCGTCCATGCCTGGTATTACGTCGAGGGCATGAGCCGACAGGATCAGGCCCGGTTCTTCGTGATGTGTTGCCTCCTGGGCGCGGATCAGACGCGGTGGGACATTTGTGGGTGGTTGCGAATGCCGGGCGGGTTGCGTGTGAAATCGGATTCGTCCCGTGCGCGGCAACGGATTTTGTACTGGGAGCCGGCCGCGATTGGTCGTGGTCCCCTCTTCGATTTTGAAAGGATGGTTGCGAATGGAACGGAAACCCAGCCCGCTTGAGATCCTGATGACGGAGTTCCTGCCGGCGGCGGAAGCCGCGGCGGTCGAGACGCAGGTGGCGAGGATTCAGGAGCCGCCTGTCGTGAAGGCCCTGGGTGACCTGCGGACCCCGGTCTATGGCAACGACCCCACCGAACTGCTGAAACACCGCTTCCTGTACCGGGGCGGCATGTGTCTGCTTTCCGGGCCGACCGGGGTTGGTAAGTCGGCGCTCCTCATGCAGGAGGCAATCCACTGGGCGGTCGGCAAGGCTTGTTTCGGGATCATGCCGGGCGATATCTACCAGAAGCAAGGCATGCGGATTCTCCTGGTTCAGGCGGAGAACGACGAGGGCGACCTGGCTGAGATGCGGGATGGCGTCCTGGCCGGCTGTGATGAACTGACGGACGCCGAAAAGGCTCTGGCGCTCCAGCGGATTATCGTGCGCACGGTGTGCGACAAGACCGGAGAAGGATTTGCTGCCGAACTCGCTGTGCTACTCCTTGAGTGCGGTCCGTTTGACCTGGTGATGGTGGATCCAGCCTTCGCGTATCTGGGCGGGGACAGCAATAGCCAGAAGGATGTAAGCCATTTCATGCGGAATCTGCTGAACCCCCTCCTGCAGAAACACAATGCCGGAATGATCATCGCCCACCATACGAACAAGCCGCTTCGAGGCAAGGAGAAGGATAGCTGGGAGGCCGGGGACTTCGCGTACCTGGGTGCCGGTTCAGCCGAGTGGATGAACCCGTGCAAATCCGGGTTGGCTATCCGCTCGATCGGGTCGGACAGCATATTCGAGTTTCGTGCGGTTAAACGCGGAAAGCGGTTGCGGTGGGTAGACGATGACGGGAACCCGACGGTGGCGCAGTACATAGCTCATGACGGACGGCCAGGGATAATCTGTTGGCACAAGGCGACGGCGGAAGATGTCGAGGACGTGGCGAACAAGGACAAAGGTGGACGGCGAAAGCAATACGACGATTTCGAATGCGTACATGCCGTGATGCACCGACCTGGGGAAAGCCAGACGTTCTACGTGGATCTGATTGCCGGGAAGCTGGAGTGTGGAAAAACGACG
>CAIJXV010000095.1 GCA_903824675.1 uncultured bacterium
CAGTTCCTCCGCGGGGATGCTGGTGCGGCCCCGATTGTCCGGCTGACCGATATAGGGATCATACATCAGCGCGGTGCGGTGCATGAGGTAATAGTCGAAGAAGAGCTTGATCGGCCCGAAGGCAAGGCGGCCTTCGGTCATGCCATAATGAATACCGGCTCGGGTCAAGTCATCCGGCGAAGTATTCATCGGCTCGGAGTGGGACGGCATCAGGCTCACGCGTAACGGCAGACCCCGCTCACGCACCACCTGCCGGAAGGCGCCGATGATTTCCAGGTTCAGCCAGGCATCGAGGGCGCCGGTGAAGCCGGCGCGGGCGATGGCGGCCGCGCCGCGGGTGATGGCCTCCTCGACGGAGATGTCATCCATGAACACATCCCCTTGGCGGTTCAGCGGCGTCAGGCTCTTCGCCGTGTAGAGGAAGATGCCCAACGGCTTGCCGGACGGTCCCACGGGGACCTCGCCGCCGGGAGGCACGTCGCCGGTGTCGATCTGTCGCAGAACGTGCGAGTTGACGATCGACTTGTTCACGTCGGTGATCATCACCGGTCGGTCGGTCGCCACGCGGTCCAGGTCTTCCGCTGTCGGCAGCCGCCCCTCCGCGAGCGCGGCCGGGTGGAAATTCCCGCCCACGCCGATGAGCGGGCCGGTTATCTTTCCCGCATAGGCCGACAGCCGCTCCACGATCTCCTCGATGGAGGTCACATCGTACAGGAAGGCTTTCTCCGTCTTGCCGCCGATGAAAGGGAGATGGAGGTGCGTATCGATCAGCCCCGGCAGCAGTACGCCCCCGTGGAGATCGATCCGCCGTGCGCCCGCCTGCGCTAAGGGGAGGATCTGCTCATCCGTCCCGACCGCGAGGATCACGCCGTCCCGCACCGCCACCGCCGTGGCCGTCGTCCCGGCCTCATCAAAGGTATGCACGAGACCGCCCCAAAGAATTAAATCCGCTGTGTTGCCTGGCATGTCAATTTCGAGTTAGGTAGCTGCGGGATCCGGCCACTCCCCCCAACAGGCCGTCGTCAGATGACCGACCCCTCATGTCGCCGGTCGAAAGCGGGGGGCATTTACAACTGCTTTATATAGTCTTGTCCTCCGTAAAAAAAGCGAAGGATATAGACCCTTCGGGCTTTCTCATCGATTCGAAAGATCAGTAGATAATTATTAATCAGAGCTTTGCGATATCCTCTGCTTTTGAGATAGGCATCCGCACATTCGTTGAACATCCGGGGCGTGCGCCTGAGAAAACCGTAGCACTCCTCAGTTTTGTCTAAAAACGCACAGGCGGCAGCCGGATTCGCAAGTTTTCCTGTAATGTAATCCACCATGCCATCCAAGTCCTGCTCGGCAATTTCGGTTATCAGAAGGTCATACATGTCGCTTCGCCCGGAGTTTCTTCAGGGAAGCTTCCGCGGCAACAACCCGCCCGCGTGTTATTTGGGACTCGGCCGCCTCAATCCGGGCATAGACATCCAGTTTCGCCAAACTATCCTCATAGCGTTTCAGGCTCATGATAACCATATCGCCATAGCCATTTTTTGTTACAAAAATCGGGGCATCCGCCAAACGGCATTTTTCTGAAATCTCCGCTGTATTCTTCAAGTCTCGGATAGGTATGATTTGCGGCATAATTTCAGTCCTCCCTGTTGTGTGGTATAATTGTGACACATTAAGGCCATTTTGACAACCCTCATTCCGTGGCTCAGAAAAAGACAAAAAATGAGGGGGCACGCCTTCGCATAGCGAATAAACTGGGGGGCTGATGGATGGAGCCGTTCGGCGAGGCCGATGGCGAGACCCCTCAGGGTTGAATAGGTGGAGGCCCTTTATCAGGTGAACGGGCGCGGAAATGACCGCGGCTTTGCAAAAGCGTTTTTTACTGCGGCATCAAGCAGGGATTGAACAACGGGCTGCGGATGTAATTTTCCGCCGGGAGCCGGCGGAATGAGCCGGGGCGGGCGGACGACGCATCGGAGGGATGATCAAACGTGGTGCCCGTGAGTTCCTTGATGAACACGCTGTGCACCGCATCGGCGCCGAGCACCACGACGCCCCAACCGCAGGGTTCGCCGATGCCATAGGCGACGGAGGGGAACACGACATGGGTTTTCTGACGGTACTTCCAAGCCGCGGCTTTGTGGGTGTGTCCTGAGAGGACGGCCTTGACGCAGGGCGTACGGTCGAGGAGTTCGAAGGTGTTCCAATGCTGTTGTCGAAAATCGTCGACCCAGTTTCCAACGGTCACCCAGGGCCGATGGACGAGCACGACGGTGGGCGTGGTGGCGTCCGCGGCGAAACACTGTTCGAGCCATTGAAGCTGGTGCGTTCCCAAGAGCTGGATTTGCCGGGAGTCGAGCGTGATAAACCGCCAGCCCGCGCGGCGCGCTTCGAAGTAAAAATCGAGCGGCCCCGCGGAGGGGGGCCAGTCGCGCCGGCCGTGCCGCGCCAGCGCGGCATGAAGTTCGGGCGTCATGGGCACGTCGGCGTGGTCGTGGTTTCCGAGCGCGGGGAGCGAGAGCAGGTCGGCGGGTAGCATCGCGTCGGTCAGGCGTTGAAACTCGACGTATTCATCATGAGGCGCTTCGCCCGGGCAGCCGCTGTCGGCGATATCGCCGGTGAAAACCACGAGGTCCGGCCGCTGCTCCAGCGCGTTCATTTCAGTGAAGGCCAGCATCGTGTTGGTCGTGGCGTCGATCTTCGTGGTGTACGCGCCCAGCACGGGATATTCACGCTGCGCGTGCAGGTGAAGGTCGTTGAAACAGGCGAGGGTCAACGCGCCGGGGCCCGCCGCACGTCTCGCCTCCGCAACCGCCGCGGACAGCGGGGCGACGGTGCGACGAGCGCGCTCAAGTTCGGCGTCGGTGGGCGGACGGTGAAGTGGTGTTTCGGGCATGGCGAAGTCTCACGGGATTGATAAAAAATCGCTTTTCAGGCGGCACGGGCACTCGCCCACTGGAACCGGTCTGAAAGGGAACGCTTTCATGGGGGTAAACGGTAGCAGAGCCGGGGGCGGGGCGTCAAGAGACCGGCATCGGGGTGTAAGACATAATTCTCCGGCAACGTAGCGAAAGTGAGATCTCAAAATATCCGTCACGGAAGGTAATCATTCGAATTTGGAGTGCGGCAGTGCACTGCCGCTTTTCCCGGGGCGCCGGGGACTGCGCTCTCCATCAAAGCGGGACTGAAGTCCCGCAGTCCCAAATGGTGCGGGGGATTCTTGTTTTAGCTCGCCTCCCTTTGGTTAGGTCTGTCGACAATCTTTTGAATATATTCGAAAGCCAAATAATGAAGCTTTTTCCTGTTTCCCCGAAATTTGTCTTACACCCTCTGGCATTCTTAAGGTTAACACGGCGGCGAGGAGATCGTGGTGATGCGCCATAAGCATCCCGTCGCCAATTTGGTTCCGGGTGCCGCCCGGATGACCGCCATCGAAGCGCTCGGGGATATCTTCGCAACGCTCGATGATGCGGAAGGGACCGCCTGGCTCGACGATATCGCGCGGGGCGACCGTTTACGGGTTGCGGAAGCGAGGGATCCGTGGGCGTAATCCTCGACACGTCCATCTGGGTGGACATCGAACGGGGACGGCTGGCGCCGCGCGATGTTGCGGCCCTGACCGGCGATGAACCCGTTTATGTCGTCCCTCCCGTGCTGGCGGAACTGGAATACGGGGTTCATCGTGCGCAAACCGATGATCAGCGTGCCCGCCGAGCCAGTGCGCTGGACCGAATCCGCCGGAAACCGTGCATTGTCATCGACAAGGATAGCGCTTCAACCTTTGGGCGCTTATCCGCCCTCCTGGACAACCGGGGAACCCCCAGCACGCACCGCACACAGGATATCTGGATTGCCGCCATAGCCGTTCAGCATAACCTGAAGGTCCTCACTCGAAACCGGAAGGACTTTGAAAACATTCCGGGCCTCGGGGTCCTGGTGATTTAACGCCCGCAGGCTTAACCATACAGAACTTCTTGCAAAACCCCAACGGACACGACGAATCGTGTCCCTCCAGCTTTCGAAACGGTCTATTTTCCGGAGGGGCACGCTTCGTCGTGACCATCTTTGCGGGGAGTTTTGCAAGCGGCCCGTTATTCCTGTCGAATGGAAATGTGCGTGATAAATTCCGTCTCAGGCACACCCGTCGCGTCGATTTGCAGGTGAGGATAATCGCCCTGTAACGCACCGATCGACACCCGTTTTCTCGTCAACTGGGTATTGATTTTCCCTTTGCCCACGGCCCAGCTCACGACGGCGGCTGCCCCGCCCGTACGCACCAGGAGACGGTCCGGTTCGGAGGGTTGCACATCGTGAACCATGAACGGGATGTGCAGAGCAAAGGCATGCACCGCCACGCCAGACTTGGATTTCAGGCTGTCTCTTACGACCAGTCCCCCCTCGTGCGTATAGTGGATAGACCGATGATAGGATACGGGTGCAGCGAGACGCGCAAAGCCATCGCTCTCAACCTCGATGGCAGCGCCATCGGGGGTCCGCTCGCACCGAATGATCTTCAGGGCCGGCGGTTTGTCCCACCGGATATCCGTAACGAATTCCGCGTCTTCGCAACCGTCCACCGTCACCGCGAAGTGCGCCGGGCCACGCCGGAACCAGGCCCCATAGAGCGGGTCGTCGTAGCTCGGACACCCGGCGTCTCCGAGCAACATCCGGTCATTCACCCACACGTGCAGAGTGGGCTTGCCCGCATGCCAGTGGCCGGAGTGCCCGTAGGGCGGCATACATTCGACCAAGAGCCACAGACGGCAGTCCCCCTTCCGGGCATCCAGCACAATGACGCCGGCATCGGAAAAATGTTCCAGCCGGAGATTCTCCTGTTGTGCCGGCAGGGAGTTCGCGGACAACTCAGAGAATTGCGCGCGGCAGATGTCCAGCACCGGCCCGATAGGGGCCTCGTAGCCATCGTTTACAACCGGCGTCGTCAGGGCCGGCGTGGCGGTAGCGGAAAGGAAGAGGGCCATCTTCTTCGCCAGGGAACTCCACTCCGCCGGCACGTCCTTTCCGATCGCTCGAGCGAGGGCGATGGCATGCGCATACTGGCTCAACATGAATAGCTGATAGCTGAAGCTTCCCTCGCGACTGACGCCGCCGGGGGTAAAATCCTTCTCTGCGTGCAGAGTCATAAGCCGGGCGCCGAGATCCCACCAGGACTTCGATTCCTCCCTCTCGTCCAGCATGGCCGCCGCGTGCAACAGCGCGAAGCCGCGCAGCATCTGGTGGTTGCCCGGCTCGAAGGTCCCGTCGCTATCCACCTGATAGAGTAACCGGGCATGCC
Organism: uncultured bacterium; assembly: GCA_903824675.1. GTDB lineage: Bacteria > Verrucomicrobiota > Kiritimatiellia > CAIKKV01 > CAIJXV01 > CAIJXV01. The sequence continues at coordinate 5,291 of CAIJXV010000095.1, forward strand.
GGATCATGAGTTCGCTCAGCCGGTCCCCATCCTCGCGGGTCCAGCGAGTGGAGTTTGAGAGAAAGAACGCTATCCAGTACGCGACCAGAATCCGCTGCCCCAGCTGAAAGTCACACCACATGGCGCACGCCCGCTCATTGATGCGGCGGTGGCCGGCGTCGAACCCAGAGCGGAACGTGTTAAAGTAGGCGGTATAGTCCTGCGGATAGGGAACGGAAGCGGTCCATTGCCGAACGATGTCAACGACGGCTTGAGAATATTTCTCATCCCCCGTGAGCCAGTAGATGCGCGCCGCGCTCGACAGGTAGTACCAGCGATTCAGCCAGACGCCCATCTCAATCGTGTCCCAGCGATCGTGGAGTTCCCAGTCAACCCGCCCATCTGAATCCCTGAATCGTTCAAATATTCTGCCCGTGAGAGTCGCTTCAGCAACCGCGCAGTCGTCGGTGGCGCCCACGATGTCCATGAAAGAAAAATAACCCCCACCATCCAAGGGGAATACCTGAAAAAAGTCGGCGCGTTGCCAGAGCGATTCGGCCACATAATTTTTAGGGCGCAACATGGAAGGGCCGCCTCTTTCGCACTGGAACTGATTAAAAATCGTTTTTTCAGGCGGCACGGGCACTCGCCCACTGGAATGGGGAGAACGGTAGCAGAGCCGGGGTCGGGGCGTCAAGTGACCGGAAGGCACTAGGTTAAGGTCATTTTCGGCTTCATTATCTTAATGGGAAAGCGATTCACTACGGATGTGCATCGTCTCTCGCGAAACCGGCGCATCAAGCGCCTCGATGAACTTGACTTCGTTTCTTCATCGCCGGTCTCCTGAAATCATGGGCAACGTCCAATGAGACCCCAGCAGGGAACATTTCTCCCCCGCCGCCGCTTTCTGATAGTATACGGTATAGAGACGTCCATCCCCCAATTCGACGGTCGAGGGGTAACCGAGATCAACGTCCGGCCCGTCCTCGCGAAGAATCCAGTCATGCGCCCAGGTGGCGCCGTTATCCGGGCTGAAGGCCACCCGCTGGCCAAACGGTTCCTGGCGATAACCATAGGTCAGGACCAGCACGCCGGAGGAATGACGCAACAGGTGCGGCGGCGAGCCGTGGAACCCGAGCGGACGGGCCGGCGTCCAGGTGGATCCGCCATCATCGGATTCGGTCTGCATCAGGCTGAAGGTCGGGATTCCCGCGGCGCTGACATTCCAACCGCTCCGATCCTGAATGCGGATCATGCCGATCAACTGTCCCGAGGGGAGTTCAACCACGTGAGGCTCGTGGTAATTGAGCGGGTCGGTTTGCGGATGCACAGGAACTTCGCCCGCGAGGGTCCAGGTCTGCCCGCCGTCGGCGCTACGGGCGGCGGTGATCCTCCCGGCACTCAGGTCGAGCCAGGTTCCGTACCGTTTGCCCAAATAAAGCAGGTCTCCATTTTTCAAAGCAATCGGGCCATGCGGAGCCGAGACTGGCGCTTTGATGGGTTCGCCCCACGTCACCCCCCCGTCAGCGCTGCGCATCACCCACGAACCGAGCAAGGCGGCAACCTGCTCGTCGGTCCATACCGCAACAGCCTCCTGCCAGGCGTGACGTTCCGTTTCCGGCAGATGCGGGGGAATTCCTTCCCGTTGCGTGGCCGCACGGAACCAGGAAACGAGCAGCTGGTCTCCACCCAAATTGACCACGCCCGCATCGCGGTCATCAATCAGCGAATTCTGGATCACCCGCGGCGGCGACCAGGTGCGGCCGTCGTCCCGGCTGACGTTTAGCACGGTTTTGCCAAAGGGACAGACGTGTTGGGAGCGCAATCCGGAACTGGCCACCACCAGCGTCCCGTTATCCAGGCGGGCGACCGTGGGCCAGCCGAAATAACCAAACGGTTCGCCCGGCAGACGGCAAATAATTCCGTGTTGAGCATCCAGTTTCTTTCCCATTTTGCCATTCTCCCGCAATTTTCATTCTCCTCTGTGGAGGCGGACGGTGGCCGCCCTTCCGTCTGTCAGATCACACCACAGCATTGCGCCGGATCGTTTCGGCATAAAATTTGGCGCTCAATTTCGGCGTTCGCTTCAGCGTCTGATAATTAACATACACGAGGCCGAAGCGTTCGGTGTAACCCTTCTGCCATTCGAAATTGTCCATCAGGCTCCAGACGAAATAGCCCTTGAGCGGAATGCCTTCCTGCACCGCCCGGCTGGCGGCGATGAAATGCTGACGCAGATACATGACGCGATCCGTGTCCCACACTTCGCCATCCGGCTCCGGCCGGTCATCGCAGGCACAGCCGTTTTCGGTGATGTAAATGGACTTCACGCCCCACAAGTCCCGCACAAATCGGGGCCCCCAATAGGTGATGGAGGGCCCGACGAACAACCACTCCGGAACCATGCGCGGATACGCCTTGGGCAACGGCACCGAGGTGAAACCGTTTTTCTCCGCCGGGTCAGCGCGAATGTAATCGGGGGCATACATGTTGAGCCCCACAAAGTCGAGGGGCTCCCCGATAAGCCGCATATCCGCCTCAGTGAACTCGGGCGCATCCGGACCTTCTTCTTCGAGAAACTCCGCAATATAGCGTCCTTCCATCAACGCCGTGATATACCGGCCATTCTTGATCCGAAAGGCCTTTTGGGCCGCATCGATATGTTCGGGGGTTTCCAGCACCGGCACGCATACACAGGGATTTTCAGCCACGCCGACCTGTGGGGTCAGCGCGCAGTTCGCCCGCAAGGCCTGGACGCAGCGCCCATGCGCCATCAGCACATGATGGTTCACCTGGGCGAATTCCCGGCGTGGCAGTTTCAAGCCCGGAGCATGCGCCCCCAGTTGATACCCTTGGTTCGAGACACAGCCCATTTCATTGATGGTAAAAAAATGACGAACCCGGTCGCCCAACCGTTTGGCGACGATCGCCGTATAATCGCCGAAGCATTCAACGATGCGCCGATCGGCCCAGCCTCCGAACTCGTCCTGCAGAGCCTGGGGCAGGTCCCAATGGAAGAGCGTGCACCAGGGCTGGATGCCGTTGGCCAACAGTTCGTCGGTCAGCCGGTCGTAATAATCCAAACCCTTCGGGTTGACCGGGCCGTGCCCGGCGGGCAGGATGCGGGGCCAGGCGACCGAAAAGCGGTACGCCTTCACCCCCAGTCCCTTCATCAATTGCACATCTTCTCGGTAACGGTGGTACTGGTCACATGAAACAGAACCCGTGTGATCTTCCCGCACCTTGCCGGGTGTTGCGGAGAAGGTATCCCAGATGGACGCGCCGCGTCCGTCGGCGGTTGAAGCCCCTTCAACCTGGTAGGCCGCCGTGGCCACGCCCCAGAGAAAATCTTTTGAAAATGAATATCCAGCCATAATCCGACCTCCTGTGGGGGACAAAGTTAATAGGTTCCGGGCTTGAAATGTGCCCGAACCCGGGACGGAATACAAGTGCGGATTCGGCTATAGCAGATGGGGTTTCCCTCATTTGTGGGGGCGGCCGGTGGCCGCCGTAAGTTCTTGCACAACTTTCTTTCTTTGCTAACTTCTGTTTGATATCCATGAAACAGATGACCTCATCCTGTCGGCAGAAGTGGAAACGCATCGGCCTGATATACCCGAACCGTGAGAAGGACGATTGGGATTCAGGGGTTGGGGCGCCGCACATGGTGGTGATGGAGGATCGGGTCCGGATGTATTACCACGGAATGATCAAAGGCATTTATCAAATTGGTTTTGCCGATGCCTCCTTTTCCGATTTGACCCGTTGGGAACCGTGTGCTTCGAATCCTGTTTTGACGATCGGCCCCCCGGGGGCCATTGACTCGCGCTGGGCCGGATATCCTTGGATCGTGCGACAAAGCACCTCACAGTGGACCCTGTATTACGCCACCTTCGATGGAACGCTGTCCGATCACGGCAACCTGAAGGTCTGGCAAACGTCAACCGCTGAAAGCCGGGATGGAGGACTGACCTGGAATCGGAGTGGACGGCCTATTCTCGATCGCGGAGAACCGGGAACCATTGATAGTTGTGGAACGGGATCGTGTTGCGTGATCCCCGCCGCACATCCGGGACATTCGAAGGAATGGTATATGTATTACACGGCGGTTGATCGCGGAATCGACTGGTATCGCATCTCCGTTGGATTGGCCATCTCACGCGATGGGGGTGTCACCTTTTGCCGGCACCCCAACGGGACCGCCCTTCAGGTGCCTCCGAAGCTGGGGTGTCCGGGATCCACCTGTTCAAAGCCGTTTGTTTTGTTCGATGGCGAACGATATCGCATGTGGTTCAGTTGCGCCCAGGATGGGATCCATTATCGTATTCATTACGCCGAAGCCGACGATGGGATCCATTTCCGATGGAATCCGGAACCCGTGCTGGATGTGGCCGATCGGGGATGGGACAACGAAATGACCTGCTATCCGAGTGTCTTTACCGTCAACCGCAGGACGTATATGGCCTACACCGGCAATGAATACAGCGGGATTGGACTGGCCGAACGAGTCTCATAGGGAGATACGACATGGAACTTATGCTCGATTCCGCGTTGAACATCAGCCGGGTTGGCAAGCTTTATTTGCGCCAGCACAAACCCCGCATCCACCCGGAACCCGTGCTGGTTCCCGATTCCTTCGTCGACGGAGCGGGAACGTCGATGTACGGCACGGTTTTACGGGATGGCGGATGCCTGCGCATGTGGTACCAGGCCTGGCCCAAGGACTGGAACGGCAGCAACACGGATCTCGTGGGGTATGCCGAATCCGACGACGGGATCGAATGGCGCAAACCGCGTTTGGGATTGGTGGAGTACCATGGCAAAGATAATAATCTCGTGGATCTGAGCGGGCATCCGCCGACAATCTTCATCGATCCCGAAGCTCCGCTCTCGCATCGCTATCGCGCCACGATGTGCACCGGCGGGTCGACCCACCAGGGAGCTTCACGCGGCTTGAAGGTGAACGGGTATTACACCGCGCATTCCGCCGACGGATTGCACTGGACCTACGACCAGGACACGCCGCGCTGGCCCCATGCGGATGTCATCACCAGCATCTACCATCCCGGCCAGCGCCGTGGCATTGCCGCCATGAAATCCACCCCGTTCGTGAACGGAATCCCCCGACGCTCGGTCTGGACCGCCGACCTGATAAAGGGGGTCTGGTCGGACGCCCATGCCGCACTTCTCCCCGATGAGTTCGATGATATCGGAGCAGTTGCCCGAGGTTACGTCAGCGGGGATTACTACGGGATGGGCTTGATGCCCGCCGGAACCGGCACGGTGGGGTTCCTCTGGCAGTTTCGACACAGCCTGCCACGCACGCAGGGCGATGGGACGGGCGTGTTCGGCGCCACAGATGTCAGCCTCGTCTACCAGGTGGCACCCGGTGACCGATGGTTGCATATGCCGGGCCGGCCGGACTTTATTTCGCACCTCGATCCACCGTGGGCCCACGGCGGGATCTACACGGCCTCCTGTCCGGTCGACGTCGGCGACGAACAACGCCTTTATTTTTGCTCGGCCACCGAAAGCCACGGGTGGTATGTCAACGACCAATGGCAGATCAACGATACGCTCAAGCAAGACCTCATCGACCGCGGCATGGCCCGTATCGGATTCGCGAGCTGGCCCAATAGCCGCTTGTTCAGTCTGAATGCGGATCCCGAAGGGATCGTCTCGCTTGGACGGCAACCGCCAATGCACCCGGCCAGGTTGATACTCAATGCCAAGGTCAGGCCGGGCGGTTCGATCCGCGCGGAAATTCCCGATGCCCCCGGATATGAACTGAACGCAACGGTCCCGATCACGGGAGATCACCTGGCGATCCCTGTGGCGTGGCGCCAGGGAACGCGTCTTCCCGCCGGCACCGGGGCGGCGTCCAGGATTAATTTGCATCTCGATCGAGCCGAACTATTCGCCTACGAGTTCCGGCCGGAGTGACCGACGGAGGCCGTGCGAGGGACTGCCCGGTCCACCTCGGAATCGAGGGCACTCGATCCGTCTTTCCGAGGTGGCCCGGCGCGTCCCTGCGGCGGGATCAGCCGTCTTCATGCCCGGATACCCGACAAGGCGTTGGCGATCAATGATCTGGAATTCGTCGAACACTTCAAGAATTGCGCCTTTATCATTGATCTCCCCTCGGTCCTTTTGTTTCTCACGAAACCAGATGCGGGCGGACGACCTCTGCCATCCGGCGAATAGGCCAGCACATCCTCCTCCAGTCGGAGTCGCAACCCAAAAAGGCTGTCGCCGCCAATCCCGCGATTGAGGATCGAATGGTGGGGGAAAAATTCCTGAAGCGGCCAGTTACCGGTCAGCGAATCTCCATAAAAA
>CAIJXV010000096.1 GCA_903824675.1 uncultured bacterium
CTCAAAGTAGCGCCGAAGTTTGGGCATGGAGGTGCCCGGGGTCACGGGACTGCCCAGACTCATGATAAACCGGCTATGGTTACAACGTCCCGCGGCCATCTGGCGCTTGATTTCATCGCGTATCCCCTTCTCATCCTGTTGCTCGAGACAGCCAATGGCATCCAAATTGCCCAACAACGCACAACGGCCCGCCACTTGCTCGGCAATCGCGACAATATCGATTGTAAAACCTTTTTTGCCTTCCTCCAAACCCAGAATGTCAGTTCCGCTTGAAATCAGCGCCTCCAGACGCTGGCCCGGATCCCCGCAATAGTAGTAAACGGACGCCATCCCATATTGATGAATGCCGTCGATCAGTCGTTGAATCAGGGGCAGATTCAAAGCCGCGAAGACCTGCGGGTGTATCAGGTCGGTAAAACATTCCTCAATCCACACCACCCGGATTCCCCGGGCCGCCTGCGCCGCCAAACTGGACAGGGCGATGGATAAATAACGTTCTGCCGCCAGCCTGACCAGTTCCGGCTGATCGACCATCTGGGTCATCAGTCCTTCAAATCCCCAGATCCCGTAGCATTGCCAGAGGGGCGACACCACATAACCCGTCGGCATGCGATCGGGGAAATCCGCCAATAAGCGCTTCGGCAAATCGAGGGTTCCATCAACGACCGCACGTTCCTGATCGTAAAACACAGGATCGGGTATCAATCGCACGACATCGTCCGTCGTCCGTGGAAAATCCACCGGACTCGCGGAAAAGTTTTTCGCCAAGGAGGCCGACCATCCGCCCACCTGGGGGCGCTCGATCTCCGTCTCCTGACCGGAGACCTGATCGACCTGGAAAGCCTTTGAACCTTGGGATTTAATTGTAATCCGGCCCCGTTCAATTTTCGAGGCAGAAGCCGGCAGGCCCATCCAATCCTGGGGCACACCGTTAAACATGTCGCGATACCAATTAAACTGACAATCCAGATCCGGATCAAAACGATGCCACCACGGAATAGGGGTCAACTCATCCCAGTGATCGCGATAACATAACATCTCGTAGGGAATCACGGCGGCAAACTCCCGTGACCCTTCCGGTGTGAGGGCCGCCTCAATTTTTTCCCGTCCTGTCATATCACCCTCCCGTTAAGCCTGCGTTATTGTCATCTTCATGTTTACCCGTTGGTAAGCGCTGTCCGATCCTCATCGCGATCGCGCATTACACTCTTCACGACACCCTGGTTAGTAAGATACCTGACTTCGTCCCGTATGGGTATAGACAAACTGCACCTGATATGTAATAAATAATACTCATGTTTACCGTCTACCGCGAAGAGCGATTCCGCACGCCCTTGGAAGCGGAACGATCGTTGGGGCTTTGGATCGACCGCATCGGCTTCGACCGTAACACATCCCTCAAGCCCACGCCGAATCGATACCGCGTCCTGGGCCAATTCGCGGCCGTTGCCGTCGAGAAGGGGCGGGGAACCGTTGGGGTCCCTGACGAACGCCCGATTGCCTTGGAAGCGGGCGACGCCTTCCTGATCTTTCCGTCCGAAATGGAACATCACGGACCAGACCGGGTGTGGAGCACATGCTGGGTCGTCTGGAACGGACCGGAGGCGGCGGTCCTCCATCAGCTCGGATATCTCGCGGAAGACAATTCCGTCATCCGCGGGGGCGCATCCGCCGTGCGCCTCGCGTGGGACCGCTTGAAGCCGTTGATTTCGCGCGAAGACCGCGAAGCCTTACTCGCACGAAAAACCATCCTGCTCGAAATGATTAGGGAACTGAACACGCTCCAACGCCTGACCGCCATTTCGCCCGCACAAGCGGCCGTTGAGGGGGCCGTTCAGGAGCTGACGCGGGCGACTCCCACTCCGATTTCGGTTGTGGATCTCGCCCGGCGATCCAAACTCAGCCCGGCCTATTTTCGGCGCCTCTTCAAGGCGCACACGGGCACCTCACCCAAGGCCTTCCAATTGGCCCAGCGCATCAACCGGGCCAAACTATTGCTGTCCACGGGGCAAACGATTCGCGAGACCTCTGAAACGCTGGGATTCAGCGATGTCTTTTACTTCATGCGCGTCTTTAAAAATCTGACGGGCCAGACTGTCGGCCAATATTCCCGTCCCCGCCATTGAGGAAGCTGCCCCACCCAAAAACGGCCGCGGACGGCCGTCTCCATTACACGCCGTTCCCTTCGCCCCCCGACGTCAGTTTGCACGCAACTCATTGCCTGACTCCAAGTTTTGTGGATCACCCTCCTTCTCCCCAAGGTGCCGCCGCAGGTCCCTCTGCGGCGTCTTTCCCCACGGGCGAGCGGGACCTCGCCCGCCACTTTTTTGGTTCGCCTTATTTTCCTATTGCGGCAATACGAAAATACAGATAGCGTTTCGCCCCATGAATAAGCCTGCACGGGGGGCCCTTAATCGCGAAATCAGGCCGACCATCCCAAGGAGATGTTTATGAATAATGAGTGCGGTGTGTCCATCGAGGCCGGCGTTCAGGATTACCAGATCTTCCAACAGAATGCCGAGGGGCAGGCGTGCATCAGCGTTCGCGGGCATTTTACGCCCCATCCCGAGCAAAACAATTCACAGGTCATCCTGCGCCTGGTGTGTGAGAATTCCGGCGAATGGGTGACGCGCGACACCGGCTGGCAACTCGCCTCGCAACAGGACAGTCAACAGTGGGCGCATACGTTTTCCGGAGTGCCCTGCGGCGGACCGTATCGACTGGAAACGGCCATCCGGTCCGAGGGTATCCTCGACGAATGGGCGTTGCGGGGACACATGGCGCACCATCTCGGGGTGGGCGATATCTGGGTTATCGCCGGACAGAGCAATTCCGCCGGATATGGTAAGTCGCCGATCGACGATCCGCCGGAACTGGGGGTACATTGTTTCTTTGCCGACGGCCATTGGAAACTGGCCTGCCATCCGCTCAGCGATTCAACCCGCACCCAATATCCGGCCAATCGCGAAGGGGCCAATGGCAGCCACAGTCCCTATCTGCACTTCGCCAAACTGCTCAAGCGGCGGCTGAATTATCCCATCGGTTTGATCCCCGCCGCGCTTGGTGGATCGGCGATCGCTAGTTGGCTGAAAAGCATCAAGGGCGAACTTTTCGACAATATGTGCGCTTATTGCCGCGATGCCGGCGCCGATCGCGTCAAGGGCGTCCTCTGGTACCAGGGCGAGTCGGAAACAAGCGCTGAAAGCGCCGGTGCGCATCTGGCCCGGTTTACCGAGCTGGTCGGCGATTTCCGGAGCTATTTCAAAGATCCGAAATTGCCGGTCATCACCGCACAACTCAACCACTATAACGCCTTTCCCAACCGGGACGATCCGGCGCATCTCCCCTGGGAAATGGTGCGCGAAACCCAGCGCCAGGCCGCGCGATGTATCCCGGGCGTCTATGTCGTCAGCACCCTCGATCTCGGCTTGTCGGACGACATTCATAATAATTCCTCCGCCAACATGGTCATCGGCGAACGTATGGCGTCCTGTGCGTTGGGCGGTGTGGTCGGGATGAATATCAAATACCTCCATCCCGATCTTCGCAGTGCCCGGCAAGCCGGTCCGCGCGAGATCGTTTTACAATTCGATCAGGTGGACGGCTATCTGGAGCTGTTCAACCTTGAAGATTGGAATCGGCTGTTCAGCATCCGCGACGACGCCGGCCAGGCGGATATCGAAAAGATCGTCACGGCTGCGCCCGACTGTTTGCATCTGCACGCCAAGCGGGATATCGGAGCCCCGGCGCGTATCGTCGGCGCTCCGGGGGCGAATCCAACGCAACAGGTGCTGTTCGATTACGCCGGGCATAGGCCGATGCTGGCCTTTATCGCCGATCTCGTGCCATAAGAATCATACAGAAATAAGGGCGACACCTTACGGCACAACACCTGGGATTCCAATAGCTGTGGCTCAGTATTTTTAATCATCCTTCTCCTCCACACAAACCTCCTGAACGAGGACCGTTTTGCGGGGAACTCCCGCCTCATCCGGACACCTGAAATTCGTGTAAGCCACCAAAAAACGATGGGAGTCCAGCGCCTCCATCGACGAATAGCCACACGTAGCGGAGCAGTTGTTCAAGGGATCCGGCTCCACCAGCGTCCGGCGCTCGCCCCACTGGCGGCCGGCGCCATCTTCGGAAAACATCAGCCACAGTCCCGGACGTCCAAACGAAATCACCGTCACTCCACACCCCAGCGTCAGAATATTGGGGAATACGCCCACCTCGGCAATCTGTTCAGGCACGGACCACGTATGCCCATCATCTCGGCTGCGCGCCAGATAAAGCGGACAATCCTTCGTTTCACTACTCGTACTGCGAAGCGTACACAATAGGTCGCCATTGGGCGCATACGCCAGAAAAGGCTCCGCATACATGGTCTCCCGGTCGCAGGCGACAATACTGCGCAATCTCCACGTATGGCCCCGGTCGACGCTTTCAAGAAGAAGAGTGCCCCGCTGGGTCGGAGTCGAGCCATCTGCCAGACGGATCGGAATGCGAAAATCAGCGGTAAGGATCACACCCTCCCGGTCCAGGATGGGCTTGGACTCCAGAAAAATCGTGGAGACCTGCCCGTCTCGTCCCCAGAAAAGAGCCTGCGGCACATCGAGCACGCCTTTTTCGGAAACCCAGGCCTGTCGATCCGGTAACCAACGGACCATCGGAAGATAGCGTTCCTCGGGCGGCACGGACGCCAGGTCGTAAAGATCGGTTTTTCCGTAACTCCATAGCGAACCCACCGGTTCCGATGACCGCAGTCGCTGAATGGGAATCACACCCCGGCAGACACTCGTGAAACATTCACCCCCCTCGAGATGCATCATAAACGTCGGATGGAGCCCCAATTCCGGACAGGGTGGCGTCAGGGAACTCCATGTTCGCCCCTCATCCCGCGACACGAAAAAGGGCGCCGCCTTGCCATAGGCGTCCTCACTGTCGTGGTCGACATGGTGCGTCAGACCCAGTGCCCCGTCCGGCATCCGGAAAAGATAGGGGAAATTCCAGAAACCCCATCGCTTCTCGCTCACCGGAGCCATTGAAACAACACGGCAGGGACCCATCGATATTTTCATTCGAAAAATCCTTTAGGGGAATTTCCAAAAATCCGCGATTTACTACGGTTAAAATCTGCCGGATCGTCAGCGAACGGCCAAGCCGGTTTCATCGGGAATAAGGGTTCGCCCCAGTTCCGGAATCCCCAGTCGCCAACCGCGTTCATCCGTTGCGAAATCCCAATCTTTGACACCGGTCCCCCCGATTTTTAAACCAAACAAAAACTCAAAGGAGTCCGCCGCCCGGAAGGGCGCAAAACCCCGATACCGAATGTGATGAGTGTACTCCGCATGGTACTCCTCGTCGGGATAAATGCTGGTGCGAGTGACATCATTCACCCGCCAGCCGAACTGTCGCGTTGGCAACAGCGGGGTAATCGCCAGCGTGACTCCTCCGTTTTCAACGATACTGGCGGAACCCTCATCCCGGATTTGGCCGGCATAATGCAGAAGCCATTCCACCTGGCGCGGCGTCGCACACCGGATCACATCCCGAATCACGACATGGTGGGGTCCCAGCAGACAGACCGTACGGATGAATTGCGTCAACAAGTTGGGGTAACAGCGCGAGGCATCGCCACTGATCATCTGCCAGCCATCGCCGGTTCTCAATTCACCCAACCGCCCAAAGTGTTCTTTCCCCCACGTTTGACCCTGGCCATCGACCAGGAGGCTGCTGTGCCCGACCGTGGCGTTGTTATCCCAATTCCACCGCAAGGATTGAAAATCGAAAAACCCAATAAATGCGGCATACCGCCAATATCCCGAATCCACCAGCAACGACTCGCCCTGTGCCTCCAGGACAAAGGAATTGGCGTCCAAATGGCTGTGTCCCACGTCGGAGGGGCCGCATTTGAAACCGATAAATGAGTCCTTGCATTCCCAGCCGCTGCGCAAGGTGGCCACTCCGGTTCGCGGGAAGACAGCGGCAAGTTTAGCGCCCCTGACCCTCGGAGCCGGCTCGGTAGAGGTATCTTCCAAGGCCAAACTGAGCAGGGTGGTGTGCGGATAGCTCCGCCCCAGGGCCTTCAAGTCGGAACGCCCGGTTTCCGTTGCCAGCAGCCGAATGCAATCGGAAGGGGCTTCGTAATTCAAGGTGTCCTGGTTGTCGTTGAAATTGAAGACCCGGCCGCGATTAGACGTCAGATACAAGGCGAAATCGCCGGTCTTCTGTAACGCCGGGTGTTCCATCAAGTTGATGGCCCCGTCCGTCAAGCGTCGCAAGGCCCTGGCAAAACGCAAGCCCATGAAAAGCGTGGCCATCCAGTAGCCAACGCCTTCGGGCCAGTCGCCTTCGGGAGCGACCCCATCCAATGTTTCTAAAACCCCGCGCGCCGCATAGCCCAGCGCTTCCCGGCTGTCCGGCCATTGGCGGGCATAGCCGCAAAGGGCAAACCCGGTCTCGCCACAGGTCATAATCTTCCAGTTGCTGTCCGTTTCCGCCCGCGACCACCATTCCGTTCGGGTTCGCGTGGCCGCGAGAAACGGCAGAAGGACGCGGCGGCGCATGCCGTCCTCGATCCGACGGGTTTCCTCGCTCGTGCAGGCATTGTCCAGCAGGTCGTGCGTGTAAGCCAGGGCGGCCGCTACTTGACCGGTCACATGATCGTAGATCGGAGATGAGGATTGGTGCACGGGAGGAATCCAAGTGCCTCCGTCCAACAGGTGAAAAATACGGGCTTTGCTCCACTCCGCCCACTCCCGCGGACCGCCGAGAGCATAGCCCTGGGCCAGGGTGAGGGCCTCAACCGCGGGCGGACGGGCCACCTCGAAATCCACCTGCTGGGGAGACGTGGCGCTGATTACTGCGCAACGCACTTTTAAATCAGGAAGAAAAGACGGGTGCGCCTCCGCTCGGTGCCGAATCGTCTCCATCTCCTTCCTGGAAAAGAGGAGGTTTGGGCGGGATGACTCCGGCTCGAACGTCACGGATAACAGTGAATTGATCACGGTCTGGTTGTTCATATAGATGATCTTCCCTCGGTCCTTTTGTTTCTCACGAAACCAGATGCGGGCGGACGACCTCTGCCATCCGGCGATAGGCTTCAAAGGTCAAGTGCGTCCCATCCTCCATCGCACAGTCTGCGTCCAATTGTCCACTCGCATCCCGCACGACCGCATGGTAATCCAAAAACAGAAAGGCGGAATACGCTTCGGCCGCCCGGGCCAATCGCCGATTGACCTCAACGATTTTGTCTTGAAACTTGAACCGATCCCATTTGTCGGGCGACCGCAGGGGAAGCAGACTGGACAGCGCAACCCGGATTCCCCGATTGCGCATCCGGTTGGCGAGGTCCAGACTCCGTAGCACCAGATCCTCCTCCGTATCCCAGATGTCGTTGATGCCGATCAGCATGAAAACGATTTGGGGCGAATAGGCCAGCACATCCTCCTCCAGTCGGAGTCGCAACCCAAAAAGGCTGTCGCCGCCAATCCCGCGATTGAGGATCGAATGGTGGGGGAAAAATTCCTGAAGCGGCCAGTTACCGGTCAGCGAATCTCCATAAAAA
>CAIJXV010000097.1 GCA_903824675.1 uncultured bacterium
CGCACGATTCCCCGTTGTTGTAGGCCGGGCCTCTGCGCCCGGCGTCTGCGGATCCAGCTCCCTCTCCAGACGCCCGTCACCGAGGGCGGGCCGACATCGATTGAAAACGGTGGGTGTAACCGCCCTTTAGGGGCGTAGGCGGAAGGCTGTTAGGTCGAATTCGAAAGCCAACCACGGATTATACGGATGGCGCGGATGAAGAGGTTGATGCCTTTCAATCCGACCCCGCTCGCACGATTCCCCGTTGTTGTAGGCCGGGCCTCTGCGCCCGGCGTCTGCGGATCCAGCCCGCGTCCTCTCCAGACGCCCGCCACCGAGGGCGGGCCGACATCGATTGAAAACGGTGGGTGTAACCGCCCTTTAAGCGGTTGCTGTGCGCCGAATCGCAGATGCGCCCCCGATTGAGTTCGAATTTGCGGTCGTCAGGTTAGATTGCCTTTGCCAGTTCTTTTCGGGATACGCCCAGAGCGAAAAGGCCACGAACCAGCAGATCAACTGTAACAGAAGGATCCCCTTTTTCCATAAAGGCGACACGGGATTGACTCGATTTTAGGCGGGTGGCCAGTGCTTTTTGGGTCAAGTGCTCAGCCTTGCGTTTGGCTTCCAGGGCGTCAGCCAGACGCAACTTCAATTTGACGTAGGCTTCTTCTTCAGGGGGCATACCCAGAAAATCAGCGGCATTCCCGAAGCGCCACCCGGCGGATTCAAGTCGTTTGCGTTTCGCTGTATTCATCGGTCATTCAATGGGTTTTCGTTCGGTTCTTATGTGGACATATTATATCATTCCTGATATGTCGTCAATTCCAGGCTGGAAATAAGCGGGGGAGGAAAGGAGGATGGCGTGCCTGCCGCGAGGCAAATTACTGTCGATGTGCGAGAATAAAGCAGATTGTTTTTTCGAAGATTAAGCCGTTAGGTCGAATTCGAAAAGCCAACCACGGATTACACGGATAGCACGGAGTTGGAGTTACGCGTAGCCGCCTTCGCGGGTGTGGTGAATCATCTCCCATACTTGATCCATCTGGCCCGAGCGGATGACCTCCAATGGTGTCTTCCCCCCGAACCACTCGTTGGGTTCGTTCAGCCACTGGCCCACATTGGCTGGAACCATGATCTCGCAAAGCCCCATCAACAAGCGGTGGGATTCATTCAGCTTCCGCGCCTTTTGAAGATTCAGTCTGTGCCGGGCTTCTTCCGAGGCCAGTGTCCTTTCGGAGCAGGCGCTCAGGGTAGCATACACCGGACGATTGATGCCGAGATGCCGTCGCCACTGCATCAAATCCGCGCCACTTTGAATCGCCCCATGCACATTGAAGGTTTCCGGTTTCTTGATCATGGTTGTCATTGCTATACCTTATTCTTTTGGCCCTCGAAGGACAAGGATAAATCATGCAAAGTTGCAGGATTATTATTTTAGGGGTACGGGCGTGATAATAGCCCAACGACTTGTGACGCCCAGGTTTTCGGGGAAAACGATGACATTGGTCCCGGTTTTGGGATCCGCGTGCGACGGTGCAATAATTGCTTCAAAACCGATTTCGGCGGCGGCCCGCCCGATGGCTTGCGTCCAGGCTTCGCGTCCAGATTGGTTCTCGCTCCACCATTGTTCATCCACCATGCGCCGGCGGGCAAGCCGAGCACTTTGGCGCACGGAGCCATTGGTCAGGTCGAGGCTTTTCTGAACCTCAATGCCAAGACAAACCAGCACACGCGGCAGGGCCGTTTCGTCAGGAAGTCCCTTGTGGCGCGAGGCATTGAGGACTTCGGCGAGCGCGGTTTCGGGGGAACAACTGGTGTAGGTGCAGTGAAACGGACGTCGGATATTCCAGCGGCCGTTTGCCCGCAGGCCGCCAACGCCATTCAAAATATCCGCATTTTTGCAATAGCGGGGGTTGATCATGCGATAGACGTGTTGCCGGAACGGAACGGCGTGAAGAACTAGCCTTTGCAGGCTTGTCCTAATCTTTGAAAAATCGACGTGCGGCGTGAGCCCCGCAGGTAGGGAGGTCATGCCTTCCTCATTTGCGCCTGTTGCTCGAGATTGATGGTGACGCGTCCCATGTGGGGGCGGAACCCGGAATTGCTGAGGGCGGTAAAGACGCGGTCCTTGCTTTCCTTGACCGCGGTGGAAGGCAGGCCGACGATGACGGTTTGAGGGTCGCCGTGGCTGGTATTGACTTCGATTTCGAGGGGATAGGCATCGACGCCAAAAACAGCGCCGGATTGAATCTTGGCAAGCATGAACGTCCTCCCTGTTTCCCTGGGACATCAACACGGGCATTAATTTACTGGAAGGGGGGAGGGGAGGCTAGATTA
>CAIJXV010000098.1 GCA_903824675.1 uncultured bacterium
GCGGCGTAGACCGGAGCGCGGCGATGCCGCGAGCCGCGTCCGGGCGGAGACGCGACGGAGCAGACGGCGCTCGATGCGCGGAGGGGGTGTGTAGAAGGGAAGCGAAGCGCTTCCGCTGAGCGGAGGGGTTGGCGCGGTGCCTGGCCTTCAAAAGCAGGCACCGTGACATACCCCGGAGCGGAGGTCAGTGGGGCGTGCGTAATGCTCAGGGCATAGGTGTGTCGGTCATTTGCGATAGATGTTGTCCCTGTGATATTCCAAGTACTGAACAGTTTCCATTTCTGGCAACTGGGTCAATTTTCTTCCCGCAAGGTCGTAAATGATTCTTTCCTGTTCGTTCATCTCGGATGACACCAACATAGTTCCTCTTGCATCGAATGAAATTAGGCCGACATCGAACAGAGCGTCGAGACTCGCGACGAGAGGAAGTCCATTCTTAGGATCGAGACGTTGCGCGTTAGTCGAATCACGCCATGGTTTTATGTGCGATGCACGGATGGCATCAAGGGTCTTGGAACTCGTCACAGAGCAACGATGATTCCATTGTTCCAAAACGGCGGAACGGAATGCACCTTGCCCGAGGCGTGCATTTATGAGTGCTTCCTTTGTCGTGGCCTCAAAGGCTCTGGTCGAAAGGATCGTTCTGATATCCTTGGCGAGGGTACTTTGCGCTGACGGTTTACGTTCAAGTTCGCTCAACGGGATTTGGCCGAGAATACGAAAATAGATGAAACTCTGGTCTTCTGTGAAGTCGCCCAATTTCAAGAGAGGGCTTTCATCGAAATCGGCGATTTGCCGAATTCCTGGTGTTAGAGGATCGACTGCGCGACAGACAACCCCGAGGCCCTGTGCCCCATTCTTGATCGCCTCAATTTGAGCGAGGCGCTCTGCATAGCCAGCGGATTTACTGCTCGGGGTCTTCCAGAAGACCTGGACTTTCTTAATACTGCCTTCTTGCGTTATATGATCCTCCCAGAGCCTGAGAAAGACGCGGTTGGTGAGTGGGTCGGTTGCACCCCAGGACCAACGGGAGTTCTTGAGGTTTGCCCCCAATGTCTTTTCAAAGAAGCGGTTGATCTTCATTGTCTTCTTTCCTTTTTGGCTCCTTGCAGAAGGTAGGCGTGCATTACCGTAACGCGCAATCAAGAATACGTCAACCGGTTGATTCCCGCCCCTTTTATAGGGGGTGCGATCATGTTATTCGAGAATGGAAAATCAGGGAATCCGGGGGGACGGCCGAAAGGGTCCTATGGGGGCCGTATTATGGCTCTTGCCAGTCTGGACAAGTTACTCGCGAGGAAGAAGAACCAGCGGGCTTTGATCCTGGCATTGGAGAAGGAACTATTGGCGAATCCGGTTCGGTTCTTCCGGACGGTGATTATGCCTCTTCTGCCTCGGGAATCGAAGCTGTCCTTCGACCATGACGGGGTGATTCAGTGGAAAAGTCTCCTGGGGGGAGGTGCTGTAGACAGTATGCAGTTGACTGTGGACGTCGAAGGCGACCCTCACCCCAACCCTCTCCCCTCCCAGGGCGAGGGAGAAGATGGTGGGACGGACGGTAACGGACGAAACCGAGAGGGTTAAGATGGCGTTGACCTTCAATTACCAGCCACACCCGGCACAGTTGGCGATCCATCAGGCCAGGTCGAAGCGGTTCCGGAGTGTTTGTACCGGGAGACGATTCGGGAAGACCTTATGCCTGGCCGCTGAGCTTCTGGATCGTGGAGGGTGCGAGAAGGCCGGGGATTACGGGTGGGTGGCGCCGACCTATAACGTGGCGGAGCGTGGAATCGAGGCTTTCCGTACGATTGCGGAAGGTTTCATCCAGGTGTGTGGGCGTGCGCCCTCAAAGGTGGAATTTACCGGGCCGGCTGGACCGGTCCGGGTCTGGTTTCTGTCCGCCGATAACCCGGATAATATTCGGGGATTTGGCTTTCAGGGTTTGGTGGTCGATGAGGCGGCATCCATCCCGGTGAATGTTTGGCATTACGTCCTGCGTCCCACCATTGCCCAGACCCTCGGATGGGCGGTATTCGTGAGCACACCCAAGGGGCGTAACTGGTTTTATGACCTCTTCACCCGTGGGATGGATCCCGGCGAGACAGATTATGCCAGTTTCAGGTTCCCGAGTAATGCCTCCCCTTATTTCCCGGCGAAGGAATGGGAGGAAGCGAAGCGGACGTTGCCGGCGGATGTCTTCAGGCAGGAGTATGAGGCGGAGTTTCTGGAGGACAGTGCGGGGGTATTTCGGAATATCGAGGGGTGCCTCATCAATGATCCGTCACCAGTGAACAGTGATCAGTGTCGATATGTGGTGATTGGTTGCGACGTGGCGAAGCATACGGACTGGACTGTTTTGATCGCGATGGATGCGGAGACGGGACGGTGTTTCGCGATGGATCGGTTCAACCACCTGGACTGGCCGATTCAGAAGGAGCGGATACTGGGGTTTGCCCGGAAATATCGGGGTCGGTTGATTCTGGATGCGTCGGGAGTGGGCGATCCGATTTTCGATGATTTGAAGAGGGTTTATCCGGACATCGAGGCGTTCAAGTTCACCCATAATTCCAAGACTGAGTTGGTGCAGAGATTGATTGTTGCCGTGGAGCAGTCCCGCGTGTCCTGGCCGGCTGGCCCTGGGGTGGCTGGGCTTGTGGGGGTGGTTGGAGAATGTGTCGCGGATCGGGCCGCACAGATCACGCGTGATACCGGCCTGGCCGCTGCGTTGTCGCGGGATGCCGCGTACACGAGTACAGCGGCACCCACTCCGCCTTGCGGTCAAGCCAGTCTGACGCATTCCCGTTCGGCACAGACACCGATCCGCGACACAGCTTCACCCATCGCGCAGACGCGATGGACCGGAGGGAACGCCTGGGACATTCTTACTGCCGAAATGAGGCGGTATGAGTATGCGATCGGGCCTTCTGGTAGCATCACCTACAGCGCTCCATCCGGATATCACGATGACTGCGTGATGGCCCTGGCACTCGCGAATCACCGGCGATGGGAAACGGAGAGTTGCGGGAGGATGTTGAGGGTGGCAGGAAGTGGGAGACGGCAAGGGTTATGGGGGCGGCGGGAGCGGGTGTTGGTGGGATAGCGTGTTACGCTTCGCATGACCCTTCAATCAATCCGCGTTTGAAGCGGATTGATTTGTAGTGGTTGTTGGCTGTTTCGTTCCCCAGTTGTTGTCGTGAATCGATCGCATCTTGCTCCGCACTCTGGTTCTGACATCCTCTGGCATTTGGTGTCCGCACGGGCAGATCGGTCCGTCAATGACTTTGAAAGGTGGGTATTCCTGCCCGCATGTCGGGCAAGTGGGTGAGAGCCACGGATTGAACCAGTTGGTAAGGTCTGACATGCCAATCAAGCGGTCGAATGGCTGGCTACGCACAAGGGATTCGGAACGGGAGCAATCCCACAACATCAGCATCTGATTGACGCATGACGTTTGTTGGGATTCTGTCTCTCTAATTCTCATCTGCATGCCACCGCCAAGTGCCACCCATGCGTTGAAATAGAGGCTCTTCCACTCCGTCGCTGCACCGGACATTTTCAGAATCGGAGTTCGTATGCCGGGAGCGTTGGTTTGCCACCCGTTTAGAGCCGTGTACTCGATCTTCACATCTATAGCGGCTTCATGTTGCTTCGGAACAAAGTTGGTGACACTGATGTGCAATCCGACTCCAGTGGGCTCGCCATACGGGATTTCAATTTGTGAATCAAACGCTTTCTCTGCCGTTCCCTTAGGATCAATAGTCACAGTTGTCACATCATTTGTTCCCGGCAATTGAACATCAACAACATACCCCGACCAGACAACACATGCCGGCAGACAAGCGACGATCATCGCCAAAATCAGTTTCATTATTGGCCTTATCCCAACGTCAGTGGAGGGGGGCGCAGACCCGCCGCGAGGATGAGTACCCACATCTGCCTGGTTCGGCTCACTCATCAGGTTCCGTTCTGTGGTAGAGTATTACAGACATCACGGCGGCGAGCATTCGCCTGTGTGACTCTTCCATGTCGTCGTAATGACTCTGACCAAACCCAATAGCCGAGTGAATACGTCCGGCTGCGGCCAGCACGAGTTCTTTTTCGTCAATATCGTGAAATCCGCCTTGTTCAATAATTGCAGCATAGTCCGCGCCAATCCATCGATTGCCCGCCTTTTTGATTTTCCAATTCAGGTGCTTAAGTACGTACTCCGCGAGCCTGTCCTCGCTATCGTGGTACTTCGCGGGCGGAGTGGCATTCTCTAGTTCCTCAATCAGTTCGTTCAGCTTGCGGGCGTAGCTATTCTCTTCTTCGCGATATTGTTGGGTTGCGTCATCCCAAGTTAACTCCCAATTGGCATGGATGTGAGATAGTGGGCGGAGCACCTCCCTGTCCAAACATTCAGCACTACTATTCGCGAAGAATAATTTCATCTTTTTGTTCTTTAGCCGAATATTTTAATGTGCGTCACGCATAGCGGGGTTCATTTCCATTGATTTCAATCAAACCGCACCCCTCTCATTAACAGCCAATGAGTTACGCCTGCTATTTGACGCACAGCAAACCCTGAAGTAATCGCGATATGCGGCAAGGACGTTCGCGGATAGTGCCTGACGTTGATATTCATGCCGCTTTGTCCCCCTGTGATGGAATGATTTGTACCATTGGCAGAGTTTTCAGTCACTAGTGAATTTCCGGATCTTGTCGGGCAAGCCGTCAGGGATTCTTCGGTCCTCCCAGTTGATTTCTGTGTATTTAATGAGATCGGACGTTTCGGACGAATCGGACGTATTGGGCGGGATCATCATGGCAATTCAAATCTACAGTCAGAAGTCGAATGCTTGGCGGGATGCTTACAACCCATTACGGGGAATGAGTCTCCCGAAAGTGATTTCGTTGCTGGATGCTGGGGAACGGGGGCAATACGCCGATCTCCAGTGGTTTTATCACTACATGGAACGGTCCGATGCGATGGTGTTTTCGGTCATGCAGCGGCGCCGGGCCGCGTTGCTGTCGTGTGACTGGGACATAAAGCAGGTCCCCGAGGTGAACGGTGATCGGTTATCGGTTAACGGTGGGAAGCATGACCGTGGACTGGCCGAAGAGCAGGCGGCAATGCTGCGCGAGGCTTATGACCGGATCGAGAACCTTCGGGATGCGGTGGCGTTCCTGTTCTCCGGGTTCTTTCGGGGATATGCCCACCTGGAGAAGCATTATTCGGAATCCGGGATGATCCAGCGGCTGGAACCGGTTGAGCAATGGTTCTGGGTCCGGGACGGGATGTATGGAGCTTGGGAGTACAACCAGAACGCTGTGAGCGGTCGGTATCGCGGGTTGCCGATTGAACCGGAAAACTTCGTCATTCTGGACACGGTTGCGCTCAATCGGTTGCTTTCGGTTCTGTATATGGGGCGGACTTTGACCCTGAAGGACTGGGATTCGTTCCTGGAGGTGTATGGGATTCCGTCTGTCTTCCTGGTCGGGCCGCCCAATACGCCGGAGGCGAAGGAAGATGAGTACCAGCGGATTGCCGAACAGTTAATCGCGGATGGGCGAGGTTATCTGCCGAACGGGAGTGATATCAAGTATGTCAACGGCGGCGGGAACCGTCCGCCGTTCAGGGAGCGCATCGAGTACCTGGACCGTCAAATCACGTTGGTGGCGACCGGTGGGCTCTTGACCATGCTGACGCAGGCCGGGTCCGGTACGCTTGCCGGCGATGCACATACGGAGACCTTCATGCAGATCGCGCGCGGCGATGCGCTGACCGTGAGCGAGGTCTTGCAGGAGCATGTGGATGGGCCGTTACTGGCTGAATTCTTTCCGGGAGAGCCGGTACTGGCATATTTTGAGTTCGCGCCTGGGGTTTCTGATCAGTCGAGTCGCGTTGTGAACGATGCGCTCAAGCTGGCGCAGGCTGGGTATGCGGTAGATCCGGGGGAGTTGAGTGAGAAAACGGGGTATAGGGTGAAACGATCTGCCGCCCCCAAGGCTACAGCGGTCAGAGATACTTCGCAACAAAAGCGGCGGGCGTGAGGATCTCGATGCCTTGATAGTTGGAGACTCGTAGCAGTGCTTTATCCCCAGTCGTGATGATGGTGGTTCTGCTGGCCAACGCACAAGCCAGGAATTTGTCGTCGTCCGGGTCGGTGCAAACCTGTTCCGGGAGTTGCGAAGCTTGAATCATCGACGCCTTCACCGCAACAAGATCGATCCATGTAGCGAAGTCGATGTCGGGATATTTTATAGCAAGTCGTTCGGCGGTCGCTTGGTATTCCGCAAGTATTTCGGCGGACAACACGAGTTCAACCTCGCCGCGGCGCCATGCGTCTAGGATTTCGTAAGGATGGCCGGCAAAGA
>CAIJXV010000099.1 GCA_903824675.1 uncultured bacterium
CTTGGCCAAATACTCCCGTTTCGATTGGCTAACCATAATCCGATGCTCCTTCCTCTTCGGTAACATCAATTATGGCGCAACCGGCCGTTCACTGCCTATTCACCTTCTTCGCTTCGGTAACATTTAATGTGGCGCAATTCGACTTCCGCGGTTATGCGGGAATTAAGTTGCAGACCCACATATTGCTGGTGTAGGTTTGCCCCGTTTTTGAGCATCTTATAAAAGGAATTCTTACCATGCCGAAACGCGGATCTAAGTTGGCCATGCAATTGTATACGTTACGTGAATTCACCAAAACAGGACGGGATCTGGCGAACACCCTGGCGCGGGTGGCTCGCATGGGCTATCCCGCCGTGCAGTTCTCCGCCGTCGCCTGCCTGGGCACGGAAGTGTCCGCCCGCGAAGCGCGCAAAATGTTGGATGACCAGGGACTCGCCTGTATTGCCACTCATCGCGGATGGACCGACTTCATGACCCAAACCGATCGCGAAATCGAATTGCATCGCGAATTGGGCTGCGATTATGCGGCCATCGGCGGAGTCCCGGCCGACTATGGAAATACTCCGGACGGATTCCGGCGCTGGTTGAACGACGCGCGGCCGGTTATCGCCAAATTGAAAGCCGCAGGAATTCGTTTCGGACATCACAACCACAGCCATGAGTTCATTCGCTTTGTCGGCGAACCGCGCGGAAGTCTGGAGAATATTCTCATCGAGGAAGGGACCTCCGATCTGTTTCTCGAACTGGACTTGTACTGGATCGAACATGCCGGATTCAACTGTGTGCGCGTGCTGGAACGGTGCCATGGACGTGTACCGGTGATCCATTTGAAGGACAAGGAAGTCGTCGCGGAAACCGGTCCGGTCATCGCGCCGATCGGCGAAGGAAACATGGACTGGGCGCATATTGTTCCGGCGTGCGAGGCGGCCGGGGTCCGGTGGTATGCCGTGGAACAGGACACCTGTCGCCGCGATCCGTTCGACTGCGCCCGCTCCAGTTTTGAGTATTTGGCCGCTATGGGATTATAATCGGACCATCGAGTTCCATCATGTTTGTCACGCTGACACTGAATCCGGCTATCGACCAGACGGTCACCGTGGAAGCCCCGCTATCCATCGGCAGCGTTTGCAAGGTGACCGCGGAAACCCGCACCCCCGGCGGCAAAGGGGTCAATGTGGCCAAGATGATCGCCGCCAACGGAAAATCCGTAACGGCGGGCGGCCTGCTGGGTCAGGATGATCTCCGCTTTTATGAACGCACCCTGACCCCGGCCGGAATCGCCTGCCGCTTCCTGACGGTTCCGTTCGCCACCCGAACCAATACCATGCTCACAGATGGAGCCGGGCATGAATTAAAACTGAACCAATCGGGGTTTCCGGGCCTGGAATTCCATGAGGCGTCCCTGCTCTCCTATGCAACCTCCTTGACCGAAATGGGAACCGTGGTCGTCCTGAGCGGATCCCTGCCGGTCCAGTTTCCGGCCGACACCTATGCCCGACTGATCCGCCTCTTCTGCAAAGCCGGTTGCGCCACGGTACTCGACACTTCCGATGCCGCCCTGGCAGCCGGTCTCGCCGCAAAACCCGATGTAATCAAACCCAACCGACGGGAACTGGAAGGCCTATTGAACCGTCGACTGACATCGAATCACGACGTGCAAGAGACGCTCCGGGATTTGATGACCCGTCATGAGGTGATCGTGATGTCGGACGGCCCGGACGGCGCCTGGTTCGCCAGTAGGGGAAAGATCCTCTTTGCGACCTCGCCCGAGGTCGCCCGGGTGGATACGACCGGTGCCGGCGACACCTTGCTGGGTCAGTTTTGTGCCGATTATTTCCCCGCCCGGATTATGACATCCGAAATTGCCGCCCGAGCGGTAGCGGCCGGCGCGGCCGCCGTGGAACAACCTGGCACCCCGATCATCGACTCCCGACGCGTGCAAGACCTGGCGGCGATCGTAAAAGTTTCAAGCGGAAAGATTGACCCACCCTGAGTCCCGATCTTACGGCCGGACCGCCGGATCCTGGCCTTCCCAATAACGCTTTAATTTGGCCGAGTCGATGATGGGGCCGTCTTTAAAAGGGCTGGTCGACCGCAAATAATCCGCCACGGTCAGCGCATTGGCCCAGGCGCGGTATTCATCCGCCGCTATCATCGCCTCCGCCAGGCAGGCGAATTCCATATACCCCTCTTCCCGCCCCAAGTTCAAAGGACTCAAATCCCGCGTATTGAACGCCGTCACATGCAAGACGGTCTCCATCGCGGGCGCAAATCGAAAAACCTTCGTAATGTGGGGAAAAGCCGTTATAAACCCAACGCCTTCAAATGTCCCCCGATGGAACAAAGCCTCGAAATCCGTCGTGGCAAAGGACGATTGCCCCCACTCGTATCGCGCCCGCTCGGTTCGCCCCGTCAGGGAGATGAAATAAACCTTGAAAATCGACAGGCCATCCGCCATTCGGAGCATCGACCGTCCCTCGGTTTGGGAATGATAAGTTCGGCACCCGCTGACTTGCATGACTATGGCTCCTTCCATGGGGATCGCTAAAGCGCTGGAATTTATACTATTTTGGCCGGAGATACACGTTTTTTATGAAGGATAGGGCGTCTTTGCGCTACTTGGAAAATAAGATTGTAATTCCCCCCTAAAGACCCTACAAATTCTTTACCTGCTCATCTAATGGATCGTTTAATGGATCGTTTAAAGGGAGCCCGAAACCATGTTTTATAAGCCCGATTGGATGGAAACGCGGGAATGGCTGACCGGCTGGTGGACCCGCGAAATCCATGGGCATTGGGCTCTCGGCGTTCTCGCTCCCCGCGCCACCCCCCTTCCCCCGGTTCCCGCACAGCCTGTTCCTTCAGATAATCGACTCAAGTGGATGGATGCCGAGGGCAATTACGCCCGGACCCTCAATGGCCTGTCCAAAACCTATTTCGGAGGCGTCTTCTTCCCCTCTGTTACGGCTGGACTTGGACCGGGTTGCATGGATCTGTTCCTCGGTTGTGAACCCGGTTTCATGCCTGAAACCGTCTGGTATAAACCTTGTATCTCCGATCCGGCCAAGGCCCATCTCTCTTGGAACCCGGAAAATATTTATTGGAAATGGGTTTTGGAAAACACCCGCACCTTTCACCGACAAAGCGCCGGAAAGTGCCTTACCATTATCCCTGATCTGATCGAAGGACTCGACGTCATCTCCGAATTGGTCGGTACTGAGGAACTCCTCACCTACCTGATCGACTGTCCCCAGGAAATCCACCGATTACTCGATCAGGTGACGGAAATCTATTTCAAAGCCTTTGACCCACTGTACAACGTCCTCAAGGACGACCGCAATGGCAACGGGTTCATCGCCTTCAACGCCTGGGGCCCGGGGCGAACGCTTAAAACCCAGTGCGATTTTTCAGCCATGATCTCGCCCGATATGTTCGCAGAATTTGTTTGCCCTTACTTGGAGCGGCAATGCGCCCGGGTCGATTTCTCAACCTATCATCTCGATGGCCCCAACGCCATCCGCCACCTGCCGCATCTGCTCAAGGTGCCCAGTCTCAAGGCCATCCAGTGGACCCCGGGGACACCCAACCCGGATGCCAGTAATCGCAAGTGGTGGAAAAACGTGTGGGAACCGGTTTATGCCGCCGGAAAATCCGCCATGGTCCTCGGATGCCCCCCTGAGGATGTCGAACCGTTCCTCAAGGAATTCGGCCAAAAAGGAACGATGTTTACCACGGGTACGGACACCGAAGATCAGGCGCGACGCCTGATCGATCAATCGGTGAATTGGGACGCTTGACCCCGGCTGACGGTAGCGCCGGCTAGTGGAGGTCTTTCGATGAAAGCCGCCCTGACGACGTTTTTCCTGCGGGAAATGGATTTTGTCTTCCTGGTTTACGGCCTCACGTTTTTCTTTCTGGGCGCCGTGGCCTTTATCATTGCCCGCCAAAATCGGCACCAATCCTGGTCTTTTCTTTCTGCCTTCGGCTTTCTTCATGGCATCTATGAATGGCTCGACTGGATGGCCCTGATCTGGCCGGCACCGGTCGCATTCAAAATAGTCCGCCTGTTCTTCCTGGGGCTCTCTCTGTTGATGCTGGTGGAATTCGCCCGTCGAACCCTTACGCGCCTCAACGGAAAAACCTTTTCACCCGTCCTGCCCATCGGCCTGCTGGCCCTATCATGTGCCGGAGGTGCATACGGACTCGATGGTTTGAATGTCTCCATCCGCCTCGGCGGGGGGATGCTCGGAGGATTTCTGGCCGCAATCGCACTTCACCGCCTAACCGCCGGTGTCGCCACGAATGCCCGCAACGGCCTTTTCCTGGCTGCAGGTGGGATGTCCCTCTATGCTCTCCTCACCGGCCTCATCACTCCTCTGGCCCCTTTCTGGGCCGATGCATCCTTTAATGCGCCCACCTTTTTAAAGATCGTCGGCATCCCCATTCAGGTCTTCCGCCTGATCGCTGCTTCACTCGTATCCGTCGGGTTGACCTTTTTCACGCTTCAGGCGCTCTTCCCTCAACCCCACCCAAAAACCGAAGCTTGGAGCGCTCTCCGCCACTGGTCGCCCTATTGGATCACGGGGATCGCACTCATCATCACCCTCACCGCCGGCTGGCAGGCCACTCGTAGTTTCTCTCAGTTAGCGGATCATCAACTGCGCTCCCGGCTCCTCGATGACGCCTCCCATTTGGCCAACACCATTGACCCCCTCCTTCTGAAACAATTGCGCTATACCCCCACGGATACTGAACTCCCCGCCTTTGTTCGGATTCGCAGCCAGTTGGTCACATGGGGAACCTGGATTCCCAAAACCCGCTGGATCTACTTGATGACCCGACAACAGGGCGCTATTATTTTCGGACCCGATAACGTCGCACCCACAGATCCCTCTTTTGCTCCGCCGGGCGATCGCTACGACGATGCCCCCCCGGAGCTTCAACGCGTTTTCGACACCGCGCAATCCGCGGTCGTCGGACCCTATCGGGATATCTGGGGATCTTTTGTCTCCGCTTTTGTCCCCATTCGGGACACTCGTTCGAACACCGTCATTTCGGTTATTGGCCTCGACATCCTGACCGACCAATGGGATCTCGCCACCCATCGCGCTCGTTTATCCCCACTCCTGATGACCGCTTTCATGGCCCTCCTGATCGTCCTCGGATTTGGAATCTTTCTCCACCGCGCGTTGATTCCGGAAAATGAAACCCCGTTTATCCTCAAATATGCCGAAACTTTTTTTGCCGTGGCCATCGGCCTATCCTTGACCACCCTGGTCGCCATCCAATCCAACCATGTCAACTTCCTCATCCAAACCGACAAATTCCGGGAATGGACCGCGGTCCAGGCCAAGGAATTTCAGGATGAATTGAGACTCCTGGTTCGGGATGCCCGGATTCTCGCCTATTTCTTTGAAGGCTCGGAATGGATTACTCCCGCAGAGTTTGATACGTTCGTCGCACCCCTCATCGGGGATAATCCCGCCCTTAAAGGGTATGCCTGGGTTCCCATCGCCACGCCCGCGGACCGCTCCGCCATCGAAGCCCAAATGCAACGGGATGGGTCAACCAATTTTTTCATTCATTCTGCCACGACGCCCGGCAGGCCCCTTCAGGACAATCCGCCCAACCGGTTATTTCCCATCACCCGACTGTATCCCTGCGCTGATAACGACATTTGGTGGGGTCTGGATCTCGCTTCGGCACCCAATCGGCGGTACTGCATCGAGGAAGCCTTACGCACCGGACTCGAAACGATTTCCGGTCCCATCGCTCTCGCTCAAGCTCAGCCTTCACCCAACGGACTGATCCTGGCTTTCCCGGTCCGGATTCCCCATTCACCTGGCCCTGCTTGGGCGGGCGGGATATCGGGTTTTGTCATCTCGCTCATCCGGGTCGATGCGCTTCTGGAACTCTCACGCGCCGGATTCGTCGCACCGTCCTTTCCGGTTCATGCGCGCCTGATCGACCTGACATCGAATAGGCAGCCCCTCCTGCTGGCCGATTCCCATCGGCGAACCGGAAGCCCGATCGCTTCTGTCATCAACCCGGCGGATATCCATCTCATCCGTTCACCCTGGTATCATTTGGTCCCCATTTTGATCGCCGGACGAACCTGGATGCTGGCGGTCGAACCCGAACCCACCTTCTTTCATCTCGAAATTCTTCACCTCCCCTGGCTTACCCTTTTGGTCGGCAGCCTGGTCACCCTGCTCTTGGGCACCTTTATCTTCTTTCTTCAAACCGCGCGGAATAGGGCCGAAAACCTGGTCTCCCTTCGAACCCGCGAATTACAGGCCAGCGAAACCAATTTCCGGATGATCGCCGAACGGGCGCCGTTTGCCATCATGATCTCGAATTTCAATGGAGAGGTGCTTTACTTCAATCCTGCCGTTTTGGAAATTTTCGAAGTGCCGCCGGGAGAAGACCAAACCCAACCGGTCCATGTCAATCGCTTCTACCGCCATCCCGAGGATCGCCAACGCCTGCTCGATTCACTCCGATCTACGGGACGGGGCCATTTGGAAGTTGAATTTAACACCTGGATGGGCCGTCCCCTCTGGACCTTACTCTCCGCCGCAGCGATCCCTTATAATGGCAGCCAGGCCATCTGCGTCGCCTGTGTCGACATTTCAGACCGTAAACAGGCCGAAGTCGAACTCCACCGCCAAACCCAACTACTAAAAACCTTGCTCGATGGGATCCCGGACATCGTCGCCCTCCAAAACCCCGACCATTCCATCCTCTTTTATAATCAAGCCGGTTACACAGCGCTTCAGCGGGTACCCGCTGAAGTGGACTGCAAAAAATGTTTCGAATTATTGGGGCAATCCCAACAGTGCGAAGAATGCGCTTCCTCCAGGGCCATCCAATCCGGCCGGATGGAGATCATCGAAAAATACATACCGTATTTTGATGCGTGGATGGAAGTGCGGGCGATCCCCGTGTATGACGATGAAGGAAAACTACGGTTGGTCATTGAAATTCTGCGGGATATCACTGCCGCAAAAACAGCCTCCCTACATCAGATTGAAGCCAATCGGGAATTGGAGAGCGTCAATCGACAACTCGAGGCCGCTATCGCCCAAGCGCGCAAAATGGCTGGGGCCGCCGAAACGGCCAACCGTGCCAAAAGCCGCTTCCTCGCTAATATCAGTCATGAAATCCGGACCCCCCTGAATGGCATTATTGGCATGACCGACCTCCTGTCCTATACCCCGCTCACGGATTCGCAGAAGGGTTGCATCGACATTATCCGCCACAGCGGCGAACATCTGATGCTGCTCCTTAACGACCTTCTCGATTCCTCTAAAACCGAGGCGGGGCGCCTCGAACTGGAACATTCCGTATTTGACCTTCCCCAGTTGATCAGCCATCTCGTCGACTCCCTCGCCCTGACAGCCCAGGATAAAGGCTTGGAATTCTTCTTCCGAATCGATTCGGAGGTTCCCGCCGCCGTCTCCGGTGATCCGGGCCGCTTGCGCCAAGTCCTTATGAATCTGCTCAATAATTCCATCAAATTTACCGAACAGGGTACGGTTTCATTACGGATATCCCGGGCACCACCGAATGGGTCCCCCTCGTCCGTTCGCTTTGAAATTCGCGATACCGGACCCGGGATCCCGCCGGATATGCAGCAGTCTATTTTTGAACCATTCGTTCAGGGCGACGCCTCCACGACCCGCCGTTTTGGGGGAACCGGCCTGGGCCTCTCCATCGCCCGGCAACTCGTCCGCTTAATGGGCGGCCAACTGGAACTCCAGAGTGAGGAGGGACAAGGAACCTGCTTCTTTTTCAGCCTATCTTTTGCACCGGCTCAAATCCCTGCGGACGACCAGCCTCCCCCCCCGTCAGGATTGACGATAATGCTTGGCGAAACCCACCCCGAAATCCGTTCGTGGATTGCAGACCTTCTCCGCAAATGGGGTAATGAAGTGGTTGTCTGCTCCGATGGCGAAACCGTCTGGCAAACTTTGGAGTCCGTTCGCCACCCTCCCCTTCGGATTGATGGACTAATTCTGGATTCCCGTCTCTGCCGGGCACCGGGACAGTCCCTATGGGATACGGTTCGCCAAAATCCCCGCTTCAATCATTTGCCGTTATGGGTCACCTGTACTCTTCGCGACCAAGCCCGGCTTCTGTCCATAGGCGCACCCGCGGTTCTTACCCGCCCCCTTCAGCCCGCGCCTCTCTGCCAGGCACTGCGGCAGTTCAAACATCCGGAGTCCATTCCAACACCGCCAGGCCCAACCAAAAGCACAAGTCAGACAGCCCCCATTCCGGATTGGAAAGGCAAAGTCCGTATCCTGATCGCCGAAGATCATCCCGTTAATCTCGAAATCACCGCTCGCCTCCTGGCTAAATTAGGGTGCAATTCTGAACAGGCGCTCAACGGCAAACTAGCCCTTGAAGCCCTTGAACGTCAGCCGTATGATTTGGTCTTGATGGATATCCAAATGCCCGAAATGGACGGACTGGAAGCCGCACAGGCCATCCGGAATCCCGCCTCTCCGGTGCTGAATCATTCGATACCCATCGTCGCGATGTCCGCCTATACCTTTTCCGATGAGCGGGAACAACTCCTGGAATGGAACCTGAACGATCTTTTGGTCAAGCCGGTCAGTTTTGCCAACCTGATTGCCATTCTCCGAAAATGGCTTCCCTTGTCGCCCGGCGAGGACACTCCACCGGCAGACCCTCCGTCTTGGACCTCACCCCATTGGAGCCCATCGACCTTCATTCGCCGGTGTGGAGGAGATGCCTCGCTGGCTCGTTCGGTCCTGCGCAACTTCCTGGGCGACATCTCGATCAGGATCCAGCACCTGAATGACGCCGTAAACCGACAGGATTTCGAGGCCTTGATGCGGCAGATTCAAACTTTCCGCGCTTCCATCATCGCCCTGACCCTGACCTCCCTTCATCCCCTCATCGACACCTTGGAAAAAAATGCCGAACGGGAAGACGGACCGGCCTCAGTCCTTGAACTGGCCGCCCTCACCGTCGCTTTCGAATCCCTCCGAAAAGACTTGGAAGATTTCTCTAAAGACTGTATTTCCAAGTGACATAGATATTCCATGAACAAACCTGCCCCCCATTTTGCCGATAACCGTGACCCGTTGGCTGGTCCTGCCGATTACCGGCTCGATCGCACCCAGCGCCTCCTCGGAATCGACGCCTTGAATCGTATCCGCCAAAGTCATCTCGCGGTGATCGGTCTCGGCGGAGTCGGCAGTTATACCGTCGAAGGTCTGGCCCGCACCGGCATCGGCGCCCTGACCTTGATTGATTTCGACACCGTTTGCGTCACCAATTTCAACCGGCAACTGCATGCCGTTTCCGGCGCGATCGGACGCGCCAAGGCCGAATTGATGGCCGAACGGGTCCGCGCCATCAATCCCGACTGTCAGGTCACCGCCCTCTGCGACTTCTTCAACCGCGAAACCGCCCCCCGCCTCTTTAACCCCGCCTGGGATGGCGTCATCGATTGCATCGATAATGTTACCGCCAAAATTCATCTCCTCGCCACCTGTTGCCGTAACGGAGTCCCGGTCATCTCCTGCCTGGGCGCCTCCGCCAAACTCGATCCAACCCGGGTGCGAACCGCACCGCTGGCGGCCACCCATACCGATCGTCTCGGACGGGCGTTGCGCAAGTTTCTTCGGCGTCGCTACCGGGTCACTGAAGCGGAAATGGATCGCATCACGGCCGTCTTTTCCGATGAACCGACCGTCTGGCCCCAAACAGATCCGCAAGGTTTGATTTGCGGCGACACCTGTGTCTGCCCCAATGCCGATAACGGACGCCACACCTGCTCGCAACGGCACATCATTCACGGCAGTGT
Source organism: uncultured bacterium (assembly GCA_903824675.1). Classification (GTDB taxonomy): domain Bacteria; phylum Verrucomicrobiota; class Kiritimatiellia; order CAIKKV01; family CAIJXV01; genus CAIJXV01. The sequence continues at coordinate 9,842 of CAIJXV010000099.1, forward strand.
AGTCTTTGTCACCGCCGTCTTCGGCATGGTGGCCGCCGGGGAAGCGGTGCGCCAAGTCCTACACGATCCGCCCCGCTCCCCGTCCACCGATCCATTTATCAACCCCATCGATGAGGAAGCGCCTTGATGCCTTTATCCGATCCCGAAACAGACACCCGATTGATGCGCCTGGCTTTACAGGAGGCGGCCAAGGCCGCCGATGCCGGGGAAGTCCCCGTTGGGGCCGTCATCGTTCGCAAGGGTCAGTTGATTGGCCGAGCCCATAACCAGGTTGAATTATTAAAGGATCCCACGGCTCACGCGGAAATTCTGGCCTTGACTCAGGCCGCCACCGCCTGTGGCGACTGGCGCCTGACCGATACCACGTTATATGTCACCAAGGAACCCTGCCCGATGTGTGCCGGAGCCATTGTTCTAGGCCGCGTGGCACGGCTGGTTTTCGGAGTCACCGACCCCTTGCGCGGCGGGGCCATATCCCTTTTCCCCATTTGCCGCTCGCCCAACCTTAATCATCAACCGGAAATCGTTACCGGAGTGCTGGAAGAGGAGTGCCGCGACCTGCTCCAGTCATTTTTCCGGAGTCGGCGTCAGGATGCGCGGGACACGTAACCGATCCTGAATCGCTATTGTCCCAGCAATTCGCGGTAGAGGGCCAGGGTCCGTTCGATCGTCCGCCGCACGGAAAATTCTCCTTCAATCCGGGCCCGGGCGGCACAACCCATCCGCAACCGCTCCTCCGGATGGTTCTTCAACCGTAAAATCGCCTCTGCCAAGGCCGGGGCATTGGAGGCCGGAACCACCAGTCCGGAACACCCCGTTTCAACCAATTCGGGCATCCCCCCAACGGCGCTCACAATCGCCGGCACTGCCTGGGACATCGCTTCAATCACCGCCCGGGGCAATCCCTCCCGTTCCCTCGACGGCATCACCACAACCTGGGAGGCACCCACCAGACGCGGCGCATCCCGCCGATATCCCGCCAAGTGGACCAAGCCCCGATTACTCGGCGCCGTGGCCAGTTTCCGAAGCCGTTCGTCACGAACCTCTCCAACCAGCAGGAGATGCAGGGATCCATCCCGCGGCAAATCATCCAAAGCCTCCACCAATAGATCCGCCCCTTTCACCGGCCGCATATTGGCCACCAGGCAAACCGTGAAAGCTCCCGGGGGTATTCCAAATTCCGTCAGATCGGCCGGCGGATGACCGCGGTACCAATTAATGTCGTGCCCCTTGTAAATCGTCACCAGCCGCTGTTCAGGAAGCCCCAACCCAAGCAAGTAATTCCGCACGGCGTTGGAAACGCAGACAATCCGGTCGAGCGACGGGTGCAGATAGGTCATCCGGGATCCGGGATCCCACCAGCCCAAATGCCCCGAAGTGCCGCGATACGCCACCCGCCGGCCCCGATAACTTCCGGCGGCCAGTAGAAAATTGGAGAGCGGCCGGTTGTTCCGCAGGCAATGCACCAAATCCCATTTTTCAGTCCGTAAAATCTGGCGAATCCGCCAGATCGCCAAGGGATCGATCCGGCTTCGTAAAGGCAGGGGCACGACCTCCACCCCTTGCTCCACCAATGCCGGATATCGCCGGGCCGCCGGATCCAGCAGAACCCGCACCGTCACTCCAGCGGCGCGCAATCCAGCTAGACAATGCACTTCCGGCAAATCCAACCCTTCGGATATCACCAGCACTTTCATACGTCCTCCACACCGCCTCAAGCGGGAATACCCTCGGTCGGCCCACTGTCCCTCGGCATCTGCCCCATCAGATGGAACTTCCGACCCCATTCCACCCACCGCATCGCCCAGTCGCTCCGACGGGCTCCCCGGCGATACCCCTCCCAAAAGGCAGCGCTCTGTGCCGACTGCCCCGCAAACCATTCTGCGGCCAACCAGCCCACCTCGCGCCCCGCGCGCCAGCGAAAAACCCAGCCGGTCGTCATATAGAGTTGGCCGGCCCTGGTTTCACACCAGCGAGGAATCAGACCCTCCGCGGTCGGCTCCCAGACCCAGTTTTTCGCTTCCGCCTGGCCCACGAGAACGCCTTTCTCATGGATCGCCGCCACTTGGGCGCCCCATCTTGCGGCTTCAACCGGCGTCACCTCTGACGATAATCGCGAGCCCCCCCCGATCGACTCCCGAAGCAAAACGACGACCAATCCGCCCACATCCCGGCCGACACTCAAACCCCGGGAGAAGGGCGCTCCGCCGATACCGCCCAGACGGACCAGCACACGATGTTCATTCAACCAATTCCGCCGAATCCGGGGAACCAGTGCGGGTAAGAAAATGATTTTATAATCGCATCCCTCCCAAGTCCCCGTCCTTTGTTCCGGGGGATGCAACACGCGGGCACTCACCACCGGCCAATGGAATTCCGCAGCATCATCACTCCTGCCGTCACCCAAAACCACCGTCGCCGTCAGCTGACTCTGCGGATCTTCGACCCGCAAAACGACCCGGCGGGGAGTGCCGTCTGAAACCAACACGAACCGCCCCAAGCCCCCCCCCATATCCAGCCGGCTGATTCGGTTGTTCAGAGCAGCTGTGGCCGACCCAATCACCCATATCGAAAGCGGTTGATTCCAATCCCGAACCCGATGGCCCGAGGCATCCTCAACTTGTACATCCACCACCAGATACCGGGGAATTTCGGTTGTGGGTTCGCCGCAAGCCGGCCGGATCGACAGACGCACGGCCGGCCCAAAAAACGCCAGTCTCGTTTCCCGAACCGTCCCATCTGGAAAAGTCGCCTGTGCCACCAGATCATCCGGTATGAATTTCCGGGAAAAAATATGATGCGGACCGCCCTCGAAGATTTGCGGCTCCTCCCCGGCGACCCAGACTTTCGTTTTGACCGCATTGGTAAAGAGGTGGATTTCACAAAAATGTTCACCAACCCCGGAGCGCCAGGGCGCCACCATTTCCAACACGGGGGTGTCGGCATACGAGGCGGCCAACCAATGGGCGGCCATTTTGGGCAGGCGGTTCCCATCCACCACCCCGCAATGACGTACATACCGGGCCTTGCGCGCCGTGGCGTAATCGGCAAAACACCAGAGCGCAAAACCAGCGATCGCCGGACGTCGACGAAGCTTGATCACATCGCGCTGAATCATATCCACCTGATGTCGTTCAGCAAATAAATCACCCCGGCGGCTCATCGGATAATTGGAGCACTCGGTCACCACCGCGGTCTTTAGGCGGGCCGCCGCGATCGTTTTTTCACGAACATCCAGCTCATAATTGATGCCCCAAACATCCGTAAGGCCGGTCGTGCCTTCCCGTTCAGCCCGGTAGAAATGATTCTCGGCATAAATCGTGGGACGATCCGGATCCAACTGGCGCGTCCGCGCCCCGAGCGCCACAAACGCTTTGCGGGAACGAGACTCGTTGCCCAGCCCCCAGAGGATCACCGATGGGTGATGCCGGTCCCGCAGGACCATTCCCTCCAGTTGGCGCAGGGCAGCCGCCAACCAGCGCTTTCCGCTCCGTACACTTTTCCAAGTAGCGATCTCAGCGTAGACCAGGATCCCCCATTCATCGCAGGCGTCCAGAAAAGCCGGGGATTGAGGATAATGCGACAAGCGCACAAAATTCAACCCCATCCCGCGCAGCAATTCCGCATCCCGACGCTGAAACTCATCCGGCAATGCATTCCCCAATCCCCAGCCGTTTTCATGACGATTACATCCCCGTAATTCCACCCGCTGGCCGTTTAAAAAAAAGCCCTGGTCGGGCCGGAATTCAGCCCGCCGGAATCCAACCCGCCGGGCCACCTGATCAATCGTCGTTTCGCCGTCGACCAGCAAGACGGATACTTTATATAAATTCGGCGCGCGTAAACCCCAGATCAGGGGCGAGGCCAGCGGCAATTGGGTGGCCACCGGCGCGACATCCTGGGACCGGACGGTCAGCCCAATCGGCTCGGTTTGCGCCACGACGGTTCCATCCTTTGCCCGCACTTCCCAGCGTATGCGACCCCGCCAATCCCGGGTCGTCCGATTGACCACCTCGGCCGAAACCTCAATCGCGCCGCGACCGGACTCTTCCAACCGCGTACGCACCATGATCCGGTCTTCATGAATCCGAACCCGCGGACGGGCCACCAACCGTAGGGGGGACGCCAATCCGCCATATAAAATAAAATCTGGGTCGTCGATTCCCGGCAGAACATGATGGGGGCATTGGTTCGTCAAACAGATTCCCAACTGGTGCGAACTCCGGATGGACGACAACGGTTCGGTGACATCAAGGCGAAATCCCATATATTGCCCGTCAACCCGTCCACAGCGGACCCCATCGATCCGTACATCGGCCAACCCGTAAAAGCCACCCGATTCCAAAAACCAAAGTCGTCCCGGATCAACCGGCGGGAGCTTGAAATGACACCGGTAATTTCCAAACCCGCGGTAATATCTGTGATCTTCAGGCTGGGTGTCCCGGGTATTCCAACAATGGGGCAGATCGACCCGGGCGAATACCGGTCCCCGGTCATCATCAAACCACCGGGTTTCGACCGCACCGGGGGTGAATTCCCAACCCATCGACAAGTCGATCACATCCAATGCGTTGGAGTCGTTCATCCGGCAACGCTCCGATCTCGCGTTACCGGCAAAGAGGGAATCCCAGCCGAAAGCAGGCCCAACAAGATCGAATACATCACGAGGAGTTCCGTGTCGCCCAAATTATATTCCACCAACCCGTTTGCCATGAGCCCCACCAAAGCCAGCCCTGCCGCAAAAACCCCCCCATCTCCTCCCGCCAAATGAAGTGTTCGCCGGGCCTGCCCCAAGGCCGACAGCATCCAGGCCAGGTAGAGGCCCAATCCCAACCACCCTAATTCAACGGTCACCTGGACCGGATTAGAATGAAGATGGTTGCGATTCAATTCCACTTCAGGCGCGATCTCGCGCATCAATCGGTTGGTCAACGCACTGTAGCCAATTCCCCAAGGATGACGTCGGACCAACTCGGGGGCGATCTTGCACCACATGGTCATGCGCCCCCCCCGACCGGCATCAAATTCCCGGGGCAATTCAACCAAACGCCGGCGGGCAGCCGGAATAAGCACGATCATCGCGGCCAGAAGCGCCAAAACCAGGAGTGCTTTCCAACCTAAACGCCGACTGAAAAACACAGCCAGAATCAGAAAGGCGCAAATCCAGGACCCCCGCTTCAAGTTCACCACCAACGCCAGCCCCAGGAACGCCAGCAGGATTACCCACCCGCGACCGGAACGGCCGGAAGCGCGCTCCACTCCCCATAAACCAACCGCTGCCGCACAGCCGACCATTAACATCTGCCCGGCCGTCATTGATCCCTGATCGATCAACCGGGTCATATAATCACCTGGCCCCCGCATCGCCGACAGGGGATTTCCAACCAGCACCAACAAGGCCAGAATTCCACAGCCACACGCCAATGCCTTGAGTAAAAAGTGGAAATCGCCTTTCGTGCGAACCGCCATAGCCGTCAGGGGCAGGGCCAGCATCCAGATCAGGCGGGGACTTTTTCCCCACCCCACGCTCTCCGCCCCTATCACCAAGGAAAGCAAGGCCCACACCACATAAAGACCGGCAAAAACCGTGATCAGGGGCCGGGCCAGAATCGGACGGTCTCGCACCCACCAAATCATCCCCAAAACCAGCGTGAGGCCCAAAACAACCTCACCGAGCACAATGGAAAAAGTGATGGCACCCAACGACAGGGCCAGTCCCCACAGAACGGCCTGATGCCAGGTCCACGGGCGAAGCCCGCGTTCTGCATCCCGGATTCCTCCTGGCTTTTCAGCCGGATCGTTCAAGCAATTGATTTCCATCGTCGGTGTCCCCATAAATACTGTTCCGGCGCGATGCGGATCGCCTGCTCCAGACACGTATTGAGCCACATCAGGATCGCCCGGATATCTTCAGTCTTGTTGCCGGTCGCCGTATATTGCAGGGGACCAGAGGCGGTCAGTTCAAACTGCATCAACCCTACCCGTCGGCAGACCCCGAATACCAGTGGCGTCCGGGTGACCAAGTGCAACAGCGCGATGGCCGTATGAGTCCCTGCCGGAGTCCCAAAAAAAGGAACCGCCAGGCCCCGCGAACCACTATGCTGATCCATCATCAGGGCGAGGATCTCGTAATTCTTCAGAATCCCTAAAAACCGCAGCAGATCCCCATCGTGCTTGGGGATCAACCGCATCCGAACCTGGGGACGCCGGACACGCAGCAGATCTTGCGTCAAAGGATTGGACATGGGACGGCTGACCCCGACCAAAGGTTTGCGCAAAGCCATGATCTGGCCGGCGACTTCCCAGTTCCCATAATGCCCACAGCCTAAGATCATCCCCTGAGATGGATCGTCGAGAATCGCATTCACTTCGGGCGGAAGGTTGATCGCGACATGTTTTTTCCAGGTATCGTTTCGAAAGAGAAAATCACAACGGGCGGATTCCACCAGCGTCAGGGCAAAATGCTCGAAGGAAGCCCGGGCCATACGCGTTGCCGTCCGGGAGTCGGTGGTAATTCCCGCCCTCAGAATATTATCAATTGCAATCCGGCGGCGGCGGCTGAATTGGAAATATATCCGCGCGACGTGGCACGCCATTCCGGCGGCTAACCGCAAGGGGATCGCCTCAACCAATCCCAGCGTCGCCCGCGCCAGACCATATTCCAAATGGTGGCGCACGGTCACCGGGGCTTTATCGAAAACTTCAGCGGGTGGCATAAAATTGATACCGGGTTGGCGTTTGTCCTGGAAAATAGCGTTTCCACCGTTTGTACATCCATAACCACTGACCGGGATGGCGTCGGATTTCCGCCTCGATCGCATTCACCAACCGCTGGGTAAACTCAACCTCGGTCTCATTTTCCCCGATCGTAAATGCCTCGTTCAAAGCGAAAAACCGGTATACCCCCCCCATCGAACGGGCAAAGGTGATGATCACGGGAACCTTGAATTTCCGGGAAAAACTCGCCGCCGCAGTCGAGACCGTCACGGGTTTCCCGAAAAACTCAACGACTAACCCCCCTTTGAGCGGACTGGTGTCCTGGTCCAGCAACAAGGCGACCCCCATCCCCTCCCGCAATAGGCTCATCATCCGGCGCAAAGCCCCAGTTTGCGGTAGAATTATCTGCCCATTCTTTTCCCGAATCCGGATCAATAAGCGATCGAGCAGAAAATTATCGATCGGTTTGGCCACACTGGCCAGATGATATCCGGTCGCAGCTGATGCCTGGCCCAGGATTTCCCAGTTGCCATAATGCGCGGTCACAAAAATACGGCCTCCCGGCTTGAGAAATTTTTGAAAACTGGGATCGACCCATGTGTAGCGTGCGAATCGTTGACGCGACCGCAAGGCAAACCAAAACAAATCCAGAATCATCAGCATGAAGGTTTGAAAGGATCGGCGGATGATCGCCCGTTTCCGCAGTGGCGTCAACCGGTCGCCATAGACCAGGTCGAGATTGGCCCGGGCGATATCGCTCTCGCGCCGGGCCAGAGTCAAACCCAAAGACCCCAAACATCGGGCAAATCGAACAATGTGACGCCGGGCCAGAAAGGGGATCACAATCAGGGCGAGCGCAGAGAGAAGTGTACCTCCCACCTGCTGGAACGGGCGCTTGATGAAACGTTTCCAGATATCAGCCATGATCCGTTACCCAACCGCCGGCCGGAACCGGCATAAAAAAACAAACCGGGGTTTCGGCCTATCCCTGAAGAGTCATGCCGAAGCCCCGGTCTTTAAATTCATCACACCACCCGCTTAACGAGCGGGTGCAGTCGCCGCAGCAGGCTGTTGGTCGGCCTTGCGAATATAAACCTCCACCCGACGGTTCACTTCGTTACCCAAGATCGGATCATTCAACGCCTTCGGACGGCTAAATCCATAGCCATGCGCCGTCAGGGCCTTGGGATCAACCTTATGACTTTTCACAAGGTAATCGACCACCGCCTGGGCGCGGCGCTTCGAAAGATCCATGTTATATTTTTCCTTCGACCCCTTCAGCTTGTCGGCGTGCCCTTCGATCCGCGCCGTCGAACCGGGATAACGAATCAGCATCTTCTCGGCCACCAAGTCGAGTTGAGCGAAATATTCCGGCTTGATGATCGCCTTGTCATAATCGAACTGAATGTTCAGGGTGATGAGGATCAGGTCGTCCGCCGGATTCAACGGATTGGTGTTATCCTCGATCACTTCGTGTCCATCCCGCACGCCACCATTATCGGTATCGGGATTCAACGGATTGGTCTTGTGGATAAACACCTCTGCGCCATCCTGCAGGCCGTCAAAGTCGGTATCCGGATTGAGCGGATCGGTCTTGTAGGTGCGCACTTCGTCATAATCGCTCAGCTTGTCACGATCGGTGTCGGGATGGTAGGGATCGGTGCCCAGGGCCACTTCCTCGGCGTCAAACAGTCCATCGGCATCGCTGTCTTTCGGGCCACCGGCAACTTTATAGTTCGCGGGCACATGCGCCCCCCAAGTCCAGCAAAGGCCGGCGCTGATCAGGGTATTGGCATCGCCCTGTTTCGCGGATCCAGCCACAAAATTATTATATTCAAGCCGCAGGGCCCACTCATCGTTGAAATGGTACATGACGCCCAATCCGGCCCGAACCGTCGCGTCCCAACCGTTATCCCCATTGATGTCATCCGCATATTTCATCACCCCAACGCCGGCTGACAGGAAGGGATCAACCCGTTTCCAAGGCGTGAAATGAAAAAGTGCGTCTGCAAAAACCCCGCCGCCCCAAGTGGAATCAACGCCGGTTTCCTCTTCCAACCGATTGACCAGAACCTTTGTCCCGGAATCATAATTATAATACTTCTGGCCCTTGAGTTCAGGAGCGAGGATCACTCCTCCTTCAAATGTCCACCAATGGGTCCAATCGTAACCCACCGAGCCGAGCAACACCAGGCTGTCGTCCACGGCCTCATCCCCCTCATAATCCAGCCAACCGGCGCTCGTATACAAGGTCCAGGGGAATTCATCGCCGGTTTCCTGCGCCCGTGAAGAAGACAGGGATGCCAAAATCACACTGGCACCGATCGCCAACCCTTTGCCATACCGCGTTAACGACTTGATTGCACTCATCATAAACACTCCCCGGTTGCGAAAAAACCATAAATCAATAGACAAAAAATATCACAACCCCCCCCGAACGCAAGCAGAAAACCGTTGTCTGTCGCGTAGTTTTCAAAACCGGGATTCTTACGAGGGCGGCTTGTGAAGAGCAGGCGGGGCAAGGTGCCGGTTAAAATGGGCAACATTTAGAGCGGCTAGGACGATCGACGTCATTTACAATGCAGTTGAAAGGCAGCCCCCGTAAAATGATCGCGATTCTCGGGGTGGGCCGGGCGGCAACTCTATACCTTAAATGGAAATGTTCCCAATACCAACCTGATCACCCATCTGACCCAGAATGGCGACATGGAAGTCCCCGTTCTAGCCAGCCGCAAAGGCTTTGAATCCATGCAGCGGGGCACTGCCCCTCCCGCTCGTCCCCCTGACCGCCCTTAACGCTAACGGTTGTCGAAGCCTACCTGACCGGGGATCCCACGCTGGTTTATCGTGCCATTGCCAATGACCCGCTAACCGCCGCCAGTCTCTCACTGGGCGAAATTAAAAAATGGTCGCCGCCCTCTTCAAGCAAAACCGCCCCTACCTGAAGCACTTCAAATCCATCGATGTTTAAAAAGGATCACCGCTCGAAGCACCGCGATTTCACCGGGTCAGGCTTAGACACTACACCAGCGAAACTCCGTCGTCCCCCGCATCGTGAAGCGTCCGTCGACTTATCCATGCGCCGACAATGATCAGGATACTCCCCACCCCAATCGTCCAATGGAGAGGCACCCGTAAATACCAACTATTCAATAGCGCCGCCATCAATGGGGCCAGATTAGAACAGGCGCCCAGCAAAACAATATTGCCCCGGCGCACACCGGTCTCCCAAAACCAAAAAGACAAAAAAGTAGGGAAAACCATCCCGTACGCCAATTCAGCCACCACTCGAGGCGTCCAGTGCGAGGTTTCCCCCTTCGCCACACTTAGTCCACCCAACAGCAGCCCTGTTACTAAAAAAAATAATGGAGCCGCATTACCCGGCCGCCCCCCCGCCCATTTACGGCTCAGATTGGAAAACAGCGCCCAACTAATCCCCGCCATCAGCCCGCCAACATACGGCAAGGGATGAGCACCGAGCTTGGCGACCACTTCTTTCCCTGCTACGGGGTTCCCTTTAAATACCACCAAGGCAACGCCTGCCAAGGCACAAATCAATCCCACCGCGAATAGCGGATGAGCACGTTTTTGCAGGATCGGAATGGAAAAAGCCAGGGTTAGCCCTGGCCACAAATAATTCAGCAGGGTCACTTCCTGTATCTGCTGTCGATCCACGGCTGCGCCGATCGCCCAATAAAGACTGATCGTATAGAGAACAAACAATCCTCCACACCCCAGCAAATAACGTTTGGGCAATTGTAAGGCAGCCCGCAACCCGTCCCCCTTCCAGGAGTCCACAATCAACGCTAACAGCGCCCCGCCCAGATACATCCAGGCAGCTGATTGCATGGGCCCCAATTGTTCTTCCAAAGTCCTGGAAACCGCGATTGTGGTGCTCCAGAAAACAAGGGCTAAAAGGCCCAATCCAGTTGCTTGAGAACGCCTCACCCCTTAATCCTCCGCCGGATGTCCGTCCGGTGCCATTTTAACCAGTTTGGGATCGAATCGGGCGATAATCTCAACCAAGTCCACTTGGGCAGCCATAACGGACTCGATATCCTTGTACCCCATCGGAACTTCATCCAACCCGGCAGAAATCAAAGTTACATCATGCTCCGCCAAAAACCGACGCCCTTCAGCCCAGTTGAATTTTTTCCGGGTTGCAGTGCGGCTCATACGCCGTCCCGCCCCATGCGCGGCAGAATTCAAGGACGCTTCCACGCCGCGTCCGCACACGACATAACCGGGAGTCGCCATCGAACCGGGAATGATACCCACCATACCCAAGCCCGCCGGAGTTGCCCCTTTGCGATGGACAATCAGGTCATGATCGAAATGTTTTTCACGCCAGGCAAAATTGTGGTGATTTTCAACCCCAGCCACTATGCTAACGCCCAATAACCGGACCACGTCGCGATGGATCAACTCATGATTTGCAGCCGCATAACGGCCCATCAATTCCATGGCCAGCCAATATTCCAGGCCGGCATCACTATCCAAATCCAGCCAGGCCAACTGGCCCAGTTCGCGTGGTAATTCCGGATGCAATTTCAAAGCCAGCTTGCTGTAATGAGTGGCTACCTGCCCACCAGTCCCCCGGCTCCCGCTATGGCTCAACAAGGCTGCGTACACGCCCGCTTTCAAACCCAGCGCATCACGAGCCAACGTCAGTTCTCCGAATTCGACAAAATGATTGCCGCTCCCACTGGTCCCCACTTGAAAACGGGCTTTATCGCGGCATCTTAAAGTCACCGGACTGACAGACCAATCCTCTTCCATCACGGGGTGTTCTTGGGCCGGTTTAAATTCGGCCCCCAAACCAAACCTCGTTGCCTTTTCCAGAACCTTGATCAAACAGTTTTCCCGACCACGAATATCCGCAACGGGCAGATCTAATACCGAAAGCTTCATTCGGCAGGCGATATCCATCCCGACCGCATAGGGAATCACAACCCCTTCGGTGGCCAACACGCCGCCAATCGGAAGTCCATATCCCACATGGGCGTCGGGCATCAGCGCGCCCACCACTACGGGCGGAAGTTGACAGGCCTGTTCCATCTGCTGAATGGCCTGGGAATCCATGTCCGTCGTCCCCCACCGGCGATATGGCGCCGGTTTTGTGCGAGGTGCCCACGCCGGTGCCTTGCCCAAAATAGATCCGCCGGCTTTCACTGGGCCGTACCTGCGCGATCGGAGTCCGAATCTCCCGCCGGATACGCCGCAGGTGGAGGGAGACATCGATCGAGAAACTGAACCAGGGCCGCGCGATAATTGGGTTCGGTATGATCTTCACCATCATTGTGGCCCCCCTCCTGCGCCACGAAGGTTTTCGGCTCCCGCGCAGCGGCAAACAACCGTTCTCCCTGCCGGAACGGAATCATATCGTCTTGACGGCTATGCGCCACCAACACCGGGCAGCGGACGCTGGGCAGTCGGGCAAGGGTATCGTATTTGAAACGACATAACCAACGGACAGGCAAATACGGATAGAGTTTCTGCCCCAAATCGGGCATTGAAGTAAAAGTGGCCTCGAGAATCAGTCCGGCGGGGTGTACCTCTGCAGCGAGGGCGGCCGCGACCGCCCCCCCCAAGGAACGCCCATGAAGAACTATTTGATCCGGACGCAAACCTCGCTCCTGCACCAGATAGGTCCATGCGGCCCGGGCATCCCGATAAGTTCCCGCCTCCGTCGGCCGCCCGGTACTTGAGCCATAGCCACGGTAATCGATAATGCAAACATCCCACCCCAGACTGCGAAACAGACCCATGATGTGCAAACGATGTCCGATATTGCCGGCATTGCCGTGAAACAACAAAACCGTTCCTTTCGCCTCCGGTGCCGGTACATACCATCCGGCAATCCGCTCTCCGTCTGCGGCAAAACAAACGATGTCTTCATACGCAAGCCCACCATCCCCCGGCGACAGGGTGATGTCCGCACACGGATAATAAACCATGTGCCCTTGTCGGAAATAGAGCAGCAGGCACAAGCCGATATAGGCCGCCACTCCGATGCGAGCCAACATCCAGATCACGGTTTTAAGGGTCGGTAGATCCATCCGTCATTTCGCCATTTCAGGGAATTGCCGATGGGCCAGCAACAGCATCTGGTCGCGGAAGAAATCGAACTGGGTCGCGGCCAATTCCCGGGCATCTTCCTCGATGATCGTGCGTGCATATCGCGCCGCTGTCTCGATTTTCGCCCGATCCGTTTCTGCCACGACCGCCATAATATCCCTCTTCATCCGCTCCTTAAAGGCCCCGGGAACCCGATCCCAAAGGGCATAAAAATACTCCATCTCCAACACTGCGAATTGAGCCTTGAATCGCAGGTTTTGAACTTCACAGACAGCCCGGAATAAATCCAGGCGGGCCCCATTACGGCAGGCCGTCGGCTGAATCCGGGACAACTCCTCCAGAATATGCGGCACATAATTGTCCATGCTGTGATCCACCCGAACACTGCTCCGCTCAAACTGGAAGAACAAGTCGCCGATCGTTCCATCCTGTAACCCGAAGAACTGCCAGGCAAACCGGCGATCAAAATCACGCAGATCCGACACCTCCAGGGACGACCAACCCGACGCACCCAGGGTCAAAATGCCGTACCAATCCAACTCGGGATGCGCATTCATGCCCGCCAAGCTATGTCCGCGCGACCAACTCGATCCGATCAGCACTTCTGCCCCATGCTGCTTACAGGCCGCTGCAGCTGCCATGGTATTCAACTGACCGGTGACAAACCGGGGAGCCACGGAACCATGAAAGGACACCCGTATGCCCGAAACCGAACCCGATTTGACCCCGGCCTTTGCCAACATCGCCAGCGACACATCCGCCCGGAACTTCCGGGGAAAATCAGGATTGTCGATAAAGGGGCGAAGACGCTCCCGATCGGCCTTCGGCAAATCCTCAAAGATGGTCTTTCCTGGGCCATAGCCAATTCGTGGCATCTCGGAGATTTCCCCGTTCGGACGCTGGAGCCATTCGCGACTGCTTGCATTACGGTGGAGGGTCAGCAAGGTCGGGAACAACGACCCGGTTTGTTGATAGCCCCAATCGATGTAATAGGCGGTGTGGTCCAAATCGGCAATGACCGCACTATCGAAGTGGGTCGAAACAATGTCACCCCACACGATCGGGGTAAACCCTCGCTCACGCACATGGCGACAACACCGATTGACCCATTCGACATAAATTGTCATACGGGGTCTGCCGCCCAAAGCTTCCTGGCAACGAGGACAGGTTCCAATATGAAAAGTCTCATCCAACCCAACATGGAACAAGGGCATCCCTGCATGCAAATCCATCATTTCGTCGAGAAAATCACGGATCAACGGCCAGGTTTCGGGGTGATTAGCGCAAGCTTCGCTGGGGTCGCCAGTTTTTTCCTGAAGATGGGCATATTGCGGTTGCCGCAACACATATTGCAAATGGCCGAGCGACTGCACTAAGGGGATGACGGTAATATTGTAGTCTTGGGCGGCCTTGATCCACTCCCGCACCTCGTCTTTGCTCAGGGCCTGAGGCACGGCCAGAGAGGGGTGCCGGTCAAGCCGGACATAATCCTCGTACTCGGCCAGAACCGCATTAACCTTGGCTTCCGCCAGAGAGGGCAGAATCGCCTTCAAATTGGCCAACGTGCGCCGGGTTCCCTTGAGGTCCAAATGATAAACCCGCCATCGCAGGTCTGGCCAGTCGGCGATCCTTAAGCAGGGAATCCGGGAGGCATTCGTACGCAAAATCTGTTTCAGCGTCTGCCACGCATAGAGCAATCCGCCGGCGGTTTCGGCTTGTGCGCGGATCCCGCGTTCGGTCACCTCAAGGGAATAGCGCTCGGGATGCCGTGCAGCTTCTGATTCGGTCGGTCCCGGCTGGCCGATTGTAAAATAATAGCCCTGCGCTGATCCGGATTGGATCACAGGTGCCGAACCAAATTCCGCCGCCCATTCGGCCGGGAGGATATGGATCAACGCCGCCGCCGCGGCACCGATTTCAATCCGGGGGCGATCAAGCTGATATTCGCCAGCCAACGCATGAAGGAAGCGGGGTTTCGGTAAAAGGCGCAAGGAATCTAAAGCGTCGCTGGTCATGATTTTCTCCTATTTGCAATAAGCCTCTAATCTCCCCGACCCCGTCCTAAACGTCAAGCCGAATGCGCGGCTGCAAGGCCATCGCCGGTCGGATTAGAATAAGTAGCCAGACATCAATGGGGGGCAGGGCGACAATGGCCAACCCTAATAGACCAAGGTCCGGCGAGGGTCACCACCCGCACTTGAATTATCGTTGGGGCCGGTCACCAATCTCAATAATAGGCCCACGAAATTGGGGTTGGGTCCCGAGCACATACACATCCAATACGGTTTTTACCCTGGCCAATTTCTCCCTGAATCGCGTCCGCAAACTGTGGCAGGAATCGACATCTCGAGCATTGAAGCCAAGCGCATCAATACCTTGATGCCCGGCAATATAAATAGCTCGCTGGTTGTGAAATTCCTGAGAAATCACCGTGATCCTGTTTTGTAAAAAAACATCTTTAGCGCGCACAATCGAATCAAGCGTTCTGAATCCGGCAAAATCGCAGTAGATTCGTTCGGTCGGAACGTTGGCATTGATCAGCGCCTGTTTCATATCTGTGGCTTCATCGTATCCGACCTTTTGGTTGTCGCCACTGACAATCAAATAGTCAATTTTATGGGCCTTGAATAGCTGAGCAGCCGCGGCCACACGATAGGAGAAAAATAGATTTGATTTTCCGTCCGGAAGGCATCGCGAACACCCCAAGAGAACCCCTACCTTTCGATACGGCATCAATGAAATCTCAGAGTAGGTCCGGCCTTGAGTCGTCGTTCGGATCAACCCATCGGCACCGATGACCGCCACCAGGATCAAACTGAGGCTCACTACGGTCATGACCTTGTTTTTTGTTTTCATCTAAAATCCTTGTTGCCTGTCATTATTAACCGATAACCGGCATCCTTCAAGGTGAACCCGCAAATAATCGACTTGACCCGGAGCTCCCTCTCTTACAGGATGTGCGACCATGAACCCCTACAAAGTCACTCTCGACAGTCTGGCCTCGCTGTGCAAACGGCGGGGATTTATCTTCCAGAGCTCCGAAATCTACGGCGGCATCAACGGATTCTGGGATTACGGTCCTCTCGGATGTGAACTCAAACGGAATATCCGCAACGCTTGGTGGAAGGATGTCGTCCAGTGTCGCGATGACGTTGTCGGGCTTGACTCATCGATCATCATGCATCCCAAGATTTGGGAAGCCTCGGGCCATATCGGCGGTTTCGCCGACCCGATGGTCGACTGCAAGGTTTGCAAAAAACGGTTCCGTGCCGACCAACTATGCGAGGAGCAAGGCGCGAAATTGATCACTGAGGGATCCACGTTTCGCTTGCCCGAAGGGATGAAATGCTCTGCGTGCGGTTCAAAAGACCTCACCACGCCCAAAGCTTTTAATCTAATGTTCAAAACCTTTGTCGGACCGGTCGAGGATGAATCCGCAGTCGCCTACCTCCGGCCTGAAACAGCCCAGGGGATCTTTGCCCAGTTCACCAATGTCCTATCCACCTCCCGACAAAAGGTGCCATTCGGCATCGCCCAGATCGGGAAAGCCTTCCGCAACGAAATTAATCCTCGAAATTACACCTTTCGCTCCCGTGAGTTCGAGCAGATGGAACTGGAGTTTTTCATAAAACCCGGCACCGATGCCGAATGGCATGAATATTGGGTCAACGAACGCCTTCGCTGGTACGGATCCATCGGCCTTCCGGCGGATAGTCTGACTCGGTATGTCTATCCCAAAGAAGAATTGGCCCACTATGCCAGCGCCTGCGTGGATGTCATGTTTGCCTTCCCTTTTGGGGTCCAGGAGCTCGAGGGTATTGCCGCCCGCGGAAATTTCGACCTCAGTCGCCACCAGGAATTCAGCGGAAAACCCCAGGATTATTTCAATCAGGAAACCAACGAGAAATTCATTCCCCATGTGGTCGAACCCTCGGCCGGGGTTGACCGGATCGCCCTGGCTCTCCTTTGTAACGCCTATCGTGAGGAATGGTTGCCGAAGGATAATGAAGCAGCGGAGATCATCCTCGCTGAGCCCGGCAAACAAGCCCCAGCCGGGTACGAAGCGCGGACGGTCATGGGCTTTGCCCCGCGCATCGCCCCTGTCAAGGTCGCTGTCTTTCCTCTTCTAAAAAACAAACCTGAACTCGTCGAAAAAGCGCGCAGTCTCTTCACCGACTACCGCCGATACTGGCCCTGTTTCTATGACGTCACCGGGGCCATCGGACGCCGATATCGGCGTCAGGATGAAATCGGCACCCCGTTCGGCGTCACGGTTGATTTCCAGACACTGCAGGACGACACCGTCACCCTGCGCGATCGCGATACCATGAAGCAGGAACGGCTTAAAATCGTCGATCTCGGCGCTTTTTTACATAAAACATTAGACTGAACCTGCCCCTTGCTGGCCGTTTGGTCTGATGCCATAAAAAAATGAAGATGTAAACGCGCATTTCAGCACAGGACGTGGAATTGTGCCCCTGTGCCTAATGCTGGGAACCAGCGCGGTGCATCTGACGGCTGTGGATTGGGAGATCCCGTCGATCGATACCACCGGACAGGTGGTCTTCAACACGCGGAACGACGAAACGAGTTTTTTTTACCGCGCGCAATGGTCTCCAGCCCTGGCGGCCCCTGGACAAACTTCACGGCGGTCGCACCCGAGTTGGACTACATCGCAACGAATGAATCACTCCGTGTCACATGTTCAGTGCCGATCGCTTCCTATTCGGCGACTATGTGGTGTCGGGTTGTAGCGATAAAAACGCCTATCGGTCCTACCGGGATGGTCTTGATCCCGGGGGGAAACTTCACCATGGGGGCCACCTTCGCTAACAAAAATGCGACTGACGAGAGGCCGGTGCATACGGTATACGTGAGTGTGTTTTTCATGAACCAGTTCGAGGTGACGAAGGCTAAATGGGATGAGGTTTGGGGATGGGCGATCAACAACGGCGATGGGTTTGCCTACGAGGGTTCGGGCAAGGCCCAAAATCATCCGGTACAAACTGTGAACTGGTATGACTGCGTGAAGTGGTGCAACGCCCTTAGCGAGAAGGAAGGGCGGACACCGGCGTACTATACGTCTTCCGAGAGAACGACGGTGTACCGGACCGACCGCGTGGACATATCGAACGACTGGGTACGGTGGGGTACCGGCTATCGGCTTCCGACGGAGGCGGAGTGGGAGAAGGCGGCCCGAGTCGGAACGAAGGATCGGAGATTCCCGTGTACGGATAGCTACACGATTCAGCATGCGCGGGCAAACTACTACAGTTCCAGTATCTATGCCTACGATACCAGCCCGACGCGGGGTAATCACCCGACGTACAACGACTGGAATCCGCCGTATACCAGCCCGGCTGGCTCCTTTGCGCCCAACGGGTACGGGTTGCACGACATGGCGGGAAACGTGCGGGAGTGGTGCTGGGACTGGCATAGCCCCAATTACAATGGGGCGGCATCGAGCAATCCGCGGGGTCCAACATCGGGCAGTTTTCGCGTGTGTCGCAACGGCGGCTGGAACGGCTACGCCGACGAATGCCGGCTTGCCTATCGCGGCAGCCTGCCTCCGGTCAACACGACCGACGCCATAGGATTTCGGCTTGCCTTACCCATCGATCAGTGAGCCCATATCTTTCCATTTATCCTGTTTTCCTGTCACAATCCCTAGATTGACGGACAAAAAAAAAGACCCACCGAACTAATTCGGTGGGTCTTCAAATAATAACCCGGCAACGTGCTACTCTCCCATGGCCGTTTGCCACAGTACCATCGCCGCTGAGGCCCTTCACTTCCGTGTTCGAGATGGGAACGGGTGTTTCCTCCTCGCTATGATCGCCGGGAAAATTGTCCTCGAACCCATAGGTTCGAGAAAGTAAAAATAGAGACGGATACTGAACTTAATACGCCCAGAGGCAAAACCAAAATAATGATCAAGCCGCACGGCAGATTAGTACTGGTCAGCTCAATCCCTCACGGGACTTACACCTCCAGCCTATCAAGGTCGTAGTCTACAACCTGCCTTTAGACCCGCTTGCGCGGGTGGGAAATCCGATCTTGGAGGAGGCTTGGCGCTTAGATGCTTTCAGCGCTTATCCGTTCCGTACATAGCTACCCAGCGATGCC
>CAIJXV010000100.1 GCA_903824675.1 uncultured bacterium
GGCTGATTCTATCGTTCGATGCTTCCCCCTATCAAGCTCTTCCACCACCTGCCGTTTAAACGCCTCACTGTACCTTATACTTGTCCCCACTTTGTCCGTCCTTTCCCCTGTCAAAGTGACAACCTATATCAGGACGAGACCGTTGAACCCCATTCCTGTACCCGCCTGACCCGTTACGCCCTAACCCGCCCCTGGTCAATTCCTATCCCGACTAATCGGCTAATAACCTGTCCCTGATCACCTTCCGTCGGTCGCACTTAGAATCGTATCATCGGCTTTCGGGGGTTGTCCTTATCTGACATGTCGGCAACCAATGCCATCTTCCATCCAATCCGCAGCAGTACGCTGCCGATGATGACTGCGACAACGGCCCGAATCCCCAGCGACTGAACAAGCGAGTTTTGCCGCTCTATCTCCGGCAGTGAAAGAACGCGCCAAAAGCCATAACCACACATGGCTGCGTATAGGTAACAAGCGCATCCGAAAAGCCCCAGCACGCAGCCGCCAGGTATTGCACGTGTTGGTTGTGAGTTCATGATTCTTTCGCCGAACGCCGCAAATCCTGGGCGGCGGTACGCCGTACCGTGCATTTGCCGTGTTGGACATCTATTTGAATTCTTCAATGTCCGCGCTGAGTAGCTCTCCGGCAATATCCTCTAAGGTCACGATTCCTACGCACTGATTCTGACCGTCCACCACGGCCAGCAGATGTTCCTTGTTCTGAAGCATCGTGTGGAGACCGGTCATGAGCGTGGCCGTGCTGACAGCCGTACGAAGGGGTTTGGCCTGAGACAGCAAGAGGGCGAACTCGCCCTGAGTAACCGGGGCGGCCTTCTTTGTGACAATGTACGCAAAGATATCCTTTGCCTCCAGACTCTTGCTCACGGGATAGCGCGTGTGGCTGCTTTCCTTCATCAGTGCAAGCAGCGATTCATGCGTCGCGCCTTTGGCAAGGAATCGTATTCGTTCCGGCGGAATCATAGCGGTCGTGATCACGGTATGGCTAAGGCGCACCGCATTGACGATGATGTTCTCCTGTTCCAGGTTGATGGCCTTGCCGGATCGCGCGAGCGTCGCCAGCATTAAAAGATCGGCCGTCGTGATCTGTTCGGACTCCTCGTGAGCCGCAAGCCGTTTGAACATGGCTTCGCTCAATAGCACAAATGGATAAAGTAATCGGGTAATAACCTCCAAGATCGGGCCTACCCACGGCGCAAGTTGGTTGCGAAAGGTCACGCCAATAACTTTGGGGAGAATTTCCGTCCCGAAGAGAATTATGACTGTGAACAGAACCGAAAATATCCAGATATTGTGCTCGCCATATACTTCCGCGAAGGCTCCTCCCGCCACTGTGGCACCGCCTGTGTGGGCGACGGTGTTTAGAACGAGGATCGCGGTGATCGGGCGCGCAACGTTCTTCTTGAGGCGCCTCCACGACTCGGTCGCCCGAGGTCGCGTGGCCTGCAGACGATTTAGAGTCAGCGGATTAAGACTCAATAGCAGGGCCTCCGCCAAAGAGCAGAGGAAAGACACAACTATCGCTATGGTCGAACTTATGATTAGGATGGCAGTCATGTTTCAGTCTCCTTGCGTCCAACGTGACGGCTGTGGATGCGAGGCCCGCGCCGGGGCCAAGCTATCCACCCGCCAGTTGTTCGGGCCGTATGTCAGGCCGATTCCGCTCTCAGAACCTGCGCACTGATGAGACAGCTTCGCGGAAACTTGCCCGTCGTCTCGCCAGCCCCCAAGATGAGTTGGACAGAACGTGGGATCTGTTTCGCCTCCTCGGGGAACATTGACTTCCCGCGTGCGATGCGAGCACGCATACGCCGGATGACTTCCGCAAGAGTCTTGTCGGGGCACTCATCTGCGGTGACGTCCATGGCGTCGAGGATGGGTGTTCCCCACATCATGAGATGCCCAAGTTTCTCCAATGCGCCCGCCAACTTCAGTTTCCTGGCCGTTGTCATCTGTTACTCCTTTTGCTGCCCGATCGGTCGGCGTCTGCCGCTCGGGTGCCCGCGGCGGGCACCTGAGTAGGCAGCACGCCGTTGTTCGCCGCTTCTTTAGTATGTTTTACAGCAATTTCAGTTAAGCTGGCTCCGAGTCGAAACGTCCAAGCCGGTCATTGGGCTCTTTGACTACTGACGTGCGGGCAGGACTGTCCGGAACCCGTGAAGGTAGTTTGTGGTAGCCGGGCCGCTCAGGACGTTGCGAACAGAAACTCGAGTTCCAAGTGCGTCGTGACTCCAAGCCCCACCGCGAAGCACACGAATCGTTCCAGAAGCAGGTCCACGAGGATCCGTTCCAAGCGACACAGCATAGTATCCAGGATCGTACCAATCCCAACACCATTCCCAGACATTTCCGGCCATGTCATACAAACCATAGCCATTGGATGGAAAACTCCCCACAGGGCTTGTGAGGGGAGGCACCCCATCGTTGTATGTCGGATGATAACCCCGCGTCGGACTTGTGTCATAATCGTAAGTGTTGGTCGATATATAGTTGGCCCACGCATGCTGAATCGTGTCCCTGCCCCATGGAAACTGACGCCCCTGTCGCCCGCCCCTCGCCGCCTTCTCCCATTCTGCCTCCGTCGGCAATCGGTAGCCCTTGACAGTCCAGTCTACCTGATTCGACCTCACATCGTGAATTCCCGTCCTATAAACAACCGTTCTTGTGTCATTAGTAAAATAGACGGGAGAATAGCCCTCCTTTTCAGATCGGGCGTTACACCATTTCACGCAGCCGTACCAGCCTACGGTCTGAACGGGATGATTGCTTGCCTTGCCAGCCCCCGCCGGCAGATCCGTGTAGCCATTGGTGAGTCCCCAGCTCCGCACCTCATCCCATTTCATCTTCGTCACCTCCATCGCATCCATCCAGAATCCGCTAATGAAGTTGGTATGAACAGGCAGTTCGTTAGCCCAGCCAACTCCTTGCGGATCTCCCATGACAAACTCCCCACTGTCAATCCATACTGTTCCTGCTGGTGGTTCGTTCGTCTCCATCACGACGCGGTAGAACATCGGGACTTCAACCACGAAGAGGGTCATGTCGTGCGCGTCAATTGTGTTTATGGGCTGATAAGTGAACGAATGCCACACGCCGTCTAACCGCGAGGCCCACTCCAAGCGATAGATTGCGTTGGTGGTGACCACATTTGTCCAAGAGAGTTGGCCATTCCCCTGAAACGACCTAATCACCGGCCCTTGCCCCACGCTCTTCGTCGCGAGGAATCCAACCAGTGATACGACTCCCGCCAATAGCCATATTATCTTTCTCATTGCGTCATCTACTTTCTGTGCACAACCTCGTCTGCTTGGCGAACGTCACGGGTGTGGCGAGGGCTTCCCGTTGCCACCAACCGATGGTTCGCCGTCTTTGATGTTTGGGTTCGTTCTGCTGGCACTCCGCAATGCCGACAACACTTCTTCAAAACAACGTTTGAACAAGGGATCATTGACTGCGGCGAGCGTCTCCACGTCCGGGATCACAGAAGGGTCGCCTAACTCCTGCAGAGCCTTCGCCGCAACGATGAACATGGGCACACCGGAGCCTCTTCCGGTGCCATCCAAACGGTATCGACCAAATGAAGCGCCGCTGAAGACGTCGATCGGTGTGGCATCCTTGAGGAGAACAAGAAGCGTCGGCCTTGTGTCCGGTGCTCTTGAAAGTCCCAGTGCCATAACGGCGGCCCCCGCTGTCCTATCCCCAAGCCCCGTCAGCGATCCATACCACAATCTGGACTCGATATACCGTCGTAGTGTGCCATTGGCTGCCGGGTCGCCTCCCAACTCGAATACAAGATCAATGACGGAGTCATCTGCAACGGTGTCACGGACCTTCCGTGCCCGTAGATCCGCCAGGTCTCGCACCAACCGCGCAACCTCAACGTCGAGAGCGTCCAACTCCTTCTGTAGCAGCGGGAGGTACTTCTGACGGTCCACTGTCAGCAAATACCCCAGTGCAGCCGCCCGCGCCCGAAGTCCAGCGCCCTTGTTATTCCAGATGTTCAACATTTGGTCGGCATAACCGGGGGCTTTCATCCGTTTCAGGGCTGTCAGGGCCGGTATGGTATAGGACCTGTCATCAACCAATTGACCAAGACTCAGTACTGCAGCAGGATCGTTCACTTCGGCTATGGCTTCTCGGGCGTGGTTTGCCAACGAGGTTGACTGCCGGTGCGGGATAACCGCCGAGGAAAAGGTCTTGCCATAAAGGACCAACTCCGTCTCTTTAGAGAGTGGGATGAGACGATCCAAACCCTTCCGGCCCATTCTCGCTAGGGCGTGTACCCATACTGGCGCGTAGTCGGGGTCCCCAATCTTGCTCTTGGCGCGTTGCGCGCCTTGCATCAACGCATTCGCTGCGTTATCCGTGCCAATGTGTGCGATGGCATCAACAAGCGGTAATCGCACCTTGTTGATCGTTTGCTCTGTCCGGTTCGTCTGCTCGCTCCGGATAATCCGCAACAGGTACGGCAGCCCATCGTCACCCAAGGCAACCAGGCGCTCGATGGATTCCTGCCCGCCTCTCCGATCACACTTCAGGTACGCCTGATAGGCATCTTCCGCCGGACTGGCCGTGAGAACCTGGCCGCAACCCATAAGACCGGCGGCCAGAAACAGAAGAACCCTTAGTCTGATTTCGTGACTTCTCATCTGTGTATTATGGCGAACGTTGGCCTTCTCCAGCGGCGCAAGCCGTATAGAGAAAGGCGTGGTTCGGCTATCTGTAGATTTCCTTCCGATGTCCGACTGCGACCACAAATACGATCAGCAGGTCATTCTTGATTGAGTATAGAATCCGATAGTTGCCTTGCCTTAGACGGTACTGCTCACGTCCGGAGAGCTTCTTGGATTGGGGTGGAAGCGGATCATCAGCCAGTGCTTCAATTGCCGAAATGAGACGCTGCAGGTCTTTCTTGGGGATTGAGTCAAAATCCTTCTGGACACTTTTCTTCAGCTCGACTCTATATTTTCCCATTTCGCTTCAACTCCTTCAGGGCGGACTCCAATGAAATGGTAGGTTCATGTGCCCGTTTCTGGAAAATCTCCAAATCGTCGAGATCCTCGTGAAGAGCCGTGGATACGGCTTCATTAACCAATTCAGATACGCTCCGCGATGTTTCGGCAGATTTCAGCCGCAACACGCGGTGAAGCGATGAGTCAAAGTACACTGTTGCCCGTTTGATTGCGACGCTCATGGTTGCTCCTCTTTTTTCAACAACAACATAGCGTCATAACGTCATGATGTCAAATTATCATCTTGCCGAACGCTTCGGCTGAGCTTCTCAGGGAACCGCGCTTTGCGCGGATTCCTGAGTAACTGCTCTAGCCGGTTGTTGGTTGGTCCTGATGTCTCCGCCTTCAATGTCTTGCCACGTCATTGGCTCTCGCTTTTTGAGCTTGAAGATGATTTTCTTACCGAAAATGTGATCGGCGTCTTCGGGATTAATCTGGTCTCGAACGGTTGAAGAGAAGACGGTCATCTTGCCGAGAAGTCGTGGCTCGAGTGTCGTGCCAGCCGGAATGTCTTGGGCTGCAGCGATGACTTCAACCTTCGGACCCATTGATGCTCGCCGGTTTGCTTCCGCGATCTGCATGCCAGTATGGATGCCGTATGCACGGCCAAATATAAAACCAAGAGCAATGCCCCCGATGATCCCAAGGATCAGGTATCCGTATCTATTCATCTTCTGTCCTCTGCAACCAACGTGTTATATACCCTGCGTTACTTTTCCCGGAAAGAGGGGTTTTGAACAGGCTCCGAAGTGGCCACACCTGCTGGAAACATTGTTAATTCGATTTGAATCGTAAATCGATTAGAGACTGGCGTCAACGCGATATTTCTCATAAATCAAGTTGCGTCAATGCGATATTCGGATGCATTCTAAATGCGTCTGCAATAAAAAATGTTTCATAACAGGACAACAACTTAAGGCTTTCCGAGTATGGCAACTTCTGTTGTGGGGGCGGACATCGGCCGCCCTTCGGATTGGTTCAGGCCAGGTCCGTCGCAACCGCCAAAAGTTCGGCCAGGGTCACGCGGCCGTCATAGAGGGCTTTGCCCACGATGGCGCCTATTAAATTATTACATTTCAAAGCCATCAATTGCCGGATATGTTCGGCTGTCACCACACCACCCGAGGCGATCACCCGGACCTCTGGTCCGGCCGCGCAACAGACAGCGCGCACCGCCTCGAAGTTCGGTCCGCCCAGCATTCCATCGGTGGCCGTATCGGTGTAAATCACGGTTTGAATACCGGCGGCGGCGATGCGCCGCACCAGATCCTCGGCCTTTAACGCCGAGGTTTCAACCCAGCCGCGGGTCTGAACCCAGCCGCCCCGCGCATCCACGCCCACCGCCAGCCGCGCGCCAAATCGTGACGATAAACGGGCCAGATCTTCCGGATGCTCGCAAGCCCGGGTTCCCAGTATGACCCGGTCAACTCCGGCATCGATCGCCGCTTGAAGATCGGCATCGGTCCTTAATCCGCCGCCGAGATCGACGGGGATTTTCAAAGCCTGGGCAATCGCCCGAATCTGGGTCAGATGCACCGGGTGTCCGGCAAACGCGCCGTCGAGATCGACCAGATGCAAATAGGGCGCCCCACCCTGCTCCCATTGCCGGGCCATACCCACCGGATCATCGGAATAGACCGTCTCCGCATCGGCCCGACCCTGGGTCAGCCGGACACATCGACCGTTGCGTAAATCAATCGCCGGGATGATTTGAAAAGCGCCCATATCCGTGATCCACCCTGTTAAATGCGCCCCTTGCTTGACGGCACCCCTTTGACCCGCGGATCGCGGGTACAGCCCATGCGCAAGGCTCGCGCCAGGGCCTTGAAGACCGCCTCATAGGCATGATGCGCGTCTTTCCCATAAAATTGGTGGATATGTAAATTCATCCGCGCTTGAACTGAAAATGCCTGAAAGAATTCGCGGATCAAGCCGAGATCGAAGTCGATGATTTTTTTCTGCCGATGGGTCATCTCGAAGACCAGATAAGGCCGCCCGCCCAAATCGATCACGGCCCGCGCCAGTGCGTCATCCATCGGGATACAACTCGACCCATAACGGCCAATTCCCTTGCGGTCGCCCAGCGCCTGATCCAACGCCGTACCCAAAACCAAACCGATATCTTCCACGGTGTGATGATAATCGACGTGCAAATCGCCCCGGGCCTTAAGACGCAAATCGATCAGGGCATGTTTGCCCAACAATTCCAGCATGTGATCCAAAAAAGGCAGTCCGGTATCAACTTCCGTCCGGCCCGTGCCATCCAGATTGATGGCGGCAACAATGTCGGTTTCCCGGGTTTTGCGGATGACCGTAGCGATTCGTTTTTTGCTCATGATAGTTCAGTGCTCCCTTCGATCAAATCGAGCGCAGTGTATATCGACCTCCAGCGCGCGTCACGCCTTTTCACAATTGCGGAGCGAACAGATTCCAGAAATTCTCGATCGCCCGGCGACGGCGGGACCGTTTCCGCCAGACGTCCAGTTGGATCTCATCGCTCATCGCCAAATCCTCCAGCACAATCCGCTTGAGGGAATTAATGAAGGTTTCACCAAACACCACCAGATTGGTTTCGTAATTCACCCGCAGACTGCGCACATCCAGATTGGTGGTGCCCACCAACGCGGCCGTGTCATCCACCACCAGCGCCTTGGCATGAATAAACGGGGGGCGGCGTTCATAGATGCGCACCCCGGCCAGCATCAGTTCCTCATACAGGGCGCGTCCGGCCCACCCGGCAAAAAAATGATTACTGACCGCCGGCACGACCAATCGAGTATCCACACCCCGCAAGGCCGCCAGCCGGATCGCCCGAAGGATATCCGTCGTCGGCACAAAATAAGGCGTAACGATCAATAACTGGCGCCGCGCGGCGGTGATCAGGGCGAAAACCGCGTCAATACCTGTCTCAGAAGGATGCGTCGGCCCGCTGTTGATCACCCGGGCCTGCATTTGCCCCGCCTCCCGCGGCGTCGGAAAATGGGCAGTCTGCATCAAAATCTCCGGATCCTCATCCGTCATGCAATACCAATCCTGGAGAAAGGTGTATTGAAGTTCCAAGACCACGGGTCCGTGCAATTCGAAATGATAATCGCGGATCGGCGGACGGTTGTGGCAGGAGACATGATCCTCGTGCAGATTAATCCCCCCCATGAAAGCCGTTTCTCCATCCACCACCAACGTCTTACGATGATTCCGCAAATTAAACTGAACCTGCTGTTTTAAGGGATTGGCCAGCGACCAGTCGGCGATCTGTAAATGGGGGATATCGTCATAGCCCGCAAAAAAACGCCGCAAGACAGCCGGCGTCGAGCCGAACCGGTCGTATAAAAAGCGGACTTGAACCCCCGCCCTCGCCTTTTCGACCAACGCCTCTAAAAACATGCGGCCAACCTCATCGCTCCCGACAATGAAACTCTGGAAATGGATATGATGCCGGGCGGATCGAATCGCCGCCAGCATCCGGGGGAAGGCCTCGTCCCCGGTCACCAGGGGTTCAATTCGATTTCCCCCGAGCAAAGGCAGATCCGGCAAAATCCCGTTCAAGGCGCGATTCAGATCCCCGGCCCAGGGATGTACCGGTTCCGCAACCCCCGCATGGTCCAAGGCCCGCCAATAGGCCAACGGCAGGGAGGTTTCGGCGGCATCCGGTTTGGGATCGCCCTTCCGGGGCGCCCGTGCCGGCGCCTTCCGCCAGATCTTTACCGGAATCCGCGTAATGCCGAACATCAAGTAGAGGATCGCGCCCAGGATCGGCACCAGCCACGCCAACAGCAGCCAAAACCAGGCCGACGTCGCTTCCCGCCGCTGGCGCAATAAATGGCAGAAAATCAGAAACACCACGGTCAAATGCAGCGCATACAACAGGATCAGCCAGGCCTGGCTATCAAAGCTGAACCAGCGCTGAGTCAGAATGGCGGACAAGTCCATCATGGCGTCGTTCGGGTCAGAGTTTCAACGGTCAAACTCACGTGGCTGACCTGTCCCGTCTGGGTCCCCCCTCGGATCGTCAAGGCGACCACTTTCCACGGCGGTCGTTGCAACTCGAGGGCGCCGACCAGCCGGATCAGATCCCGGTCGGAAATATCTTTCAGGGTCAGCCCGGATCGTTCCCAACGCCAGCCCTCCGCCGCCGGTCCCTGGCCCATATCACTCACATCGATTCGAAGTCCGGGCGCGGCGGCGCGCAGAATCGATTCCAGCGGCGCGGGGCGGGAAGCTTCCAGCCGATCGAACACCGCCCGCCGGGCGGTCTGTCCATCTGCCATTCGCCGGATCTCCGCCAACCGGTCGAGATCCTGCCGTTTCCGTTCCAACCGGCGCCAGCCGTCAGCCAGGGACGAGGGCAAAAGGACGGTCAACACCCCGGCGGCCAGCAGAAGCAGAAGGGTCCCGGCGATCAGCAATTTCTGCAGAGGGGAATATTTCATCATCCGCCTCCCGGCTTGAGTTGAAATCCAACCCGGCCCACCGGAGCGGCATCCCGCCGTTCGAGGCGGCTCCGATATCCCGCTTCCTCCACCTTCCGGCCCCATCGTTCGCAAGTTTCCCAATCCGACCCGGAACCGATAATCGACACCGCAGACCCGTCCAAAGTGACTTCTTCGATCTGAATCGATTGCGCCGCGGCCAGATCGAGGAGCGTCTTCAAAGCGGCCAGAATCGGCGGAGCCAGAGCCCGTTCAAAGGAAAGTCCGGCCGGACCGCGCGCGAGAACCGCCCGTTCCGCCACCCGGACCTCCACCCCTTTTTCCCGCGTCAGGGAATGTCCTGCCAGCGCACTGGCCTCGGCGGTGATCTGGCGTTGAAGCCTCTCGTTGGCCCGATCCATTTCATACCGCCACTGGAGATTCAAAGCCACCAGCAAAAGGGCCA
The DNA here is from genome assembly GCA_903824675.1 of uncultured bacterium. Lineage (GTDB taxonomy): Bacteria > Verrucomicrobiota > Kiritimatiellia > CAIKKV01 > CAIJXV01 > CAIJXV01. Next base: position 9,906 of record CAIJXV010000100.1, read on the forward strand.
CTCCGCCCACCGCCATCCACAGTTGCATCCATCGCCGCGCATGCCGCCGAAGGTGCCGCTCGGCGGTCAGAACACCGGATCGCAAATTGCAGGGCAAGGCCTCCGGCGCGAGCGCGCGAAAAGCATAGGCGCGAGCCAAAAAGTATTCCGGGCGGTCCACCTCGCGGGACCGTCCCGGAAACAGCGCCTCCAAAGCGGGTCGACAGGCGCCCATCCCACCGGGCTCCCGCAAGCCCGGTCCGCACCAAATCCATTCAACCGATTCATTCGGCACCGGAATGACCGATTTCAACCAATTCACCAAAGCCCCGCCCTGCGGTTGCAAGGTCGAATAGGCCGCCACCCAGGCCGCGCCTCTCCCGACGGCGCAGGTCAACCGATCGTCGCCCGCCAGGGCGACAATACGCCAGTCCGTCGCCGTTCCCCATTCCTGCCGGGATTGTGTCCAAAGGGCCAGGGCCTCGGAATCCAGGATATCGGGATCGAATCCCGCCGACTTCAAATCGTCGATCCGGCGAATGAGGTCTTCCCGCCGGGCGGCAACCGCCAAACCCCGACACGTCCGCGGTGTCGTGCGTTCCATCGCGGCCACGCCCCATTCACAGGTTTCAAGGGGAAAAGGAAGATCGACATCGAGCAGGGAGGGCAGAACCCTGCGGGCTTTTCCCCGATCGGCCAGCGGTACTTCAATCCATCGCGCCAGGCATTCCCGGGGAGATAACCCGGCCGCCACCGCCGGTGCCCCCCGCAATGCGCCAGCCGCCTGGACCGCAGCCGGAAGTTCCAAGGGGGCCCAAAATCGCCAGGGTCCCCAGCGGAGCGCCCGGACCACCCGGATCGTGCGGCCGCCCGCATCCACGCCCAGGCAGATTCGCCGAACCGCCCATGCCCGTAATATTTCAGGGTTCATTCAGCCCTTGCTCCAACCAGATTAAAATCCGTGCCGATCCTTTGCCGGATCGAAGAGCATATCCTTCAATTCCAAATTCTCCCTGCGAAACCACCGCCCGACTCGATACTTGCCAAACGTCCCCGGTAATGCCGCGCAGGGCCAGGGGTAATCGGGACGGCGCTATGGCCAGGGCTTCGCTCCGAATCTCCACCCCTCCCGGAGTTGCCGTCCGCTGGGACGTCGCCCCCGCCGGGGCCGTCAACGCCCGGACCTGGTTACAAAACGCATCGGTCGCCACCGCCCGTAACGCCAGTCGATCCCGTTGTCGTTCGGCTTGTTTCAATCGCACTTGAACCAGGGTCAGGCCATGCACCACGGGACCCGTTAAGAGGGCCAAGAGCGCCAACACCATCAGCAACGCAAACCCGGCCACTTCCCGCCGTTCCCGCATGCGGTTTCGAATCCATTCGACCAGCACAATCCAGCCATACAACAGGCCGGCCAGGATCGCCGATCCCAAAAAGCCGATCCCCACTTGATACAGGCGGTCAATCCGCGCCAGATTGCCCCATACGGCCAGAGCGATACCCGCAACCGTGGAAAGCGAGAGCCAGATTGATAAAATGGTCCGGAGGCGGGTTGAATCCCAGCGATGCCGCCGGCGTTTTCGTCCTGAAGAAGAAGCCATGGTTAAAACAAGTTAAGAGAATCGCACCCTAATGTCAAACGGTCGAACGCCCCCCATCAGGGGGTCGGCGCAATGGTTTCGGGCACGATCACCGGCAAATCGGTCTGATTCAACCAGTACTCCCACCCCGTGACCTGAACCTTGCGTCCGACAAAAGAGGAGAGTTGGGCATCGTTGCCTTTCAAATAGCAAACCGTTATCGTGCCGCTTTCTCCCCCGGCGCGGACCAGACGGTAATTCCCCGGGCGATTGAAAAGGAAATCGATCGGCTGAACCTGGCCTTCCCAGATCTTGCGAACCCCTTGCTGGATTTCAGGCTTCAATCCCTTGGCGGCCAGTTCCGGCGGGGCCGGGGTCTTTTCCGGCGTAACCACCACGGGCGGCGTAGCCACTTCGATGGGCGGCACCGCATTCGTGTCGGCGACAGAAAGGGAGACCGGCGGCGGAGACGTGGGACCTTCCATCCCCGTCACAAAGTCTTTATGCACCCAGAGAACACTTGAGGTTGGCGCCTCTATTTGAAGCCAATCCCCGAAGGTTGACCGAACCTTGACCGTGTCGCCCTTCTGAAGCACCGCGATACTGCTGAAATTAATCCCCGGCCCTCCCCGGACGTTCAACCGGGACTTGACTTGGGCATTCGTCACAAACGAGGCATGAACCCAAACCGGAGCGGTGGCGGGCGGACGGACTCCGCGCCAGTCACCCTGTATCCCCACGGGAGTCAGAAGGTCGCCGGTTTGCGCCTGGCAAACGACTTCGCTTTCATAGGCGGGACGGGCCCGCAGATTGACGCGGTCGGCGTTCACCTTCAGTGCGCCTTCGTCCGCCCCCGCCATCCCGGCGTACAGTACCACGATCGCGATTCCCCATCGAATTATTCCTGACTGCTTCATTCGGTGCCTCCTCATTCCGTCCGGCGGGCGACCGGGTTTCCGGTCCGCTCCGACCTGCCTCGGTTGTCCGATGGCCTGTTTGTTGAACTGGGGCCATTAGCATGGCCACTTCCCGGCGGGTCAACCGTCGCCATTGCCCCACTCGCAATCCATCCGTGGTCAAGGGACCAATCGCCACCCGCTTCAAAGCAATCACTTCGTGCCCCAGGGCGGCAATCATGCGGCGAATCTGCCGGTTCCGGCCGGAGAACAGGGTGATTTCATATCCGTAACGGTGTTCACCCCGGCCGATCAACGCCACCTCTGCGGCCTGCAATAATTCCCCTTCATCCCAAATTCCATCGATCATCCGGCGGCATTCGGGCTCGGGCAGCCGCGCATCGACCCAGACTTCATAGTATTTCGGCACCTGATGCCGGGGATGAATCAAGGCATGGGAGAACTGGCCATCATTGGTCAAAATCAACAGGCCTTCGCTATTGCGATCCAACCGCCCCACGGGAAACAGGCGCTGTTCAGGATCGGGGACGAAGTCCCGGAAGGTCCGACGCTCCCCGGGATCACGACAGGTACACAACACGTCCCGGGGCTTGTTGAAAAGATAATATTCCAGAGTCTCTGTCCGGACCGGATGGCCATCAAACAGAACCTGATCCTGATCGGGATCGATGCAATGCCCCTGCGTGGTATGCGGGTGGCCATTAACCTGAACCCGGCCCTCGGCGATGAACTGCTCACAGGCCCGCCGGGACCCCACTCCGCATTGCGCCAGATATTTCTGGAGGCGAACCTTATTGGTCGGCCTTGGTTTTGGGGAGGCCAAGTCCACGATCCCCCTCTTTCCATTTTCCGCGCTTCTTGAGGAGGTCAACGCGCTCAAAGCGCTTTAAAACATTCCGACGGGCCGCGATCCGGGTCGCAGATTTCAAGCTCGAATGCTGACTCATGCTAATGTCTCCTACTGGGTCCAGTTGATCTGTAAATATAGAATTCTTCCCCGGGCAAGTCAATTCCGATTCCAAACCGGGTTCAGGACTGATTTCGGAGAAAAAAAGACCCGTCTTTTGCGGACCACTCCTTTTATTTCAGGAGATGCTTAAGGATTCGGTCTCTATTCAGCAAAATGCAAATAATTAACGTTAAATCATTAACGTTATTGGTTCTGTACAAACCGAACGGGGGGGCGTTACATTACAGCTAGATTTCCGGAGAGGCGTGTGCCAAAACGGATCCCTTTCAACCCGATTGACGAGGTCTTGGAATCGTCAAACTGCCGGTAAAGGATCTCATGAGCGCTCAAGGGGCAGCCCACATCAAAGCCATTTGCAAAGCCGCCGGGAACGATCCCGCCCGCTTGATGGATATCGCCATCGCCGTCCAGAAACAACTCGGAGCCGTTTCAGATACGGCCATCGACTTGATCGCAACGCATCTCAAAATTCCCCGGGTGGATGTCGACAGCCTGGTCACGTTTTACGCTTTTTTCAGCAAAACCCCCAAAGGACGGGTCATCATCCGCCTCTGCAACGATGTGGTGGACCAGATGAACGGCGCGGCCGAGGTTGCCGCCGCGCTGGAAACCGAACTGGGAATCCGCTTCGGTGAAACCTCACCGGATGGCGCCATCAGCCTGGAATATGCGCCCTGTATCGGCTTATCCGACCAGGCGCCTGCCGCCCTGATCAACGATGTGCCGGTCACCCACCTGGATTCCGGCAAAGCCCGCCATCTCGCGCAACTCCTCAAGCGCGAAGGCACCCAGGCGCGCCTCGTCAAAACCTTCGGCGATGGCAATAATGCCCATGATCTGATCCGATCCATGGTGGTCAACAATATCCGGGAAACCGGACCGGTCATCCTCGCCCCCTACACTTCCGGATCGGGCTTGAAAAAAGCGTTGGCGCTCTCGCCTGCGGAAGTCATTCGCGACATCAAAACCTCGCGCCTCCGCGGGCGCGGGGGCGCCGGCTTCCCCACCGGAATGAAGTGGGATTTCACCCGACAGGCCGGAGGCGACCAGCGGTTCATTATCTGTAACGCCGACGAAGGGGAGCCGGGCACGTTTAAAGACCGGGTCCTGATGACCGAATGTCCGGACCTGATTTTCGAAGGTATGACGATCGCCGGATACGCGGTGGGAGCCGCCGAAGGAATCTTCTACCTGCGCGCCGAGTACGCTTATTTGGAGAAGTTTCTCACGGCCATCCTGACCCAGCGGCGCAAGGCCGGCCAACTCGGCCAGACCATTTGCGGCAAGGCCGGTTTTCATTTCGACATCCGGCTTCAGATGGGCGCCGGCGCTTACGTCTGCGGAGAAGAAACCGCCCTGATCAGTTCCTGCGAAGGACGCCGGGGTGACCCCAAAAACCGCCCCCCCTTTCCAGCCCAGAAGGGCTATAAGGGATGCCCCACCTCGGTCAATAATGCCGAAACCCTCTGTTGCGTCGCCCGCATTCTCGAATGCGGTCCGGGCTGGTTTGCGGCCATGGGCACGAAGGGCAGTGCGGGAACCAAACTGCTCAGCATCAGCGGCGATTGCGCCCGGCCCGGAGTCTATGAAGTCCCCTTCGGCGTCAAGGTTTCCGACTTGCTGAAAAAAGTGGGGGCGGACCATACCGCGGCCATCCAGGTCGGCGGCCCTTCCGGCCGCATGATCGGCCCCAAGGAATTCAACCGCATCATTTGTTATGATGATCTCTCGACGGGAGGCTCGTTCATCCTATTCAATAAGGGGCGGAATGTGGTTGATATCGCCCGCCAGTTCATGGACTTTTTCGTTGAGGAAAGCTGCGGATATTGCACCCCCTGCCGGGTCGGCAATGTGCTTTTGCGGAACAAGCTGGTCGAAATTCTCGCGGGACATGGGGCGCTGGAAGATCTGGCTTATCTCGAGGAATTAGGCCGGACCACCAAGCTGGCCAGCCGGTGCGGGCTGGGGCAGACCTCCCCCAACCCCGTCTTATCCACTCTTGAAAATTTCCGGCCGGCCTATGAAGCCTTGTTTAAAAAAAGCCGGGGGCATGAACCCGTTCTGGCCAACTTCGATCTCCAGGCCGCGCTCAGCCAGGGGTCCATCCTGGCCGGCCGCGCATCATCCATATTCACCCCTGTAAACGGGAGCCAGCCATGAGCGAAACCTTCGACTTCACTTTGGATGGAGCAACCGTCACCGCCCAATCGGGCGAAACGATCATGCAAGCCGCCGATCGCGCCGGGATTTACATCCCCCGGCTCTGCGCCCATAAGGAGTTGCATCCCTTCGGCGCCTGCCGGATCTGCACTGTTTTGGTGAATGGCCGGCCCCAATCGTCCTGCACCCAACCCGCCGCCCCCGGCATCGTGGTCGAAAACGACACCGAAGCGCTGCGCAATGTCCGCAAAAGCCTGGTGGAAATGCTCTTCGTGGAAGGCAACCACTACTGCATGTTCTGCGAAAAAAGCGGTCTCTGCGAACTCCAGGCCCTCGGATACCGCTTCGGCCTCCTCGCCCCCCGGTACCCCTACCAATTCCCCAAACGCGAAATGGATGCCTCCCACCCCGACATCTTCGTCGACCGCAACCGGTGCGTGCAGTGCGCCCGGTGCGTGCGCGCCTCCCGCGAGTTGGACCATAAGACGGTCTTCGAGTTCTCCGGACGCGGCGCACATAAAGCCATTGCCGTCAATGCCGATGCCCGGCTGGCCGATACCGATGTGAACGGAACCGATCGCGCCATCGACGTTTGCCCGGTCGGCTGTCTCCTGCGCAAACGTTACGGATTCCGGACCCCCATCGGCCAACGCAAGTATGACCACCAACCGATCGGTTCCGACATCGAAGCCGGTCATCCTCCTGCCGCCGTCAACGGTTAACCCGAAAGGACCTTATGGCTGCCAAACCCAAAGTCGCCACGGCTTCCCTGGCCGGTTGTTTCGGTTGTCACATGTCGATCCTCGACATCGACGAACGCATTCTCGATCTGATCGAACTTATCGATTTCGACAAGTCGCCGATCGATGATCTTAAGGAATTCACCGGGCGTTGCGCGATCGGATTGATCGAAGGCGGTTGTTGCAATGAGGAAAATGTCCGCAACCTGATTGAGTTCCGCAAACATTGCGACCTTCTCATTTCGGTCGGCGAATGCGCCATCTGCGGCGGCATCCCCGCCTTGCGCAATACGCTCCCCCTCCAGGAGTGCTTTGATGAGGCCTATAAACACGGCCCCACGGTCTACAACCCCTCCGGGCAATATCCCAACGATCCGGACCTGCCGCTCATTCTCAACAAGGTATATCCCTGCCACGAAGTGGTCAAAATCGACTACCATCTCCAGGGCTGCCCCCCTTCCGCCGACACCATCTGGGCCGCCTTGACGGCCTTGTTGACCGGCAAGCCGGTGCAACTGCCTTACGAATTGATCAAATACGATTGAGGAGCCGCTTTCATGGTCAAAACCACTCATCCTCGAAAAATTATCATCGAACCCGTCACCCGGGTCGAAGGCCACGGAAAAGTCACCATCCTGCTCGACGAACACCGGAAGGTGCAGCAGGCCCGGTTGCATATCGTCGAATTCCGCGGCTTCGAAAGATTCATCCAGGGCCGCCCCTATTGGGAAGTCCCGGTCCTCGTTCAGCGCCTGTGCGGCATCTGTCCCGTCAGCCATCATCTGGCCGCCGCCAAGGCGATGGATTTGATTGCCGGAGTCGATCAACTGCCGCCCACGGCTGAAAAAATGCGGCGGTTGATGCACTACGGCCAGATGTTCCAATCCCATGCGCTGCATTTCTTCCATCTCGTGTCACCCGATCTGTTGTTCGGGTTCGATGCCGATCCCGCCATTCGCAATGTGATCGGAGTCGCACGCCAGTTCCCCCATCTCGCCGTCCAGGGCGTTATGATGCGCAAATATGGGCAGGAACTGATCAAGGCCACCGCCGGCAAAAAAATCCATGGAACCGGCGCCATTCCCGGCGGCATCAATAAAAATCTGTCGATCGCGGAACGGGATGAATTCCTCAAGGACCTCGATCAGATGCTCAAATGGTCGCGCGAATCCGTCGCCCTGGCCAAGGAATACACCGTCACCCATCTGAAAGAACTGGTGGATTTCGGATCCTTTGAGTCCAATCATTTCGGTCTGGTTCGCAAGGATGGCGCGATGGATCTGTATCATGGCAACCTGCGCGCGATCACCGCCGATGGCCAAAAGATTTTCGATCAGGTCGACTACCAGACCTACGCCGATTATCTCGCGGAGGAAGTCAAACCCTGGTCCTACATGAAGTTCCCCTTTATCCAGTCGTTGGGCCCCGATCGGGGATGGTATCGGGTCGGCCCCCTGGCCCGTATCAACACCTGTGACTTCATCGACACGCCGGAAGCCGAGGGCGCCCGGCAGGAATTGATGGCCCTCACCCAGGGCAAGCCGAACAATATCACCATGGCCTACCACTGGGCCCGAATGATCGAACTCTTGCATTCCATCGAAAAAATCAAGGACCTGTTGCATGATCCGGACCTGCAAGGCGTCGAACTGCGCGCCCAGGGCCGGACCCGCCGTAGCCATGCGGTGGGCATGATCGAAGCCCCCCGGGGAACGCTCATCCATGACTATGAAGTTAACGAGCAGGACCAGGTTACCCGCTGCAACCTGATCGTCTCCACCACCCATAACAATACCCCGATGAACCGGGCGGTTGAAAAAGTGGCCCGGGATTTCCTGAGCGGAACCGAAGTCACGGAAGGGCTGTTAAACCGTATCGAAGTCGCCATTCGAGCCTATGACCCCTGCCTTTCCTGCGCCACCCATGCGATGGGGCGGATGCCCCTGACCGTGGAAATTCAGGACGCGCAGGGCATACGGGTCCATCGCCGGACCCGGGGAGTGGACCCGGATGTCTAAACGGTTACTGATCCTGGGTTACGGTAATCCCGGCGGCCTGGATGACGGTCTGGGCCCCGCTTGTGTCGAGGCGCTTCGATCGTTCGATCTTCCGGATGTCACCTTGGAATCGGATTATCAGTTGACGGTTGAAGACGCGGCGCTGGCCGCAGAACATGAGGTCGTGGTGTTTGTCGATGCCACGGTCGCCGGTCCGGAACCGTTTGATTTTTTCGAAGTCCAGCCGGCTGAAACCTTAAGCTTCAGTTCACATGTCGTCGAACCGGGCGCCGTGATCACCCTGGCCGAATCGCTGTTCGGCGCCCGGATACACGCGTTTACGCTGGCCATCCGAGGGTATCAGTTCAATGAATTCGGTGAATACCTTTCGCAACAGGCCCGGAATAATCTGGCGGCCGCCGTCCAATTTCTGGCGCCGTTAGCCCGATCGCACACCCTTCCGACGGCTCTGAAACCTAAAGCGAGGATGAATTGAATCGAAGTTGGACGAAAGGACATATGACATGAAAAACAGCAAAGCCCTGATTCTCTGCATTGACGATGATCAGGATCTTTTGGACTCGATGCGAATCATTTTGGAAGGACATGGTTATGCGGTGGAAACGGCCACGACCGCACAGGAGGGCATCCGTTTCTTTAAAACAGCCCACCCCGATCTGATCCTGGTCGACCTGATGATGGAGGAGGTCGATTCCGGGGTTACCCTGGTCCGGGATCTCAAGGCCCTCGGAGTCAAGTTGCCACCCATTTACATGTTGAGTTCAGTCGGGGATGGGTTGAATTTGAATGTCGACTTCAGCGAGTTGGGCCTGACCGGAGTCCTGCAAAAACCGATCAACCCCGATTCCCTGGCCAAAACGATTGCGGCCCAACTTAAGGCCGCGGGATAAATGGAGCCAACGATCCGAATTGAACGGACGACCTGCTCATTACGAGTGAGCTGCTCTACCGACTGAGCTACGTTGGCTTTGCAAAAAACGCCTGTAGATTACCCAATCCCCTATCCCCCTGTCAATTTTCGAGTTGTCGTTCCCTGAAAATTAAATTTAAAAAAACGGTGCGCGCCTACCGTGTCATATCAGCGAACGTCAGATTTATTTTATGAGTTTCCGGAGTCGGAACAAGGCGAATTCCGCTTCGTGCCCTTGGGTCGCAATAATGTCGAGAAGTTCAAAAGGGGTACGGTGGTCGGTCTCAGCGACACGGTTGGGGTTGACGGCCTTGAGGTCGCAAATGGAGTCCTCGATGGTCTGGGCCTCGGAATGGCAGGGGTTAGACCAGCGTATAGTTTCCTGTTTTGCGCGTGCCGGTGCGTGTAATGAGACCGGCTTCAATCAAAGGACGGAGCAGATCCAGCGCCCCTTGCTTCGAGACACCCAAGGCATCCCAGATTTCCCGCGGGGTCATGCTTTTTCGGTCTGCCAAAAATTGCAACAAACGCTCTTGTTTGGGGCGAAGCACGAGTTTTTTGTGCCGTGATTGGGCGGATAAGTGTTGCAGACGCATCCATACCCGATCCAGCGTGACCAGTAGTCCTTCGGCTGTGTATTCCAGCCATCCGGTCAGGTCATCGCCTGCGCGGCGAACCGCCTGTAATTGCTCGTAATATCGGGCCCGGTTTTCCCAGTAAAACTCGTCCACGGAAAAAATGTGGTGGGTGTCGAAACCGCGCCGATATAATTCCCAGAGGGCCAACGCCCGGCCCATGCGCCCATTGCCGTCAGCGAAGGGATGGATGGCCTCGAACCGATAGTGCAGAATGGCCGAACTCACGATGGGCGAGAGTTCGCCGGACGCCCCGTTCCACCAAACCAGCAACTCACGCATGAGTCCGGACACGTCTTCGGGAGGGGGCGGGACATGCGGCCCCACCCGCACACGGATCGTCCGGTACCTGCCTGACGTACCTTGATCCATTACGCCGGTGGCGATGATCCGGTGCAGATTCAGCATGGCATCGTGGTCAATTGGCGAGAGCCCGGTATTCTGCTCGATGAATCGCAGTCCGGCAAAGTAGTTGAGAACTTCACGCCGGGCGCGATTCGCGGCGGGCGCCGCCTCGCGCACGTCCTCGATCGCCCGCACTTCCTCTAGGGTCAGCGGATTGCCCTCGATGGCGGTGGATGAATGCGCACTGCGCGCCCGCGAGTCAAGTTGCATCGCGGGTATCCAGGGCACCTCGACCGTCGCAGAGACGATGCGCTCCCGAATCGCGGCGATCCGCTCAACGTGCGTCAACAGCAAGTTCGAAATAGTGAATTGTGGCCGATAGCTCATGGTTGTTACGTCGATAAGTCAAGCATAAGTCAAGTTATTGGTCAAGGGGGTTGTTTGGTGTTATTGTTTGGTTTGTGACTTCCATACTCCCCGAGGTGAATTATCCTCGATCCTCCAGATTGTTCCGAGCACCGAACTAAATTCCTCACAGCCCGAAGCTTTCTGAATTCGATTTTTTAAGACCCCCCAAAAATCCAGCATGGTCAAACGAACTGAAACCCGCTATAGTTGATGTTTCGGAAATGGAGAAACCTCGCCATGGGCATCGCCGATCGGGATTATATGCGCACACCCCGCCGGAACGAAACCCCGGGTGAATATAATCCAGATGAGCCCGGAGGGCGGCCAACCGGCCCTTTCCGGATTCTTTTGGTGCTGATCGGCGTGATCCTGTTGATCGCCTTCCTCGGCATCGTTTTCGGAGTTCGCTAACCGAATGACATCGTCAATAAACGAAGGAGTCTGCACATGACCAAAGCATCCGCACGCCACATCCTCGTAGAAACCCAGGCCGAATGTGAACGCATCAAGACCGAAATCGAAGGGGGCCAGGATTTCGCCGCGTTAGCCAAAAAATATTCCAAGTGCCCCTCCGGCCGACAGGGCGGTGCTCTCGGCGAATTCCGGCCCGGCCAGATGGTTCCAGAATTTGACCGCGTCGTTTTCAACGAAGCCGTCGGGAAAGTTCACGGTCCCATTAAAACCCAATTCGGCTTTCATCTGGTGGAAATCACCAGCCGATCCTAATCCAGATCGATGCCGGGAACGGCATCCCGTCCCCGGCTCCCGATTATGGCCCTCTTAAGTCTCCGCAATATCAGCATTAGCTATGGGGGGCGACCCCTCGTCGATTCCGTTGATCTCCACATCGAGCGCGGCGACCGGGTCGCTTTGCTCGGAATCAACGGGACCGGCAAAAGCACGCTCCTCCGGATTCTCGCCGGCGACACCCCGCCCGACGAAGGGGAAGTCGTCCACTCGGCCCATCTCCGGATCACCCGCCTGCCCCAGCAAGTCCCCACCCATCTGCAGGGCAATGTTTTCAATATCGTTTGCCCCAACCCATCCGACGCGGAACAAAATCTGGAGGCCCGACAGATTCTCAGTCGGCTCCATCTCGACCCCGCAGCGGATTTCACCTCCCTCTCGGGCGGAACCCGGCGGCGCGTCCTCCTCGCCCAAATCCTCCTCGGGCAACCTGACCTGGTCCTTCTCGATGAACCGACCAATCATCTGGACCTGGATTCCATCGTGTGGCTGGAGGAATTCCTCTTGCGATATTGCCGGACGTTTTTCTTCATCACTCACGACCGGGCCTTTTTGCGCCGAATCGCCACGCGGGTGATCGAACTCGATCGCGGCCATCTCTCGGATTGGAATTGTGATTACGATACCTTCCTCAAGCGCAAGGCCGAATTTCTCCAGGCTGAATCCCGCCATTGGGAGGAATTTGACCGCAAGCTCGAAAAAGAGGAAGCCTGGCGCCGGCAGGGCGTCCGCGCCCGCGCGGTTCGCAATCAAGGCCGGTTGCGGGCGCTCATGGCTTTACGGGATGAACGCCGGCAAAGACGCGAAAGCTCCGGCCCCGCCCGCATGTCCATCCAGGAATCGGAACGGTCCGGTCAAATCGTCCTGAAGGCCGAGCAGGTGACGTTCGGATACGGACCCCTTGAATCCGCCCCTCCGCTGATCCGCGATTTCTCAGCCCGACTCTCGCGAGGCGACAAGGTGGGCCTCCTGGGCCCCAACGGGTGCGGCAAAACAACCCTCCTGCGCCTCATTCTCGCGCCGGGTGAACCGATCGCCAACGGGGTCCTCCACGCCGGCCAAATCAGCCATGGAACCCGCCTGGAAATCGCCTATTCCGATCAGCTTCGGGCTCAATTGGATGAAAACCTATCCTTGATCGACAACATCGCGCATGGCCGCGAATTTCTCGAGATCGATGGAACCCGCCGCCATGTCATCGGGTACTTGGAAGATTTCCTCTTCTCCGCCGACCGCGCCCGGCAACCGGTTCGAACGCTTTCCGGTGGCGAACGAAACCGCCTCCTCCTGGCCCGATTATTCGCCCAACCCTCGAACTTCCTGGTCCTGGACGAACCGACCAATGATCTGGATCTCGATACGCTGGATCTGCTGGAAGAGCGAATCGCCTCTTATTCCGGGACCGTCCTGCTGGTCAGTCATGACCGCGCTTTTCTCAATAATGTGGTTACGCATGTCTGGGCTTTTGAAAAATACCTCACCGACCAGCCGGACCTTCGATTGGGTCCGGACCAGGGCTGGTACATCAATGAATACGTGGGAGGGTACGACGACTGGCTCGAGCATCGCATTCCGTTACCCGCGCCGACTCCGCTAAAAAAGAAACCCGACCTTCCCCCGCGAAAGCCGACCCCAAAAGTCAAAAAGCCATCCGCCTCCGACCTTCGTGAGTTGGAAGCGCTTCCGGGTCACATCGAAGCGCTGGAAGCCGAGCAGAGCCAACTCCATGCCGAAATGGCGGATCCGGCTTTTTACCGGAAAACAGGGGAAGCCATCGCCCATGCCCGGGATCGCGCCGAAAAAATCGTGGTCGAACTCGAGACCGCCTACCATCGCTGGGAAGAGCTTGAACTCCGGGTTGCCACTCCCGGGAATCCCGCCTGAAACCGGACCCGTCCCGCACGTCAGCCCACCCGTTGCAGGGCTTAAACGCCGTATTGTTAGCGTTCCGACTCAGGGATATGGACCGCCACAAACGCCGTTAAACCAAACCCGTCCGATGGCATGCCTTTCGGACGGATACGGTCTCCGGCATGACCGTTTAGATTTGCATACAGGGTGGATCCATCGGCGCTCAGTTTGACCCCGTAAGTTCCTCCGGGCACGTAGTCGTACTCGGACTCCAATACCTCCCGGAGAAACGCGATGACTTTCCGTTGTCCCGTCGCAATCGTGTACTGGATCACCGGCGTCCCGATGGAATAAGCATGGCCGTGGGCGCCCGGCAGGTAATATAAAAACCGTTCATCCGGCGACAACACACACACCGTCGAATAATCTCCCGCTCCAAAATCGGGGCCGAGCATAATGACTTCGTCCCGGGCCGGTGAATACCGGAAGAGGACGCCCGGCGACATGGACACCCCGTAAATAAAGCCATCCTTGGATTCGGAGGTCGAGGCCCGCATCCCTTTATTGGGCAGGATGGTTTTCGTCTGAACCAGATGGGTTGGGGACTCGACTTTCCAAAGAGCGCCATTGGGGCCGTTAAAGAAGAGGGTTCCATCTTTTGCCAGGGCGAAATTGCGATTGAATCCCATGGATCCATCCGGCGCCTTATAGACGATTTTTCCCGTGGTCAGATCGAGGGCACAGAGGGCATTCGAGCCGGTCTCCAGGTTGCACCACCAGAGATTCCGCTCGCGATCGATGAGACTGGTCGCCGTACAGCGGGCGGGAGGGAAAGCACCGACCACCGTAGCCATTCCGGTCTGCGGATCATAGCGGTACAGTTGTCCCCCCGGCAGGGACTCGGACCATTTATAAACCGGCTTGTTCGCCAGGTTCCCATCATTCAGCGTCCCGCTGAAATAAATCCCACCGTCCGCGCCTTCGGCAATGCGGGCATGAACCTTGGACCAGGTGGGCTCTCCCCGTTTGCGAGGGACAATGGCATTGAGATCGACAATCTGTTTAAGGACCCGGTCGGTCGGATCCCAGCAATATAGATAGGCATGCGACTGACCCCCGGCCTCATCGCCATGATCGCCAAGTCCCACATAGACCCGGCCATCTCCGGCCACACAAATATCGCCCCAAGCCGACCATCCGGTTCCATTCAAGGCGCGATTGGGCAAGGTTCCATGAAATGCAAGATCGACCACGGGGGCCTCCCGGGCCATGACGAAATCCACCACTCCGGGCTTGGCACGGGTTGCCGCCACAGCGGCCGGTATTTTCAGAAATCCCTCGCTCTGGATTTTCACCGTGCCGTGTTTCGCACCCTTCAACTTCGGCGGCCAGGATTGATCCTCTGCCGACTGTACCCAGCCCGCCATTCCGACCCCCAGCGCCAACACTCCCCATCCCACGTATTTAGAAAACACTTTGTTCATAGGATAAGATGCCAAGCCTTTCCGAGGACTTTTCCAGACAAAAACATCCGCCCAACCCTTCACCTCATCCTGCAACCGGCGCCGCTTTGCGGAAGGGATATATCGTCACCGCCAACCGGGATTTGATCTCCCGGATGCAGACCGAATCCTGAGCGTCGGACACTTCAACTTGAATTTCGTCCGGTCGGTCGGCGGTCGCGCCAAACGCCTGCACGCTGGTAATGCACAGATGACGCGTCGCCGGCGTGATCGGGGACATCCGCAGAAGCGGCATGGTGCCTTCCGCCTGCCCGCCGGTATGGATGCGAGTCTGGTCCTCCGTCGTCGCCGTGATGACCGTGGGCAGATGGAAACGGATTCGACATCCCGCCTTCTGTCCGCTTCCGGAAAAAGCAAGGGGGCCCTCGGAGTGAACCGGGAAGCCCGTATGAAACAGCAAGGTGGGCAGGAGGGGCGCGTTGCTTTCCAGGGCATCCACCATGACCCACGTATCGGGGCGGATATACAAAAGATGCCGCCGCAGGTGGCGCAGACCCAGTTCTTCCGGGTAGGCCAGGGTCAAGTCCGCAACCGCATAATCCCACCCCGCATGATGTTCCGTGTGTTCCAGGAAGGGATACCGGCGGCGCTGACGGTAGGGCAGATCTTCG
Organism: uncultured bacterium; assembly: GCA_903824675.1. Taxonomy (GTDB): domain Bacteria; phylum Verrucomicrobiota; class Kiritimatiellia; order CAIKKV01; family CAIJXV01; genus CAIJXV01. The sequence goes on from CAIJXV010000100.1 coordinate 25,300, forward strand.
AACCACTCCGATTTCTCGCCGTACTGGCCGACCCCATTCAGGAGGAGCGTGTTATGAAAAGCCGTCTCCTTGTAAACATAACCCGGATGCGTGAGAATCCATTCGCCCTGCGCAAAGATCTGAACTTCCCCATTATTCGGCTGCATATGACCACCGCCTAACGGATGACCATAAAGCCGCGCCGCATGGTGACCGACATTCGGGCCGCATTTGAAAGCGCAGGCCGATTCAGACCCACTCCAGTCACTGCGCATCACCACGATGCCATGATCTTCCATCAGGTCGAACGGGGGCGAATCGAGGGGGGCCACCGCCTTGACTTCCGGATCATAGAGCAGAAAAGACAGGGGGCCCATGCCGATATGGCCGCTTTTCAATAATTCGTCCGCCAACCATTGCGCCGTCCCATCCTGCGCCGCGCTGGCGATAACGCGCAACACCGATTCGAGCCCGAAAACATTCCCATGGGCATCCCCCTGCATAAAAAAGGCGTCATCTACTTTCCAGGAGGCCCGGGGAAGTGATTGCGCGTGCAATGAGCGCGCGTACCGCGATAACCAGGGCGTCGTGCCATAGAAGTCAAAACCGAACAGCTCTTCCGCCAGAAGAAAATTCACCGTGAGATAAGCGGCATAATAACCCCCGTACATGATGCCTTCGGGCGACACTCCGTCGGGGCCGAGGGCCAGGCTCTGACACCGCATCTTTTCCCAGGCGAGATTGGCGAAAGGGGCGACATCCGGGCGCTCGCCATAAAGGCAGGCGGCCGTGGCTGTCATCCCCCCGAGGACCACCGAGGCGATATTCCACGTGTAGCCGAACGGATCGCCGGCGCGATAGGACGCCCACAGGTCAAAGACATGGCGCGTGCGGTGATAGAGCGTTTCGATATGGCTGCGCCGGGCGGCCTCATCGAAATCGTGCCACAGCCAATCCAGCGCGATGGAGAATCCCTGCGCCCAGTGCCCATAAATCAACGAGTCGCCCCAATCTTTCTCGTCTGTCAACCGTTGCATCAGATACCCGATGCGGGCCCGGTATTTCGGTTCTCCGGTCAGGCGATAGAGCAACGACAGGCTGATGAGGTGCCCCCCCAGCTGCCGAACATCAAAAACGGAAGGGGGCGTCCCCACGAGGGACTGGGGAAGCGAAACGGTCAACAGCGATTCGCCGTCGCGTTTCAGACTTTCAAAGACCGACTTCCACGGCTCGACTCCGAGGCGTTCGCGCAAGCGCTCAAACGGATGACGGATACAGAGCAGGCGCGGGTGAACCCCCAGCAGAGGGCCTTCGAGCGGCGTGGCGCTCGTAATGATATCCACCGCGGCGATCGCGGCGGTGGCGGGAGAGACCGGGGGGGAATGGGTCGTCATGTTGAATACTCCTTTGGAATCGGTTCCTGCGCGGCACGCATCAGGTCGGTCGCGAAAATAAATACTCACGGCCGATTTCATCCGGCGATTTCAGCGCGAGTCCTTTGCTTTCTAGCCGTTGAATCAGCTCAGATATTTTTTCCCCTTCAACGGGATGGATTTCTGCGACGATGTGGTCGATTTGGGCCAGCAGGGCATCCTCCATTCCCCCAAAGACCCCATATTCAGACCCTTCGATATCGATTTTCAAGATATCTATTTTATCGAGCCGGTTTTGCCGAAAAATCTCCTGAATCGTGATCGTCGGAACGTCCATCGGGTCGTTCCCTTTATACACAGCGGAACTTTCCATATGAGAGACGGGGTTGACGTAGAAGGTCGTCGTCCCGACGCGATCACTGACGGCCGCATCGAAGAGTTTAATCCGACGTTCATCCAGATGGTTGCCGGCAATATTGCGCTGGATGGCCAGATGATTTTTCGGCAACGGTTCGAAGGCATAGATGACCGCCTCGGGATACTTGGCATAGGCATACAGGGAGTAATACCCCTGATACGCGCCCAGATCCAGAATCGTCCGGGCGCCCACATCCAGCCGGTAAACCTCTTTCCCAAACACCTCGTAGAGGCTGGACAGATTCTCCAGGGTGACCGCCTCAAAAACAAACCGGTGCCCGTTAAAGTTGATTCGCACCTGGGTGGGCCGGTTGAACATTAAAACTGAAAGCAAGGACCAGCGATTGTCGACCCGGCCTATAAACCGGAGAAACCCCTTTAAATTGACCGGTTTCGTTAGTTTCCTGACGATGTAAAATCCCGTCCGTAAATTCACGGGGACACTCCCACGGATGGGACCTGCACCGGAGGAACCGGCACGGCCGCCCCGGTCGGTTCAAGGGGCGGAGCGGACGGAACGACGTCCGTCGATATTTGGGGCGGATCCGATTTAAGCGGCTCCGGTTCTTTGACCGGACTCGGGATCGGTTCCGAGGTTTTCTCCACCGGAGTCGGTGCCACCGTGGACTGGAGCGCGGGGGTTGGACTCGCCGGGACCGGCGGAACCGGGGAGACCTTCGGTTCAATGGAAATCGGCGCATTCTGTTCGGCGGACACCGGGACCGATGCCGGACGCGCCGGCCGCCCCGAACGCCAAATCAGCAGGGCCACGATTGCCAATACGATGATCAGGACCACCCGAATCCACCACCACCACAAGGTCGGCTGAACCGGAGCAGGAACGACCGCCGCCGGAGCCGGTGGCTCAACGGCGGGCGCGGCGAGAGGCGGCGCCGGACTCGCCGGTTCGGGGACGGCCGGTGGCTCAACCGGCGCGGATTTGGCCAGATCCGCAATCTTCAACCGCGCCAATTCGAGTTCGGTTTCCTTCCGGCGGAGTTTCTCTTGCAATTCCCGGTTCAGGGCCACCAACTCCAGGACTCGTTGGGTCGGATCGGCAGATTCCCCCGGGGGGGGATCGCCCAGCGGATGCCGGAGAACCGGCTTGACCGGAGCGGACGGAGCCGACTTGTCGCCGGGAATCGTCAGCGCGGTCTGGCAACGCGGACAGGCAACGGTCTGACCGGCGGCCGAAGCTTTGACCTTCAGTCGGGTCTTACATTGATGACAGGCGAATTCGATCATTATTCAAACCCTTAAATCGTGACCCAAACATCTTTTAATGATCGTTTGGGCACATGATGGATCCCGTGCTCATCCCGCCAATAACGAATATCGCCATCCTTGGCTGCCTCCAAAACCACGGTCTCGACCGGCTTGCCCAACGCCAAAACCAGCAGAATTTCGTAACGCTCCGGAAGGTTCAACGCCCGGCGCAACGGCTCGCGTTGAACCGATCCGATCATGCAGCCTCCCAGGCCAAGTTCGGCGGCGCCCAGGAGAATGCTTTGCGCGGCGATACCGTGATCCACCCCACTCGATTTACTGATCGTCGTGTCGGCCAGGATCACGATATAGGCGGCCGGTCGCTCGCCTTCCGCAGGTCCCCCCCACTCTTTCAGGTAGGCCGCCCAGGCGAGATGCGGAAAAATCAAGGCATTGCGCTCCGGGGTCGCCGAAATCAAGTATTTCAACGGCTGCAAATTCCCGCCGGACGCCGACAACCGCCCCAAATCCACCAGTTCCTTCAGGGTGGCCTCATCAATCGGCACATCCTGGTGAAACCGACGGAAGGTCCGGTTCTTTAAAATTAATTCGCGCAAGGCCATCCATCATCCTTTCAGTCGGGCTTGGCCGGGATTTGCTGTAACAGGGACCGGAACCGAACATCGTTCCGGATCGACCGCAAATCCTCATCCCGCCGCATCCATTCAATGTTGTCATACCCCAGGGCGATCGCCTGTTGCAGGGCTTCAAACGCTTCATTGGGCTTTTTCAAGAGGGCCAGGCTGCATCCCAGGTTGTACCAAACCAAGGCATCGCCCGGACATAACTGGCCCAATTGCTGGTCCAACCGCAGACCATCCTCATACCGCCCCACCCGCGTATAAAAATCGGCCAGAGCCTTGATCAGGAGGATGTCCTGCGGAAGCCGCCGGAACAATCGTTCCAAAAATTCAAGCTCGATCAGATCGTCGGCCGTTATTTCGTTCGTTCGCTCGTCCATAACTCTCACTTCACCCCGCCGCAGCGGCCAGCGCCAAAGCCCGTTCACCCAACAACCGGCCGGCGACCCGACATTCATCCAAAATCGCCGCATCCGGCGCGTAATTCGATAACAAAGGTTCCCGTACCAGGTCAACTTTCATTTGCTTGAGGATTTCCGACACCTCTTGCGCTCCGTTTTTGCCCCAGCCGTAGGAACCGAAGGCGAAACCGGATTTGCCCACCGGGCGCAATCCCTTGAGATAGATCAACCCCGCCCCGACTTCCGGCATCATCCCCATGTTCAACGTCGGGGTGCCCACCGCCAGACAAGCGGCGTCAAGAATTTCGGTCGCCTGCAAGGTGATATGATCCGTCCGGGCTTTCAGCAACGTCACCGTCACACCCGGCAGGGCCGCGCCATCCACAATCGCCAGGGCCATGGCCTCCGTACTTCCCCACATGGAATCGTAAAGTACCACCACCTTGGCCTTGGGCTTGCAGACCGACCAATCCCGGTAAGCCTGGACAATCTCCCCCACCTGGTTACGCCAGATCAACCCATGACTGGGTGCGATCATCTCGATCGGAAGTCCCGCCGCACGGTCCAACACCTTGGTCACCTGCTTGCCATACAGCATGATGATATTGGCGTAATACGTCCGGGCTTCCGCCATCACCACTGATAGATCGTCCTGGTCGTCAAACCGGTGAACCGTGGCATAGTGCTGGCCGAAAACGTCCATGGAAAACAGGAGCTTTTCCTCCACCACATACGTGAACATCGATTCCGGCCAGTGGGCCATCGGGGTATCGATGAACTTGAGCGTGTTGCGCCCCAGCGACAGGGTCTGACCGTCGGAAACCGGCTTGACCTTCCAATCCGCCCCCCCCTGGTACCGCCGCAGAGTGTCCAGACATTTGGCGTTACAGACTAATTCCGCCCGCGGACAGGCCTTCAAGACCTCCGTCAGTCCACCGGCATGATCGGGCTCGGCATGATTGCAGACCACATAATCGATCCGGGCGGGATCGACGATTTCCGAAATCATCGCCAATAAATGCCCCGCATAGGGTGATTTGACCGTGTCGATCAGGGCAATCTTTTCGTCTACGATCAGATACGCGTTATAGGTCGACCCCCGGTCGGTCAGATAGCCGTGAAAATCCCGGATGGACCAATCCACGTGGCCCACCCAATAAATACCTTTGCGCAATTCCGTTGTCATGTCAGGTGCTCCTTACCCGCCCCTCTTCGGGCGTTCTCAAAAAACAGATCCATTTTCGCCAAACCGGCGACAAAACGCAAGCCCAACCGCGATCGCTCAATCCGACATTGAATACCCGGAGGACAGAGGGCCTGTCCCCCTTTCCCATTCCACTTTCGAATTGAAACAACGTTGAAATAAGCATACAAAAGAAACCCTGTGAAACACTCCCTGTCAGCCGCCTTTCAATCGGTCGATATCACGCCCACCGACTCCCGTCGGCTGGGTCGCCTGGGCATTAATATCCTCATCCCCACCCATGTCCATTGGCCCCTGTCGGCCCGCATCGCCCTGTTCGAACAAGACGGCCTGCGCCTGGCCATCTGTATCGCCGATTTGAATGTCATGCTCACCCCCTCCGCCACCGAACTCCGCCAAGCCATCGCCTGCGGCGGAAAACTCCCGGTGGATCAGGTGCTCTTCGGCTGGACCCACACCCATAATGCCCCGACCGTCTGGCCCTGGCTGACCCAGGATCCCGATTTCACCTACCTCGATTTTGTGGCGGAGAAGGTGGAAACCCTGGCCGCCCGGGCGGCCGCCGCGCTCCAACCCTGCCGATTGCGGGTGGGCCGGACTGAAGCCCCTTCGATTTCAACCAACCGCCGGCCCCTCTATGCCACTCCGGACGGCCGGCTCCAAGTCGGAACGCACGGTCCCACCGACATCCCGTCGTATGTCAAAATGGAAGGTCCGGACGAAAATGAATTGCTGACCCTGCAAGCCTTTGCCAAATCCGGAACCCCGCTCGGTGGAATCGTCAATTTCGCCATGCATCCCACCTGTACCTATAGCGAAACCCTCTTCTCCGCCGATTATCCCGGCCCCCTGCGCACGCACATGGAAGAGCAACAAGGCGGCACCTGGCTTTTCCTGAATGGCGCCGCCGGAAATCTCGCGCCCAATTCTTCGTTGCCCGGCCTGTCCGCCCAATCCGGCGCCGAACGGGCCGAGCAGTTCGGACGCATGCTCGCCGACCACGCCCTCCGCGCCGTGGCCCAGTCCGAGGACGTAACCTGTACCGGTTTGGGCGCCCAATTTGAAATTCTCTCCATTCCCCAACGGCCCCTGACGTCCCACACCGTCGAAACCGCCCGCCACTTTCTGGAAACCCAGGCGCGTAAGGAACCGTGGACCGGCAATCTGTCCGATCAACTCTACGGATACGCTTACCATTTCCATCACCGGTCCCCGGCCGTGGATGACTGGCTGGCCCGCGATATTCAGGGCATGTGGGAATGGCGCCGGAGAGTTGGTGAACGGGAACTGCGCGAAGCAGTCCCCCTCCAAACCTTTCGCCTGGGACCGGTGGGAGTCGCCGCGTTTCCTTGCGAATTGTTCAACGAATTCAGCCGGGAGCTCCGCGCCGCTTCCCCATTCAAGCACACCCTGATCGCCCAGATGGCCAACGGTTGGCACGGCTATATTCCGCCCGCCGCCGCTTTCGAGCACGGCGGTTACGAATGTTGTTTCGCCCTGCAAAGCCGCCTGATTCCCGAGGCCGGCGAACACATGACCGCCACCGCCCTCCGCCTTTTGGCCCGGTTGAAGTAACCCGGCCGACCCATTTTCCCATTCCCCCCCAAAAGTTAATGCGTAATTTTAATAGCGATTTTTTTCTTTATTCATATTGACAAACTTTTAACGATTTGAAATAGTATCAGCGTTTCCGATTATTAAGGCGGTTTTGTAGAGATTGTTTTCGCAATTAAAATAAGGAGCGGACCATGAGTGAACGGCCTTTGATGGTGATCCCTCAGCCCACGTTGAAACGGCTGGTCGTCTATCACCAATGGCTCAAGCAGTTGCAGGAACGGGGACGCGACGTCGTCTCCTGTACCGTGCTGGCCCGCGATTTCAAACTGGATGCAACCCAGATTCGCAAGGACCTCGAAATCGCCGGCATCGCCGGAACCCCCCGGGTGGGCTACCGGATCGACGCCGTCATCGCCTCCATCGAAAGCCTTCTGGGCTGGACCAATGTCAACGATGCCTTTCTGGCCGGGGTCGGAAACCTGGGGGCTGCTCTCCTCGGATATGAACGATTCACCCGGCAAGGCGTCAACATCATCGCCGCCTTCGATCTCGACCCCGCGAAAATCGGCACCAAGATTCACGGCAAACCGGTTTTCTCCCTGACCAAAATGGCGCCCCTCGCCCAGCGGATGAAAATCAAAATCGGCATTTTGACCGTTCCGGCCCCGGCGGCTCAAACCGTCGCGGACCTCATGATCGCCGGGGGAATCGAAGCGATCTGGAATTTTGCCCCCACCGCCTTGCAGGTCCCGGAGCCCATCGTGGTCGAATCCGTCTCCCTGGCCTCCAGTTTCGCGGTACTCCTCAATCAATTGCAACATCAACGCCACAAGACCACCTGAAAGGACTGACCATGCCCCTCCCGCTTCCCAATCGATTTGATCGTGTGTGTAAAATCCTGGATGACCATGACCGCAATCCCGCCCACCTGATTCCCATCCTGCAGGCCGTTCAGGACGAATACCGCTATCTCCCGGAGGAGATCATGGTTTATGTCGCCACCTCCCTGGGACTCCCGCCTGCCCGGGTCTATGGGGTCGCCACCTTCTACTCGCATTTCGCCCTGGAACCCCGGGGCAAATACATCATTCGCCTTTGTGATGGAACGGCTTGTCATGTCAAAGCTTCGATCCCCATTCTGGAAGCGCTGCAACGCCGCCTCGATCTCACCCCCCAACGCAAAACCACACCCGACCTCAGATTTACCTTGGAAACCGTTTCCTGCCTCGGCGCCTGCGGGCTGGCTCCGGTCCTGGTCATTAACGAGGAAGTGTATGGGCAAGTCACACCCGCCCGGGCGATAGAATTGGTCGAAGCCTTAATTGCAAAGGAGAGTCCGCATGTCACCGCAAATGCCTGATCTCGTCGCCCTGACAAAAAATTATGCAATCAATCGCCAACGGGTCCGTCGCCGGGTCCTGATTTGTGCCGGAACCGGCTGCATCGCCAATGGCGCCCTCAAGGTTTATGACCGCCTCTCCACCGTCGCTCAGAACGCCGGTTTGCCGGTCGCGATCGACTTAAAGGCCGAGGCCCCCCAGGACGCCACCCTCTTTTCCAAAAGCGGGTGCCAGGGATTCTGCCAGATGGGACCGTTGGTCTCCATCGAGCCGGAGGGATTTCTCTACCTGCGGGTCAAGCCGGAAGATGCGGAAGACATCGTGTCGCAAACCCTGGCCAACGGGCTCCCCGTGGAACGCCTGCTCTATCGGGAGGAGCCCTCCGGCCAGACCCGACGAGGGGCCGGGGATATTCCTTTTTATGCCCGTCAAACCCGGGCGACGTTGAAAGCCTGTGGATTGATCGATCCGGAGGATATCCGTGAATACATCGCCCAAGGCGGCTATGCGATGGCCCGTAAAGCCCAGTTGGAATTGACGCCGGAAAATCTGTGCCACCTCCTGGAGCAGGCGGGATTGCGGGGGCGCGGAGGCGGCGGATTCCCGACGGGTAAAAAATGGAATCTCACCCGCATCCAACCCGGCGTCCCCAAATATGTCATCTGCAATGGCGACGAAGGAGATCCCGGTGCGTTCATGGATCGCAGTGTGATGGAGGGCAATCCCCACAGTGTATTGGAAGGCATGATGATTGCCGCCCGGGCCGTGGGCGCCGAGGAAGGTTTTATTTATGTCCGGGCCGAATACCCGTTGGCCGTCAAACGCATTCGCCAGGCCATCCGCGATGCGGAAGCCCTGGGTTTGCTCGGCCCCTCCCTCTGGGGTACCCATCACGCGCTCAAATTGAAGGTCATGGAGGGTGCCGGCGCATTCGTCTGTGGTGAAGAAACCGCGCTCATTGCCTCGATCGAAGGCAAACGCGGCATGCCGATGCCGAAACCGCCCTTCCCCGCCCAGTCGGGTTTATGGGGCAAACCCACGGTCATCAATAATGTCGAAACCCTCGCCACCGTGCCCTTGATCCTGGCCCAGGGAGTGGAGGCCTATCGGTCAGTGGGAACGGACCGATCGCCGGGCACCAAAACCTTCGCCCTGACCGGGCATGTCGCCTATACCGGCCTGATTGAGGTGCCGTTCGGCAGTACGTTGCGCGATATCATCTATTCGATCGGCGGCGGGGTCACGGGCGCCACGGGTCTGGTTGAGTCCGACGCCTTCAAGGCCGTTCAAATCGGGGGACCGTCCGGCGGATGCCTGACCACCGCCCACATGGACCTGCCGCTGGACTTCGACGCCCTCAAATCGGTGGGCGCGATGGTGGGTTCCGGCGGACTGGTGGTGATGAACAAGCACACCTGCATGGTCAGTGTGGCCCGTTTTTTCATGCAATTCACCCAGAACGAATCCTGTGGAAAATGTGTGCTCTGTCGCGAAGGGACCCGGCAAATGCTGGTCTTGCTCGATGACATCATCGAAGGCCGCGCCACGGCGGAAACGCTGGACCTGCTCCAAACCCTGGCGAAAGCCGTTCAAGTCGGATCCCTCTGCGGTCTGGGTAAAACCGCGCCCAACCCGGTGATCTCCACCTTCCGCCAATTCCGGGCGGAATACGAGGCGCACGTTTTCCACAAACGGTGCCCGGCCGGCCAGTGTAAGTCTCTTTGCCCGCCCACAATCACGGCCGCCCTGTGCAAAGGTTGCACGGCCTGTGTGCGCAAATGTCCCGTCGGGGCCATCACCGGCGAGAAAAAACTGCCGCATCGAATCGATCCGGCAAAGTGCATCCAGTGCGGCGCCTGCAAAACAGCCTGCAAATTCAACGCCATAACCTGAGGAAACACCCATGACTCCCGCCCTCCCCGGCCAGCTCTTAATCGATGGAAAATCGGTTGCCATCGAAGGTGAACGCAACTTGTTGGAACTCATTCGCAAAGCGGGCATCGAATTGCCCACGTTTTGTTACCATTCCGAATTAAGTGTTTACGGCGCTTGCCGCCTATGCCTGGTCCAGGTCGAGGGCCGCGGCATCCTGCCCGCCTGTTCCACCCCGCCCGAGACCGGACTGTCGATCCGGACCGCCACCGAGGAAATCCGCCAGATCCGGCGCCTGATCGTCGAACTCCTCCTGGCTCAACATCACTCGCAATGCCCCACCTGCGGAAAAAGCGGGGGGTGTCAGCTCCAATCTCTGGCGCGGCGGCTTGGTGTGGACTCAGTCCGTTTCAAACCCGTTCCCCGCCTCCCCACGCCGGACCGGTCGACGCCCTCCCTCGTCCGCGACACTTCCAAATGTATCCTATGTGGCGACTGCGTGCGGTATTGCGCGGAAGTCCAGGGGATCGGCGCGATCGATTTCGCCTACCGCGGCGCACAGTCCGCCGTGGTCCCGGCCTTTAATAAACCGCTCAGCGATGTCGAATGCGTCCTCTGCGGTCAATGCGCCGCCATCTGCCCCACCGGTGCCCTGACGCCCCGCAGTGAACTGCCCGAGGTCTGGAAAGTTTTGGATGATCCCACCCGGCATGTGGTCGTTCAACTCGCCCCGGCGGTCCGGGTCGCCTTGGGCGAGCAATTTGGCCTCGAACCCGGCACAGTCACCACCGGTCAAATCGTCGCCGCCCTGAAGGCGCTCGGTTTCGCAGAAGTTTACGACACCGCTTTTGCCGCGGATTTGACGGTGATTGAAGAAGCGGAGGAATTCCTGAAACGCAAAGGCGGCGGCGGATCCTTGCCCCAATTCAGTTCCTGTTGCCCGGCCTGGGTGAAATTTGCCGAACAGTATTATCCCGATCTGCTGCCCCATTTATCCACCTGCCGGTCGCCCCAGCAAATGCTCGGGTCCCTGGTCAAAGCCACTCTGCCTGCGCGGCTGAAAATCGACCGTCAAAACCTGGTCATGGTTTCGATCATGCCTTGCACGGCTAAAAAATTCGAGGCCCGTCGCCCGGAATTTAAAACCAACGACCAGCCGGACGTGGATTTTGTCCTGACCACCCAGGAACTGGCCCGCATGATCGAAGAGCGGGGCTTGTCGTTCACCCGCCTGGAACCCGCGTCCATGGATATGCCCTTCGGCTTCAAAACCGGCGCCGGAGTGATTTTCGGAAGTTCCGGCGGGGTCAGCGAGGCCGTCCTGCGCTATGCCCTCGAAAAGGTCCCGGGCGTCAAAGGCGATGCGATCGAATTCCAGGAAACCCGCGGCGATGCCGAGCGGCGAGTGGTGACGGTCGCCTGTGGCGATCAACAATTAACCCTGGTAATCGTGAGCGGATTACGCAAGGCCCGGGAAGTGGCGGAAGAGATCAAATCCGGGGCCCTGAAGGCCGACTTCATCGAAGTCATGGCCTGTCCCGGCGGTTGTGTCGGCGGCGCCGGCCAACCTCTCTCCCGGTCCTCTGAAGCCCGACGCAAACGCAGTCGGGGTCTCTACGATACCGATCGCATGCTGGAACTGCATAAAGCCCAGGATAATCACCTCGTCAACCGCTGCTACCAGGAGGTTCTCCACGCCCCGGGCAGTCACGAGGCCCACGACTTGTTGCATACCGTCTACCATAGCCGGCGCCGGATCAACCAGGAGAACCTGCGTTTATCGGATTCCCCGCCCACCCAGCCGGTGACCGTCCGAATTTGTGTCGGCACCAGTTGCTACCTGCGGGGCGCCCAGGAGTTGCTCCGCGACGTCAACCGGTTCGTGACCGATCGCCAACTGGCCGAGCGGGTGGATGTCCGCGCGACCTTTTGCCTGGAAGCCTGCGATCGCGGCCCTACCGTCCGCATCAATGAAAAAATCCTGCACCGGGCCGATCTCGGTCAGGTGATTAAATCCATTGAGGATATCCTGGAAGTCCTGACCCCCCTTCCGGCGGGATCAACCTGAGGCCCCCATGACCGATCACCCTCGATCCAGTCCGGTGGTCTTCACTCAGCCCGCACGTTGCCGGGATTGTTACCGGTGCGTCCGGGTATGCCCGGTGAAGGCTATCCGAATGCATGATGGGCAGGCCTCCGTCGATGCGGAACGGTGCCTGGGATGCGGCACGTGCATCCGGGAATGCCCGCAACAGGCCAAGGCTTTCCGATCGGATATCGACCGGGTACGCATACTCCTGCGCGCCGGCGGCCCGGTTGCCGCCACGGTCGCGCCCGCTTTGGCCGCGGCGTTCGAGCCCTGGCAGATCCTGCGCCTGCCCTCCGCCTTGCGCGCCCTGGGCTTCACCTTCATCGCCGAAACCGCCGTCGGCGCCGCGGCCACAGCCCGCGCTTCGGCGGATTGGATCCAGGCCCACCGCACGAATTCACCACTCATCACCGCCTGCCCCGCCGTCGTGCGCTGGATCGAACGCTACCAGCCCGATGCCGTCCCCCGCCTGATCCCGGTCGCCTCGCCCATGGCGATTCACGGCCGGCATCTGAAACGCCGCCTGGGCCCCCACGGCCGCGTGGTCTTTATCGGACCCTGCGTCGCTAAAAAACTCGAAATCGAACGCCTCGATGTCCGCGATGCGATCGATGCCGTCCTGACCTTTCGCGAACTCGCCGAGTGGATGCAGGAGGAAAAAATCGATTTCCGGCGTTGTGAGGAAAGCCAGTTCGACGAGAGCGCCGAAGCCCTGCCCCGCCATTTTGCCCGCGTGGGCGGCGCTCTCCATGCCGCGGGATTGTCAGAGAAAGATACTGAACCTCAAATCATCTCGGTCAGCGGTTATGAAGATCTGGCGGAAGCTCTGACGCCCAACGGCTCCCCGCCCTCTCCCGGTGTGGTCATCGAACCGCTCTTCTGTCGGCAGGGCTGCCTCAATGGCCCGGCCGGTCCGGCCGATCTCCCCCTGCTCAAACGAAGGCACCGGCTGCAAATCTATACGGAACAAGGCCCTTCCGGTCCGCTGGGACAGGTGGACCCGACGGTATCGACCGGTGCCGCTTTTGCCGCGCAACCTGTTTCCCGGATGGTGTTCTCCGAAGAGGATCTGCGCCGGGTCCTGGCCCAAACCGGGAAAACCCGGCCGGAAGATGAGTTAAACTGTGGAGCCTGCGGATATCCCTCCTGCCGCGAAAAAGCCCGGGGTGTTCTGGAGGGACTGGCGGAACCCGCCATGTGTATCCCCTTCACCCGCCGCCAGGCAGAACAACGCACCGACCGGATCATTGAAACCAGCCCCAATGGCATCGTGATCCTGGACGCCGACCTGCGCATCCTCAGTATGAACCCGGCCTTCCGCCGCTTTTTCATGTGTACCGATTCCGTTTGTGGGAAGCCCATCGCCTACCTCATCGACCCCGACTTGTTGGACCCATTGGCCACGGGCGCGCTGGAATTCAACGAACGGGTTGCGACCCATGAGGCCTACGGATTGGTCTGTCATGAGTTATTTTATGCCCTGCGCGACGAAAGGCAATATGTCGGGATTTTTGTCAATATCACCTCCCTCCAAACCCATCATGAAAAACTGCAGTCGTTGCGTGCCCAGACCCTGCAACAGGCGGAAGACCTGCTGGAACATCAATTGCAGATGGCCCGGCAGATCGCCGAATTTCTGGGAGACAGCACCGCCAAAGGCGAGATGCTGGTCAATCACCTGCGCACGCTCGCATCGGATTCCACCGACTCCGAACCCGAACAGAACAATAGTCCATGGCGCAAACGCTTCACCATTTCGAAATAGCCCAGGCCCAGCAAGCTCCTCCGCACGCTTCGGTCTGCGGCGATGTAGTGCGCATCGAGCGGACCGCTGAAGCTGTGTGGATGATCTGTTGCGATGGAGTGGGAAAAGGGGTCAAGGCGCATATCGCGGCCGTCATGACCGCCACCCGTTTCCTGACATTGGTCCGATTGGGAGGGTCGTTTCGCGAGGCCCTCCTGGCGCTGGCGGAAACCCAGGCGGCCGCCAAATTGGGACCGGTCCAAACTTATACCGCCTTTTCGGCCTGCCGGTTATCTCCCGATGGAACGGCGGCGGTCGGGGTTTACGAAGCACCCGGCCCGGTTCAAGTCGGCCCCTTCGGCGCAGGAGAAATCCCCCTCAAACCGTATGTCGGTCGCCAGGCCATGATCGCCGAGGGACATTGCCGTCTGATGCCGGGAGAGGCCTTAATCCTGATGAGCGACGGCATCACCCAGGCCGGCTTGGGCCGAAAGTGGGCCAATGGATGGGAAACCCAGGGGGTCGTTCGATATCTTTCCGGCCTGCTCGGCAGCGGCGTTCCGATGGATGATCTGCCGACCCGTTTGATCGATCAAGCCGGCCTCCTGAATGACAACGGACCCGCCGACGACATGACGGTCAGTCTGGCGCATTGTCGCCGGGCAACCCTCTTGACCGTCTTGACCGGTCCGCCGCAAAAACGATCCGATAACGGAAAAGTGGTTCGCCGCTTCACGGGAACCGAAGGTTTAAAGGCGGTTTGCGGAGGCACGACAACGGAAATCGTCGCTCAGGAAATGAAATGCCCCGTGAAAGTCGTGCTCTCCGATGATTTCGATCTGACCCCGCCTGCATCCCAAATCGAAGGGATCGAGGTGGTCACCGAGGGCGTCATCACGTTGAACCAGGTCTATCACCTGCTGGAAGTCGATCCCACCTTGTGGGAAGAAGGCGGCGCCCCGGCATTGGCCCGCCTATTATTATCTGCCGACCGAATTGAATTCTGGCTGGGCGGCGGCGAAAGCCGCGCCAGTAATGGGATTCGATTTGCCCAGCGGGGCCTCATGCCTCGCCGTAAAATTGTGCCCCTGATCGCCGCCCGCCTGCAAGCCCGCGGTAAAATCGTCACCCTGCTGACCGTCTAATCGGAATTGGACGGCCCTCGATTCACAGCCCTTACACATACAAGGTCTGGGTCCAGGCACAACGACCCATGGCATCCTCGAGCTCAAGATAGGCGTAATCCCACTGGGCGGGGATTTCGAACGCCCATTCCGTCCGTTCGATCCCGTCAAAACTCCCTTGGCGCTGCCCGAGGGCATCCGTCCCCACCAACCGGACAAAACGCACCGGTGAAGTTTCCAATTCGATCCGTCCCTGATGTTCACGGATCTGACGGATGACCGGCCCGCAGGATGAATAAAAATGGCCGCGCCGAATAGCCTCCAGAAGGGTTGTCCGTTCGCACACCGGTGCCAGGACCTGGACCCACCCGCCATTCCACCCGGGATGCTCAGGTCGCAGATGGGCATCGTCAACGGCAAAGCCCAGGGTCGGACGGCCGATCTTAAGTTGGGCATTCCAATGAAGCCGACCGGACCATTTGCCATTCAACCATCGACAGACATGATTATAGATCTCCACCCCATCCAACCGGTCCGCCAATTCCGGATCGAGCGAATTGCCGGTCCACTCCGGATGGGCCAGAATCAGGATCGCACCGGCATCGCGCATCCGGTCCACGGCCTCGGTCAAATCCATCCGATCGACCATATCGCCCTGTTCCCGACCCAGGCAGACGATGTGATACGCTTCACCCCGTGAATCCTTGCCATCCAACTCAATGCCGTCGATCCACAGCAGGGGAAAGGTCTCCTCGAACAGCTGAACGTTACTGGCTTTCCAATGATCGGTGCAAAATAAGAAATCGTATTCTGCCTGGGCATAGAGGGTCGCGATGTCCCGAACCGACATTCCCCCATCCGAAGCCAGGGTGTGGATGTGGGTATTCCCCTTGAACCAACGGCCTTCTGCCGGATATCGAAATGTTTTTTTCATACCAGCTCCTCTGAATGATCACGCCCGTCGAATCGCCATTCGGTCGATTAGTTTCAGGACATTGTCCGTTGCCGTCAACCCGAAAGTCCATCCGACCCGGGGCGGGGCGCATCTGCGATTCGGCGCAAATTCGCCTATTTCCATGATAACCGCCCCAGGTGGGGCTTCGCCCTCAACCCGATTCCCCGTTGTTGTCGGCCGGGCCTCTGCGCCCGGCGTCCACGGATCCA
>CAIJXV010000101.1 GCA_903824675.1 uncultured bacterium
GGCGCATCCCATCGCTTCATTCCCCCGGCCACCCCCAATGCCCATGCCGATGTCGAAAGCTTTCACAGCTTCATCGAATCGGAATTCTTGGACCTGGAACCCTTTCACTCCCGTCGTGACTTCTTTACCAAGGTCACCACCTATCAACGGTGGTGGAACTTTGGCCGTCCCAATTATTCAAAAGGCCAGATCACTCCCGCTGAATTCTTACGGGCCAAAATCTTCGATCCCGCAGCCTTGCTCCTCGATCCCCTTGACCTCGATGCCCATTCCCGTACTATCTCTTCCGCCCCGCCTTCCCCCGGCCGGGTGGGTCAGGAGGGACCTGCCTTGCCCGCGAAGGTCGTTAAGGGTTTATCTGACCCACACCAGCCAGGCGCTGGAGCGACGCCTGGATCTCCGCCTCAATCTCGTGCAAGTCGTTCAACGGCTTTGCGGGGTCCATCACCGGCACAGGAACCCCGGTGGCCGGGTCCATATCCACTGCTCCGTAGATCGCCGCCGTGTCACTTCCCCGGAGAATCCGTTCGTAGGCGTCTCCACTATTGTAGTGCCAGAATTCATATGGATATGTTACGAACCCGGAATGAGCCATGATCGCCGTGATGTCCTCGCGATTCTGCTGCGCCGCCGCACTGATGAACGGGGACGTCATAGGAGTCCGCTCGCTTATTTCGAGATATGGACCGCCCCGGTCCACGTCCTGTCCCGTCCTCCGATCCAGCACGGAAATGTCGATCGCGCTGCCGGACATGTGCGTGCCGATCTTCGGCATCTGCGCCGTAAGTGTCATGACCCGCTTGAACATGAAGGCCGGATCGGGTAACCGCCCCTCTAGCTCCCAGAGAACTTTCGTGAGTATGGCATCGAACACCGCCGGTGTCCGCCCGATAAACTTCTGCATTGTTCGATTCCGAAAGCCGTCCTCCACTTTCAGCACCCATCCCCGCCGGTTCATCTCCTGTGCCGCATTGAGGAACCCGCGGATCTGCCCTTGGCGTAGAAAAAACAGTCGCGGCAGGCCCTTTACATGAGGCTGGCTTGAGAATGCCACCTCCACATTCGCCTCGGCCGCCGCCGGGGCGAGAGGCACGAGTTTCTCCCCACACTCGATCACCGGAAACGCCATGACGCGCATCATGAAGTCATGAGCCTCATCCAACCGACTCGTCCAGTATGCTCTCCGCTTTCTTTCGTCGTCAAACATCTTGTCCTCATCTTTGCTTCCGCCGAAGCGAATCCTCGAGGGGTTATTTGAGCTTTCCCCCACCCATTGGACAGGTATTGGGTTAAATTAAGCCATAGGTTTTAGGTTGTCCACCTCCGTTTTTCAGAGTGAGCTTTGGGGCTGGGAGGAGCCCCCTCTCCGATTCGAGAATGGGCCTTAAAGCTCGTCGGAGGACCGACTAAGTGGTCACCGACCAAGGGGTCAGTCCTAATAATAGCAAATAAAATCATCAGGGTGTATCCGCCTCCCTCTTCCGCTCCAGGCGTGATACCTGCCGCGCCGGTGAGGGGTCTGTGCGCACATGGGCCATGGCCTGGCGGATCTGATAGGCTACAATACCGATCCCGTGCCCGTAGAGTCTTCGGAGGACAGGCTGCTCCGGTGTTTTGTATTTCAATGATGCTGTAAGGTAAGAGTAGCCCATGGGAACAAGATAGCCCTTCCATTGCCCTCGTGCTGACTCGGACGTGCAGGTGGTTGGTTGCTTCTCTCAAGACCAATTAACACATGTATCCGTTGTTGCCTCGTTTTCTCAGATTCGCCGATTAGCACTTGCAATTCTCGGATATGGCCCGGGTTGGATGATTCCATGGATCCCTTAAAAAAACTTAAAAAATTGCAATCAAATGATTGACGTGGGTGGGGCCAAGTGCTAGAAATTAAAGCGAAAAGGCAACCAATACCATCAGGTGTTTACAAGTGTCGCCAAAAAATACAGAAGAAACACAGGAACAGATCGTGAGACCGGCTGACATTACCCCGGCCCGGGTGGGTCTGTTTATCGGTGTTTTTAACCATGCGCTCGACTCCAAGAAGCGTTTGACGATTCCCTTGGAATGGCGCGGGCAGGTGGGTGAACCGGAAAGCCTGTTTGTGGCGCCGATTCACGGACAATGCCTCTATGCCCTAGCGGCGCGGGAAATGATCCGCCGCTTGGGGGCTAATCGGGGACATTCGGTGACCGATCCCGATTTTGCGGCCGCCGATCGTATTCTCGGTTCGCAGGCGGAACTGATTGCCTGGGATAGCCAGGGACGGATTCGGCTCCGGGACGATTTATTGGCACATGCGCAACTGGCGGACCAGGTGGTCCTGGTGGGCGCATTTGATCGAATCGAATTATGGAACCCCCGGGCATGGGAGAAGCATCGCGCCTCTGAGGAGGGCGAACCCGGGGATGCAGCGCGCCGATTGGGATTCTAGCAAGCCGCCGGTGATGGGCGGCGGTGGAGGTAGGTGGGGCCATGAAATGGTCAGGTGTGTCTTTCTTTATGCGGATGACCGGTTGTCTTTCGGGCGGTCCCGGGGTTCATTGGCTCAGTGTGCCGGAACAGAAAAAAGATTCTTTTTCGGACATTCTGGAACTTAACACGATCGGGCGGCGTCCCCTGCGTATTTCCAGCACGGTCGTCAAGGAACAGGGCTTGCCCGTGCCGGGGGGGCTTTCGCATGCACCAGTCCGTTCTGGTCGATGAGGTTTGGGAAGGGCTTGCGCCCCGGGCGGGCGGTCGATACATCGATGCGACCGCCGGGGGCGGGGGGCACACCCGGAGTTGGTTGGAGCGGACAGGGGGCGCGATCGAGGTCTTGTTGTTGGATCGCGACCCGGCCGTGGCGGGGACGGTGGGTGAAGCCTTGCGCGAGTGGCCGGGCGCCTGGCGGCTGACGATCGGCAATTTTGAGCGGGTGGAAGAGTTGGCAACGGCGGCGGGGTTTACGGCGGTCGACGGCATTCTCTTCGACTTGGGATTATCGTCGAACCAGTTGGACGATCCCGCGCGCGGGTTCAGTTTTCAGACGGACGGCCCTTTGGATATGCGGATGAATCTGGAACAGGGCCGGACGGCAGCGGATTGGGTGAACGAATTGTCCGTGGAGGAGTTGGCGGATGTGTTCTGGCGCTACGGCGAGGAAACGGAATCACGGGCGATTGCCCGGGAGATTGGCCGGATCCGGACGGGAACGCCGTTTCGGAGCACTGCGCAACTGGCGGAGGTGATTATGCGGACCAAGCGTGGCCGGCGTCGGATCCATCCAGCGACCCAGTGTTTCCAAGCTCTGCGGATTGCTGTCAATGGCGAATTGACCGCGTTGGAACGGGGTCTGGACGGCGCGTTGCGCTTGTTAAAGCCGGGCGGGCGGGTGGCGGTGATTTCCTTCCACAGCCTGGAGGACCGGCGAGTCAAGCAGTGTCTGGCCCGGCATGCGGGACGCTGGGAATCTTTACAGGCGGGTGGACAGGCCTGGGTGGGGGAGGCTCCCCCGGTGCGGCTGGTGACCCGAAAACCGCGGATTCCGACCGAGGAGGAAAGTCGGCAGAATCCCCGCGCGCGATCGGCAAAATTAAGGATAGCGGAAAGGAATGGTTGAAGAATGGCACGAAAAAATCGCAAGAAAAACGAACAGGGATTTCTCTTCCCGGTTCCCTTGGCCCTGACCCTTTTAGCGGTGGCGTTGTTGGCGTTATTTCATATCTGCCTCAAGGCGCGGGCCGATGCCTTGGGCCGTGAAATCAAGGCGCTGGAAGCGCGTCGGGTGGTTTTGCGGGACCAGCTTAAAAAAGAGGAGGGCGAATGGTCCCTGTTGCGCTCTCCAGCCCGGGTTGAAGCCGCTCTGCGGGAACATGGCCTGGTGATGGCCTGGCCCCGTCGGGATCAGATTGTCCGCATCATTTGTGCCCCCGCCTCCGGGCGTGCGCGCCGTCTCGAACCCTCCCAACCCCTGCAATACGCCCAGGTCCAGAAAGTCGTAATGAATGACTGATCGTGATCGAAACATCCGGCTGGAGTGGCTGGCCCTGGCCCTCGCCCTGGCCTTCGCCGGATTGGTGGTTCGATTGGTGTATCTGCATCTCTTGACCGATGAAACGATACGCCAATCGGTGGAGGATAAAGGGACGATCGTCAAGCCGATTTTAACCGGACGGGGCCGGATTCTAGAGGGAAGTAAAGCGGGTAACATCGTGGCGTTGAATGTGGGGATGTTCGATTTATGCGCCGATCCGGCGCTTTTGGCCAAGAGCAATCTCACCGGCCAGGTCGCCTCCTCGCTGGGGACGGTGTTAGGGGTGACTTCGGAGGAGTTGCGGGGCCGGTTGAATCATCCTGAGAAACGGTTTGCCTATGTGGCCCGGCAAGTGCCGGACGATTTGGTCCACCAGATCATGGATCTCAAAACCCCGGGTATTTTTACGCGGGAGACCACTTTGCGTCGCTATCCCCAAGGGGGCACGATGTGTCATGCCCTGGGTTTTTCAAATCTCGAGGGAGTGGGGTCGGCCGGGGTTGAATTGATTGCCGATAAATATCTCAAGGGTTCGGAAGGTTTTCTGGAGAGCCGTCTGGATGGTCGCCGGCGGGAGATGTACGGCTGGCGGGTTCAGGATATTCAGCCACAGGAGGGGGCGGATGTCTATCTGACCCTGGATGAAAATGTTCAATATATGGTTGAAATGGCTCTGGACCGGGCGATGGAGAAACATCGGGCCCGGGGTGCCTGGGCGATTGTCCAACGCATCCGGACCGGGGAAATCCTGGCCCTGGCCAATCGGCCCAATTTTGATTTGAATGAGTTCCGAACCGCCCGTCCCGAACAGATGTTAAACCGGGCGATTGGACAAGTGTATGAGCCCGGATCGACGTTCAAGGTGGTGGCAATTGCCGGCGCCTTGAACGAAGGGATTATCACCACCAACCAGATATTCAACACCGAAAACGGGCGGTGGTCCTACATGGGCAAGATCCTTCGGGATTATCATCCGTATTCCCAGCTCACCGTGTCGGATGTGTTTAAAAAATCCAGCAACATCGGTACGGCCAAGATCGCCATCCAGTTGGGCAATGAGCGATTTTACAAGTATCTCAAGGGGTTCAGCATCGGACACAAGACGGGGGTGGACCTTCCGGGCGAGGAGGCGGGACTGCTGACGCCGGTTGAAAAGTGGTCTGGGATCAGCGTGTCGCGAATCGCCATCGGGCAAGGGGTGGCGGTGACGGCCTTGCAGATGTTGGGGGTGGCGAATGCCGTGGCGAATGACGGTTTTCTGATGAAGCCCTATCTCATCCGTCGGGTGGTTGCGAAGGATGGCACTGTTCTTTATAAAGGCGCGCCGGAAGTCATGGGCCGTCCGATTCGCGGAGATACGGCCCAAAAAATGCGGGACCTGATGGCGCGCGTAACCGAACCCGGCGGCACCGGCACCAAGGGGGCGATTGAGGGTTACCAGGTGGGCGGGAAAACCGGAAGTGCCCAGAAACCGACGGCCGGCGGTTATTCGGAAACCGATTACATGGCCACCTTTGTCGGCTTTCTGCCGGTACAAAACCCGGAAATCAGCATCATTGTGACGGTGGATGAGCCACAGCCTTTTCATACAGGGGGGCTTGTCGCGGCGCCGATTTTCAAGGAAATCGCCGAACAAGCCGTGCGGTATCTGGATATTTCCCCTTCGGCGCAGACGGGGTTGGCCGGACCTTAAGAATGGAGTTGGATTTACGGATGAATACGGTGGCGCGGACGATATCATGGGAAGAATTGGTCAAGGATTTGGATGGGGCAACCATCCGGGGAACGGTGGATTGCGCCGTGACTGGGCTCGCTTACGATTCCCGCCGGGTTCGGCCGGGTTACGTGTTTGTCGCCTTGGCGGGGCAGGTGGTTGATGGACATGAGTTTGTCGAGGATGCGATCAACCGGGGGGCGGTGGCGGTCGTGGCCGAGCGGGACGTGCGGTTTCGCCGGGAAATAGCGCTGATCCGGGTGGCCGACAGCCGCCGGGCACTGGCCCATCTGGCCGCCCGGTTTTACCAGGAACCGAGCCGACGGTTGACCACGATCGGGGTCACCGGGACCAATGGGAAAACGTCGACGACATTTATGGTCCGGTCCCTGCTGGGTTCCATCGGGCCGGCACCCGGCTTGATTGGAACCGTTCAATATATCATCGGGGAACGCCTTCTGCCCGCCAGTCGGACGACGCCGGAATCGCTGGATTTGCAAGAGATGTTCGCCCAGTTGATTCAGGCCGGGGTTCCGTCCGTGGTGTTCGAGGTCTCTTCGCACGCCCTGAGTCAGCACCGGGTCGATGACGTTTGTTTCGATGTGGGAGTTTTCACCAATCTAACCCGGGACCATCTCGACTACCATCACACGATGGACGCTTATTTTGACGCCAAGCAGGAACTGTTTCGCATGCTGGGCCGGCAGGGGAAAAAAGCGGCGGCCGTGATCAATGCGGACGATCCCCGGTCCTCCCGTCTGCGGGACGGCATCGATCCTTCCGTGAAGGTTGTGACCTATGGGTTGAAACCGGGGGCGAACATCCGGGCCGAGGACATTCAGCTCTCCTTGGAGGGCAGCCGGTTTCGGTTGGTGACCCCGTGGGGTGCGGGTGAGGCGCGGTTGAGTTTGTTGGGCCGTTTCAACGTCTCGAACGCCCTGGCGGCGGCCGGGGCAGCGGGAGTGCTGGGCATGCCGTTCGACCGGATTATCGCGGGATTGGCGCACATGCCCCAGGTTCCCGGCCGGTTGGAGCTGGTCTCGGGCGAGAAGACCGGCTACCGGGTTTTTGTCGATTACGCCCACACCGATGATGCCCTGACGAATGCCCTGCAGACCTTGCGTGAAATCACATCCGGTCGCCTGCTGGTGATTTTCGGGTGTGGTGGAAACCGGGATCGGAGCAAGCGGCCCTTGATGGGCGCCGTGGCGTCCCAGTTGGCGGATGTGTCGATTTTAACCTCCGACAATCCGCGCAAAGAGAATCCACAAACCATCATCGAAGAGATTCGCGTCGGTTTCGAACCGGGATCCCGGGTGGAGGTGGTGGAAGATCGGGCGCAGGCCATCGCCCGCGGATTTGAGCTGGCCCGGCCGGGCGACAGTGTGCTGATCGCGGGCAAAGGTCATGAAAGCTCACAGGAATTTGAGAACACGAGAGTCCCCTTTGACGATCGCCAAATGGCGCGGGAGTTGTTGCGATGAAACTCCGTCGGTCCCTTCCGCCGCGACAGCGGCCGGAATATCCGCGCGGATTCGCGCACGGGTTCCCTGGCGTGGAACATCAGCGGTGGGAAGGCGGCCCACGGCCGCCCCGGTCCCGGATTTCGGATGACATTGGCAGAAGGAGTACAACCATGGTCAGATTCAATCCCGAAGAGTTGGCGCGGTGGAGCCGAGGTGAGTGGATTCCGCATCCGCCGGCAGAGGTGGTGGGGATTACCCAGGACACCCGTGCGTTGAATCCCGGCGCCCTGTATGTGGCGTTGGAGGGGGAACGATTCGATGGCCACCAATTCCTCGACCGGGCCTTTCAACTGGAAGCTGCCGCCGCCCTGGTCCGACGCGATAATCCGTATCTGCCCGAGTCCCCGGCTTACCCGCTGCTGATGGTGGATGATCCGGCGGATGCGCTCCAGGCGATCGCCGCCGCCTACCGGCGTCAGGTGGCGATTTCCTCCGTTGCGGTGACCGGCAGTGTCGGTAAAACCACGGTGAAGGATCTGATTGCTGATCTGCTGAGTGCCCGACTGCCCACCGCGCGAACCCGCGGCAATTTTAACAACGCCGTGGGCGTGCCCTTGAGTGTCCTGGGGCTGCGTCGCTCTGATGAGGCCGGCGTGTTCGAGGTGGGGATGAATCATCCCGGCGAATTGATGCCCCTCTGCCAGATCGTGTTGCCCAACTGGGGAGTGATCACGGGGATCGGCCCTGTCCATATCGAATTCTTTGATTCGATCGAAGGAATTGCGTTTGAAAAGAGCGAAGTTTTGCGCTCCCTGCCCGAGGAGGGCACGGCTGTTTTAAGTCGCGATTGCCCGTTCTTTGAACTCCTTGCGGCGCAGGCCCCCGGGCCGGTCTTGACGGTTTCGCTGGAACAGGAAGCCGACTACCAATGCCTGGAATCGGCGATGGGGCCCACGGGGATGACCGCCTTGATCCTGGAGCGTCGGACGGGCGAGCGGCATGAAATCTTCATCCCCTTGATGGGGCGGCACCACATCGCCAATGCGATGCTGGCCATCGCGGTGGCGCGGGGGCATGAGGTGGCCTGGCATGACATCGTGGATATTTTGCGCCGCTTTAAATCGGCGCCCATGCGCTGGGAACGGCAGGTCGTGGGGTCGGTCACTTTCATCAATGATGCTTACAATGCCAATCCCCTGAGCATGCGGGCGGCCATCGAGGCTTTCCAGGCGGGAACCGGACCGGGGCGTCGCTGGTTGGTGGTGGGGGGGATGTTGGAATTGGGCCGGCACGAAGAGGCCGAACATCTTGCGTTGGGCCATTTCCTGGCCGCTCAGGATTGGGCGGGCGTCATCACGGTGGGCGAATTGGGTGAAACGCTGGCCGAGGGCGCCCGGGCGGCGGGATTCCGGACGACGGCCCTGTTTGTCTGTGAAGAGGCGGAACAGGCGGCCGCCGTGTTGCAGGAACGGATTCGTCCCGGGGACCAGGTGCTCATGAAAGCGTCCCGGGGGATTCGGCTCGAGGATGTTTTACAGGCCTATCGGATGGGTGGCCGGGTGCCCGAAGCCGTGCCCGCCTGATTCGAGGGGAATGCCATCGCGTAAAGGACGAGAGGAGTCGGAGCGTTCATGTTGTACTATTTGTCGGAATTGACGGGTTGGTATTCTCCCCTGCGGATTTTTAAGTATATCACGTTTCGAGCCCTGGGTGGGGCGGCGACTGCGTTTCTGATCAGCCTGGTGATCGGGCCCTGGTTGATTCGCCGTCTGCAAGACCTGCGGGTGGGTCAATTTATCCGAAAGGAGGAGGCGCCCGGCCTGCATGTCCTGCATGGCAAGAAACAAGGGACGCCGACCATGGGCGGGCTTCTGATTCTCCTGGCGGTGACGGGGGCGACGTTGCTCTGGTCGAATCCGAAGAGCATGTTCATTCATTTGACCTTGGCGACGATGCTGGCGATGGGGGCGATCGGATTCCTGGATGATTATGCCAAGCTGAGGGGGAAAAGCGCGAAGGGGTTGAGCGCCCGCTCCAAATTCTTAATGCAAGTGTTATGGGCGGTTGGGGTGGTGAGCCTGTTGTTGATTCTGCCGGAAACCCGGGATTGGGTGGGCGATCTCTGGGTGCCGTTCTTAAAGACTCCGGCGGCGGCCGGTCTGCCGTTGCCAGTGGTATATTTATTTCTCGGACTGGTTTTGGTGGGGGCGGCCAATGCGGTTAATCTGACGGATGGGCTGGACGGGTTGGCGATCGGGTGCAGTGGCTCGGTGGCATTGGCCTACCTGGTCATGTCGTATGCGGCCGGGCATGTGTTATTCGCCGAGTACTTGCGGGTTCCCTATGTTGCAGGCAGCGGGGAATTGGCCGTTTACTGTGGATGCCTGTTGGGGGCCTCCCTGGGTTTTCTCTGGTTCAACTGCCATCCCGCCAAGGTCTTCATGGGCGATACCGGAAGTCTGGCCCTGGGCGGCGGCATCGCGATGGTGGCGATCCTGATCCGTCAGGAAATCGCATTAATTTTGGTGGGCGGTGTCTTTGTGATGGAGGCGATGAGCGTGATTCTGCAGGTGGCCTCCTTTAAAATGCGGGGCAAACGGATTTTCCTCATGTCCCCGATTCATCATCATTTTGAATTGCGCGGATGGAGTGAAACACAGGTTACCATCCGGTTCTGGATTCTTTCAATTCTGTTTGCCCTGTTGGGTGTGGCAACCTTGAAAATCCGATGAGGGATATGTGAATTTAGGTGCGATGATTCAACCCGGTTCAGCGATGTTGGTTCTGGGATTGGGCCGCAGTGGACGGGCCGCGATTCGGCTTTTGCGATCGCGCGGGGTGCATGTGCGTGCGGCCGATGCGGGGGATACGCCGGAATTAAGACGCTCGGCTGAATCCTTGCGCCGGGAGGGGATTCCGGTGCAACTGGGGGACGTTTCCCCCGCTCCGGAGGATGCCGTGGCGGCGGTGATCAGTCCTGGAATCGCCCCCGATTCGGCCTGGGTTCAGCCGCTCATTCGGGCGGGTCTTCCCCTGATCAGCGAACTGGAGATCGGGTGGCATGAATTAAAGGCGCCCGTGCTGGCGGTGACCGGATCCAGCGGAAAAAGCACGCTGGTAAAATTGTGTGCCGAGACCCTGGTCCGCGCCGGGCGTCGCGCGGTAGCGGCGGGAAATTACGGGCCGCCCCTGAGCGAAGTGGTGATGGATCCCGTTCCTTGGGATTGGGTGATTGCGGAGGTGAGCTCGTTCCAGTTGGAAACGGTGTGCGAATTCCGCCCGCGAATAGCCCTGCTGTTGAATCTGCACCCGAATCATCTGGATCGGCATGGAACCCTGGACGCCTACCGGGCGGCCAAAATGCGACTTTTCCAGACCTTGGGACCCGGCGATTGTGCCGTGATTCCCGACGATCTGGACGATCCCGTTTTGATCCCCTCCGGCGTAAGACGAATCACTTTTGGTTTGAGTGCGGCGGCTGACTGGCGATTTCAGGATGGCCATGTACAGGGAGCGGCGACTCAAATTGATTTTCGCGGGACGCCTTTTGATAATCCGATTTTGGGATGTACTGCGGCCGCCGCCACCGCGGCCTTGACCGTCATCGGGGTTTCCGCCCCGGATATTGGATCCACGGCTTCGGTCTTTGAGCGCCTGCCGCATCGGCAGCAAAGAGTGGCGGAAATCGATGGGATTCTTTTCGTTGATGACTCCAAAGCGACGACGCTCGCCGCCCTGGCCGCGGGAATTGAAATGGTGCCCGGTCCGGTCCGGTTAATTGCCGGGGGACGGCTCAAAGAGACGGACTTTGAAAAGCCCAAAATAATGCTGGCCAAGAAAACAGCAGAAGTCTATCTTATTGGCGAATCCGCAGATGTTTTGGAAAAGGCCTGGTGCGGTACGGTGGCCTGTCGGCGGTGTGGGACATTACAGGAGGCGGTTGCGCAAGCATGGCAAGATGCGCGAAAAGGCGAAACGATTTTACTTTCGCCCGGATGCGCCAGTTTTGATCAATTTCGCGGTTATGATGACCGCGGGCAATGTTTTACGGGTTTAATTCAACAACTGAACAGTAGAGGACGGAAATGAAAAAGTCATGGGTCGTCGGAATTATCGTTGGAGTTCATGTGGTGGGAATTGGCGCGCTGGTTTTTATGCCGGGTTGCGGAACGACGCGATCCAAATCAGTTGAAGCGCCTCAGCAAACCGTGATGCCTCCGACCGCGCCCGTGGCGGAACCGGTGGCGAAACTCCCCGAGCCCCTGCCGGCTCCGATTCCCGAGCAGCCGGTCGTGGCACCTGCGCCCGTCAAGGCTGAACCGAAATATTATGTCATCAAGGCCGGTGACAACCTGGCCCTGATCGCCAAGCGGTTCAATGTCAGCGTCAAGGATATCGTGACGATGAACCATATCTCCAATCCGAGCAAGATCAAGCCCGGCCAGAAATTGGTTCTGCCGGAATACGTCGATCTGTCCGCCAAGGAAGTGGCCCACAAGCCGGTGGCCAAAGCGGCGAAGAAATCGTCGTCCCATCCCGCGGCGGTTGCCGGCGAAGGCGACTATGTTGTCAAGTCCGGTGATATGCTCTCCTCGATCGCTTATCGCAATGGAACGACCGTGCGGGCGCTGAAGGAAGTGAATCGCCTGTCGAGCGACCGTTTGCACGTGGGTCAGAAGCTGGTGTTGCCGAAGGGCTCTGCGCCTCGCTCGGCTGAAGAGCCTGCCGTTCAAGCTCCCGATTCCGCTCCGATTCAACGGGGGGATGCGCCCGAAGTCGTCGAACCGCCGGCGATGAGCGCGACGGATTTGCCGGCTGCCGTCGGCGGCACGGCGTTAACGACTCACATGGCTGAGCCGAATCAGAATTTGAATGACATTGCCATGATGTACGGCGTTCGGGTTGATGAGCTGATGAAGGCCAACAATCTGTCGTCCGCGGAAGTCAAGGCCGGTCAGATGTTGAAGATCCCGTCTGCCGGGCAATGATGCGAGCTCGAGTCCCCGGACTGATCGTCGCGATTGTGATGATCCTGTTGGTGCTGGGTATTGTGATTTTGGCCAGCGCCAGCAGCGTCCGGGGTGAGACCTATTTTCTGGATGCCCAGTATTTCCTCAAGCGGCAATTAATCTGGTTGGGCGTGGCCCTCTTCGTCTGTGCCTTGTGTGCCCGGATTGATTACCATGTCTGGCGTAAGTTGGCCTTCCCGATCGGCCTGTTATCCCTCTTCCTTCTGGTCGTCGTGCTGATCCCGGGGATTGGGGTGCGAATCGGGGGAAGCCGGCGCTGGTTGCATTTGGGGCCGGTCAGTTTACAGCCGTCGGAAGCCGCCAAGCTGGCGACGGTTATTCTGTTTTCCGCCTGGATGGCCTTGATGGGGCCCCGGATGCGGAATTTAAAAGAAGGCCTGCTCCTCCCGTTAATGGCCCTGGGACTCTTTTGCGGGCTGATTTTCCTGGAACCGGATTTCGGCACAACGGTGTTGATTGGAATGGTGGGGATGTTGCTCCTGTATCTGGGAGGGACCCGGATCTGGATATTGGGAATCATCGCGCTCCTGGGGTTGGCTGGTTTTGTGGTGGCCGTCATTCACGACCCGGTCCGGTTGGGGCGGGTACTGGCGTTTCTTCGGCCTGATTTATATCCCGCCGTGGCCTATCATTTAGGGCAGTCGAAAGATGCTTTTTCCCTGGGCGGGTTTGCCGGCCGGGGTTTAGGGGAGAGCATCCAGAAACATTTCTATCTGCCCGAAGCGCATACCGATTTTATCCTGGCGATTATCGGGGAGGAATTGGGTGTCATCGCGACGGTTGGGGTGGCGCTGCTGTTTTTAGGTTTGATGGCCTGTGGATTTTTTGTCGCCCGCCAGACGCCGGACCCCTTCGGTCGCCACCTGGCGGTGGGCATCACCCTGATGCATGTGATCCAGGCCGGAATCAATATCGGGGTGGTAACCGGAGCGGGCCCCACCAAGGGGATTCCCCTGCCATTTATCAGTTACGGGGGGTCCAGCTTGATCATTGCCCTCGCCGGCATTGGGATTTTAGTCAATATCGCCCGGCAGGCACTCGCCTTTGAGCGGGACGATGAGACCTTTGATGGATTGGATGCCATCGACTCCGCAAAGAGCGGATAGGCTGCTCGAAATCAGAAGCCTACGAGACTCCGGCGGTGTTTTTCATTTTTAGTCAAGTCAGGCCTTGGACTCAGCCCGGACGGTTTCACGACAAAAAAAAGGCTGGAGCAGAGCTCCAGCCTTTTCGGGAACAAACGTGGGGCCGACTTACCAGTCGCGACCACCACGATCATCATGACGGAACCCGCCTTCGCGAGGTCCACGCGAGGGACGGAACCCGCCGCCACCTTCACGGGGAGGACGGAATCCGCCGCCGCCGCCACCACCACCGCCACCGCCGCTGGGACGATCTTCGCGGGGACGCGCTTCATTGATGCGCAACCGGCGACCTTGCAATTCGGTGTCGTTCAAATTATTGAGGGCCGCTTGGCCTTCTGCCTGATTAGGCATGACAACAAATCCGAAACCGCGGGATTTGCCGGTCATTTTGTCCATGACGACGGACACTTCAGAAACGGTTCCATGAGCCGAAAAGGCCTGGCGGAGGTCTTCCTCCGTGGTATTGTACGAGAGATTGCCGACGTAGATGTTCAAAGTGAACTCCTGATTGCCAAAGATTTCCATACTGCTAAATAGCCAACCAACCCAACCATTATACTCCTCTACACCACCTCCTGTTGCTTACGGTCATCAAATCGTGACCACTTTACCGTTCCTTTAAAGCCTAGTACAAGCAAAAAATCAAAGATTTTCAGGCTTCCCAAACTCCCTCCGGCGGAGGGCGGCTAGCCCCGCCAGGAGAAAAATCCCCCCCCAGAGGGCCACATAAAGTCTCCAGGCGCGACCGACGTCAGCCCATGAAATCCGTTCCTGCCCCCCCAGTTGATGGATGACGTCGAGGGATTGGATCGGGTCAAGGATGCTGTTTGCCGCCCGGTGGACGGCTAAAATCGGGGTTTCAAAGGCACCTGCGCCGATTTCCTCTCCCTCATGGGAGATGGTGAAAACGCCGGATTCGGCAACTTCACGGATCGAGGTGCCCAAGGACAGCAGGATCAGGATGAAAAGGGTGAAAAAGAGCGCGGTGGGTGTCGAAAAGAGGCATCCAGCCGTAAGGCCCACGGCGGCGAAAAAGGCGAGTCGGGCCATAAGAACCAGGAGCCCCCGGAAATAATTAAGGCCATTATCGTGATGTGTGGCCAGGAGGTGGATGCTTTGATCCGGTTCGAAAATCAGGGTCGTGGGCGGATTGGTGGCGAAGTTCTCACAAGTGACCAGGAGAGGACCTGTCCCCGGGTGAAGACCGGGTGGCAGGGGCAGTTCCCATATCTGTTCGGCATAGGCGGTTTGATGGAGGACGAAGGCCGGGACGTTGGTTGAGCTTTGGAACCGCCAGACCAAAGGGACGGGATTGCGTTCCCACCGCGAGGCTGAAAATTGGTAGCGCAGCCGGAGAGGGGCGGCTGGTTTGTCGGCTTCGGGGGGCAACTCGAACGACCATGCGAAATGGGTGGTGGGGGCCAGGGTTGCGAGGGAACGCCGGATTTCAAGGCTGTAATAGTTCACGGTTCGTTGGGGAATGGGACCTTTGGAGGGCAACTGCCCCTTTTGACGGGCCTCCTCAAGACGGTGATCCAAGGCGGACGCAATGGATTCGGTGGTGGGATTAAGAACCTGGTAATGAGCCCACTCCCAATCTTTAGCGCTTGGGGAGGTGGCTTTCGGGAGCGATCCGAGCAGAATGAAGTAGAGGATCAGTCCGGCGGTGAACAGAAATGCGGAATGAAGCGCGATCAGTCCGAGCCATT
Source organism: uncultured bacterium (assembly GCA_903824675.1). Lineage (GTDB taxonomy): Bacteria > Verrucomicrobiota > Kiritimatiellia > CAIKKV01 > CAIJXV01 > CAIJXV01. The sequence continues at coordinate 15,077 of CAIJXV010000101.1, forward strand.
TGCCGAGCCAGATCTGCAGACGGGTGACGGGTTTGGTCAGCACCAGTTGCAACTGCCGGTCCGCCGCTTCCCGGGCTACGGCATTGCAGGCGGTCCAGGCGATGGAAAAAGAGAGAAGGGTGACAATGGCACCGAGGGTGTATTCCAAGAGGATTCGAATCCGGCCTGGTGCGGTTCCATCCCCTTGAAGATGGAGGGGGAAGAGCGACAGGACAAGGGTTAGAAGGAGTCCGAGGATCAGCACGATCCGGGAGTTCAAGGCTGACCGAAGGGTCAGAACCGCCAGCGCAACAATCTTTTTCATGGTGGGGATGCGGCTGGTGGGGTGGTTTCGGAAACGGGAGGTCCGCTTAAAAACGGCGCCAACCGACCTTCGGGCAGGGCGCCGGACGGTCGGGTTTGATCGGCTTCCGCCGATCGGATGGCCGAGAGGAAGAGATCTTCGAGAGAGCGGGAGGGATGATCGATCGCCGCTTCCTGGCCGGTGGTTTTTCGGATGGTCTGCTGGAGTTCGTCGATCAGGGCGGGGGAGGGTTGGCGGATGGAGAGTCGGCAGATGCGTGATTCCTGGAGCAGATCGCGCATGCGCCCGTCGGCGCAAATGCGCCCATTGTAAAGGATGGCGATGCGATCGCAGACATCCTCCACATCGGCCAGCAGGTGTGAACAGAGGACAATGGTTTTTCCGCGCCTGGCCAGATGGAGAATCAGATCCTTGAACTGGCGGCAGCCGAGGGGGTCGAGTCCGGCCGTGGGTTCGTCAAGCAGGATCAACTCGGGGTCGTTCAACAGGGCCTGAGCGAGGCTGATGCGCCGGGCCATGCCTTTTGAAAATTCACCGACCGGGCGACGGCGGGCATGGGTGAGCCCGATCATCTCGAGGAGTTCCTCGGTGCGGGTTCGATTTTCGTGTTCGGAAAGGCCCAGCAGTTGGCCATAGAGACGCAAGGTTTCGTCGGGCGACAGATAGGGATAGAGGTAGGATTCTTCCGGCATATACCCAATCCGGCTTTTAACACCGACATCCTGGGGGTCGGCATTGAGAATTTTCAGGGATCCGCGGGAGGGGCGCAGGAGTCCCAGGAGCAACTTCATCGTGGTGCTTTTGCCCGAGCCATTGGGGCCCAGTAATCCGAATACCCGACCTTGTCGAACCTGGAAGTGAATGCCGTTGAGGGCATGGACCTTGGGGCGTCCCCAAAAATCGCGAAAGATCTTATGGACGCCATCAACCGTAATGACGGCCGGGGGTTCGGGGTTTGACATGGTGACAGCTTACTCCATTTCCTGGTGACGGAACAAGACGATCCCGACGGCGATCAGGCCGGCGAGGTAAAAAATGGCATAGAGGGAGACCTGTTCGATCACGTCGCCGGAGAGATGTCCGCCTGCTGCCAACGCATCACTTTGCCAGAAGACCTGCCAATGGGGGGCCCATCCGCGCAAGAGGGGGAAGGTCCCCAAAAGATAATCCGTTGCCAGCCCCAGCAGAAAGAAGATGGCGGCTCCGGCCAGGACGGCGGCTGTTTTAAGGCGGACGGCGAGGGCGAGACAGAGGGTGCCGAAGAGGAGCAGGGCTTCGGCGATCAGGAGCTGAGCCGGAATCAGGCGCCATTCTATGGCCTGCCCGTAAGGTACGGGAGTGCTGTCACGGCTGAAAGCGGCCAGGATCAGGACCCCGGCGCTGAGGGTGATAACCAGGTGGATCATTGCGCTGGAGGCAAAGGATCGCCGGCTGATGAAGTTGTCGAGGGCTGCTCCGGCGAGCGCCAGGACCACGGCGGCCGGGGCGATGAGCAGGGCCAGGGTGTCCACTTCGTAATTCAAGGGCGAAACCCGTTGGGCGAGCAAACCGGCCGGTATCGCCACGAGGACGTAAAGCGCCAGCACGGCGCCGATGCCGACGACTTTGCCTCCATAGAATAATTCCCGCCCGATATTTTTACTGAGCAGGGTGGAGAGGATACCGGTTTCAATCTCACGGCGCAGGGAGGAGCCGGCGGCATAGCCGGCGATGAGGACACCGAAGCCGAATTGGAATGCCAGGGCGCTGTCACGGGCCAGACGTCCCTGCTCGCCCAATTCATGGGCGATGGCAATGGGGACGACCAGGATGCAGGCGACCGCGGTCAGGGAGAGGAGGAGGAAGATCGGGTGCCGCAGGGTTTCCAATGCGGTCAACCGGGCGATGGTCAGGATCTGGACAAAGGGGCGCAGGGCGCTGGACGGCGAGGCGGGAACTTCCATAAGAGAGCATTTTTCCAAAACCGCCGTGAATGTCAATCCTGATGACCGGGCACGAGCCACGAATCTGCGATTCGGTGTGAATTCGCCTATTTCAATGATAAACCGCCCAGGTGGGGCTACGCCCACAACCCGATTCCCCATTGTTGTAGGCCGGGCCTCTGCGCCCGGCGTCCGCGAATCCAGCCCGCTCCATCGCCCGACGCCCGCCACGGAGGGCGGGCCGACATCGATTGAAAACGGTTGGTGTAAAGTCGCCTATTTCAATGATAAACCGCCCAGGTGGGGCTACGCCCACAACCCGATTCCCCATTGTTGTAGGCCGGGCCTCTGCGCCCGGTGTCCGCGAAACCAGCCTGCTCCATCGCCCGACGCCCGCCACGGAGGGCGGGCCGACATCGATTGAAAACTGGTGGTGTGAACGCCCTTTAGGCGGTTTCTGTGCACCGAATCGCAGATGCGCCAGTCACGAGCCACGCCGGGCGGCCAACGTCCATCCCCACCGGATGGGCGGTCAATCAATGGGCTTGAACCGGGTCTGCCGGGGTTGACCGGGTGATGCGCAGGTCTTGTCGTGTATTGATGGCAGACCCGGGGATGGGGCCCAAATTGAGCAGGGAGAGCATCAGATTGCCGACTTCGCTGTTTCGGATGGGCTGGAGTGGATCCGTATAGGCCGGGTGGTTGGTCCCGGGATTCTGGCGGACACCCGTGTTCCAGTCGTAAAGATCACCCGGGGTTACGCCCGCGCCCCAAACCAGGAAGGGGATTGTGTAATTGAGGGGTTCATCGGCGTCGTTGTGATTTCGTCCCTTCCCGCCGTGGTCGGCTGTAACAATCAGCGTGGTTTTTCCTTTGAGCAGGGAGTTGGTTGCAATTAAGTCCATGATCTGACCTAAACAGGTATCGATTGTAATCAGGGCGTTGTTGTAAGCCTCGTTCCCCCATCCGGACGTGTGGCCGGCCGAATCGGGTTCGGCGAAATGAATCAGGGATGCCTGACAGGGTTGGGTACTCATGGTGGTGATGAAGTTGCGGGTGAGGGCGGGGGATGCTAGTTCATACACGACCACATCCAACTTGTTGGGTCCATTGTTTTCGCCGGTCATGTCAGGCGCGCCGTGCCCGGCGTCATACGAGATTCGGAATAGAGAGAACTTGGTCTTGGTTGCCCAGAGCCCGGTGCGCAGGCTATGGTCGTGTGCGACATCAAAGACGCCGGCCACATAGGCGCCGCGATTGGAATGGAGGGTCATGTCGGCGGCCGGATCCGTATTTTTCACCCAGTGGTGTCCGACGGGTCCGAGAATCGGGCGGCTTGTGATCATGCTGGTGTGGTTGGGGAGGGTGACGGTGATATCGAAATCGGTGCGGGCATTGAGGGTATAAGCCGCTTCCATTTCCAGTTGCTTGAAATGAGGGAGTTGGTCGGCTTGGATGAGCGCCTGCAGGTATTGCGAGCCGAGGGCATCCACACTGATGGCGATGACATAGTCCGCACTATGGGCCCAATTGGCAAAGAGGATCAAAACCAGGGAGAGCCAACGGGACATGTGAATTCCTTCCGTGAGAGGTGGACACAGGATTGGACGGGGGCACCTGATCCCGGACCGTTTTACCTTATTCCGGAATGCCAGCCAATCAAAAATAAACGTGTTTGTTCGGGCGAAAGAGGATAAGGTGCGCCTCGAATGGCGGAGGCAACCGAACTCATGAACGAAGCGACGGGTCTGACATTTGAGGAACTCGAGCACTGGATGGGGGAGCATCAAATTCCCCGATACCGGGCCCGGCAGGTCTGGCATTGGATGTATCGGAAGACGGTCCGGGAATGGGACGCGATGCGGAATTTATCCGCCGAGTTGCGAGCCCAGTTGGCCGGTGAATTCCGGTTGCGGCCGGCTGAATGTCGTGCCCTGGAGGGGATCAGCGGGGAGACCCGCAAGATGCTGGTGGGGTTGGCCGACGGGGAGGCGGTAGAGGCGGTGTTGATCCCCGCCGCCGACCGGGTCACGGTTTGTGTTTCCAGCCAGGTTGGATGCCGGTTCCGGTGCGCTTTTTGCGCCAGCGGTCAGATGGGGGTTTCCCGCAATTTAACGCCGGGCGAGATGGTGGGGGAAGTGTTGCTGGCCATCGATCAGATCGGCGCCCACCCGGATAACGTGGTCTTCATGGGAATGGGCGAGCCCCTAGATAATTACGATGCGTTATTGAAAGCGTTACGGATTCTGAATGATGGAGAGGGATTGGCGATCGGCGCGCGCCGGATGACGATCAGCACCTGTGGCTGGGTTCCCGGGATTGAGCGGCTGAAAGCGGAGGGGCTCCAGGTCGAACTCTCCGTCTCCCTGCATGCGCCGGATGATGATTTACGGTCGCGGTTGATGCCGGTCAACCGCCGGTATCCGTTGGCCTCCCTGATGGCGGCCTGTGGCGATTACAGCCGTGTCACGGGCCGGATCGTAACCTTTGAATACACTTTGATTCGCGGGTTGAATGACCGTCCCGACCAGGCGCAAGCGGTGGTGCGGTGGGTGCGCTCGATCGGAGGGCGGGTGAATTTGATTCCCTTGAGTCCAGTTCCTGAATTTTCAGGGGAAGCGCCGACCCCGGCGGCGGTGGAGGCCTTTCGCACCGTTTTGGAGCGGGGCGGAATCAATACGACGGTGCGGAGGTCGAAAGGATCCGAAATCAGCGCCGCTTGCGGGCAGTTGCGGCGACGCGTTTGCGGGGCGCGGGGGGACGCGCCTTAGGGGCTGATTTTCGCGCGGGTTTTACGGAAACTTTTCGCACGGGTTTGGCCGGGATTTTCCGGGTGGGTTTGGCGTGCGCGGGGGGCGTATCGATCTGGCGGGTGAGATCGGCGATGATGTTCATGAAATTGATATAGGCATCATAGGGGCTTTTAAAGGGGTTGAAATATTTGTGGATATCGCCATCGCCGAACCATTTGGTACACATGTAATAAAAGTGGTCTGAGGTTTGCAGGTTACGCCAGGATTGGATCAAGGCGGGCTGGCCCAGGCGGAGAATTTTATTTTCAAGGGCATAGACGGCCTGGATGGCGTCTTTCTGCATATCATTGCCGACCCAGGCACTGAGGTCGCGTTCGACATCGGCCCAGGAGATGAACTGCGGGACATCGAGGCGGGCGACGGGGGCATGAATCCGGGCGGCCTCGGAAGGGGTGGCAAAAGAAAAATCCGGGTGACGCAGGATGGCGGCTGGGAAATCCTTCATAAAATCGAAGATGCCGGTTTCAGCGGTATGATGTTCGCCGAAGGTTTCGAAATCCATGAAGAGATTGATGACGTCCCCGACGCCGTGAATCTGGTGGATCCGGTCGGCAAACCGGGCCCCGGTCAGGGGGTGATCCGGTGCGGTGGGATCGTTAAAGCGGAACGCAATGGCGTCGGAAAGCCGGTAATTCTTGAGCAGCAGGCGCAGGTTGCGACAGCCTTGCGGCCGGTAGACATGATTGGGACTGCGCCAACCCAGAATCGGATCGGCGCCTTCGGCGAGGATGGCCGCGAAACCCATTTTTTCGACCACCCGGGCGACGTCATTGTTGAAAATGAGTTCGGTGTTGCGGAAAACGGTGGGGGTTTGTTTGAAATACGATTCGATCGCCTGTCGGTGCAAGTCGACCTGCCGGTGAAATTCGGCTTCGGAAAACAGGAAGGCCAGGGAGTGATGGTAGGTTTCATTGAGGAATTCCACGCAACCGGTGGCTGCCAGATCCTGGAAGAGCTTTAAAACGGCGGGCTGGTGACGGGCGAACTGTTCGAGGGCTATGCCCGAAATGGAAAAGGCGACCTTGAACCGGCCCCCATGATGCCGGATTTGTTCGAGCAGGATATAGGCGGCGGGGAGATAACATTTTTGGGCGACCTGTTGGAGGACGGCGCGATTTTCCTCCTCGTTTTCATACGTGTGTTCCCGGCCGATATCAAAGAACGTGTAATGGCGCAGGCGCAAAGGCTGGTGGACCTGGAAATAACAACAGACGGAAGGCATACGGGGCTCCTTTCCTAACCACCCGACAGCGAACGGTAAAGGTTTTCGACTTTTTCAGCGGCCGAGTCCCAACACAGGGCGCGGAGTTCCCGGCGGCCCTGCCGGAGCAATTCGCGCGAAAGCGCCGGGCGATCAAGAACAGCCAGAATTTTGTCGGCCAAATCAGCCACATCCCAGAAATCGACCTTGAGGGCATGGTGCAGGACCTCGCCGACACCCGCCTGACGGGCGATGATGACGGGAACATCGTAGGCCAGGGCTTCCAGGGGCGCGATGCCAAACGGTTCCGCCACACTGGGCATGACATAGACATGGGCCATGGAATACAAGCGCTCGACGTCTTCGCCCTGGAGAAATCCGGTAAAATGGAAATGGGCGCCGATCCGCAATTGTCCGACCCGCTCGATCATACGCGGCAGTTGATCCCCCGCGCCCGCCATGACGAAGGTGATATCCTGACGGGTTTGCAGGATGCGTCCGGCGGCTTCAACGAAATAATCGGGGCCTTTCTGGGCGGTCACCCGGCCGAGAAAGAGGACGATTTTCCCGGGGAAAGCGGGCGATACGGTCCGTCGTTGCACCGCTTCGCGCCGACGGACGGCGTTGTGGACGACCTCGATTTTGTCGGGAGAGATGCCATAACGCTCGATCAATTGGGTGCGGGTCTGATGGCTGACGGCGATCACCCGGTCGGCGGATTCACAGCCGGCGCGTTCAAGGGCGGCGATTTCCGGTTGGGCGGCATTACCGCGCCGGTCGAATTCGGTGGAATGGACGTGGACGATGCACGGTTTGCCGGAATGAAGTCGGGCGCGGATGGCGGCCGGAAACGTCATCCAGTCATGCGCATGGATCACGTCGAAAGCTTCCGTGCCGGCCAGGGATTCAGCGGCGGCGGCGAACCGCTCGATTTCGAGATTCAAATCAATGCCGTACGGGCCCGGTTGGGCTAGCACGCTGGGCGGACCGGACGTGCTTACGGTTAGGTGGGCAAAGGCCGGGTCGCGCCAATCGGGAATGGATGCGTCGCCGCCGGCATAGGGCGACAAGGCGGCGGGAACGGGGTGGATAACCAAACGCCCCGGCCGGGGAGCGGGGGTTTCCAGGGAAACCTGGTTGGCGGCGACGAAGCGGAAGCCCTGGGCATTCGGCGGGGTCTTGGGAAGGCGGGGGAGCATGAAAACCAGGTCAATCCCGCGGCGAACCAATGCCTCGGACAGACCTTTACACGCAGTTCCCAGCCCGCCGCTCAAAATGGGCGGAAACTCCCAGCCAAACATCAAGACACGCATGCGACCCTCACGGTGGCTCCCGTTAACATTGACAATCGTCGCGGAAACAGCAGTCCAGATAGGGACAGGCAACAACCCCCGAATCGAAGCAAGGGGTATTCCCCTCGGCTTTTTGAATCGTTCGGATCAATTCAGCTTTGGTGATGGACCGCGGAAGTTTAAGGCCCATCGCCTGCGCCTTTTTTTTCACATCGGGCATTTTCATGATCATCTCCGTTTCGTGGTTGGGGGGGATTCGATCAGGCCCAGGAGTCGAATGATTTCCGCCGAACTCCAGGCTTGGGCTATACAGCCGGCGGGACGATGAGGGGGATCGCCGTCGAATATTTCGGCGATATGGCCCAGTCCCTGTTCGAACAGGTGGTCCGACAAAAGCGGTTGGAGATGGCGGTGGAGGCAGGTGCGCGCCTCGCGGGAATATCGATTGACCTTGAGATAGGCTTCGCCATAGGGACCGAGGAGCCAGGGCCAGGCGGTGCCTTGATGGTAGGCGCTATCGCGGGCTTCTCCATCGCCCTCGTAGCGGCCCCGGTAATTCGGCGAGGAGGGGGAGAGCGTGCGCAATCCGAAAGGCGTCAACAAGTCGCGCTGAACCCGTTCGACCACCGCCAGGGCGATATCGGGGGGCAGAGGGGAATAGGGAAGGGAGACCGCAAAAATCTGGTTGGGCCGGATGGAGGCATCCAGTCCGTGTTCATTCCGGACATCGCCGAGGCACTGTTCCTTTTCAAGCCAGAAGGTGGAAAGGAAGACCTGGCGGATTTGGTCGGCGAGGGGAGCGTACGGGGCGGTGGGTTCGCCGAAATCCTGTGTCAATTGATCGGCGAGGCGGATGGCATTATACCAAAGTGCATTGATTTCGACGGCATAACCATGGCGCGGAGTGACCGGTTGCCCCAGAACACAGGCGTCCATCCAGGTGAGTTGCGTCAGGGCATTTCCGGCATGGAGCAGGCCATCGGCATTCATGTGAATGTCAAAATCGGTGCCGTTCATGAAATGCTGGAGGATGGATTTCATGGTCGGCCAGAGATATTGTTTAACCTCATCCCGATACCCGCAGTGGTCGAGCATCTGCTGGACCGCCCAGAAAAACCAGAGGGAGGCGTCGACGGAATTATAGGCGTTATGGCGGCCTTCGGGCCCGAAATAATTGGGCAATAATCCGTTGCGTTCGAAACGGGTAAAGTTTTTGAGGATCTCGAATCCCCGTTCGGGCTGTCCGATAGAAAAAGTCAGGCCGGGCAGGGCGATCAAGGTATCGCGACCCCAGTCGCCAAACCAATGATAGCCGGCGATCAGGGCTGGACGCTTGGGGGGAAGGGTGACGAGGAAATGGCGGCTGGATTCGATGAGGAGTTCCCGGGCGGTCGCCAGCGCCAGGGGTTTGCGGAGTCGTTGCGTGGGGCGGCGTCGGGTGGGTGCGGATTCGCGTCGGGCGGCTTCCTCCCGTTCCCAGCATTTGGGAAGGGGGGTTTTCAGAGGGTCAAGTCCGGCCGCCAGGATAACCGTCTCGCCGGTGTCCATCTGCTTCTCCAGGCGGGCGGGATGAAACAGGTCTTCCTGATGGGCAAACCCCCGGGCGGCTTCAACCTCGTATTCGAAATTGCGGTACCAGAGGGGGAGGGGGTGGGTTGGGAGGGCGGGACTGGATTGAAGGTAGAGTGAGGGCATGCCCTGGTACGGTGTGATTCGGAAGCCGTTGCGGACCGATTTAAAATCGAGTTCCGGGCAAAAAAACGGATTTTCGTGGGCCAACTCATGGAAGCCCCGGTACGCCAGCAGGGGCTTGAGATGCAGGGTCACCGGGAAATCGGCGCATTGCAGGTAATACCGGATCAGCACCGTATGGGTTCCCCGGATAAAAAGGATGCTTTTGTGCAGTTCAATATCGCCAATGCGGTAAATGAAATGGGGATAAAGATCCTGACGGAATTCGTACAGATACTGGGCTCCGGCGGGATGAAAAGTTCCGGGATATTTGTGGCTGGTGAGGAAAAATTCCTTATCGCCGGCGATCAGGGAATCCTCAATTTTTGACAAGAGAACAAACCGGCCCTCCGGTTGGAGGAGGTTTGAAACGAGCAATCCGTGATATTTCCGGGTATGGCAGTTCAGGATCGTACTGGAGGCATACCCGCCGATGCCGTTCGTGTCGAGCCATTCCAATTGAAGGGCCTCACGAACAGACTGGCATTGCTCGGACTTAATTACAAAGGTCATGGTTTCTTGTCGCAAGACAATATCGTCAACTGCTGACTTGAAAATAGATGCTATTTTACGATTTGTCCAGCTTATTTCTAGGCCCGAAATGGCAGATGGGCAGTAGCCCGTGCTTCTTTCTCGCTTTGCGCTATGAATAAGGATTGAAAGCAGGGTGCCCATTGCGTTACAAGCCTATCAATAGGAGGATGAGATGAAATCAGCCCGCCAAATTAGAATTCAAGTAGCGCAGTCGGATCCCGTGGTAGAGTGGGTGGCGCAGGAGGCCGGCAAATATATCCATCTGATGACCCGCCGTTCCCCCGGGAGGCTTCCTTCTACAGCGGACGATGATGAAGGATGCTTGATCCAGATAGGGACGGTGGATCAGTTTCCCCGGATATGGCCGGATGTCAAGGCGGCCGGGCAGGATATTTTTGCCGATGAGATTTTCGTTAAGGCCGGCTCGGGCCGGGTGATCCTGTCCGGATTGAATTCCCGGAGTGTTCTTTTCGCCCTATATCGCTGGCTGGAAGAATTGGGATGTCGCTGGCTGCGGCCCGGTCCGATGGGGGAGACAATTCCGCGGATAGCCGATCCGCTGCGAAAGGTTGTGCGATTGCAGGAAACGCCCTCCTATCGCCATCGATGTATTTGCATCGAGGGATCCTGTTCCCGGCAACACGTGCTGGACCTGGTCGACTATGCGGCCAAGCGGGGTTTCAACGCGTATTTCTTGCAGTTCCGAAATAGTTACACCTTTTTCGATCACTGGTATCGGGAGGAGCGCCAGGCCGGTGGCCCGCCCGCAGCCTTCTCGGTCGAGGAGGCGGAGGCAATTCATGGGGAGATCAAGCGGGCGGCATTGGATCGGGGATTGCTTCTGCACATGGTGGGACACGGTTGGACATGCGAGCCCTTTGGGATTGGGGGGACCGAATGGCGACCGACCACCCAGGCAATTCCTGAAACAACAAAGCGTTTTTTTGCCCAGGTAGGCGGGCGGAGGGAACTGTGGGGCGGTATTCCCCTGAACACCCAACTGTGTTACGGAAATCCTGTTGTACGGGACAAGATGGCCCAGGCGGTGGCTGAGTATGCCGGGACGCATCCGGAGGAGCAGGTGATTCATGTCTGGCTGGCGGACGGATCCAACAATAATTGCGAATGTGCGGCCTGCCGTCGGCATCGGCCCAGCGATCTTTATGTGGATCTCCTGAATGAGATCGACCGGCGGCTGTCCAAACGGAAGCTGGGAACCCGCATTGTGTTCCTGGCCTACGTAGATTTACTCTGGGCGCCAGTGCGCGCAAAAATTGAAAATCCGGATCGGTTCATTCTGATGTTCGCGCCGATCACGCGCTCGTATTCCAGACCTTTCGGCGGCGGGGCAGCGGCGCCTTCCAAGCCGGTGGGCCCTTTTGTCCGGAACAAACTGGTATTCCCGACCTCACCCGAAGCCAATCTGGGGATGTTGAAAGGATGGCGCCGGGCGTTCAAAGGAGAGTGTGTTGATTTCGATTATCACCTTTGGCGGGACTGGGTATTCGATCCGGGTCAGATGCAAATCAGCCGGGTGATATACGAGGATGTCCGGAATCTGGCGCCCTTGGGTATGAACGGATTCATCTCGTGTCAGGCTCAGCGATTGGCCTTCCCGACGGGTTTGCCCCTGCATCTATTGGGGAAAACTCTTTGGGATGCTCGGGACCGTTTTGATGATCTGGTTCGATCCTATTTTGGGGATTTATATGGACGGCAGGGGACCCGTGTCCGGCGTCTGATGGAGGAGATCAGCCAGCGAATAGATCCGTCTTTTCTTCGCGGAGAAAAGAAGCGTCCGCTGGATTTCCGCCGGGCGGCGGAAACATACGCAGCATTGGCGGGTTTTTTAAAACGCCGAGTTAGAGGGTTTTTAATTTCCTCCCCGGGCGATGCGGTGCATGCTTATAGTCGAAAAATCCTATGTCATTATATCTGGTATATCACGAGTCTGGCAGATCTGTATGCTAAAGTGTCGCAGAAAGACTCACAGGTTACGGAAGCATTGGCCGCTTTTGAGCAAGGGATGAAAGACCGTCTGATGGAATTGCATCCGGTTCTTGACACTTGGATGGCCTCGGCGATGGTTCGGCATGTCGTGGCGTCTGCCGGGCTTCCCTATCGCGAGAAAATCTGGGTTACATCTGAGCCGGATTAATAGGGGCGACGCCGATGTCGGATTAAAACCCTCGTAAGCATTCTGGCCAAGTGGATCGGAGGGCTTGCAATGCGCGGGCGCGATGCGAAATCCGGTTTTTTGAAGCGCCCTCAATTTCGGCAAACGTCTGCTCAAAACCATCCGGAACGAACAGGGGGTCATAACCGAACCCCTGAATGCCCCGCGGTTGGTCCAACAAAATTCCGGGGCAGGTGCCTTCGATGACCCTCAGATCGCCTGAGGGGGCGACGAGGGCGAGGGCACATTTGAAACAGGCTCGGCGGTCGGTCACGCCGTTCATCAATTCGAGCAGACGGCGATTATTATCGGCATCCGTCGCATTCGGGCCGGCGAAACGGGCGGAGAAGACCCCAGGAGCGTCGTTGAGCGCACGAACGGCCAGTCCGGAATCATCGGCCAGTACCCAAGTGCGGGTGACAGTTGCCCACGTGATGGCTTTGTGGATGGCATTGGCGGCAAATGTCTGGCCGTCCTCCTCGACTTCGGGAAGATCGGAACGGTCAGCGGCACAAGCGACGGCTTCGGGAGGCAAACCGAGCAGATCAATAAATTCGCCAAATTTATGCCTGTTCCGGGTGGCGATCAATAATTTCATTCAAAATACATCCATCGAATAAAGTCGCGTGGATTTCCAAGAAAAGATGGTTGTGACTTCGATTGGTGCTCGGGGGGGGACTCGAACCCCCACAGCCTTTCGGCCATTAGCACCTCAAGCTAACGTGTATGCCAATTTCACCACCCGAGCAATCGAAGAGACGATACAGTAGAGGAACCGTTGACGAATTTCAACCGGAAATTACACAAGAGTTGACGGACTAGTGAAAGGGGTGGTGATATGAAATATGTTGCTCAGGGCGCGTTGGGAGGCGCAATCGTTGGGAATGGATGGCCGGTCGAGGCGAAGACGATATTAATTGAAGCCCGGTCAAGCCGGCGGAGTTCACGGGGATCTCGGTCGTAATTGAATTGCCAACGGGCAGTACGCACGGTGCTTCGATGGCCGTTAGTTTCCAGGATTTCCGAGGGTGTTTCAATGGCAAAGGAAATGTTGAGATCAGCCAATAAGGGTGCAATATCAGGGGGAAGCGCGTTAAGATCAGGATCCAAGTCCAACGGAGGGAATGTCAGGGAACAACGAACGGCTCCATCTTTCAGGTTTTGGACTCGCCACGTCAGATGTTCGAAAAGGGGGCAATGAGCCAAATCTTCAAGTGAGTGGAAACGGATCTCAAAAAACAAATCACGTCGGTCTTGTTTGATTTCGAATGTCCCCCTTTGAAAATCCAAGGTAGGGGTGGCGTTTGATTGGAGAATACGCCGGGCCTGGTCGCCGTCCCGGGCACTTAGAAGTGCCAGCCAGGGTGATGGGGTGTGGGGCAGGGCATTAGTGGTGGATCCATTTTTGAGTTCAGCGGCCAGGGATTGTGCGAGCAACAGGCGGTCTAAGGCTTGTTGTCGAATGGCTCCATATACAATCGCGCGACCGGATCCGTCGGGTGCTAGGGTCAGGGTGGTTTCCAGACGAATGCAACCGACGGTGAGAGATATAACAACGACGAAAGCGAATCCCACTAGACCATTGAAGCGCATACGCGACAGGCTCCCAAAGTCGGGGTTAATGGTCTTCCGGCGCGTTGAATTTATAGATGGTTTCGCCGGGTTTAGCCATGCCGAGTTCCCGCGCGGTTCGTTCTACGAAATCCTTATCGTAGGCGAACCGCTTGTGCTTGGTTTCCAACTGGCGGATATTGGATTCCAGATGGTTATTTTCCTCGTCCAAGGCCATGCGGGAGTTCTGCAACCGTTGATACTCCTGGCATTTTGGCATACCCCAAGAGATGACCGCCACCACCCCGATCAGGGCGATGGGAATCCAGATCAACCGAGTGATCATGTGCCAATAGCGCATCAGCGGTTCAACTCCGTTTAACGCCTCCGCCGTCGGGTCAGATTACGCCGCCATAGACAGCGTTATCGCCGAGCATTTCTTCGATGCGGAGGAGTTGGTTGTATTTGCAGACTCGGTCTGTCCGACAGAGAGATCCGGTTTTGATTTGTCCGGCATTTGTTGCCACGGCGATGTCGGCAATCGTGGTGTCCTCGGTTTCGCCGGACCGGTGACTAATGACCGAGGTATATCCGGCACGGGTAGCCATTTGAATCGCCTCCAAAGTTTCCGTCAGAGTGCCGATCTGGTTAACCTTGATGAGGATCGAATTGGCGGTTCCTGAATCGATACCTTTTTTAAGAAATTTGGTATTCGTGACAAACAGATCGTCGCCGACGAGCTGTATTTTGTCGCCCAGCCGGTCCGTAATGAGTTTCCAGCCTGCCCAATCATTTTCAGCGAGACCATCTTCGATACTGATGATGGGGAATTCGCGGGCCAAATCTGCGTAGAAGTCACACATTTGGGCGGCGGTACGCTTGGAGTTATCGCTCTTTTTGAATACATAGGTCCGGGAATCAGAATCATAAAATTCGCTGGCTGCGGGATCGAGAGCGATGAAGATGTCTTTCCCAGGTTTATACCCGGCCTTTTTGATGGCCTTGATAATGACTTCCAGTGCTTGCTTATTGCTGGCTACGCGGGGAGCGAAGCCGCCTTCATCGCCGACAGCGGTGCTAAGTCCCATTTCCTTGAGAACGGATTTGAGGGCGTGGAAAACCTCTGTGCCCATGCGCAGACCTTCGGAGAAGGAAGAGGCCCCCTTGGGCATGACCATGAATTCCTGAATATCGACGGGGGCGTCGGAATGGGCGCCACCATTGAGGATATTCATCATGGGTACGGGAAGGACCCGAGCATTGGCTCCACCGATATAGCGAAAGAGGGGCAGGCCAACAAACTCAGCCGCGGCCCGAGCGGTGGCCAGAGAGACGGCCAGCATGGCATTGGCTCCGAGTTTGCTTTTGGTCGGGGTCCCATCCAAGGCGATCAAGGCCCGATCAAGGGCAACCTGATCAAGCCCGTCACGTCCGGCGAGTTCAGGGAAAATAACTTCGTTTACGTTCTTGACGGCTTTCGACACGCCTTTGCCGTTATAACGTTTCTTATCGCCATCGCGAAGTTCAACCGCTTCGTTTTCGCCCGTGGAGGCTCCGGAAGGAACGGCTGCGCGGCCGACAATACCGCATTCGAGGATGACATCGGCTTCAACGGTCGGGTTGCCCCGGGAATCCAAAATTTCACGTGCGACGATTTCTGCGATTTGCGACATGCTGAAGCTCCTCAATTGCTCTTTGATAGATCAGGTTTTCTGATCGGTTATTGACTTGAAAACTAGCAAGTTGTGGGAGGGAAAGCAAGTCTGATTCGGTTTTTAATAGGCCCCCCGAATTGACTCATTGAAAATGTTACCGAAGCCAGGAACGAAATAGGGCGGGAAGTGATTCGTTGACTCATAATTGATGTTACCGAAAGGAGACATCAAAAATGGTCAACCAATCGAAGCGGGAATACTGGGCGGCGATCCTGGGGCGATATCGCCGTGCGGGGCGCAAATTCAAGCAAAAGATCCTGGACGAGTTCTGTTCCATATGCGGCTATCACCGGAAGCACGCTATCCGCTTGTTACGGCGAAGAGGGGTGGTGCGGCAAGAAGGCCGCGGCGCCAAGGTGCAATACGGGCCAGAGGTCATAGGAGTGCTGAAAGACCTTTGGTTGGCTTCGGATCGGTTGTGTTCGAAACTACTAAAAGCCGCGATTCCCGTCTGGTTGCCATTCTATCGACAGAAGCATGAATTACCCAAAGACGTCTGTGCCGGCTATTGCGAGTCAGTCCCGCAACGCTGGATCGCCTGCTTAAACCGGTCCGCAAACAGTATGGCACCCGGGGGCGGTGCGGAACCCGTCCGGGGATTCTTTTCCGACATCAGATTCCTAGCAAAACCGACAGGGCGGACATCACCCAGCCAGGTTATGTAGAGGCCGATACGGTGGCCCATTGCGGCAATTCATTGGATGGCAATTTCGTTTGGAGCCTTACGCTGACGGATATTTTCAGCGGTTGGACCGAAAACCGGGCCGTCTGGAATAAGGGCTATGGCGGCGTCAAACAAGCCATTCAAGAGATCGAGGCCGACTTGCCCTTCGCGCTGCTCGGGTTTCAAACCGATAATGGCGGAGAATTCCTCAATCACCACCTTTATCGGTACTTCTCAGAACGCGACCTCCCCGTCGCCTTTACCCGCGGTCGTCCTTATCACAAAAATGATACGGCCCATGTGGAGCAGAAAAACTGGACGCATGTGCGGCTATTGCTGGGATATCAGCGCATTGAAAACGGGGACCTGATCCCAGCCATAGTAAATCCAAGATCGGTTCCCGTTACATCAAAAAATATTCCACCCCCCCAATACCCTATCAGCGCCTGATGGAATTAGCGGAAGTTCTGGAGCCGTTGAAGGGTCACTTAACCGAGCTTTTTTGTAACCTGAATCCATTCGCTTAAAAAAACAGATTGACTATAAACAGTACCGGATTCTTAATCAGCTTCGGTAACATGTTTCAATGAGTCAACGCGCCCCTTGAGCGCGGGCAAGGTGACGATTCCTCCGGTTTCACGGCGGAAAACAGGGGCCGGTTTCGACAGCGGTTGGACTTTATGGGCCGACTCCACCCAGAGGGCACCGTCGGAAGGGATGCCGTAACCGATGGCACCCGGTGTTTGTAACGTCAGCAGGGCGCGCAATTCCTCCCATTCGTCTTCCTCGGCATGCGTATCGCAAAAGACCGGGGCGATTCCGAGGCAGGGGAATCGTTCGGCTGACTCCGGATCCTCGGGATCCTGCCAGCGGACCCATTCGCGGGACAGCATGATACTGCCGGCAGAGAGGCCCAGAAAACGAATGCCTTCCGCCTGCAATTCGCGCAGGGTGTTCGACAGGTTGCATTGATCCAACAGGGCCATGCCCTCCTCAACATCGCCGCCGTTGATGAAAATGATCGGAAAAGGGTCAAGTAGCCGACGCCATTCGGCGGGATCGCGGGTGGGCGGATTAACGGTGGGGATGAGCCGGACCGCGCCGGCGCCGGCGGCATTCAGCCAACTCGTGGCCCAACGCAGGAAGGGTTTGTCATCGCCACTGGCGGCGCCGATGTAGGCGATGGCCGGCTCGGGCGGGAGATCGGCAAAAAACGGTTGCAGGAGGGGGCCGAAGGCGGGGGATCGGCCCGGGCCGCCGGCGAGAAGGAGAACGGGTTGGGGGAGCAGGTCAGGCATGGGATGTCTCCAGGAGGGTTTCGGGGTCGAGGGGTAGATGGTTTTTAGCCAATCGGTTTTTAGCTGAAATTTCCGGGGGGACCCGCGGCACGAGATGGATCTCGACGTGCAGGGGCGCACCATAGAGCGATTCCAGGCATTGGCGGATGACGGAGTCGAGCCCGGCTGGCGTCGGGGGGGCGACGGCGGCATGGACGCGGAATGAATTGAGGGTCAATTGTTCAACCTGGTATCCACGCAGCCCCGGCACTTGGGACAGGACTTCGTCCAACCGGTTGACGGTGACGGGGCGGTTGTCAAGGGTCAGGGTTACATCGCGAACCCGACCCTCGAGCGCTTCGAGGATCCAGCCATCGGTTCGCCCGCAGGGACAGGTTTGGGGGGCTGCGATGCGGGCCAGGTCGCTGATGTCGAATCGGATGAGGGGGAGCCAGGGGTTCTTGAACGGGGTCACCAGGATGCGGCCGATCCGGGGATTGCCGAGGGTGGGGCTCCAGGTTTGAAAATCAATCCGGCAGAAAGCGGTATTTTGATGATAGCGGCCGGCTTCGCACTCCATAAAGACATATCCGGCTTCGGTGGAGCCATAGGAATTGATGATCGGGCAGGCAAAGGCCTTGCGGATGGCTCGGAGAAACAGGCGGGACGGATATTCATAGGTGAGGATGATTACCGGCGGGCAATAACAGGATCGTTTCTGATCCAGGAGATAATGGGCAAAATCGGCGAGGAGGGAGGGGTTAGCTTCCAGCACGACCGGTTGAAACGTTTGCAGTTCCCTGATCATGCGCTCGTAATGGGCGGCATCCCAGGCAAGAGGGTTGCTTTTTTCGTTAAGAAAAAGAAAGCGATCGGCACTTCGATCGGCAAAGGAGAGCGAACGATCGTCGTTGCGGATTCCGACACTGATGGGATTGGCGAGGATCGCTTCGGGGTGACGGCCGAGGGGGAGCCGCGCGGTATCAGAATGGAGGGCCCAGGCGGCGGTCTCGGAGTCGTTCCACCAGGTTTGGTTCCAGGGCAGGGAGACTCTTTCCTCCGTGGTGCCGCTGGTGTGAACCAATTCGATTTCCTGGGAATCGAGTCCCGCCTGCAACGTACGACCCAAAGGACGCAAGCCATCCGGAAAATGGCTGCGGATGTGGGCTTTGGAGGTGACCGGTAGGGCAGCGTAGCGCTCGTCGACCGGGTGATGGGAGCCGGGATCGAAGCGTTTCCAGTCGCGATAACCGGGAATCCATTCGAGGGCAAAATCCAAGACTTCCTGCGATCGGTGTTGATAGTCAGGCGTAAAAGAGGGACGAAGTCCGGGGAGCGGTTGCATGTCGGACAGGATAGCAGTCTGGGATGGGTAAGGAAATTCAAATATTAATCTCACGGTTGATATTTTAGTTCCAGCTTGCGTCGTTGAATCTATTGGCATAAAACGATTGCCTCAAACATTCAGAAAGGGTCCTGATGACAGCCTGTTGGATGAAAGGTGATTTGCACGTCCATTCCGCCTTGGACAGCGATGGATTTTTGCCCATCGAAGAAATTGTCCGCCGATCCAGGCCATTTTGTGATTTCTTAGCCATCAGCGGACATGCTCTCCAATCAGACGAATGGGGGGGCGATCAATATCGCGATGTTCTGGCGGCCCGTAAAAAATATCCCGACACCTTTCTGTTCCATCTCGCCGAGTGGGAGTTCCCTATTCCCCGTCATGTGATTGCGTTCACAACCCCGGATTGGCGTGAATTCGAGCTTCAGCGTGAAGTGGTGCGGCAATTTGACCGGAAACGGGATGTCATCGGGCGGGCCAAAGCCTTGGAAGCGCTTCGTTATATTGAAACTCACTGGCCGGACCAGGCGCTCATGATCTTTAATCATCCGAATTCCCCCGCAGTTCCGTTCGAGGACCTTGAAGCCCTGGCCGCGTCCCCTGTTTTTAAAATTCTGGCCTGCTATGACCGCGGCGAACGCCGGGCTCCGCAAACCTGGGAGGTCGGCGCCGAATGGGACCGCCTGCTGTGCCTGGGGCATCGGATATGGACGCGGTTTGGCTCCGATTTTCATCGTCATTTTGAAGATGGACACACGGACTATTATCCGGGCGAATTCGTGCAGGACCATCTCTGGGTCCAGGAACGGAGCTACCGGGGGATTTACAACGCCTACCGGGACGGTGCGTTCTTTTGCACTGTGGACAACCTGGTGAGCCGCCTGACCCTGGTCCGGGTCGATCAGCGGTTGCGTGTGGCTTTCCAATGCGGTGAACCCGTGGAAAAATTCGAAGTCATTGGTGACGGAAAAATCCTGATGACCGTAACGAATATCGACGAACATTTTGACCGGGAGTTGGACGTTCCTCCCGCCGGTTATTACCGGTTGCGCGGGCATGGTTATGAAAAGAAGCGGCGCTATACGGATGGCACCTATGTGCCGGTGTTCCTCGGCAACCCCCTGTTTGTCTAACGCCATCCCGTCTGTCTGGGTAATGCATTTTTCTGAAAGGTTGTTAAGCTTATGTATTCCTATCTGGTCCGTCCCCTCTATCCTACGGATTTTCTGAAGCGGCATGGGGTGGGCGTTGAAGCGCATCTGGGGCGCTATGACAAACTCGAGAACTGGCCGCAGTATGTTCCCTTTGTGGGCGGCATCCATCTGCCGTATTCGCAACTGAATATCGCGGCACTCGACGATGCGACCCGGGCCCAATCCATCGAGGCGGTGAAGGCGGCGATTCAAAAGGCCACCCTCTATCCTGTGGAGCGGCTGGTGATGCATCTGACAGCGGTGGAGATTATGGATGATCAGGTGGTGGGCGCCTATGATCGCCTGATCGACGGACTCCGGGATCTGGCCGCCTACGCCGCTACGCACCGGCGGATTTTATGTCTGGAAAACACCTGCAATGTCTGGAATCCCACCCAGCGCCGCTGGGGTGTTTCCAGTGCGGAATGGCGCCGGGTCTGGCGGGATGTGGATCGGGCCAATGTGAAAAGGACGCTGGATACCAGTCACGCCGCCACCGCCGTGATGGACCTCGAAACTCCCGAAAAACGGGTCGAGGCGATCTGGGATTTCCTGGTCGATGCCGATGCGATTGAACGGGTGCACTGGTCGGATTCAATCCTGGGGCCGGACCAGATCAAAAAAGACCGGCACTTGGTTCCCGGTCAGGGAGACCTGCCCCTGGCCTTCCATCGCGCCATTGCCGGCTTATCTGCCGTTAAACTCCTGGAGCAAACCAGCCCGGCAGAAGAAATTGCGAAGGGATTGAGTTTCGTTCAGTCATTGTGAGGCTCGGATAAATAGACGGCAACAGAGATGCCGCTGCCGGGCGTTCCAAGGACGGCAGATCAATTTTTTATTTCACACTGCAAAGGGCCCAATAGCGCCCATTTTCGATGATCCGTTTGACGGACCTCCAAGTTCAGACGGCGGGCGAGGAAGATCAGGGATTCCGGGCAGAGGAACCGCAGATGGGTGGGATCGTTCATATACCACCAGGTCGCGGGGAGCTGTCCAGGGGTGAGCAATTCAGTGCGAAGATAGAGAAGGCCGTTGGGGGCCAGAGACTGGCGGATCAAGAGCAGTTCGGAGTTGAGATCCCGCAGGTGTTCGAAAACCTCGCAGAGGATAATGGCATCGAAGGGCGGGGTGGCGGGGGGCAGGGGCAGGTTATACAGCGGATCATAGGCGACGGCATCCTGACCGGACTGGCGAAGCAGGCGGGCCAGAACGCTCTCTGGGCCTGAACCAAAATCGAGGACTCGACAGGGTTGATTGATGAACGAACGGAAATGTCCGGCGATGTTCCCGAGGTATTCGCGGTAGCCGGGGTTATCCCAGCGATTATCGTGGAGATCATAACGAGTCTTTTCCTGCACGCGGGTAGGCCAGTGGGACGGATTGACGACGATTTGGCGACAGGCCGGGCATTGCGACATGGGGCGTCCCTGCACCCTTCCAAGCGCCATCGGTGATGGGTGCCGGCACAAATCGCAGGGGCTGGGGGAACAGGGCATGTCGATCCCATGGACACGGTTTTTATGCGCTATCCGCGCATTTAATTCCCGGAGTGGGGATGATCCAACCGACGGATTTCATCCCGGATTCGGGCGGCCTCTTCATAGTGCTCTTCCGCAACGGCCTGGGTTAACTGCGCCTGGAGCGCTGTGAGGGGACTGCGGACGGGAGGATGATGCGGGGCGGCGGGATCGGTAGAAACGACTTTGCCGGTTTTGTCATCGATTTGAATGCCGGCCTGAGTCATGACGCTGAGTGCGACATAGATCGGAGAGTCACAGCGGAGGGCGAGCGCGACGGCGTCACTGGGGCGGGCATCCAAGGTGAATTCAAGCCCGTCGTGTTCCAGGAGGAGCCGGGCAAAAAAGGTGCTTTCCTGGAGCGAATGAATATCCACCCGCTTCAGCCGACACTCGAGACAATCGAGCAGGTTTTTAAAGAGATCGTGGGTGATGGGCCGCGGAACGGCAGTACCGGACATCTGGAGCGCGATGGACTGGGCCTCGGCGGCCCCGATGAAAATCGGCAGCGTTCGCGGGTCGGCGGTCCCCTTGAGCAGGAGGACGAATCCCATTTTGGACAACGAGAGATGTGAAACGCGGACCTGGATCATAGCCCTTTCTCCAAGAGTTCGGAGGTCGCCGCATCGATGAGCCCGATGAGTGCGCGTCCCTCCGGAGAGGCCGCCTGGTCAGCGCCCCAGAGATCGGCCCATTCCGGCGGGGGTGTCGGCTGAATTTCACGGTTCAATTGAAGACGGGCAGCGGCGGCACCGAGGGCATACAGGCGGGGTTGTCCGCCAAACTGGCGCACGAGACGCAACGTGCCGATGAGGCGGTCATCCCAGCCCAGCTTGCGTTGGGGATCGCGGATGACGCGATCGACGGCATCGCGGAGATGCGGATTGACCATGCGTTCGAGAAGGTCGTCAACATAGGATTGGTAACCCCGGGGGGAGAAGAGAGGGTCCAATCCGGGATACTTACGGCAGAGCGCTTCGCCGGATTCGGTCAGGAAGGCCTTGCGGGCGATGGACATTAATTCCGGCTGGTCAGCGGCTTGGGAGATAAAGGTGAGCCCGCGGCGTTGAGCCAGGAAACCGAGGAGGGCGTGGGTGGCATTATGACCATAGAGTTTGGCTTCCTCAAAGGGCAGCAGGTTTTCTTTTTCCTCGAAGACGGAGATGCCGCGCTGGAAACCGGGGATGCGGATGTGAGAGATGAGAATCCGGTTGAACGCTTCGACCAGAAAACAACGATCGGTGGAGGGCGTAATGGGAATGAGGTTTTGTTCGCGGATCTGAGCGGGATCAGAAACCGTTCCGCTCATTTTTCCAATGACCGTGTTGAGGATCTGGATGCCCTGGAAGGGGTGAAGGGTGGGGTTGCCACCCAGGGCGGGCGCGAGCGCTTCGCCGAGGATTTCAGCGGCGTGATTGTGGTTTTCCGCCGTGTATAGAACGGCCGGGTGGGGCGCGGATGAACGGGCTCGAAGCGCCCAGCCTGCGGTGAGGAGATCAACGACGGAGGCCGCGCCCCCGGTGCCGTAAAATTTAACACTGGGCAGGGCGGTTGCGAGTTCATCCGCTTCGGCAATCGCCTCGATCAGGCGGGCCCGATCCTGTTCATCGTTGGGGTTGAGAATCTCGATGCCGGTGATCGTTTCCCGGTGGATGCCGTCACGGGCGGCGACATTCAGGCCATAGCGCCCCCCGTTGCGCTTGAGGGCGGCCACGGCTTCGGGCATGACTTCGGCCACGACCATCCGGGAAAACCGTCCGGTTTTGAAGGCCTCATAGAGAAATAAGCCTGCCTGAATGGCGCCGAATCCGAAACCGACAAAAGTTCGTTTTGTTTGCAAAGGCATACGTTGAACTTATCTTATTTCTGCGCCAAAGGCACGAAAATAACAAGCTGACAGAAAAAAACAAGCCGCCCGGCCTGCGCCCCTTCGAAATCGACATCTAATCAAACAGTGTGCCGTGAAGGGTGTTGACGTGGCAACGGGATAAATGGAATATACGATGATGTCCATTACCCTGAAGGGGCATCTTTCATCTTCGAAAACCAAGCCGGAACATATTTATGTGCGGGTTTATTGCGAAGCCTGGCCGACTTGGGGCAATCGCCCAAGTCCTTGATTGTGCCTTGGATTTATTGGCCAACCGGCCCTTGCGACCGGATAGCCGGCAAGGCTGTACTCGCGCCTTCCCTAGCCCTGTTTCAACGCCTGGATGACAAGCTCGAAACCAAATATCTGTTCCATCAACTGGACTTGCCGACCCCTCGCTGGGGATATGGCGCGACTATTTCGATATGGATGCCCTGCGTCAGTTGCTGCCGGCACCGGAAATCACCCTGACGCTCAATGATGGCATTATCGACGCCTCGGGTTTGAAAACCATCAGCGGTTTCATGTTGTGGGTCCCCCCGAATCCTCGCCTAAGAGCGTATCGCGTGGCTGCTCTCCCGCAAGCCAGCCCATCGGTCTGGCTTTACGGCCGGATGCACAGTATCGCCAGAGTTTTGCCTTCCAGGAGCTATCCATCTTGTATAGCTTGACGTTTGGAGGGCGAGTTCCGCACCGCGGAGATCACGCGAGGATCAGGGGCCTTCGGGAGGGTTTGACAGGCTCTTTCAGTAGTGTTACAAATAATTAAAGAGGTAACACTATGAAAGTTGATCGATTAAGCCGATTCAGTCTGTCCATGCCGGCCAATCTGGTCCGGCAATTCGATGCGATGGCGCAGGAGAAGGGATTTGCCAATCGCTCTCAGGCGGTTGCCGAGCTGGTCCGATCCGCCTTGGTTGAGCATCATGCTCAAGTCGGCTTGCATGATATTGCGGGGACGGTCACATTGGTCTATGACCATCACAAACGCAACATCCAGGGACTTCTGACCGACATCCAGCATGAACACGGGAATTGGATCATTTCCACTCTCCATGTCCACTTGGATCATCATCACTGCATGGAAGTTATGGCCGTTCGGGGACCTGCCGCGCAGGTCAAGGCCATGGCCGATCAGTTAATCACCGCCAAGGGCGTTAAACACGGGAAGTTGACCGTAACGACGACCGGCGAGGAATTGGACAAACACGAACACTAATGAGAGAAATGCAATGCGAAGAGTACGTGCGGGTTTTATAATTGGTTTAGGGTGCTGGTTTGGGGTGGGGATTGCGCATGCAGGGCGTCCCCTGGTGATTGACGATGCGGATCCCGCAGATCCGGGGCAGGGAGAGGTCGAGGCGGGTGTCGGGTATGTTCAAGAATCGGAATGCAAACATTGGGATTTCCCGTTTGGGCTGTCGTACGGTGTTATTCCCACCGTTGAGGTTGGGGTGGGGTTTGGTTTGCAACGGGAGCGAAGGACAGAAATGCGCGAGGAACTGGGTGGAGAAGAATGTGTCGGGGAAGAAGGAGTGGGGGATTTGGGGGTTGGAGCCAAATGGCAATTTCTGGGGGAGTCAACCTGGTGTCCCCGCCAGGCGTTGGCGCCATCGGTTAAATTCCCAACGGCCGATGAGGATGAAGGATTAGGCAGTGGTGAGACCGATTATGATGTAACCTGGATTGCATCCAAGGCCGTGACCGACGCAGTCGGGATTCATGTCAATATCGGGTATACTTGGATTGGATCGCCGCAGGGGGAGGATGGAGATGATGTCGTTCATTATGGGGTTGCCCTGGACGGACAGATTCAGAAGCAGATTCAGGGGGTGGGTGAGTTCTCAGCGGACCGGGAGGCTTTTGACGGAGCTAAAACTTTTTGGGCGGCGAATGCGGGGTTGCGCTGGGCCGTAACCGACACCTTGACGGTGGATGGGGCGATAGGGACAGGGTTGAACGAGGATACACCCGATTTTACGGCCACCATTGGCGTCACTTGGGCTTGGGATTTGACCGGCAAAAATAGCAATGGAGAGATGTAAATGCATATGGCAGATGCTTTGATGTCGCCAGCGGTGGGGGGCGTGATGTGGGCGATCAGCGGGGGATTGTTGGCGTGGTGTTCGCGGCAAGTTCGTCGCCTGCTGAACGATCGGATGATTCCGATGATGGGGGTCCTGGGGGCCTTCATTTTTGCCGCGCAAATGATCAATTTTTCGATCCCGGGGACAGGTTCAAGTGGACACTTGGGGGGGGGCTTAATTTTAGCCGCCTTATTGGGACCGTATGCCGCGTTTATCGTGATCGCTTCCGTGTTGACAGTGCAAGCCTTGTTTTTTGCCGATGGGGGGTTGCTGGCGTTGGGCTGCAACATTTTTAATCTGGGCTTCTTCCCAGCTTTTGTCGCCTATCCTTTGATTTACAAACCTCTCGTAAAGAGTACCCAGGGTGGACTGCGGTTCTGGATGGGAGCTATTGGGGCGGCGGTGGTGGGTCTGCAATTGGGAGCATTTTGCGTGGTGTTGGAAACGACTCTTTCAGGCATCAGCGATTTGCCGTTCAGCACCTTTGTGTGGATGATGCTGCCGATTCACCTGGCAATTGGAGTTGTGGAGGGGGTGGCGACGGGGGCGGTGGTTTTATTCGTTCTCAAAGCCCGGCCCGGTTTATTGGGTGAGCCGGTCGATTCCGCAACCCCTCCCGGTGGTGGGCGCAAGGTTATTATTGGGTTGCTGGCCGCAACCCTGATCGTGGGAGGCGTTGTGAGTTGGTTTGCCTCGACGCACCCAGACGGATTGGAATGGGCAATGGCTAAAGTAAAAGGAAAGAACACGCTGGAATCGCAGGCCGGGATGTCTGAAAAACTGGCCGACATCCAGGCGACAACGGCTTTTTTGCCCGATTACGGATTTAAGAAGTCGGAACCATCCCAAGGCGAATCGTCCTCTTGGCCGGCTCCCTCGGCCGGGACGAGTGTTTCGGGCTTGGTCGGCGGATTACTGACCTTGGTTTTGGCGGTGGGAGCGGGATGGCTGTTGAGAGCGAAGGGGCGGTCGAAAACAATGGAGTCGTAAGAACGGCGATGGGATTTGGATCGATCATGAATAATTCCTATGGTATTGGCCGAATGGGGATCTGGCGGATGGATGAAATGGGTGGGCAGGCGACCCCGCTCCATCGGATGGATGCCCGGATCAAAATCCTGACGGTTTTTATTTTTATCGGGTTCGTGATGTCCTTTCCCCGCTATGAAATTTCGGCCTTGATGCCGTTTTTTCTTTTTCCTTTGGTCTTAATGGGGAGGGCTGGAATTCCGCCCAGCTATATTTTCAAGAAGGTTCTGATCGCCTCTCCGTTTGCGTTGGCAGTGGGAATCTTCAATCCCTGGCTCGATCCGGCGCCGATGATCCGGGTGGGCGGAATTTTTGTGTCGGGGGGGTGGTTGTCCTTTCTTTCGATCTTGATTCGGTTCAGCCTGACGGTCAGCGTGGCGTTGACGTTGCTGGCCTGCACGGGGATTCAGCGCTTGTGCGATGGGATGGGCCGGATGGGGGTTCCCCAGGTATTGGTCGTTCAACTGCAACTCCTCTATCGCTATTTATTCGTGGTGGTGGAGGAAGGAGGACGGCTGGGTCGAGGGTTGGCTTTGCGGGCGGGACCGCGTTCGCGGATTACCCTGCGAACCTACGGGGCCTTGGTGGGACACCTGTTGTTGCGGTCTTTGGATCGCGCACAACGGGTTTACCAGGCGATGGCTTCGCGCGGTTACACGGGGGAGACGCGAATGATGCACCCACCGGTTTTGCGTCGGGTCGACCTGTTGTTTTTAGTCGGGTGGGTCCTGTTTTTTGGAGTGGCACGGTATTGGAATCTGGCCGGGCAAATGGGCCGGCTACTGATCGGAGGAGGGCGATGAGCCACCATTTAATTGAAGCGCGGGATGTGTGGTTTGCCTATCCCCAGGGCGCGGATGTTTTACGCGGACTTTCATTTCGCATCACGCACGGCGAGGCGGTGGGTTTGATCGGCTGTAATGGGGCGGGGAAATCGACTTTGTTGATGCATTTGAATGGGTTTCTGACCCCGCGATGTGGAGAAATCCGGATCGGGGATACTCCTTTAACGGCTCAAACCGTGGCGGCGGCCCGCCGGGCGGTGGGGGTGGTTTTTCAGGATCCGGACGACCAGTTGTTCATGCCGACCGTGGCTGAAGATGTGGCTTTCGGTCCGCTGAATCTGGGGTTGCCGCTTGATGAAGTGGCGCAACGGGTTGGCGCGGCCCTGGAGCGGGTGGGGATGACATCGGTGCGGGAACGTCCACCTTACAAACTATCTGCCGGGGAAAAGCGTGCCGTGGCGATTGCAACGGTCTTGGCGATGATGCCGGATATCCTTGTGATGGATGAGCCGACCTCGAGCTTGGATAGCCGGGGCCGCCGGCGCTTGATTGAACTATTACGGGGATTTGAACACACCCGAATCATCGCGACGCATGACTTGGAATTGGTGGTGGAGATATGCTCTCGAGTTTTGATTATGGATGAGGGTCGGATTGTCGCCGACGGGCCGGCACGGACGATACTCGGAGACCGGGAATTATTGCATGCCCACGGCTTGGAAAGGCCGCATAGCTTGAGTCATGCACATGCGCATACCGCGGAGTGAGGCGTTGAGCAACGCATCGCCGAAGGTCGCCGTCACCCGGCATTTCCAGTTATCGGAGAATAGGAGCGGCTTTCCGCAAGGCGATGATTTTTCGGAGAGCGACCAGAAGAATGCCGGTGGAGAGGACGAGGAGGATCAGGGTCGCGCTGGCCATGGGGAGTTGTCCGGGTAAGATCCAGTGTCCGCTGTTGGCGGGAGCCCGATAGTTTTGGAGCGAGAGGATCAGGGTGGTAAACGTGGTGATGGTCATGACGATGGCCGGGGCCAGAGTGAACCAGAAGGATTTGCCGCGTTGCAACAGCCAGACCGTGACGACGGTCATGGCCAGGGCGGCAATCAACTGATTGCCGGCGCCAAAGATTTTCCAGGCTGACATGATGGTCGAGTTGAAGGCGAAAAAGAGCATGAGTCCCACGGCGAGGGCGGTGTTGAAGAAGGGATTGCGCAGGATGGCCACGGGTTGGCCGCGAAAAACAAACAGCCAGAATTCCTCCAGCATGTAGCGACAGAGCCGGACGGCGGTGTCGAGCGTGGTGACGACAAATCCTTCCAGGACGAGAATGCCGAGGACCGAGCCGATGGCGATCTTCAGGCCCGTCATGTGATTCAAGAGATAGCCCATGGCGATCGCGAAAGCGAGGATGGGGTTGCCGTCGCGGGTGGGGGGGAAGACGATGGACTGGTATTCGGTGGAGGGGAGTGCCACGCCCAGAAGGAGGAGGGCCATGAGGGCCATGACCCCTTCGAGAATCATGGCGTTGTAGCCGACGCGGCGGACCTCCGATTCCGACACGATCTGCTTAACCGTGGTGCCCGTGGCGGCGAGGCTGTGGAAGCCACTGATGGCGCCACAGGCAATGGTGATGAGCAGGAAAGGCCAGATCGGCCCGCCCGCCAACCGTTCGCCTTCGGCGGCCGAGATCATGGCCGCGTGCAGTCCCTGACCGGAAAATCCGGCATAAATCAAGCCGGCGAACATGGCGAAAACTCCGGCATAGAGAATCTGGGCGTTGATGAAATCACGGGGTTGCAGGATTAACCAGACCGGAAGCCAGCAGGCGATAAAAATATAACCGGCCATCACCCAGCGCCAGGTGGATTCAGTGAATTGGATAGGGAGGACAAAACCGGCGAGGACGCTCACAATACACACGGTTCCGGCGAGGAGATACATCGGAAACATCGGGTAGCGCTTACGATAGAGCATCCAGCCGATGAGGGGGGCGGCCAGGGTAATGATCAAAACCGAGGTGGTGGCAATACCGCCGATCCGGCCCATCAGGACCCCCTGGGGATTGACAAAGGTATTGAGGACGTGGTCGGAGGGTTCAAGCTTGAGGAGCGCGGCGGGATAGGCGGCGGTGAGGGCTTTGCAGGAAAGGTTGAGGAAAATGGCGTTGATCAGGGTGAGGATCATTATCAGGAAAGCGAGGAAGAGCAGGTAGCCGCCGGAACCCAAACTCCGTCGGCTCAATTCGGCGATGGACCGGCCATCCTCGCGGAGGGAAACGAACATGGCGGTCATATCATGCACGGCGCCGAAGAGGATGCAGCCGAGGACGATCCAGAGCCAGGCGGGACCCCATCCGTAAACCAGGGCGAGGGTGGGACCGACGATCGGTCCGGCCCCGGCGATCACGCTGAAATGATGGGCGAAGACGACATGCGTCCGGGTGGGCACGTAATCCCGGCCATCCTGGAGTCGGTTGGCCGGGGTGGGGGTTGCATCATTCAGGCCGAGGTGACGGCCGATATAATGCGCATAGGTTCGGGTGGCGAGAAAGAGCAAGACCACACCAATACCCAAGGGGAATAAGACATTCATGAAGAGCGCCTCCTTGGAAACAATGAATTCTCCCGGCCCGACCGCCACTCGCCGTTATTAAGGATTACCCCTAGTCGGCGTGTCGTTTTCAGTGGAAGGCTTGGGGGGATTGGTGGGCGCCGTCTGTTCCACCTGAACGGGTGGGGACGCCGCCGATGGAACAGCGGAGGCAGAGTTGGAAGTGGGACTGGATACCATGGAACTAGCCGGAGGCGAAAGGTTGGGAACGAGTCCGGCCAGGCGGATATAGTCGATCGTTTCGGCTGAGGAACGGAGCGTTTCCGGTTCAACATCCGTCCCCGAAATTTCGACGAGGAACCGGGTGCCCAGCAGAATTCGGATTTCACCGTGGTGCTGGGCGTGATCATATTCCTCGAAGCCCTTAAATCCTCCGAAAGCGGTGGTCCGTTCGTATCCGGTTTCCGTCTCACGGTCGCTTTCCGTGGTTGCCCATCCAGCCTGGGCCATTAGCATGATACTGCGCATTCCTCCCATATCGGTGATCTTGAGGGATAGATTGCCCGTGGTTTCGTTCCGGTAAAGTGCCTCGGCGAACGCAATGGAAATACCCATGATCCCGGATTTTTCACCCGAGATTTGAATACGCCGAAAGCCGGGAAGGGTTTCGGGTAACAAGGTTTTGAGCACCCGGAAATCGACCAGCGGGGCAGGATTAGTCGCGGTAGGGGAAATTAATTGATCGATGGGGACGGTCAGTGTTTGGGCGGATTGAGCCGGGGCCGAAAGGAGACCCGTCCAACCGATCAAGAGACCGGTGCCGACGATTCCAAAACGGATTTTAATGGCGTTTAACATTCGGATCCCACTTGAAAGGTTGAATTGGCGTTCACTCTACACCGCGCGGTGCGAGGAAGGCAATCAAAAGATGGGTTAGTTGCGGCTCCTCAAAGATTAGGAGCGGTAGTTGGGTGCTTCTTTCATGATCTTGATGTCATGGGGATGGGCTTCCGTGACGCCCGCCGAAGAAACCCGGATCAACTGGCCCCGGTCATGCATTTCCGGCATGGTCCGGCAACCACAGTAGCCCATGGCGGCTCGCAATCCGCCGCAATATTGGACCAAGACTTTCTTGACCGTGCCCGCGTAAGGGACGATCCCTTCGATTCCCTGCGGGACCAGTTCTTCCTCGTGGACATTACCTTGTCCGTAGCGCTCGCGGCTGGCCGCACCTTCGCGCAGGGCGGCGAGACTGCCCATGCCGCGATAGGCCACATATTGACGGCCCTGATGGATGATTTTTTCGCCAGGACTTTCCTCGGTTCCGGCGAGGATCGAGCCGGCCATGACGGTTTCGGCGCCGGCGACGAGGGCTTTGGGGACATCACCGGAGTGGCGGATGCCGCCGTCGGCGATGATGGGGATGGATCCCTGGAGGGCCCGTGCGCAGTAGTAGATGGCGGTGATCTGGGGAATACCGACGCCCGCGACAACACGCGTGGTACAGATGGAGCCGGGCCCGATGCCGACCTTGACGGCATCCGCGCCCGCATCTCGCAGGGCCACAGCGGCTTCACCGGTGGCGATATTGCCGGCGACGACATCGATATCGGGATAATGTTTTTTGCACCACCGGATCATTTCAATGACATTCTTGGTGTGACCGTGGGCCGTATCAATGACCACCACGTCGACATTTTCAGCCGCGAGAATTTCGACCCGGGCATGGTCACCGGGCCCGATGGCGGCACCGGCGCGAAGGCGGTATTTGGCGTCGCGATTATAGAGGGGCTCGACATTTTCGATCAGCATTCCCACGTCGGTGAAGCTGTAAAGACCGACGAGCTTGTTCTCCTTGTTGACGAGCGGCAGTTTGCCGATGCGGTGGGTGCGCATCAGTTCGTAGGCCTCCTGCAACGTGGTTTCGGCCGGGGCGGAAATCACCTTGGCGGTCATGACTTCGGAGACTTTACACGAGCGGCGGGGGGCGAACTTGATATCGGCGGCAGTCAGGATGCCGACCAGTTTTTCAGAATCATCCAGGATGGGGAATCCGCTGAACACGAAACCCTTTTCCTGCTTCGTCTTATGGACGGTTTCGAGCGTATCATTGGAGTGGAAAAGGATGGGGTCGAGAATCAAGCCGTTGAGATAGTGCTTAACTTTGCTGACCTGGCGGGACTGTTGTTTGGCTGACAGGTTTTTGTGGATGATACCGATGCCGCCGGCGAGAGCCATGGCAATGGCCATCGGGGCTTCCGTGACGGTGTCCATGGCGGCGCTGACAAAGGGAATGTTAAGGCTGATTCGGGCGGTCAGACGGCTTTTGAGGTCGGTCTGGTCCGGCAGGAAATCGGCGTATTGGGTGATGAGGGAGACATCGTCAAAGGTCAACCCTTCAAACGGAAACTGATCCATTAAAGCGGAAACGGACGCATTGGGAATCATATGAGAACCTCCTGCCGGCTATCCCGGTCTGTTTCCAATTTATTATTGGCCGCAGGGCAGGTCGCGTCAAGTATTTTTATGCGGCAGATCGAGGGGGTCGAGGATCCAGCGCTTGTTATACCAAAACCACTGGCCGGGATCTTCCCGAATGGCGGCTTCAATGATGACGAAAATGGCCTGGGTCATCCGGAGCGCGTCGGCATCTTTGTCCAGGGTCGGGTCGGGCCGGATGGGGGGATAGGCGCGGCTTTGGATCCGGGTCCAGCCGGAGCGGGTATTGATGATGGGGACGATGGGCGCTCCGGCCATGCGGGAGAAGAGCGCAATGCCGGGGCCGATGTTGGCGGTGGTGCCGAGGAAGCGGATGGTCAGGCCCGGGGTGGGCATGCGGATGTCGGGCAGGACGGCCAGGATCTGGCCGGACTTGAGGCGCTTGATGATGGCGCGGAGGATGTGGTCTCCTCGCATCAGGATCTCATTGCCGCCCCGTTCGCGCAGTTGATTGAGAAATTGGTCGAACAGGGGGTTGTGCTGTTTGCCGGCGACGGAAAACATTTTCATTCCGCTATGCCCGACAATGGCGGCAGCCAGTTCCCACGAACCCATGTGAGGGCAGGCGATGATGGCGCCGGAACCTCCCGCAATCGCGGATTTCAGGACCTCCATCGTGTCGGAATAGGTTTGGATTTGATCCGGCCGCAAGCGGTCGACCCGCACGACATCGACGGCCGTGAAGAAGATATTACGGAGTGACAACCAGGCGATGCGGCGGATTTCGCGTTCAGAATAGCGGTCGCCGAAAACTTCGCGGATTCGGCGCAAGGTTTCCCGGCGACGGAAACGGAGGAGATGGAATGCGATGCCGGCGAGAAGCCAGGCGAAGGCCAGGCTGCAACGGTAGGGCAGGCGGCGCAGGAGTCCGGCCCAGAATCGCAGGGCCCCGTATTCGACCAGATGCTTGAGCCGGTATTTCATTTGTGGGTCAACCTTTTGATCCCCATCACCAAGCGGAGGAAGGGGCTGATTTGCATGGTGATGGCCCGTTCCGGGCAGACTTCATGACAGCAACAGCAGGCGATGCACCGCTGGGGGTCTAGTCGGGGAACCCGCCGGGGAACCTGGGTGAGGGCGCTGTTGGGACAGGCCCGGACACAGAGGCCACAAAACTTGCAGTGATCCGAGAAGGCCGGACGATTCCATATCCAAGGGGTGACGAGCCCGGTAATCCAGCGCGGGAGTCGCCCGAGGGGCAACGTCTGGGGCGCCTGGAAGGCGGGCGACAGGTCGGGGATCGGGCCGGTGAGAATGACCTCGATCTGTTCGGCGCGTGTCTCGCCGAGATGATGCATCTGGATTTCACGCAAATAGCCGATAGCGGAGAGATCGAGCCCGAGCCGGCGGGCGAGGGTGGCATCAAGTGCGGCGGCATCGCAGGAGGCGGCGAGAAAACCCAGGGGGCGGGGCCGTCCGGCGGTGGGTCCATCGCCGTCCATGCCGATGACGCCATCCGCAACGGACAGGGTCGGGGGAACGCAGCTATAGATCGCGCCCAGAAGGGCATGGAAATCGGTTGGATGCGGATGGGATTTGTGGAGGGCCGTTTTTTGGAGACCCGGTACGCAGCCATACATGTTTTTTACCGCTCCGGTCAGGAGGGTGAGGACATGGGTTTTAATCTTGGGAACCGAAATGATCATGTCTGCTTCGAGCACCGGGCGCGCGATGTTGAAGGAAAAGCCCCGGACCGTGAAGGGTTCAGATCCGGCCTTTTCGAAATTGACCAGTTCAACCTGTTCTTCGGCGCAGACGGCGGCGATTCCCGTTGTTTTCAATACCCGGTCGAGATCGCAGACATTGGCGGGGCTATCGCCGACCCGGACTTCAGCGCCCCGCTGTCGCAGGTAACGGATGAGCGCCCGGATCACTTCGGGATGGGTGGTTTTGGCTTCGTCGGGATGTCCATCGGTGATGAGATTGGGTTTGAGCAGAACGCGCAGTCCGGGCTGTCCGAGCGGGAGATATTGCTCCAGGGGCGCCAGGACGGCGGCGAGCGCGGGTTCAACCGCGCGATAATCAGTACAGGGTGCTAGGACCACAGGGATGGACATGCGGGTTAGGTTAGCGGGCGAGGGGGTCCGAGACAAGCTGGATTTTTCGGGGTGATGTCAAAGGTGAATTGAACCCTATATGATGGAGGTTCAAGAAGCAGGAGAAAGCTCAGGCATGAAGACATTGACCGGTCAAAATCGGCATGCTAGGGTCTGCCGGTCTGTCCGATTGGAATGCCCTCAGCCGAAGGCTCGGCGAGGGAGTCTGGATAAAGGTGAGAACATTTTATGATATCATCCGAAAAAATACTGATGGATCCCCAGTGGCGGTTTATGAGGGGGGATTTTCCGGTGTCCTCCGATGGTCAGCAGTGGGCCAAAGGGGGCCGATTCGATGCCGGGCCCATCGCGGCGGATTTTGATGATTCAACCTGGCAAAAAGTGGATTTGCCCCATGATTTCGTGGTGGAGAATGAACCCACCCGGGAATTGCCGACGGTCACCCGGAATCCGGTGGGTCCCGAAATCAATGCGTTGACCTATCACATGATGCATGGGTTCAAAAAAGGTGGGGTGGGTTGGTATCGCAAACCATTTTTTATTCCCGCCGGCGACGAAGGACGCCGGATGGTCCTGGCCTTCGATGGGGTTTTTCGTAATTCGACGGTCTGGCTCAACCAGAATTATGTCGGCAACCGATTGAGCGGGTATATGGGGTTCCAGTATGACGTGAGTGCGTTGCTCAACTATGGCGGGATGAATACATTGACGGTCCGGGTCGATGCCCAGGAATATGAAGGCTGGTTTTATGAGGGTGGGGGTATTTATCGGCATGTCTGGTTGATCAAACGGGATCCGGTTCATATTGCAACGGATGGAGTTTTTGTGAGTTGTGAGGCCGATCCGGAGACGTTGCGGGCGGAGGCCCGGGTTGAGGTGGAAGTGGCGAATGAAACGGCGCACGAACGATCCCTCCGGATCGCCATTGATATTCACAATCCGGCCGGTCAGCGGGTGGCGGGCCATATCGCTCTCCTGACGGTTCCCGCCGGAACCGTGTCGGCCAGCCTATCCAAATTAATTTTGCCGGATCCCCAGTGGTGGAGCCTGGAATCTCCGCAACTCTATACGGTCCACTGCCAGGTGTTGGATGGGACCGCTTGCCTCGATGAAGGGCGCACTTCCTTCGGGATCCGGACCGTCCGGTTCGATCCTGAACAGGGTTTCCTGTTGAACGGTCGTCCCGTCAAACTCAAGGGGGTCTGTTGTCATCAGGATCATGCCGGGGTGGGAAGCGCCCTGCCGGATCGCCTGCAATATTTTCGAATCGAACGGTTGAAAGAGATGGGATGCAATGCCTACCGGACGGCGCATCACCCGCCGACTCCCGAATTGCTGGAGGCCTGCGACCGCCTCGGCCTGTTGGTCATGGATGAGACCCGCATTTTGGGAAGTGCGCCTGAATTCCTGGGGCAACTCCGCGATTTGATCCGGCGGGACCGCAATCATCCCAGCGTGATGATCTGGTCTATCGGCAATGAGGAATTGTTTCTCCAAGGCAAACCGATGGGGGCGCGGATCGCGGAGGAGATGAAGCGCCTGGCGCGGACGCTGGACCCGACTCGATTAGTCACCCTGGCGATGAATGGAGCCTGGGGGGAAGGCGCGTCCAATGTCATCGATGTCCTGGGGTGTAATTACATCCGGAGCGGAGATATCGATGCGTTCCATAAAAACCACCCCGATCAGCCGGTGGTTTTCAGCGAAGCCGCCAGTGCTTTGGGGACGCGGGGAATTTACCAGGCGGATCCCCTTCGGGGCTATGTGACGGCCTATGATCGGAACCCCGCCACTTGGGGTGAGACGCACGAAGCCAATTGGCGGCATTGTTTGGCGCGGCCCTTTGTGGCCGGCACGTTTATCTGGACGGGATTTGATTATCGGGGTGAGCCGACGCCTTATTATGCCTGGCCCTGCATCAGTTCCCATTTCGGGATTCTGGACACCTGCGGCTTTCCCAAGGATTGTTTTTATTATTATCAGGCCTGGTGGAGCGACCGGGAGGTCCTGCATGTTTTTCCGCATTGGAATTGGACCGGACGGGAAGGCCAGTCGATCGAGGTTTGGGCCTATGCCAATGGGGATGCCGTGGAATTGTTCCTCAACGGACAATCCCTCGGCTGCCAGACGATGGAACGGGAGGGGCATCTGGTATGGACCGTGCCGTATGCGCCGGGCGTCTTGACGGCCATCGGATATCGGGCCGGCCAGGAATACCGGCGTGTCCAGGTGGAAACCACCGGACCCGCGGCGGCCCTGCGGTTGATCGCGGATCGAACCCTTCTGCAGGCCGACGGCGAGGATGTGGCCGTGGTGCGGGTGGAGGTGATCGACGCGGCCGGGAGAAGGGTGCCGACGGCGCGTGACCAGATCCGGTTTGAAGTGGAAGGCCCCGGACGGATTATCGGAGTTGGCAATGGGGATCCCTCCTGCCATGAAGCGGATATCGGGACCGTGCGGAGTGCGTTTAACGGATTGGGCCAGGTTCTAGTGCAAACCCGGCGCGAAGCGGGATCCATTCTATTACGGGCGACGGCGGAAGGGTTGTTGGCCGGCACGACGGAATTGACCGCTGGGACCTGTCCCCCGCGCGACTGGATGCCCGCGCAGGTACTCGTGGAAAACATTCGTTATGAATCCGGGGTGGTAAAACCGGAACCGGTTTCGCTGCCGGAGGCTGAATATCCGCCGTCGTTAGAAAATTTTACGCCGGTAACTTTGTCGGGCCCGAACGCGTTTTGCGATGTCCGCAAGCGGTTTGAAGGGCAGGTGCGCGGCTTGATTTATATCCGGATGACCTGTGATGTGGCGCAAGCGGGACCGGGCCAGGTATTGCTGGGTGCCGATGGCCCCTTGAAAATCTGGATGAACGGACAGGTTGTGGCCTGTGATCTCACCGGGAATCCGCCGGCCAAACCGGATGCCCATCGGATCCCGGTGGTCTGGCGGTCTGGAAC
The DNA here is from genome assembly GCA_903824675.1 of uncultured bacterium. GTDB lineage: Bacteria > Verrucomicrobiota > Kiritimatiellia > CAIKKV01 > CAIJXV01 > CAIJXV01. Next base: position 52,146 of record CAIJXV010000101.1, read on the forward strand.
CAACGAGGTTTTGATGGCCCTGACCAGCAATGACGGGAAGGCTTGGGGCGTGTATGCCCGGCCGGTGACTTGAGGGCTGACGAGGTCGACGAGTGGCTATGAGTCGGCTGCCCGGTCCAACCTTGTTAGGGGTTAATTATCCTGGAGCGGGTTCCTGCGGGAAGGCTTATCCCCGATCCCGAAGCCAGCCGATTTCCTCCGATCGCTTCGAATCGATCAGCCGGTTGTGACGACAGCACTGGATTATTTTCTCGAATAGCGTAATAATTCAGGCTTCTGTTGGAATAGGAAACGAGAGGGGGAATGACCCGTGACGGATGAGGAACTCGATGAACTCGTAGCCCAGGTGCAGGCCGGCGATTCGGATGCCTTCACCGAATTGGTTTACGCGATCCGCAAGGAATTGCGGATTTTCATCTCCGCTCACGCCTATTCCGCCGATATGGTCGAGGAGGTTTTGCAGGCCACCCTGGTCGTCTGCTATGAAAAAATCCATAAATATGAACTCCGGGGTACCTTTCTCTGCTGGGTGAAAGGAATTGCCCGGAACCTGAACTTCAAAGAGCTGTCCTCACGCTCCCGATACTTGAACGCGAAGGATGATTTTTTGGACCGGCTGGTCTTGGATTCGGCTCTGGAGACTTTCGGGGGCGCTCAAGATCGGGCGGAAGAGTGGGTCGAGCGGTTGAAGGTCTGCATCGGGAAATTGCCGGCGGATTCACGGGCGATGATCGAAAAGCGGTATTTCGAAAATATGAGCATTCGGACCCTGGCACAAGTTCTTGAAAAGCCGGAAAGCTGGACGGCGGTGAATTTGTATCGAATTCGCGAAATTCTGCGAAAGTGCATGATGGGGGAGGTGGCGAAATGAATGAACCGGAATTCGCCCTGTTGACTGAAAAATATCTCGATGGAACACTGACGCCTGTGGAACGGCGGGAGTTGGTCGAGTTCTTATTGGCCCATCGCGATCGCCAGCACGACTTCGCGGAGCAGGTTCGCCAACATCTGCGTTTGACGGCTCAGATGCGCCCCTGCGACCGCGCGGAAGCGCGCAAGACGGCGGAAATCATCCTCGATGTAATCGAAAAGGAATCTCTTCCGGCGTCGCGCGTCCGGCCTCCCGTGATCACCGAGCCGACCTTTAGAGAGACGATCCGGGCGGTCTGGCACGGGTTGCGGGCGCCGCGGGATTCGGGTGAGTATAAATTTGCGCGGTTCATGCTGTGGCGGTTGTGCGGGCCGGGGCCGTTGGCGGTGGGATTGAGTTTGCTGTTGATTTTTCTGCTGATCAATTTTGTAGTGGAGGAGCGGAATCGTCCGCCGGACGAAGGCATTACGGTGATTTTACGCGATACGCCCGAAGTGGTTCCGGGTGCCGAGGCGCTCACGGAGAACCTTCCCAATATTCCCATCGAGAGACCGACCCTGGAGCCGACCGTGGATTCCAAGTTGACCGATCCCTCAACTGCCGGGGCCTTGGCCGATACGGAGTCGCTTTCAACTCCTGTGCCAGATAAGGATGATTCGGTTTCGCCGGCGATCGGAATGTCTCCCCGCCTGAATCCCAGCACGCGAATTTTAGCCCATGTGGCGCCGGGCCGGACCGGGCCGGGTCGGCAAGACGCCTTACGGAAATACGATGCCCCTCCGGGATTGGAGAAAGCCGTCCTCAAGGCTTTGTATTGGTTGAAGGAGCAACAGCGGCCGGATGGCGCCTGGGATGGGACCGACCGCGCGGCCATGACGGGATTGGCGTTACTGACTTTCCTGGCACATGGGGAAACGCCCAGTTCCGGCGAATTTGGAGGAACCGTGGAAAGGGCCATCCGTTATTTATTGGGTATCCAACGCCCGGATGGTTCGTTTTCGGCGAATGAGTATGCCCATGCCATAGCGGTGACGGCCATCGGGGAGGCATCCGCCATGACCCGGATCATGATCCTGGGAGAAGCGACGGATCGGGGGTTGGGTGTGATCCTGCGCGGACAGCAGGATTCGGGAGGGTACGATTATGGTTACGGAAAGGGGGGCCGGTCCGACACATCGGTGACCGGCTGGCAATTGCAAGCGATGAAATCGGCGGTTTTGGCCGGGAATACGGATACCCGGTTGGCGGCTTCCATCAACCGCGGGGTTGATTTTTTAAAACGCCAGGCTTGGGCTTTGGATGGATCAGGCTTTGTTTATGCCTCAATTCCGGGGCAATCGGCGGGGGCGGGGGGGACCTGGTCGATGACGGCGGTGGGTTCGCTGTGTCTGTCCCTGCTGGCGCACCAGGAACAGGGCGGCTTGATTCGGCAGAGCCTGAAGCGACTTGAATTATCTTATCCGCCCTGGGATGCAGCCGATCAAAAAAAACCGGTTTATAGTTGGTACTATGCCACTCAGGCGAAATTCCATGCCGGCGGGCATGACTGGAGCGAGTGGAACCACCATTTCGCCCGGGATCTGATGACCTCCCAAAAAGCGGATGGGCATTGGGAGGGTGGAGACCACGACAGCGGCAGTCATGTCTATACGACAACGCTTTCCACACTGATGCTGGAAGTGTATTATCGCTACCTGCCTTCCTATGCCTGGAATTCCAAGGGGGGGTGGGCGAGAAGGATTTATCGTCCGAGGTGAATGTTGAAGTCCGTTAAAAATATTGTGGCCGGTTGGTTGACGCTGGCCCGGTTGCCCAATCTGCTGACCGTTCCCGGTGACCCGTTAGCCGGGTATCTGCTGGTGACCGGCACGCTGGCCTTTACCCACTGGCTGGCGGTGGCACCGTTGATGGGCTCGGCCCTGATGCTCTACCTTGCAGGAATGCTGGGCAACGATTATTGTGACCGGACGTTAGACGCGGTGGAAAGACCGGAGCGCCCTCTGCCGATGGGGCTGATCCCCCCGCGGGCGGTATGGGCGGTGGCCTGGGGGTTGACTTTTGCAGGGGTGGGTTGTGCCGGGTGGGTCAGTCTTTTTAGCGGGGGAGTGGCCGCTGTTTTGGCGGTTTTGATCTGGCTTTACAATGGTGGAGTGAAACGGAGTGCGATATGGGGGCCGCTGAATATGGGCGCGTGCCGTGGCGCCAGCCTTCTGCTGGGTGGATCTTTGGCGGGACCCAAGGAGCTGTTTGTTTATTCCGATCTGGCGGTGGCGGTGGTCGGTTATGTCTTGCTGGTGGCGATCATTACCCGGATTGCGCGGGATGAAACGCGGTTGGCCCATCCCGGCCTTCGGCGGTTGGTTCCCGGTTGTGTGACCGCGTTGGTTCTCTTGAGATTGGCGTGGCCATTCCCGCTTGAGGGATGGGGCGATCCCCTGTTCGGTTGGATGATGGCGGGATTGACGGCGATCTGGATGCTGGCGGTGGGCGTGGTGTTACCCGGACGAAAGGCGCGGCCCGAACAGACCCGGCAGGCCATCGGTCAATGGATTTCAGGTTTTTTGTTGTGGCAGGCGACTCTGTGTGTGGTATCGGGTTATCCCAGCCGGGTGCCCTCGATGATTTTGGTCGCGGCATTTCCCATCTATGGATGGGTCGCGCGTCGTTTCAAGGGAAGTTGAAAGAGGCGGAGTCACATGAAACAAAAACTACTGGTTATTCAAGCCGCCGGGCTGGGCTATGAATTCTTAAGGCATTGGCAGGCCGAACGCCTCGAGAATCTGGAGTTTCAGTCCTGTGCCCCGGTTTTTCCAGCCCTGACCTGTACCGCCCAGGCCGCCTTCCGGACGGGCGCTGATCCGGTTCGGCAGGGGATGCCAGCCAACGGTTTTTATCTTCGACCGGAACAGCGCGCGCACTATTGGGACCAGTCTGCGGCTTGGGTGGAAGGACCACGGATTTGGTCGGCGTTTCGCGCCAGGGCCGGCGGGTCGGCCTGATTTGCTGGCAACAAAGCCTGGGGGAATCCGCCGATCTGATTCTATCCCCCGCGCCCATTCATCGCCATGGCGGGGGGATGATTCAATCCTGTTATGCCTGGCCCCGTGAATTAGAGGCCGATTTGCGTGAGGCGCTGGGGCGTTCATTCAACCTGTTTCACTACTGGGGGCCGCTGGCTTCGCCCCGGGTATCGCATTGGATTGCCGAGGCCACGGCTGAAATCATGACTCGGTCGCGCTATGCGCCCGACTTGTTGCTCACCTATCTGCCGGCGCTCGATTACGATCTGCAACGGTATGGGCCGGAGGATCGCCGGGCCCGGCGGGCGCTTGAACAATTACGGGGGGATTTGCGTCTGCTCTTGAAAACGGCGGCCGTAATGGGCTATGAGGTTCTGATCGCCGGGGATTACGCGATCACCCGGTGCGGAGCGGGCGTCATCCTTCCCAATCGACGACTGGCCGAGAGCGAGTGGATGGCGACGCGGCGGGTTGGACGAATGGACTATCCCGACTATTTTCGCAGTCGCGCTTTTACCCTGGTCGATCATGAGGTGGCGTGGGTTTACCTGCAGGATCCGCGCGATGCCGACGCGGTACGGACGATCCTGGCGGAGGATCCGGGAATCGGATCGATTCTAGGCCCGCAGGAATTGGAGGCGCGGGGTTGGGGTCATTCCCGTGCCGGGGATTTGTTGTTAACCGCCCGGCCCGGCTGGTGGTTTGCCTATCCCTGGTGGACGGATCCGGCGCGGGCACCGGAGTTCGATCGGCATGTCGATATCCATAACAAGCCTGGATATGATCCGTGCGAATTGTTCTTCGGTTGGCCGCCCCTGTCGGTCAGTCGGGACACGAGTCGGATCCAGGGTACGCATGGAGTCGATGGACCCGGTCGCGAGGTGGCGTGGGCGGCGACGTGGACACCCGCGACGGTGCCGGAAAATTGGAATGGACTGGTTTCCGCCGTCCGGGAATGGATGGAGGGGGTTGGATGAACGGGGATAAACATCAGGCTCAGGGCGATGGGAATTGGCAGGTAATCCGGCAGACGATTACAGTGCCTTTTGCCTATCCGGTCTATTTTGGCCGGGGTCTTTTCGATGCCGCCAATCCGCTGTTGGCAGACGTCCTTGCAGGGACCGTACCGGACCGACGGCCACGGCTGATGGTGTTTGTTGACCGGGGCCTTTTGAACTCGAGTCCCGACTTGATCCAACGGATCAACGCTTGGTTGGCCACCTGGTCGCACCGGTGTGAAGGGGTTGCTCCTCCGGTGGTTTGGGAGGGGGGCGAGGCGGCCAAAACCGGGTGGGAAGGCTTGAAGCGGTGCGTGGAAATGATCGTGCCTTTGCGGTTGGACCGGCAGAGTTATGTAGTGGCGGTCGGAGGCGGGGCCTTGTTGGATCTGGTGGGGTTGGCGACCGCTCTGATTCATCGGGGTTTGCGGTTGGTACGGGTTCCGACGACGGTGCTGGCGCAGAATGATGCCGGGGTGGGAGTCAAGAACGGGATCGATGCCTGGTCGACCAAGAACCTGATTGGCACTTTTGCCCCGCCGTATGCCGTGATCAATGATTATGATTTTTTGGATTTACTGGATGAAGTGGATTGGCGCGGGGGCATTGCCGAGGCCTTCAAAGTGGCGATTATCAAGGATCGTGTTTTTTTTGAAAGCCTTTGCCGGTCGGTGCCCGCCTTGATGCGTCGGGATCGGGCCGCGATGGAATTTTTGGTGAAACGCTGTGCCGAACTTCATTTGGCCCATATCCGGGAGGGGGGGGATCCTTTCGAAATGGGGAGTGCGCGGCCTTTGGATTTTGGCCATTGGCTGGCGCATCAATTGGAGATTCTTTCGGGTTACCGGGTTCGGCATGGACAGGCGGTGTCGGTGGGGATGGCCGTGGATTGTCTCTTGGCTGAATCCATCGGCTGGTTGACCGGGGCGGAAGCCGGCGCGGTGCTCGACGGGTTGCGATCGGCCGGCCTTCCGATCTGGGATGATGCTTTGGATCGACGGCAGCCGGATGGACGCCGGCAGATCGTGGAAGGGCTGGAGTCCTTTCGTGAACATCTGGGGGGGCAATTGACCTTGACGTTGCCGCGAGGGTTGGGAGCGCGGGATGAAATACATGATGTAGATATGGTTCGATTGGAGCGGGTGTTTGAGCGTTTGGCACGGGGGGAGAACATAAGCGCGGCCGGGTGTTCCACAGGAAGAAGCAAGCAATCGCCGGCAACAGATGTGAGTTGACTCGGATTATCGGCAAACGTATGTTTGACCGATCCTATGCCAGCGAATCAAAAAAAGGGACCCTCGGCCGCACGTGAAGCCGAATCAGTGGTCGTGGGCGTGCCGGCGCCCGAATTTCAATTTATGGGATTCACCGGGCGATGGCCGGCGACTTTTCGCGCTTTGCGGCATCGTAATTTCCGGCTTTTCTGGTTTGGGCAGATGATTTCGCTGACCGGAACGTGGATGCAGTGGGCGGCGCAAGGGTGGCTGATCGCGATCCTGGTGCAATCTCAATATCACCAGGAAAATTCCTCACTTCACAATGGAATGATCGGCGTGTTGGGGGCTTTGCCGATGACATTCCTGACCCTTTTCGCCGGGACGTTTGCCGATAAATACGACCGTCGGCGCATGCTGATTTTGACGCAGACGTTGTTGATATTTCCCGCTCTGGCGTTAGGGCTCCTGTCCCTCGCATCGGTTTTGCGGATCTGGCATATCGCGGTTTTGGCGGTGATCACCGGGGTGATCAATTCGCTGGATATGCCCGTCCGCCAGGCCTTTGTAAAGGATATGGCGGGGCAGGAGGATGTGCCGAACGCGATCGCCCTGAATTCGACCGTATTCAACGCGGCTCGTTGCGTGGGGCCATTGATCGCCGGTGCGCTGATGGCTCACACCCGGTTTGGCATATCGGGGGTTTTCATTCTCAATGCGATCAGTTTTCTGCCGGTTATTTGGGGGCTTTACCTCATTCGCCATGTCCATGTTCGGCACGCATCGGCCAATGTCGATACCGTTACGCATCTACGCGAGGGATTTCGGTATGTGGCGGGGAACTTGACGATTCGCTGGCTGCTGGCTTTGATGGCGGTGTATAGCACTTTCGGGTTTTCCTATGCGGTTCTCTTGCCGACCTTCGCCCGTCAGGTGCTTCATCTGGGTGCGTTGGGATACGGCTCGCTGTTGTCATCGGTCGGTTGGGGGGCCATCGGGGGCGCCTTGCTTTTTGCCGCGGTTCAACAGCGGGTGGGGAAGGGTCGGATGATGTTGGCTGGCGGAATTTGTTGTGCCCTAGGGCTGATGAGTTTCAGTTTGATCCGGAGTTATTATTTTTCTCTCTTTTTTAGCCTGCCGTTAACGGGAGTGGGATTGGTGGTGTCCACGGCGTGTATCAACAGTCTGATCCAGCAAATCACGCCGGATCATTTGCGCGGGCGTATTGTGAGTATGTGGGCATTTATTTTCGCGGGGTTCGGTCCGGTCGGGTTGGCCTATGCGGGGATGGTGGGGCATTTTGTTTCGCCCGCGGTCGCGATTTTCTTCGGTGGATTGACCTGTTTCGCCGCCGTAATGTATTTGGCGATTTCAGCTCCCTGGTTCTATCGGCAGGAATAAGGGGACCGGAGCCTGAAGGAAAACCATGGGGAAATTCATTAAATTGACTCTTCGCCGATGGGTGATCGCTGGGCTCCTGATTCTGGGGCTGGGGCTCGGTTGGGTGGGGGGATGTCCGTCTCTTTTCCTGGGCGGGACCTTCTCCGGGCAACCCGAGGACCTGAACCAGCATTTGAGTCGCCCGGCGCATGCCCTTCTGGCCCAAGCACTGGGTGGCGTCGGGGCGGAGCCGCTGGTGGATTATCATGCGCATATCATCGGTATAGGGACGGGAAACAGTCAGGCCGAAGTGAATCCGGCCCTGTTGCACGGGTGGCGTCCCGTGAAAAGACTGAATACCGGCATTTTTCTCAGCGCCTGCGGAGTCAGCGATTTTTCTCGTTTGGACCAGGAATATGTGGAGCGATTGGTTCGTTTGGTCCGGGGGGTTGGCCATCCGGTTAAGATGCATATTCTGGCCTTTGATCATGCCTATCGCCCCGATGGTACGATTAATCAGCGGCTGGGTACCTTTTATGTGCCGAACGAATATGTGGTTCAATTGGCGGAGCAATATCCCGATGTGTTTGTTCCCGTCATTTCGGTGCATCCCGATCGACCGGATGCGCTGGTCGAGCTCGAAAAGTGGGCGCAACGGGGGGTGCGGTACGTGAAGTGGCTGCCCAACGCCCAGGGAATTGATCCTTCATCTCCACGCTGTGACGGGTTTTATGCGGTGATGAAAAAATACGACATGGTTCTATTGACCCATGCGGGGAAGGAAAAGTCCCTTGATGTCTGTTCTCAGGCGTTCGGCAATCCGCTTTTGCTCCGTCGGCCTTTGGATCAGGGCGTCAAGGTGATCCTGGCGCATTGTGCCAGTGCGGGTCGTAATGCGGATTTGGACCATCCCGGCGTTCAAGCCGGCAACTTCGATCTATTTCTGAGATTGATGGAGACGGAAAGTTATCGCGGCTTATTATTTGCCGATATCTCAGCCCTGACCCAGGTCAATCGGACTCCCCAGCCGATTCTGGAATTGATCCGACGTCCGGAATTACATAGCCGATTGGTGAATGGCAGTGATTATCCGCTCCCGGCGATCAACTGCCTGATTTGGACGCGGAAGCTGGCCCGGATGGGGCTGATTACTCCCCAGGAACGGCGCTGTCTGAATGAGATTTATAATTACAATCCCTTGCTTTTTGATTATGTACTGAAGCGGACGATCCGGGATCCGGTGACCGGGAAACAACTTCCCGTCAGTGTATTTTTGCAAAATCCTGGAATTGTCGAGAATCCGCGTTGAGTCTAACGACTTGAAAGACACTCACTGAATTGTTCACGCTAACTTCTTTCCGGATGAGGGGAATGAGCCTTACGGTCGCGGACCCGGAAAGCCATCCGGGGGGCCCCGCCGAGGCATATCCGGAAAGATCACTCGCAGGGAGGTGTTGGACGTGATTTGGTTAATATAGGTCACCATCGATTCGGCATCAGCGGCAGAATGCCCCATCGTGACGGCTAAATCAAAAAATTCCTGGTCTCGCTCGTTATTCAGCAGGGGGGTGAGGGCGACCATGTTGCTTCGGACCGCGGACATCGTTGGGCGTCGGTCTTCCGGCGGCAAGCCGTTTTGCATTTGTTGGGTTAGTGCGCGTGTCTCCTCGAGCAAGGTCAACATTCGGATATACTCTTCCATGTCGGCCTCGGTCATATTGTGCGTGTCGCGGAACATGAAATAGTTGGTCGCTTCGGCATAGGCCGTCTCGGCCCGAACTTTGGCCTCCTGCCGGCGTTTCTGAAGGGCTTCATAGCGCACCGGATCGTTCGTCTGGAGGGCCGTCATCCAATCCTCTCCCCGTGGTCGTGACCCTGCCCGATTCTCAGGATCGCGCCGGATGATTCCGGCCCCCACGGCCGGCGGAGGAGATCCCTTTGCGCCCTCGCGGGATTCGGTTCTTACGGGGGATTGTGGCGAGACCTGCTGTTGGCTGGTGCGCAGTTCACGGGACCGCTCCTTGGAGGTGCCCTCCCGATTCGACGGCTGTTGGACCGGGATTCCGGCCGTCGCCTCGTGCCACTTCTGTTCAAAACGGATGGATTGGTTCCGATAATACAGCGCCAGAGATAACATTGCCGCCAGTCCAGCCCAACAGATGATCATTGCACTATTAGAACGCATGCTCGCGGACCTTTAGAATAACATCATTTGCTGGGGTTTCAGGGGCGGAGTGGGATTTTCATAACCGACATCCGGCGGGAGATCCGGGTTTTGTCGCGCTTGAACCGCCAATTCATCGCAGCGCAGATTCTCTTGATTATCGGCATGACTTTTGACCCACACGAATTTCACTTCATGCAAGGCTGCCAGGTTGAGTAATTCGTTCCAGAGGTCGGGATTGAGGGCGGCGTCTTTTCCTTTATTCCGTGTCCAATGGTTTTGACGCCATTTTTCGGCATACCCGCCATTGAACATATCCACGACATAGCGGGAGTCGCTGTTGATGGTGACTTGGGCCGTCTCGCCCTGCAATTGCCTCAGTCCGATGATAGCCGCCAGGATTTCCATACGATTGTTGGTGGTCTTTTTGAATCCGCCGGAAAGTTCCTGCCGCTGGCCATCGCGAAGGATCACGATACCATACCCGCCGGAGCCGGGATTCGGGCTGGCCGCGCCATCGGTATAGATGGTGATGGAATTGGATGAAGGATCAGTCACGCGCGCATTATGCCAAAGGAGCGACCGAAGCGCAAGGCAGCGCTCGCAGCAGGTTGAAGCCAGACGGGTGTAAGATAAATTTCTTTAGAGTCCACTAAGAAACACACGAAAGGCGCGAAAGATGGGGATCGATGTGCCGGGTTGGAGGAGATCAGCCACGCGATACGCGTGGCTGTACTGGAGATGCTAAAGTAAAGCCAGACCTACGGGCTGGCTCAGGGATATCCGCCACGTGATCGAAGCTGCGAATGAATGAACATGGTTTTTGTATCCCGTACGGGTTTCTCCCTCCCCCGCGCCGGGGGGAGGGAGGAGCAGAATCCACGCGATACGCGTGGCTGTACTGGAGATGCTGAAGTAAAGCCAGACCTACGGGCTGGCTTGGGAGGAGACCAGCCACGCGATCGAAGTTGCGAATGAGTGAACATGGGTTTCGAATCCATTACAGGCTCCTCCCTCCCCCCGGCGCGGGGGAGGGTTGGGGTGAGGGGGATCCATTCAAGTTTGGCCGCATCGTGAGGTGGAAGCGTTTTTATTCCTCCGTGTCCCCGTGCCTCCGTGGTGAACATCCGACATGCGATCATTCCTTTTGTACGCGAGGGGCTGAATCCGCTATAGGTTTGCCTCCGCGAAAGTCATCTGTTACAACTTGGCCCATGAAAATTGTCCTGATCGGCGCCGGCAGTTTTGTTTTTGCGCCCAGCCTTATGCACGACGCGATCATCGAGCATCGTCTGGAAGGACTCCATCTGGCCCTCGTAGACCCCCAGGTCGAGATGGCTGAATTGATGGCGGGGATTGGTCGGCAAATGGCCAAGGCCGTCGAACTCCAGGTCGAGGTTACGGCGCATGCCCATCGGCTGGACTGCCTGGCCGGGGCCGACTTCGTCATCTGCTGTGCGGCGGTCCAGCTCCAGCGCCGTTTCGCGATGGATGTTGAGATTATTCACCGCTTGGCCCCCGGTCACCTGGTGACCGAGTTCGGTGGGATTCAGGGTCTCAGCTATTCCCTGCGCCAGATTGCCCTGATTAAGGGACTGGCTGCTGACATGCATCGGTTATGTCCTTCCGCCTGGTTGCTGTGTTCAGCCAACCCCCTGCCGCGGGTCTGCCAGGCTGCACACGAATTGGGTATTCCCACCGCCGGGTTCTGCTCGAACTCCATGGGGGGCTACGGGCTGATCGGGCAAATCCTGCGCAATCAGGGCGAGTCTTTTCCCTGGACAAAGACGGTCCGGCGCTACGAGGCGGTGATGGCGGGATTGAATCACATCTCATTCACCCTGGCACTGCTTGAACGCGAAACCGGTCGCGATGTCCTGGCGGACTTCATAGCCCAGGCCGGCCGGCAGGGCGCGTTCGACCACCGCACCGGACTGCTGATTGCCGAGACCGGGTATTGGCCGCCCAACGGTGAAGGCCATATGCGCGATTTTCTGCCGCCGGATGCGAAGAGTTGGCCGCTTGAGTTGGCTTCGCATGGGACGGATGCGGAACGGGCCGAACGCCTTCGCACGCTACGCGAGGCCGCCGCCGGAACCCGCCCCTGGGAACCACTGCTGGAACACCGGGCTTGGGAGAAACCCATGGATTTTGTCGCCGGACTTTCCGGCCTTGCGCCCACTCATTTCCATGCGCTGAATCTCGTGAACGATGGCCAACTTCCAGAACTGCCCATGGGCGTGTTCGTTGAAACCCCGGCCAGCATTTCGTCCAAGGGTCCGATACCCCGGACATTGCGTTTGCCCAAAACCGTGGCGCGGCTCAGCCGACCGATTGCCGAGTTGAATGGGCTGATCGTGCAAGCCGGACTGACCCTCCGGCGCGATCTCATGTATACGGCGGTGGAATTGGATCCGACGATTCTGGACAAATCCGCCGGACGCACCGCCCTTGACGCCTGTCTAGCGGCCCACGCCGACCTGATCGGGAGCGTTTGAGCGGGAACGATTCAGTTGGAAAGCGGTTAGATCGCTCCGGCAAGAGATGCGACGTAAACGCGTCGCATAGTGGGTAGGGACGGACCGCCGGGCCGTCCTGATAATGGGAAGAACGGCGGCCTACGGGCCTACTCCACCGTAGTAAAGCCTCTGGCTACGAAGGATGGACGAGGCCGCCCTACCGGTTGGGTTGGAAGCGGAATCGCCTGTCCAGGTATTCTGTGCAAGCGGTAAACGGTGAGGAACCGTTTCTTAACTCTAAAAAATCGGCGGACGGGGTGGCACCCGTCCCTCCCTTGTATTCAACAGATGGGTTTTTATCGGAAATTGGGAGGGTCGGGTGCCACCCCGACCGCTAGCGAACCGATGAATGAGCGACTCAGCGATCAATTACCCGAGACGGGGGCATTTGCCTCGACGGCCGGGCGGCGGCGATGGATCAACATCAGATTACGGGCATAGACAAAGAGGCCGACCAGTTGTCCGACGGTGATGACGGGATCTTTGCGCCAGATGGCGTAAATCAACAGCAACACGCCGCCGCCGAAGGAGAGATACCAGAAGACCACCGGGACGGTGGACTCGCCTTTTTTCTCAGACACGACCCATTGGGCCAGGAAGCGGCAGGTGAACAACAACTGCCCGAGCATGCCGATCATGCCCATCGGTTGGGCGAGGATATTCAGAAAGTGATGCAGGGTTTCCATTCAATCACCGTTCTTCGATAGTAAACCGCTTGAAGCGGGTTTGCATCCAGCGAACGGCCCGGAGATCTCCGACCGTTTCCTTCAGACGCTTGAGGTTGGTATATTTGCTTTGACCGGCGGAACGCTGACGGTGACGGACCCCGATTTGGGCGATCCGGGCTCCGCGCATGCGGACCAAGGCCGGCAGAAAACGATGCATGCCCTTGAGTTCCATGGGCAGATTCCGCACAAATTCCGCCTTGAAGGCCTTGAGGGTACAGCCGGTATCCCGGATATCCTCGCCCAAGGCTGAATTCCGGATCGCGTTGGCCATGCGACTTCCATAGCGTTTGGCGGCGGTATCCTGTCGATTAAGCCGGTAGCCGCAGCAGACATCGGCCTGATCCAGTTCCTTTAAGAGACGGGGAATTTCCGCCGGATCATTCTGACCATCGGCATCGAGGGTAATCAGGATGGCGCCCCGGGCCATTTGGAATCCGGCGCCCATGGCCGCACTTTGACCGGAATTGGGGGACAGGCGGAGAACCCGAAGATGGGGCCATTCGGATTTCAGGCGGGCGAGAAGGGCAGGGGTTTGATCGGTGGAGCCATCATCGACGGCGACGATTTCATAGGTGCGGCCGAGGGAGCGCAGAACGCCATCGAGTTCCCGCAGAACGGGCTCAATACATTCCTGCTCGTTGTAGACCGGCAAAATCGCTGATAGTTCGATGGACGATGACATAATAGGTGCCTCAAACCGTAAAAAATAGCGCAAGCAGGGAAGCCTGTCATGTTTTATTTTTGCGAATCTTGTTCGTTCGGGATGCCGGCCGGAAGGGCAGGATCGCCCGGCCATCTCGTAAATCTGTTTGTTGCCAGTACAGCCGGGCGTATCGCACGGCTGATCTCTCTCTAAGCCGGAACGATTCAGTTGACAAAAGGTGAGTGCCGTCGGTGTCTTGGTGTGACTCTGCGAGAGACTCTCCGCTGTGTCTGCGAAACTCCAATGACCCGCACTTATCAAGAATGATCCCTATATTATCGATAAGGAACCCCTCACCCCAGCCCTCTCCCTCGCCGGGGAGAGGGAGGAGCGATCGGCAATCCCAGCCGGTTTTATTCACTGGATTTGTGGTTGTTTCGCAGGTCACAGTGAACAAATAAATGGTGCCGCCGCAGGTCCCTCTGCGGCGTCGTTCTCAATTGCGTGCGAGAGGGTCCTCGCCCGCCACCTTTGGGAGTGACGATGGGTCGGAGTTCGCGTTGGTAAATTTCTTGAAGAAACTAGGTGTTTAACGCATCATCAGCGGATATTTGCAGAAGGGAATTAGGTGAACATGTATCCCGATCCGACAACTCCCAAGGCCGCACCAGATGTTCTCATGCGTCTGGACTATGATCCCTTCCATCTCATTCCGGACGTGATTCCGCCGCATCCGCGGATGTTAGCCCGGCCCGATCGGATTGCCCGTTTCCAGAAAGTCCCGAGTTCTTTTCCGTGGCGTGACCGCGCGCTGAGTCAGTTGTCCCAGGCGGCCGAGGTACTTGATGCTCTGCCCGAATCGTTTGACCTCAAAGCCGACCGGTCCTTGAACATCCGAATCTTGCGGGGCGTTGAGAGCGTCGCGTTGTTGGGGCTAATCAAGCGGAATAAGGCTGGACGGGGGCGCGCCCTGAAAGGATTACGATTATTGGCGCAGGCCTATATCACCAGTCCGGTCCAGGGTGCAAACCATGGGGCCCCCCATGATATTGCCGAAACAGCTTTTTGCCGGGATGCGGCCTTCGCTTATGATCTATTGGCGGCCGAGGGGCTCAATGAAGCCGATGACGCCTTATTCCGCGAGATGTTTAAGGTCATGATCCAGGTGTTGGATGCCAATGGACATCGCGATTGCGGCAACCATGGGACGTGGAGCCAGGTGGGACGACTGGCCATCGGCTCGGCGATTGGGGATCGGCAGATCATCCATGATGCGATGTATGGGGCGATGAGTGCCGGGAAATGGCGATATGGTTTGATGCATGCGTTTCGCCATGATTTCTTAGCCGATGGCTGGCACTGGGAGCGGGTTCTGGGATATCATGTTTTCACCTTGATGGTCATGGTGGAAGCTGTCGATATCCTCCAGGGGTTGGGCATTGATTTTTGGCATCGCGACTGGCCGGCGGCGGAGCAGAATGACCTGCATGACTTGCACCGGGGCTACGGGCCGCCGGGCAGTCGGCGATCCTTGAAGCCGATGTTCGATGTGGTGCTCTACCAGATGATGGGCAACGGGGATTATACCCTGCTCAGTGATTCACGGCTCGTCAATGTGCGCGGGGTCGGGATTTGGGGAGTGATCTTCAATCTGGCCTATGAAGCCTATCGCGATCCGGCCTATGCCTGGTTGCTGAATCGGCTGGAAGAGGATCCAATGCCCCGGTCCGTGCCCGGTTTTCCGGCGACGCTTCAGGGGACCGCGGAGTCGGTCGCGGTCAGTCCTCTGGATTTTATCAGGATCTCGCAGTCCCGTTATCCGAAAGGGACCCAACCTTGGGCCAACACAATGCGCCTGGGTTCATGTGGTCGCCACGAAAATGGGATCTCGCATTTCCCGATCCAGGGTTCCGCCGTCTTACGGGCGCGTCCCCGTCAAATTCAGACCCCCACTGCGTATCTGTTCTGGGGTCCCCACAGCGCGGGGCATCAATCGCCGGCTGCGTTGCATCTCGACGTGCATGATGGGGTGCGGCCGATCACGACCTCGCCCACCATGGTGGGGGGATATGAAAATCCGCGGCATTTACAGTGGATTCGGACGACCCTGGCTCATAATACGGTTACGGTCGATGAGCAATCGATGTTCCCTTATGATTTTGCGGATCCTTCCATTTGGGAAGCCGATACGTATCGAGATACCGTGTCGGATGGGGAAGGGATGGGGACGGGCCTGTGCGGTGGGGCGCGTTTCGTCCGCGCCCGGAATGACCGGGTTTATTCAGGCGTTCGGTTGGATCGAACGGTCGTGTTGACCGGTGATTACCTGTTGGATATTTACCGGGTCATCAGTTCGAAGTCCCATCGATACGATTGGGCGATGCATTGTCTGGGAGTTCCGGAGTTGAGCGGGGATAAGTCCCTTGCTTCGTTGGGGAAGGGCCGGGGGTACGATCAAATCAGCCAGCCGGTTCAACTGTCGCGAGGCGGTCGGATTCGGATTTTGGACTGGCGGCTTGAGAAACGCCATCGCCGCTGGGTCTTGTGGACGCCGCCCGGACGGGACATTTGCCTGGGGGTTGATCCTTCCTATGCTCAGGCCGAGGTTTTGGGCCATACGGCTCCATTGCCGCCGGTGTTTAGCCTGTTGGCGCGCGAGCAGGCACGGGAAGCTGTTTTTGTGTCACTCTGTTCCTGGCGACCGGCCGCTGATTTGCGGTTGGAGGTTGTCGGGCGAGGGCAGGCACAGGGCGACGTATCGGTCCGGGTTTTCGGAGAGCGGACCGGAATTGTTTGGAAATTCCCTTACGAAGGCGAAATTCAAAGTATGTCACCTCAAAGGCGGCGGTAATATGAAGATTCCATTTGCAATCGGTACTCAAGCCTACGGAACCGGCGGAAACAACGAATGCCAGCAGGGAACTGGAACAACCCCTCACCCCGCCCTCTCCCGCAAGGGGCGAGGGAGGAGCGAGGCCGCACAACATAGTGCAAGAGAAACGAGCGTCTCCCGATTCGAGCGGGTCAATCTTATACCCCTCCCCGGCGCGGGAGAGGTCGAACCGGATCGCCGTTGCGGCGTATCGGGTTCTGGTGAGGGGGGGCCGCTTTCTGCGAAAATGAAAGATGCTCCCCGGGGTTGGCATCGGAATCGATCCGGCACTTTCGGCTTGTGGGTGAAGCTCACGTTAGGCTTGCTCGTGGGGTGGTGTTCCACTCCGCTTTCCTTTGGCGCATTCCAGTTCCCGGCAACCAAGGATCTGGCCCAGGAATGGGTTCTCACCGACAACGCTCCAGCGGGGGATGCTCCGGTTTATGCCCGGATCGACAACTTTCATCAATACCTGCTGGTGATCCCGGCCAAGGCGGTGGGGGTTTGGAACGAAAAAGGGGATGAGGTACCTTGGTGTGTGCAAGCCCAGACGAATTCCACCGCCTTCAGCCTGATCTTTCAATGCCAGCCGGGTGAGCGCTATTTCACCTATTGGAGTTCCACCCAGGGCGCTGTTCCCCAGGTTCAAAAGCGGGCAAAGGTCAAGGCCGGAAATGATAAAAACAAGAAGGCGGTCAAACCCAAACAGATAGCAATCCCCGGCATGGAGAATCTTCCGGAAGGCGAATTGGAAATATCGAATGTCGCCCCGATTTTTGTGCAGGCTCAGGCCGGCACATTGACCCGGCGTCTGCCGTGGTCCATACGCGAGGGCGTGGTGCGGCAGATTACCCGGGACCCCAATGTCTTTTTGGTTTCAAAGTCCGAGTGGGGGGATTTCGAGCTGACGGTTAAGGTTCGTCCGATCACCTGCCAAAATGCGGGGATTTTTGTCCGGTCCGCCGATCCGTCCCGCCCGGACGGAGGGTTATACTGGATGGTGGGAGTTGAGGGTGTGACGGGCGAAAACAAAACCTGGGGGTTGGTCCGCGACGACGGACCGGGGCCCATACTCAAGGCGCAGGAATGGAATGAGTTGAAAGTGCTGATTAAGGGGAACACCGCCACGCTCACCATCAACGGTCAGGTTCACAGACAGTTGGAGCTACCGGAGGATGCGCCGTCGGAAGGATATCTGGGGTTGGCCACGTACGGGGGGGAAGCGGAGTTTGATGACGTCACCGTGACCGATCCGGTGTCGGGCAAGACTCTTTTGACCGATGCGTTTGCGGCGCCCCAATTGGATCCCGGCCTTTGGCGTGAAGTGGAGGGGAAAACCGTTGGGGGATTTGTCCGAATCGTGAACAGCGGCGACGAAACGGCCGCTTTTGCTTTTCAGTTGGCTTTTCATCGCGATCCCTGGAAGCGGTCGGTACCTCACCAGCCGGCCCGTCTGCCGGGGAAACAGGCTTCGGCCTGGATGTGGGTGCCCAATTTATTCCCGGCTGCGCCGGTCACCCTGATGGTTAACGCCCCGGTCGGGGCGACCGGGGAAGTTCAAGTCGCCCGGGCCATGAATGAGGAGAGCCTGATCGATCGTTTCCGGGTGACCAATACCAACGGGTTGATCCTGGAAGCCGCGCGGTCGGATTTCACTGAGCGCGGCCAACTCCAGACGGATGCGGAGATCGCCGCCAAAACTTTGGCGGATATCCGGGCCATGACTTTTAAAGGGAAACAGCCGGACCGGTTCCCCACCGGACATCCCTCCGGGCACCCGTTGGAATATGAAGCGGGCCGGGTATTAGGCTTTACCGCGGTCTTTGGACAAGCCCAATCGCTCAGCCGCGATCTCATGGATCAGTTGGGATACCGTTACATTTATACCTACACGCACCTGGCGACCACCCGGGCAATGGGGAATGGATTCAAAAACGATGACAACCGGGATGAAATGCAAAAAATGGCCGAGAAATTTCGGAGCCGGAACCTGCTGGATCGGGTGTATCGAATCAGTGTGTTTGACGAGCCGGGCTTTGATATTGCCGTAACCATGGGGGCCAAGGGCAACAAGAAAAAAGCGCCGGCTGCGGATACCACGGAGGTCAAGGTCAATCCTCTGGCGAAGGATACGAATGCCTGGAGCCAGATGATTG
Organism: uncultured bacterium; assembly: GCA_903824675.1. GTDB lineage: Bacteria > Verrucomicrobiota > Kiritimatiellia > CAIKKV01 > CAIJXV01 > CAIJXV01. The sequence continues at coordinate 70,711 of CAIJXV010000101.1, forward strand.
CCGATGCGGGGTTGACCCCGGCTGATTTGATCGACGCAACGAATCCTCCGCCTCCCGGACTGACGGCGACCGATCTAGAGTATTGGCAACACCTGCGTTTGCGGACGATAGCGGATCGGGCGGAGGATCCCCTGGGTGTTTATCGGACCATGGGGGTTTATCTTTCATCCTATGCGACCCGGTTTGGCAACATTCGCACGGCGATTCGCGAAGCGTTCGGCACCCAGGTCTGGGTGACGGCCAATGTGCATGACAGCCATTTCATGAAGGGTTTGCCGGTGGATATCGATCCGTGGATGCTCTATTCACGGCTGGAAGCCCTCGATGTGCCCCAGGCTTGTGATTATACCGTTGGCTATCCGGCGGCGGAGGAATTCATGATCGACCTGATGCGGTGTGCAGTGCGGCCGCATCAGAAACCCGTGGATGCCTATATGGCTTCACAGGCGCATTACATGACCCGGTCGGCCCGCAGTCTCAAATTGCGGGCCTTCAGCGCATTGGGCGCCGGGGCTCAATCGTTGACGTATTATCAGTGGGGGCCCCGATATCTGGCGACGGAAAACTGGTATGATACCGATCGCGGGAAACTCCAGGCCATCGGGGACATCAACTATGCCGCGGGTTGGGTGGAGGATATTCTGATGGACGGCGCGCCCCGGCGGCCGGCCGTGGCTATTCTGTGGACCCGGGTGGGGGACGTTTGGGATGCGATCGATGTGGGGCCGCGATTCGCCCAGGAGCGGAAAAAGCTCCATCATCTGTTGCGCAACCTTCAGTATCAGGCGGATATCCTGCATGAGGATGATCTGCCGTCGGCTGACGAATTGGATCATTACCGGGTGATTTTTATGTCGCAACGATGCATGTCACCAGCCGGAGTGGCGGCGCTGACCGCCTGGGTCGAGCGGGGCGGAACCCTGATCGCCAGCCTCGCCTGTGCGCCTTTGGATGAGTTGGCCCGGCCGACGGATCGCCTGTTGAAAGCCTTTGGGGTCGAATCCATGAACTTGTCCGAAGCGCTGTCGTCCACCAATCTGCCCGACCGCCAGTTGGCGGGTACCGCTGTAACCATCCGGGGGCCGACGGTCCAGGTGACGGCGTCGACGGCTCGCGTGATCGCCACTTTTGAGGATGGACATCCGGCCGTATTGGAACGGTCTTCTGGTAAAGGTCTGTACCGGACGACAGCCTTTTTGCTTGGGCAGACCTATCATTCCGGCGACTCGTTGGGAATGAAACAGGATGTGCTGGTGGGGATGAATGCGCCGCTTCGGGACTGGATTCGGTCCTGGTTGGCACCGGCGGGCGAGCCGTTTTGTGCGACGGATCAGCCGCTGGTCAGTGCGCGCCTGATCGAAAGTCCGCATGGCGCCGCGGTTTTCCTGGTGAATTCGACGGGGGACGAAAGCGTAAAAGGGCTGACCTTGACCCTTCGTGGACTTAAGGCCGAAACAGCTGAAAGCCTGATGTCCGGGCCGTTGAAAATCGAACCGATCGAAGGTGGGGGAATCCGGCTGCAAATCGCCGAGATGGGACTGACCGACGTGATCCGGATTCGGTAGGGGAGCGGCCGCAAAAGAGAAATGATTCCGATTATGTAAGCCTCTCTGCCTGCAGGACTGGCAGCATTCCAATATCCTCCATTAGTCATCCCGAGCGAAGTCGAGGGATCTCGGCGGTTCCGTAGCGCATGTGATCCCTCGACTACACTCGGGATGACAGATAAAGACGGGGATGAAAGAAGGGAAAGGTGGGATGCCGTGATCAGAGATGAAAATACCATCCCTCCTAACATGGGAACAATGAAACCAAGGAATCGGTCTACTGGCAAAGTTCACAGAATCCGAAATCAGCGGGTCGGCATGGCCTGAATGAAGGCGTCGGCATCCGCGATGGCTTTTTCCATTTCCCGTACCAGAGAGCCGACTTCGGCTTCGACCTTTTTCAGTTCGTCATCGAGGGCGGCAACGGATTGGGCATTCAGATTGTGTTTTAAAAACAACACCCGATCATGCATGATGACCAAGACGGGATCCACCTTGGTCGAGGCGAGTTTCATCTGGCGGATCAAATCGGCATAGCGGCGCCGGGTTTCGAACATTTTCTTTTCGCTCTCCTGCCGAAGGGCAACGCTGTTGTATTGCTTCAATTCGCCGGACCACTCGGCAAAGAGGGCTTCGGCGACATCTTCCACGGATTCAATGCGTTGGTTGAGCGTCGTCGCCCGATGTTGACAGCGTTGGAAGGAAGCATTGAGTTCGTAGTATTTTTCGTCCGAAATTCCGGCCTTCATGGCGACCGTGGACCGGAACTGGTCGAGGGCGGAGTTGAATTGTTCCTTGGTCACCTGTTGGGCGTTGCGGGCGGCTTTGATGCGGTCCACGAGAATGTCGCGCTTGGCCACGCCGAATTTCTCCATCGTGTTGTAATAGGTGGTTTGACATCCGGGGCCGGCCCAAAGGGCGACAGAGAGGAGGAGGGCCAGTGGGACGAGACGCAGGGTTTGTATCGGTTTCATGACGGCCTCGGTTGGGGTTAATGTCAAACAAGCCTACGATAAACCATCAATTACGTCCATTCGAGAAAAATCTATGCAAAAATCTATGCACAGTAAAATCTCTGCAGGGATTCTCGATAAAAGAAACTCGGGGCGACGGCCCGGGAGGTCGGCCTTCCAGCGATTGGGCGAAGCGGGGAGGTCACGGTTAACCTCCAATGATCCACAATTATTGGGACATTAACCCTTTCAAAAGTTGTTTGTGGCGTAAACTATTTGTGATAATTATCCTCTGACTTCCAAGGGTAAAGAAAGGCAATCTAGCGATGGCATTCAAAACTGGCTACCCGGTTGCGTTGGATCAACTTCCGCAGCCTCTGCTGGGGCGTCACCCGGAATGGGTCGATCTCTATCATTTTGCCTGGAAGCTCGCGGCGCGGAATATTCGCAAGAGTCGCGGGCGATGGCACATGGATGCCGCCTGGGATCCGAAGCTGAACTACCAGTGGGTCTGGGATACCTGTTTCATGGCCTTATATACCCGCTATAGCGGCGGGCAGTTGCCAGGGGTGCAGAGCCTCGATAATTTTTACGATTTACAGCGCGCCGATGGCTACATTGCGATGTCCTACGATTTCGATACCGCGAAAGAGCCCTGGCATCCCAATAGCATCAATCCGCCGCTCTTTGCCTGGGTCGAATGGGAACATTACCGGATGACCGGGGACAGCAGTCGATTTGCGCGGGTCATTCCGCATATCGAACGGCTGATGGAGTGGATCGATCAGAATCAGCTTAACGAGCCCCATCGCCGTCTCCGCGCCCGGGACAATGCAGCCAATTATGCCGGGGGCTCAACCGACACCTACCGCTTGTATTTCTACAATGACTGCGGCTCTGCCGGTACGGACGATTCCCCGCGCACTCCCCGCCTGCCCGATGCCGGCAAGTATTTCGATTGGATCGATCTCTCCAGCCAGATGGTGCTCTCGTTCCGGATGCTGGCGAACATGCACGCCGCCCTGGGCAACCGGTCGGACGCCGCCAAGTGGTCGGCCCGCGCGAAGGAAACCGGGGATCTGATCAACAGCGAACTGTGGTGCAAGCGGAGTCGTTTCTATCACGATCGCATGCTTCCCAAAAACTTTGTCTCCACCAAAACGATCTTGGGATTCTGGCCGATCCTCGCCGGAATTTGTTCGACGGATCGCCTGGACGCCCTGGTGGAACATCTCCAGAACAAAAACGAATTCAACCGTCCCACGCCCGTGCCGACCTTGTCGGCCGACGATTGCAATTATGAACCCGAAGGCGTCTACTGGGTCGGCGGGGTTTGGGCGCCGAGCAATTACATGATCACCCGCGGCTTGATGACGGCCGGCCGCGGTGATGTCGCCCATGATATTGCCCTGCGGTATCTCGGAGTGCTGGCGCGCACTTTTGCCCAGGTTAACCCCCACACACTCTGGGAAAGCTACAGTCCCGAGAAAGACCTGCCGGGGTTGCAACCATACGAAAGGAGACGCGTCAAGCCGCACTTCGTCGGCTGGACCGGCATCGGTCCGATTGCCATGTTGATCGAGAACATCCTGGGCCTCGATGTGAATATGCCGAAAGCCCAGGTCGACTGGACGATTCGCCTGACCGAGGAACACGGCATCAAGAACCTGGCCATTGGGGCGGGGCGTGCCGATTTTCTGTGTGCGGCACGACGTTCAGTCAATGCGCCAGCCCAGGTGACGATCCGCTCGACCGTGCCGATCACCGTTTCCCTTCACCGGGGGCCGGAGAAGTCGCGTGCGATCAAGGTGCCTGCGGCGGTGACGGTCGATGCCGTTTTATAAGTGACCGAAAGATTGCCGAGGGTGGGCGACCCGTGATATAAGAGGGGACGGTTATGGAAGAGAGACCCCCATGCTCAAGAATATGAATCGGATTGAAGCGGTTGCGGCCATCGTGGCCGTGGCCCTGCTGGCGGCCGGCTGTCTGGTGGTGTTGAGCCCCTTTGTCTCGGCAATTCTATGGGCCATTGTGCTGTCCTATACGACCTGGCCGCTGTTGTTGCGCATGGAGGGTTGGCTGAAAGGCCGGCGCCTCCTGGCGGCGCTCCTGATGACCACTCTTATTGCGCTGGTCATGGTTCTGCCGTTCGTCATCGCCGGGATCACGCTGGCGGAGAATGTATCGCGGTTGGAGGAATTGTTCCATCTGCTGCAAGGCGGATTACCGTCAGAGGTCCCCGACGGGGTTCGCCAATTGCCGTGGATCGGGCCGCTGGCCGAACGGACCTGGCCCCAGTTTGCACAAAATACCGGATGGATTTCGGATGCCCTGAAAGCCGTCGGCCTGGGGGCCGGGAAGTGGTTGCTGACGCACAGCATTGATTTCGGGAAAGGCGTATTGCAACTCGCGTTGAGCGTGGTGATTGTTTTTGTGTTTTATCGGGACGGCGAGCGCGTGGCGGCCCGGCTGGCGACCGGCGCCCAGCGGATTGCAGGCGACGTGTCCCAGCGCCTCCTGGTGGTGGCGGGTAAAACCATTCGCGGAGTGGTCTATGGCATCATCGGCACGGCGCTGGCGCAAGCGATCGTGGCCGCGATCGGGTTCTGGATTGCCGGAGTGCCGTCGCCCTTTTTGCTGGGACTGTTGACGTTCATCCTGGGCCTGATTCCGGCCGGACCGCCCTTCGTCTGGGTGCCGGCCACCCTATGGCTTTTTCACGGGGATCACCCGGGTTGGGGGATATTTCTGGCTGTTTGGGGAACCCTCGGCATCAGCGGTATCGATAATCTCGTCCGGCCGTACCTGATCAGTCGGGGATCGAATCTCCCGTTCATCATCGTGTTGCTGGGCGCCATCGGGGGCGTGCTCGCCTTCGGCTTCATCGGACTCTTCCTGGGTCCGGTCTTGTTGGCGGTCGGTTTTGCGCTGTTGCGCGAATACACGGTGAGCCGCAAGCGGGAGGTCGCCGTCCAGGTTCCGAGTGACGAGGACTAGCATGCCCGAAGGGACGCCAACCAGTTCCGGTGAATCCGCCACGCCTTTGGACGCGTTCATGGATGCGATTCGAAATGCGCTGGCGTGCGCCGAATTGATCGAATTGGTTTTGGGCAAATACCGGGGAGCGGAAGCCGATGGGCGGCGCATCCTGATCCGGCCGGTCACGCTGAAAAATATTCCCTGCTTATCCTTTGTCACCCGCCAGCCGACCCGCGACCTGACGGAAAACCTTCCGATGGCGGCCAGTTTGGATCGGATCCGCAATCAACTGGGAAATCCGTATTTAGGCGCCCACCTGTTTACCGCCCGGGCAGATGTTCAATTGGAATTCAGCCGCAAGGGCAAAGGCCGGATTCGCCAGAGTGCGCCCACCCGGGGTGCGCCTGAATCGGCTGAACACGATCGGTCCAAAAAACGCTGGATTGATCCCGCCCGCCCCTTCCTTCAACGGTTGGGAATTACGGATGAATCGCACCGGGTATTCCCTTCCATGAACGGGAAATGGCGGCAGATCAACCACTTCATTGAGATTTTTGCCGGTGCCCTGAAAGATTCCCCTTTGGCGGACCAGGAGGAACTGTCGGTGGTCGATTTTGGATGCGGCAAGGGATATTTGACCTTTGCCCTCCATGATTATTTGACCCACTCCCTGGGGCGGCGGGCGAAAGTGAGGGGCATCGAAATCCGGCCCGACCTGGTGGATTTTTGCCGGCGCGCGGCGGGGGATGCGCATTTGGCGGGGTTGACGTTCGAGTGTGGCGATTTGAACCGGCATGGCGTGACGGCGGCGGATGTATTGATCGCCCTGCATGCCTGTGACACCGCCACCGATGAAGCGATCGCCCTGGGTTTGGAGCGAGGGGCCCAGATCGTGATCTGCGCGCCCTGTTGTCACAAGGAAATCCGGCCGCAGTTGGTCGCCCCGGAAATGCTTCAGCCCCTGTTGCGCCACGGCATACAAGCCGCCCAGGAAGCGGAAATGATCACCGACACCTTGCGGGCGCTGGTGTTGGAGTCACGCGGGTTTGCGGTTCAAATTTTTGAATTTATCGCCTTGGAACACACGGCCCGGAACAAGATGATCCTGGCGGTCCAAAAAACCGACGGTCGTCCCGCGCCTGAATCCGCGGAGCAGATCCGGACCCTGATGAAGTTTTACGGAATCCGCTCCCAGTCGCTGGTGACGCGAGGGGGGATAGGGGGAGGCTGAGGGCAAAGGGCAGGGTGCGGAGAGGTGTCCGAAAGGGCGTTAAGATGCCAGTTGGAGGGCGAGCATCCCTGCGAGCCGGGGGAGGAAGATCGTGGCGAGAGGAGCCGGCTCCCCCGGAGGTGTCGCCCTACCGGGGAGGGGAACGCGCGAAAGGTGATCATCCGGGCGAAACGGACCAGTGCTAGGCGTTTTAAGAAAATATTGGCTGACGGATCGCCGCTTTTTGCGCGAGTACCGCACGAAAATAATTGTATTTTGGACCCTAAATAGATACCCTAGACGGTCGAGTAATACAGGAGCCTAATAAAATGAGTCAGGATTTTAAAGTTCGCGATTTAAGTCTTCAAGAGTTTGGTCGGAAAGCCATCGAGATGGCGGAACACGAGATGCCCGGGCTCATGGCTATCCGGAAGCGCTATGCGGCGGCCCAGCCCTTGAAGGGCGTTCGTCTCACCGGCAGTCTGCATATGACCATCGAGACCGCGGTGCTGATCGAGACTCTGGCGGCTCTGGGCGCGCAGGTTCGCTGGGCTTCCTGTAATATCTTTTCGACCCAGGACCATGCCGCGGCAGCCATTGCCGCAAAAGGCATTCCGGTTTTCGCCTGGAAGGGCGAAACCCTGGAAGAATACTGGTGGTGCACGCGGATGGCGATGACCTTCCCCGGCGGATTGGGCCCCCAGCTGATTGTCGATGACGGCGGCGATGCCACATTGCTGTTTCATCGCGGGGTGGCCGCCGAAAAGAACGCCCGTATTCTGGATGAGCCGACCGACAATGCCGAGTTGCAGATCATCAATAACCTGCTGAAAACCATGCTCAAGGAAAGTGCCGGGTTCTGGACCCGGTCGATCCGGGATTGGAAGGGCGTTTCCGAAGAAACCACCACGGGCGTTCACCGGCTTTACCAGATGCAACAGCGCGGCGAACTGCTGGTGCCGGCGATCAACGTCAATGATTCGGTGACCAAGTCCAAGTTTGACAACCTGTACGGCTGCCGGGAATCGCTGGTGGACGGGATCAAGCGGGCGACCGACGTGATGATCGCGGGCAAGACGGCCGTGGTGTGCGGCCATGGCGATGTGGGGAAGGGGAGCGCCCAGGCATTGAAGGCGTTCGGCTGTCGCGTCATCGTCACCGAGATCGATCCGATCTGCGCGTTGCAGGCGGCCATGGCCGGCTACGAAGTGATGCCCATTGAAGACGCCCTGCCGTTCGGCAATATTTATGTGACCACGACCGGCAATTGCGACATCATCACCGGGGCGCACATGGCCGCGATGAAGGACCAGGCGATTGTCTGCAACATCGGCCATTTTGACAATGAAATCCAGGTCGATGCGTTGAACCGCTGGCCGGGCATCAAGAAAATCAACATCAAGCCCCAGGTCGACAAGTACGTTTACCCGGACGGCCACGCGATTTATTTGCTGGCGGAAGGGCGCCTGGTGAATCTCGGGTGCGCCACGGGCCATCCCAGCTTCGTCATGAGCAATTCGTTCACCAACCAGGTGCTGGCCCAGATCGATCTCTGGACGAATCCCCGCCCGATCGGCGTGTATTGCCTGCCCAAGAAACTGGACGAGGAAGTGGCCCGCCTGCACTTGGAAAAAATCAACGTCAAACTGACCCGGTTGACGCCCCAGCAGGCCGCCTATATCGGAGTCGATGCGGACGGACCCTACAAAACAGACCAGTATCGTTATTGAGTGCGGGAAGGATTATATTTTGAAATTAAAATTGGACCGGCCCCTGGTGATTTTCGATATCGAATCAACGGGGACCAATTACCGGACCGATCGCATTGTCGAGATCGCTTTCATTATTTTGCGGCCGGACGGGAGTGAGACCACCGAGCGGTTCCTGGTGAATCCGGAGATGCCGATTCCGGCCGAGGTGACGAAGATCCACGGCATTTCCGATGCCGATGTGCGCGATGCGCCGACCTTTAAAGCCCTGGCACCGAAGCTGTATGCCTTGTTGCAGGATTGCGACCTCGGCGGATACAATCTGATCCGGTTCGACATTCCCATGTTGATCGAGGAGTTTCTGCGGGCGAGCATCAACTTTTCGCTGGAGGGGCGGCGGGTGGTGGATGCCCAACGGATTTTTCATAAAAATGAGCCGCGGGATCTCACGGCCGCGCTGGCCTTTTATTGCGGAGGCACCGTTCACGTCGACGCGCATGGCGCGGTGGCCGATGCCCGCGCGACTCTGCAAGTGTTGGAAGGCGAGCTGGATCGCTATCCGGATTTGCCCCGCACGATGGTCGAACTGGATGCCTATTGCAGTTTGCGCGAAACGTCCTGGGTGGACCGGGAAGGCAAGTTCAAGCTGGAAAACGGCGAAGTGATCATTAATTTCGGCAAGAAAAAGGGCGAATCCCTGAAGAATCTGGTTCGGACGGATCCCGGCTTTTTGCGGTGGATGTTGAAAAGCGATTTTTCCTCCGACACCAAAGATGTTGTGCGCAAGGCGCTGGAGTCCCCCCGGGGTAGCCCGTTGGGGGCCGGGCTGGCCGACCAGTTGAAATAACGATCCGGCATCGCCCCTTTCATCCTCCGTACCCGGTTGTCGCTCGCCCTGTCGATGGCGTTTTTTTCCCCGGCCGACGGCGGGCCGGGCGCCTGAAACTCGGGCTGGCATCGCGCCGGGGATTCCGGTATGATTTGCCCCGATATTGACCGGGATCGACCAGTCCCGGCGAGGAGACCCCATGAGTGTACGCGTACGTTTTGCCCCCAGCCCGACCGGGAATGTGCATATCGGCAACATCCGGGCGGCGATTTTCAACTGGCTGTTTGCCCGGCATGCCGGCGGTCATTTTTTGCTGCGGATCGAGGACACCGACCGGGAACGGTCGACGCCCGAGGCCGTCCAGGCGGTATTGGATGCGCTGGCCTGGCTGGATCTGAATTTCGATGAGCCGCCGCTGTATCAATCGACCCAGAAACATATTCATCTGCAAGCGGCCGAGACGTTGGTCGAGAAGGGCCTGGCCTACAAGGAAGACAAGGGAGGGAAGGGGCAGGGCGAATGTATTCTATTTCGTATGCCCGGCACCGACATGGCCTTTCACGATGAAATCAAAGGCGATTTGCGGAAAGAAGCCAAGGACCTGAAGGATTTCGTGATCGTGCGATCCGACGGTTCACCGGTGTTCCATTTGGGGAATGTGGTGGACGATATCACCCAGGGGATCACCCACATCATCCGGGGGGATGACCATGTTGAGAATACGTTCCGCCACGTGGCGCTTTTCCAGGCCCTGGGCGCGACCGTGCCGCACTACGCGCATCTGCCGATGATCGTCAATGCCCAGGGGAAGCCCTATTCCAAGCGGGATGGAGCGGCCTATATCGGCGATTTCCGGGAGAAAGGGTTTCATCCCGGGGCGCTGTTCAATTATTTATCGCTGTTGGGCTGGTCACCGGGGGAGGATCGGGAAAAGATGACCCGGGCCGAGGCGGTGGAATGGTTCACCCTGGACCGGGTCAAGAGCGGGCCAGCCCAGATGGACCTGAAGAAGTTGACGCATTTGAACCAGCAATACCTGACCGAGATGGCGCCGGACGCGTTTTTCGACATCGTGGCCCCGATCCTGAAGCGGACGAGTTGGGGGGGGAAAGCCGATCCGGCCTATATCCGCCAGGTGAGCGCGCTGATGCAATCCCGGGCGCAGACTTTTTCCGCAGCCGAGACCTGGAAATATTTCTTTGTCGAATTCCCGGATTATGATGACAATGCCGTGTCGATGCACTTGAAAAAAGCGGCGATTCCGCCGTTGTTAAGCGCCCTGCGCAGCACCGTCGCCGCAAATGATTTTAACGCCGCGGAACTGCACCGGGCGGTGCGCGGGGTGGAAGCCTCGGGCGGCCTGGCCGAAGGGAAATTGAACCAGCCCCTGCGGGTGGCGCTCACCGGAACGACGATCGGGGCCGGGATCTTCGAGACGATGCTATTGTTGGGCCGGGACCGGTCTCTGGCCCGGTTGGATCTGGCGTTAAACCGTTTTTGTGCCGGATAATACCGGTCCGTTCCCGCCGGTCGCGGGCACAAGCGAGACTCTTCATGACGACACCTGAGACCCCTGAAGTTCCCGCGGATTTCATCCGCGATATGATCGTTGAACATAATACCTCCGGCCGGTTTGGCGGGCGGGTGGTGACCCGTTTCCCTCCCGAGCCGAACGGCTATCTGCATATCGGGCACGCCAAATCGATCTGTTTGAATTTCGGCATCGCCGCCGATTTTGTCGGCCGGTGTCATCTCCGGTTTGACGACACCAATCCCGAGAAGGAGGAGCAGGAGTATGTCGATTCGATCATCGATGCCGTGCGCTGGCTCGGGTTCGATTGGGGCTCGCATCTCTATTATGCCTCGGACTATTACGGGCGGATTTATGACTGCGCCATCGAATTGATCAAGCGGGGCAAGGCCTACGTGTGTTCCCTGACGACCGAGGAATTCAAGGAGTACCGGGGAGTTCCCTCGCGGCCGGGGCGCGAAAGCCCTTCGCGCAACCGGCCGATCGCCGAGAGCCTGGACCTGTTCACGCGGATGCAGGCGGGTGAGTTTGCAGAAGGCCAATATGTCCTGCGGGCCAAGATCGACATGGCGTCGCCGAATGTCCATCTGCGCGATCCGGTGATTTACCGGATCAAGAAGGAGTCCCATCACCGGACGGGGACCCAGTGGCGCGTCTATCCGATGTACGATTTTGCCCATTGCATTTCCGATTCCATCGAGCAGATCACGCATTCCATCTGTACGCTCGAATTCGAAGTCCACCGGCCGCTTTACGATTGGTTGCTCGAGGCCCTCGACCTGTATCGCCCCCAGCAGATTGAGTTCGCCCGGCTGAATCTCACCTATACCGTACTCAGCAAACGCAAACTGTTGGAACTGGTGCGGGACCACCATGTCAGCGGTTGGGACGATCCGCGCCTGCCGACCCTGGCCGGACTGCGTCGGCGCGGATATACGCCCACCTCGATCCGCCATTTCTGTAAACGAATCGGGGTGACCAAGTTCGACGGCTATACTGACGTGGCTCTGCTTGAGTTCTGCGTCCGGGAAGAATTGAACCGGGACGCCCCGCGCGTTATGGCCGTGTTGGACCCGATCCGGCTGGTGATCGAGAATTATCCGGAAGAGCAGCAGGAGACCTTCGAGGCGGTGAACAATCCCGAGAATACGGCGCAGGGGACGCATCTCACGCCCTTTTCGAAAGTGCTGTATATTGAGCGGGAGGATTTTCAGACGGACCCGGCGGCCAAATTTTTCCGATTGGCACCGGGCCGGGAGGTCCGTTTGCGGTATGCCTATATCGTCAAATGCACCGGGTTCTCCCGCGATGCGGCCACGGGGCAAATCACGGAGATTCGTTGCACTTACGATCCGGCCACCCGCGGCGGAAACACCCCGGATGGACGGAAGATCAAGGGAACGATTCATTGGGTATCGGCGGCCCATGCGACTCCTTGCGAAGTGCGGTTATATGACCGGTTGTTTACCCATGAACGGCCCGAGGATTTGCCGGAAGGGGTTGATTTCAAGGTCAATCTGAACTCGGCGGCCCTGGAGATCATCAAGGCCCAAGTCGAGCCGGAATTGGTCCGATTAGAGGGTGGGGCGCGGGTTCAATTCGAGCGGAAAGGTTATTTTTACATTGATCCGGTCGATTCCCGGCCCGGCGCTCCCGTCTTTAACCGGATTGTCACTCTGCGCGATTCATTTGGGAAAAATTTATGACCGAAGACCCACAAAACAGATTACCCCGGATCGCGATTGTCGGTCGGCCGAATGTCGGCAAATCGGCGATTTTCAACCGACTGGTCGGGAAACGGATTGCGATTGTTCACGAGGAATCCGGAGTGACGCGGGATCGCCTGACGGCTGTGGCGAAATGGGAAGGCGGAGCGGTGGAATTGACGGACACCGGTGGCGTGGCGCCTGCGGCGGGAACGCCGCCGGAACGCCAGATCCAATCCGCGGTGACGGCTCAGGTGCGCCAGGCCTTGGCGGAGGCCGATCTGATTTTTTGGGTGGTGGATGTCACCGACGGGCCGGCGCCGTTGGACGAGGCGTTCAAGGATCTCCTTCGTCCCCTGGCGATTCCGGTGTTGGTGTTGGTGAATAAATGCGACACGGCGGCCCGGGATAACGACACGCCGGTTTTTGAGCGTTTTGGATTTCCCGTGTTTCCGGTGGCGGCCTTGCACAATCTGGGTTTCGACGAGGTGGAAGATGCGGTCTGGCGGTTGGTCCCGGCGTCGCCCGGCGCCATCCCGCCGCCGCTTCCCGCCTTGAAGATCGCCGTGGTGGGGCGGCCGAACGTCGGCAAATCCTCGTTGATCAACCGGTTGATTCGCGATGAACGGATGATCGTGGCTGACCAGCCGGGCACCACCCGGGACAGCATCGACCTGCCCTTCACCTTGGGCGAGGGCGATAAGGCCAAGGCCTGTGTCCTGATCGATACGGCCGGCATGCGCGCCATGCGCCGGATTGATTCGGCGGTCGAGCGCTACAGTCTTTTTCGCGCCCAGGCAGGAATCGAGCGGGCCGACATCTGCCTGTTGATTATCGATGGGGCGCAAGGTCCCACCGCACAGGATAAAAAAGTTGCCGACGCGATTTTGACTGCGCGCAAAGGATGCGTGGTGGTCGTGAATAAGTGGGATCGCCTGAGCGGGGTTTCATCCACACAGGAATATGGCGAAGCGCTGGGGCGGGTTCTGCCCTTCTTGAGTTTTGCGCCGGTCGTATATGTGTCGGCGACCACGGGCTGGAATTTGCAACGACTCCCGGAAGCGATTCTGCGGGTGGCGGAAGGGGTTCGTCAAACCCTGCCGACCGGACCGTTGAACCGATGTTTGCTGAATGCCTATACGCGAACGGCGCCCCCGTCGGTGGGGGGGAAGCGAATGAAGCTGTTTTATGCGGCCCAAGTGGGAGTTCAGCCTCAGAAAATAATTCTCTTTGTGAACGATCCCACCCGCCTGACGTCAGCCTATACCTCCTATATGACGGCGGCCTTGCGACGTCAATTCGGGTTGGTGGGAGCACCGATTCTGTTGCTCCCGAAAGCGCGCCAGCATTCGAAGGTCTACGCAGGCCAGAGACACACATGAGACACTTAGGCAAGTCGTTTATTTTAAGCGTCTTGCGACAATCTTGACCGTCAAGATTAAAAAACTTTAAAATTAGAATTAATTTTCCTTGTAACCACTACCCGTTGGGCCTAATAGTACGGAGCTGTTGCTGCGTGTAGCATATATAGTGTTACCCACCCGGCATTATTTTAAGGAAATTCAAATGATTAAAGAGGAGATGGATATGGTTGATTCACGCACCCCAGCGTCAGTTCCCGAGCAGGCCGAAACCCAACCGCGCGCCGTCCGAGGCCCGGCTGTCCGCACAACCCGCAAAACGGGAACCGAACGTTTGCCGAGCACCCAGCGGGGACTGACGTTTACCAGCCTGTTGACCCGTCCCGAAGCCAAGTCCCCATTTGACGACATTGAATGGGAATTTCGCAAAGCCTCGATTACCGATGACAAGGGCAAAGTCATTTTCGTTCAGGACAATGTCGAGGTTCCCAAATCCTGGTCGATGCTGGCCACCAACATCGTCGCGTCCAAATATTTTTATGGCGGGATGAAGACCACGTTCCGGGAAAATTCGGCCCGCCAACTGGTGCACCGCGTGGCGCGCACCATCGCCGACTGGGGTATGCAGGACGGTTATTTTGCCACGAAAGAGGATGCGGAAAACTTTTACCGGGATCTGGCCGCGATTTGCATCGGGCAATACGGTTCCTTCAACAGCCCGGTTTGGTTTAATGTCGGCCTTCACCAGCAATATGGACTGACCTCGGACAGCCGGACGAGTTTTCATTGGAACTCGAAGGCGGGTCGGATTGAGCGCGTCACCGACTCCTACAAGTGCCCGCAAGGTTCGGCGTGCTTCATCCAGGCCGTGCGCGACACGATGGAAGACATCATGCGACTGGCCTCGGTCGAGGCGATGTTGTTCAAGCACGGGTCGGGCACCGGGTCGGATCTGAGCACCCTGCGGAGTAGCCGCGAGAAGCTGTCCGGCGGTGGGACGCCCTCCGGGCCCCTGAGTTTCATGCGGGTTTTCGACCAGGTGGCGGCCGTCATCAAATCCGGCGGCAAGACCCGCCGGGCGGCGAAGATGCAGAGCTTGAAGATCAATCATCCTGATATTTTGGACTTCATCACCTGCAAGACCAAGGAAGAGAAGAAGGCGTGGGCGCTGATCGATGAAGGCTATGATGGATCCTTCGGCGGGGAAGCCTACAATTCGGTCATGTTCCAGAACGCCAATCTGTCCGTGCGGCTCACCGATGAATTCATGCAGGCGGTGATCAACGACGGGAACTGGCAGACCCAGGCGGTGACGACCGGCCAGGTGGTGGATACGTATAACGCGAAGGATCTGATGCGCCTGATCGCCGAGGGGACGCATATCTGCGGCGACCCGGGGGTGCAGTATGACGGGACCATCAATCGCTGGCACACCTGCCCCAACAGCGGGCGGATCAATGCCAGCAATCCCTGCTCGGAATACATGTTCGTGGATAACAGCGCCTGCAATCTGGCATCGATCAACCTGATGAAATATGTCGACGAGAACGGCCGGTTTGACCTGGAAAAATTCCAGCATACCGTGCGTATTTTTATCACGGCGCAGGACATCCTGGTGGACAACGCGAGTTATCCGACCGAGGAGATCGCGCTGAACTCGCACCTGTTCCGTCCGCTGGGGCTGGGCTACGCCAACCTGGGTGCCCTGCTGATGAGCCTGGGCTTGCCCTATGACAGCGATGTGGGCCGGGCGCGGGCGGCGGTGATCACGGCGCTGTTGACCGGGTATGCCTTTGAAGCCTCGGCCGAAATGGCCTCGGCGCGCGGGGCCTTCGATGAGTTCGCCAAGAACGAAGAGTGCATGATGAAGGTCATTCGCATGCACGAGGAATCCCTGGACCAGATTAATCCGGCCTTGTGCCCCGACGACCTGCGGGACGCCGCCCAGGCCAGTTGGGAACGCGTGATCCAGGAAGGGGGCCGCTATGGGTATCGCAATTCCCAGGTGACCCTCCTGGCGCCGACGGGAACCATTGGATTCATGATGGATTGCGACACGACCGGCATTGAGCCCGATCTGGCGCTGGTCAAATACAAGCAGTTGGCCGGTGGCGGCAACATGAAGATCGTCAATCGCACCCTCGCGGCCGGTCTCAAGCGGTTGGGATACAGCCCGAAGGAGATCGAGGCGATTCAGAATTACGTGAATGAAAAGGATACGATCGAAGGGGCGCCGGGCTTGAAGCCGGAACATTTGCAGGTCTACGACTGCGCCTTCAAGCCGAAGGAAGGCAAGCGCTTTATCTCCTATCACGCCCATATCCAGATGATGGCCAGCGTCCAGCCGTTCCTGTCGGGGGCGATCAGCAAGACGATCAATATGCCCAAGGAAGCCACGGTTGAGGAGATCATGCAGGCCTACACCGACGGCTGGCGCCTGGGGTTGAAGGCGGTGGCGATCTACCGGGATGGCTCCAAACGGACCCAGCCGGTGAACACCAGCAAGGAAGGCGATCGCAAGCCCGATGCGCTGACCGGCGTGGCGGGTACGGCGACGGCGAGCCCGCGGATGTTCCGCAAACGGATGCCGGCGACCCGCCGGTCGATCACGCACAAGTTCGAGGTGGCCGGGCACGAAGGTTACCTGACCGTGGGATTGTACGATGATGGACGGCCGGGCGAATTATTCATCACGATGGCCAAGGAAGGCAGTACGGTCGGGGGAATCATGGATTCCTTCGGGACGGCGATTTCGCTCTGTCTGCAATACGGAGTGCCGACCCGCGAACTGATCCGGAAATTCTCGCACAGCCGGTTTGAACCGAGCGGGTTCACCAAGAATCCCGATATCCCGATGGCCAAGTCCCTGGTTGATTATATCTTCCGATGGATGGAGTTGACCTTCCCGGATGGCAAGGCGGTTCCAGCCCTCTCGGGCGGGACGACGACGCCTCCGCCCCTGGCGGTCGCTCCGTCGGGTCCGGCTCCGGCGGCGACCACTGCCACCAGTCATCCCGCGACGCCGTCAGAGGGCGGACGCATCCATGACCAGTTCCGGCATTTGGCGGACGATGCGCCGGTGTGCGATGTGTGCGGTGCGATTACCACCCGTAACGGCGCCTGCTACCGTTGCCATGTCTGCGGGAATTCGATGGGGTGTTCGTAAGCCACCCTGGAATCAAGGATGGCCTTTAGCGGCTCCCCGGCGGCGTGCGACACGCGCCGCTGGAGGCGCATCCCGCCAAGCCCAATAATCCGTAAAAGGTATATTCGGGAGGGAGCAGGGACAGGTTATTTATCGTGTTAGGAATTGAATGTGCAACGGCTTTTTTGTGCAAATCAAAACTAATAACCCTGATGACTACGGCGAACTATAATGTTGCGGTGGCGGCGGAATGACACCCATACCCATGTGCCCGTGTTCAGGCATGTTCCACTTTGGTACATGACCACTCGCATCTTTCAGCGTTGGATCAGCCCCTTTCTGTAAGAGAAGCTCAATCAAATTCGTTCCTTCTGACTGGCTGCCGCTTCGGTCGATCATCTTGTATGCAAAATGTAAAGCGGTCTGGTTCATGAATCCCTTCTGGTTCACGTCGGCACCGGCATCTAGAAGCTGTTTCACAACCTCTACAGCCAGAGTCCGTTGTGCGCCCCTTCCATTGATAATCGCCCTGATTAATGGAGGATTTTTGCGGCAGTCCACAACATTGACATCCGCGCCCATAGCTAACAAAGTCGCCACGGTTCCAGTGTCAGCCCAATCCGCCGCCACGTGAAGTGGCGTTGCTTCATCTGGATTGAATCGCACGTAGGGATTCGTGTTGGCATTACGAAGTGCCTCCTTGACGACGTTGGTCCCACTCAGGTTCGACCATCCCAAAGGGTCTTCGGGGTATTTCACTGCGTTTGTACCTGCGGGCGAAAGCGGGTCATCAATTCCTACGGCGCTACAAAAAGAACTCACCATATAAAATAGGATGATGACTATGGTTGCTTTCATCGAATCGCCTGTGAAGGATTTTTCCAGCGATGCAAAAGGCCTCTCTCATCGCACATCCGACCCAAGCCCATTAAACATCCGGTGGATAAGCGTGTCGAGAAGGATTCAATGAGGCGTTGAATGAGAAATCCTTTCGATTTCGATGACCCCGTTCAAACTAAAGCCACAAAATGAAGCAACTTGAGGATGAAATATCGAGTTTTGCAGACGTGATCCCAATTATTCATTTGCGTAACGTGATTTAACGGCATTAGAAATCAAATCCTAAATGAACCGCGGCTTGCTTAAGAAAAATAGAACTAATAAACTGCTCCCAATGAACAACATCGTTGGAACTGGTAGAATATGAAAAGATCAATAGCAATGTTGGCGATCTTGATTGCCGCCTATAGCGCCGTAAATGGGCAGTCCGAGCGGAATGGTCGCACGCCATTATTCGATGCCGTTCGCTGGGACAAGGCTGACATGACGCAAGAACTTATCGTGCAGGGCGCAGACCCGAACCATACGAATGCGTGGGGTCAAACCCCAGTGCATGAGGCAGCCATTTTCGCATGCACGAACTCGCTTCGTGTCCTTCTTCAGAACAAAGCGAAAACCGATATTTTCGATGCAGCGGGCAATTACCCGCTGCATTCAGCCATCATGAGTCCATGTCCCGATGGCGTTAAACCCCCTCTCGCACGCGAAGATACCATATTGCTTCTCCTCCAATACGGGGCTGATCCGAACGCGCCGAAGCGCGTATCGTTCATCCCGAAGACAACAGTGGACA
Source organism: uncultured bacterium (assembly GCA_903824675.1). Classification (GTDB taxonomy): domain Bacteria; phylum Verrucomicrobiota; class Kiritimatiellia; order CAIKKV01; family CAIJXV01; genus CAIJXV01. Next base: position 89,314 of record CAIJXV010000101.1, read on the forward strand.
GTCATGTCGGGCGCAGACCGGCTCAATATCCGAACAAAGGTAACACGCCTTTGTCATTGGCACGCAGTAATGGATTTACCAACATCGTCGAGCTGCTCCTCGAACACGGCGCATATGAAGAGAAGTCCCAACCATCAAACACAACGTATTCTTTGCCCGCTGCGGGATCGGAACGATGATTTGCGAATATTCGACCAGGAAAATCTAATGAGTTTTCCAAGTGATCGAGAATATGCGGAATTGCAGAAGGATGCTGAACAGCGACGCCTGATGCGTCGCGGTCGCGGCGTTCTCGTGTTTTCCCGTTTCACCATGTTCGTGTTTCTCGCGATCGGAATCGTGCTTCTTCTTTGGGCAAGCAAGAATATCTTTCTGGGTTTGCGAGCCATTGACGCAGGCACGCGGCAAAACATTGTCTTCCTTCTGTTCTGGAATCTGATTGTGCTGTCGATGATTTGGCTTGTGTCAAAAAATCTGGCAACCATCAAACGCGAGAAAGAGGCCGAGCAAAATCTTGAACGCGATATCGTTAAAGGTTCGCCAAGAAGATGAAAACAATTGCGATCGCATGGGCCATGCTTGCCACCGTCGTGGCCGCTACTGACATCCCGTCCGCCTGGCTGTTCACGTACACGTCGCGGGTCCAAGCGATTGATGTTGATACCAGACAACCTGTCACGGTTCAGATCAAAGCGCTAGAGTACAGCGACCTCCGTTACCTAACCACCATCCAGGTTGCTCAAGGAGTGTCCCGCGTGGAATTCCGTTACAATGTTAGCAATACCTTGTTCATGAGTAGTAACCCGCCACCGGTCACCTGCTGGGCAGAAGCACCACACTACAACCTTGAAATGATACGGCTAGATGGAACGAATGATTTTGTCATGGCGTACATGGAGGCCGATGAGCCAACGGTCTTGCATTGGCGGAAACAACAGTACAGCATGCCAAGTGAGGCGATTGGAAGATCCGATACCAACGAGTTGCGACGAATCTTGCTAACGGACGACTACTTGGCAAAGTTCAAGGAAACCTACTGGTACGCTAAGCCTTGGGAAATCGAGTCGCGCTACATTCGCTGGCAACAAACGGCAGCGATAGAGGCCGCAAAGAAGCGACCCGTCGGGTTTGCTCTGCTCCTTGCTGAGTACTATTATGGGTCACTGGAGAAAGTGAAGGAAATGTCTGCGGAGCAGCAGATCCGCTCGGCTTCATTGAAGCAGATTGAACAAGGAAAGCTCTACGTTGACGGCCTCGGAGAAGGGAAGAAGGAGTACAAGGTCGAGGACATCAGATACTCGGATAAGGAGACGGCTGTTGTCGAGGCGGCATTCCACGCCTTTCTTGCCGGAAGAGGTCACCGACTTCTCTTCCGGATCTTCATTGTCGAGGGCGTCAAGATATGGCTACCGGTAGGAAACGATCAGACAGGGCTCAGTTGAGAGGCAGGGCGAACCAGCAAATCCACGGGCGACCTGCCGCGGCCCGTGATTTGCGGCGATTCGCGATCAGGAAATGAGATAGAATGACATCCGGTCTTGCAGCACTGCTGCTCTATATGTATCTCGGTATTGCTCGGCACCGAAGCCGTAATGGACGAACTTCGCCGGCGTCAGTCAAACGAGCGTATTTTGCCGCCGAAGTGGCCGTCTCAGCTTTCCTGCTTGCTGCAATGTTTACGCTGCTCCTCAAGATGTTCAGGGCGGGAACATGGGGCCACCCCGTCTACATGCTTCCCGGGATTGTTGACATAACCGGGGCGATTGCTGCGGTGACGCTTGCGGTACGGGCCGAGCGGATTCATCGAAAGGAATCCGCGAACCAAACTTCGGACGTTATCATCGCTAATCGCGCGGAAAAGTCAAAGTGATCGTTGATATGAAAGATATGATGAATGTCTGGCCACGAATTCTAACGATTTGCCTTCTTATCGTAGCCATGGGTTGCAATTGTGAGTCGCACCGCAAACCTCCACCTGTGCCGCCCGGAATCTCTTGGGCATCCCTGTTGTCCGATGCGGCAGACATGCGAACGCTGGCAATGCCGGTTGACGCCGGCGCATCATCCAGGATGTTCTCCAGTTGTGCCGATACTGGCAAAGTCATACTCGCCAATCTTGCGCCCAAGGTGCTCGGAGACATGGATCATGGATTTTTTACGGAAGTTGTTGATGACACAAATGGTGTACGGGCGACGTTGGGCGATTTCAATGGTCCAGGGGTTGTGACAGGGATCTGGTCAGCAAACCCCGTTGGTACCCTTGGCGTGTACATTGACGACCGGGAACAGCCGGTCCTTAAAATGTCATTCGCTGCCTTCCTTGACGGAGGTTTTTTGCCGGTTCATGACCCCTATGCCTCCGTAACTTCCCTCGGACACAACCTGCACTTCCCCATTGTTCATGCGAAACACTGCAAACTGGTGTTGTGGGTGCCACGACGGGCTGACTTGTCGGAGCTCTATTTTCAAGTGGCATGGCAGTCACTGCCATCAACCTCTGAAATCCACCCTTTTGACGGTACTGAGATCGGTCGGAATTCAGAGCTGCTCGCGCATCTTGCCAGACGAATACTCGCCGTTTCGAAAGCCAATGGCCCTCTGTCTACGGACGGCACAACGCGCCAGACAGGCGAGTATTCCTTGGGACCAGGCCAGTCGGTAGAGTTGTTCCATGGGGTGGGGGAGAACGCCATAGTCGCCATGCGATTCACCGGAAAATCTAAGGATGACTTGAAGGGGCTGTGGCTCGATGGTATTTGGGACAATTCGCCAGATGTGCATGCGCCGCTTTATATGCTCGCTGGAGTTTCGGCGAATATCGAGGAAACTCAATCGCTCCCCGCCACGGTTGATGGGTCGAAGATGACGCTTCGCTGGTTCATGCCTTTCTCCACCTCGTGTCTCGTGTTGGCAAGCAATATGACAACCCGCGACTGCAATGTGACAGTGGACGTGTGGACGAAACCCACAATCTCCTCGCGCTACCCACTGCGATTTCATGCCAATTATCTCCAGAGTGCCGGGTTGCGGACAGATGGAGGAAATATTCTGACTTTAGCCGATGCGGTCGGCCCAGGCCGCTTTGTCGGGTGTGTGCTCGGGGTGGACAGTCAGAGTGACCAGTGGTGGGGTGAAGGCGACCATCTGATCTGGCTGGATGATCAATCCCGTCCAGCATGGCATGGAACCGGCACCGAAGACTACTTTGGCTTCGCATGGTGTTCACAAGGCATCTTCAACCATCCCTTTCGAGGGCAGACCCGGGTCGCCAGCAGTCTGACGCATAGAATTGCCCATATGCACCGGTATCACATCCTGGATCAACTCCCCTTTCAACGGTGGGGTCGATTCCAGTTTGAGGCATGGGGTATGGGGCCGGGGAAAATGGATTGGACGTCATCCGTTATGTGGTATTCAATGGACACGAGATTTGAACAAACTGCGGGAGGCGATCCCTCAACCCGCGCGGGCGCGGGTTTCCAAGCGCCTGCGCACTAACGTTGAAGCAATACAAAAATATGTATATTCGTATTGCCATTAATCGAAGTACGGTGTAGGCTATAGATATGTCAAAAGTCAGATTCGAATGGGACGATGCTAAGGACAGGGAGAACCTGAGAAAGCATAAGGTCTCATTTTTAAAGGCGCAGTTCGCCTTTGCTGACCCGAAGCGCGTGATTGCCAAGGATTTGGCGCATAGCCAGTCAGAACAGCGATTCTACTGCTTCGGACAGGTTGACGACGGAATCATGACCGTTAGATCACATATTGCCATGACGTGATTCGAATCATTGGCGCAGGTTATTGGCGGAAAGGTAAGGCAATTTATGAGCAGGAAAACACAATATACCGCTGAACCCATCGGCCCCTACAAGATCGTCACGGACTTTTTGCCATCGCCGGATCAGCTTGCATTCAAAGAGGACAGCCAGAAAGTGACCATTGGTTTAAGTCGTCGAAGTATTGCCTTTTTCAAGGAGGCGGCGAATCAATATGGTACCCCTTACCAGACCATGATTCGCCGGCTTCTCGATTCGTATGCGGAAACATACCGAAAAACGCCTCCAACAACGCCTCGCACTTTACGGCTCATTCCTCGCCGAAAGTGAAGGTTCCGTTGGCAGGAAGACTGAGGTTGCCCCGTTTTGACGGACACGGGGGGAGAAGTGTATAAATGGGATTGGGAGGAACGCCAATGCCTGAATTACACCAGCGATCATATGATGAGGAATTCAAGAGGAATGCCGTGGAGATGTGGGCCAGTTCCGGGA
>CAIJXV010000102.1 GCA_903824675.1 uncultured bacterium
GATACGACCCATCGGAGTCAAACCCCAAAGTGAGGCGTGCGGTATCCGCTCTGCAGGAACTCAAGAAGTGGCTTGAGGCACCGGCACCAGAGGATTTTGTCGAGCGGTTCGTAGACGAACACGATTACAACCCCGAAATGGACAACAGGCAGTTCTGGGACGGTATCCTCCAAGGCTAGCCGGGTGCTTGCGTAGAGCGAAGCCATCGCCGAGCAGGTCGGCGTGGCGTGTGCTGATCCGCATCTGGTTGTCAGGGCGGCAGTCACAGAAGGTCAGGTAGGGGGCTGGCATATCAGCATACGATACTGCCAGCCCAGATCAGGTCGGGAAAGCCTAAAAGGCCGTCACTGCCATATTCACAAGTCATTCAGATCAAGGAACTACGGACAAGTTCGAGTTGTCTCCTATGCGGGGAGCCATTTTTCGTTGGTAACCACCAAGTCGTCACGCCTCGGCGTGACTCGCGGAGCCATTTTTCAGGGATTCAGGGGATTCCGAGTGTTTTCGGTTTATATTCTCTTTTCCACCACCTGCCAGCGTTGCTACTGCGGCATTTCAACCGATGTTCCGCGTCGACTTCGAGAACACAATGACCCGCATTACACTCTCTCCCGCACAACCAAGGTTTGGCCGGGACCCTGGGTCTTGAGATGGGTCCAATCGGGTTTTTCTCACGGAGAAGCGCTCCAGCGCGAACGACAAATCAAAAAACGAGGAATCGGCCGATTCCTTGAGAATCCAACATCCGTTGGTAATATCCCGCCCACGCGGGATTAACCCGATGCCACTTAGTTCGGCTTCTTGTCTTGAAAACTCCGCCTCCTGACCCTTCCGAACTGATTCTTGGCTCATTCGGATTTACATTTGGAGAGATCTAATCGTCGTCTTCCTCTAGTCGGCGCATTCCGCCTTCCGCGTGGTCCATAAAAGTTTCTTGGCCTGCGAAATCAGCTTCTTGCCTTTAAACTTTTTCGGATAGATCGACCAGCGATACGTGAACGAATCCACCGCGTCCGGCTTGATGAATCCCGGTCCTTTTTTTCCGATCAGGCGGTGTTCTTCCCCGGGCGCCAGGTCAGCCATTTCCAGCAATACTGGCAGGTCCAGCCGGTTTCTGGAATATTTTTTCCACTGTTCACCATAGTTGGAAATCCGCAGGTCGCGCTGCGAATGGATGAAATCCATCATGCGCCTCGCCGTGTCCTTGGCCATCCTGATCTGGGCCCTGGAGCGGAGGGGTGCAGGGACCACCTTTGCCGGTCTTGCTCCCTTGTAAAACTGGCGGTCCCAAAAGGCGGAGGTCACCAGCCGGGTGGGGTGTGTATAAAGGGTCATGATCCCGCCGCCATCCCGGAGGATCTCCCCTTTCTTCGACAGGAACACCGTTTTGAATTCATCAAAACCGGTCTTTCCCTTATCGAAGAATCCATCCAGGCCCAATTCCAGACTGAAACATAACAGCCCGCAATACCAGACCGGCCCCTGGGTGGTCTTTCCAAATCGATAGGCGCCGAATGTCTTTATTCCCATGCTAGCCATGGCGATCAGGGTCGCCGGCGTCCAGGAATCCCCGGGCGAACAATAGTTGACCGGGACACGGCCGAAGGTGGCAACCAGTTCGGAATAGCCGGGTGCCTCTCGCTTCAGAACCCAGGCGATCTGGTCCTTGAACTCCAGTCCCTCCAGGGCGACCGGATGCGTGGGCCAGAGTGAATGATACATTGAATGGTAATTGATCTCGTGGCGGGAATATGCCCGGATAACATCCCTGCGGTTTTCCCGGTTGAGCTTTCGCAAAAGTTCGCCTACGATGTTGAAAGACGCGCATACGTCCCGGGCGGCCAGTTCCTCCGCCCACCATTTTTCCGCGTCCATGGTTTCGTCTGTGAAAAAATCCTCGCAATCAAGAAAGAAAAGCAGGTCCATATTATGTATAACTGTCAGGTGTACTGCGTTGCAGCCAGTACAGGCACACGCCCGTTTCGACTGGCCTGTAGAAGCGTCTCTATGAGGAAAACCTAGCAAGGTTTGGATGACGGGACAAGCAGAATGCGGGTGCCACGTTTTGACCGGCGCGTCTGCGAGACAATACGGCGCGCTGCGTTCAGGATGCGAGATCGCGCAGGATCAGGTCGCGCACCTTCTGGCCGCACAGCACCACCCTGCAGGTGCCACCGCCGGGGTTGATGCTGCCGCCGGTGAAGTGCAATCCGCGATAGCGCGGGCTGCGTTTCGGCGCCTGGAGGGCGTTGTTGCGAAAACGCGCGGCCGCCACGCCGTAGATGTCCCCGCGAGTCGAGTAATATATCCGCTCGATGTCGTCGGGCGTAAGGAAATCCTCAACCAAGATGTGGCGCCGCAGGTCGCGCAGGCCAGCAGAAATAAGAGGCGCAAAAACAGGTGTAATGCGTTATAGTCTTGTCCTTATAGCTTTGAAAACATCTTTAAGAGGAGTCACTGTGAAGCATCTCACCGCATTACCCGTTTTGATGAGGTCGGTCGGTTTGATATTTGGAATGATGGGAGGAGTTGCTATGGCCGTCGAAGAAGCCGCCTACACCGTTGAGAAAACAGATGGAAATTTCGAGATCCGACTTTACGCGCCACAAGTGGTTGCAGAAGTCGTGGTGGATGGGACCATGGAGGATGCCGGGAACCAGGCGTTTCGTCCACTTTTCAAGTACATCTCGGGTGCCAATCGCACTCAAGGCAAGATCGCCATGACGGCACCCGTGGCGCAACAAGCGGACGGTCAGAAGATCGCCATGACCGCTCCGGTTGGACAGGTGGCACTCAGTAATCGGTGGTCCGTCTCGTTCATGATGCCCGCCCATTCCACGTTGGAAACACTTCCCGTGCCTACGGATGAGAACGTACGCCTGCGTTCCGTCCCCGCCCGACGGATGGCCGTGGTGCGATATTCAGGCACCTGGAGCCAGTCGCGGTATGAGCGCAATCTGGCCCGATTACGGGAATGGATGAAGGCGAAGGGGATATCCGCCGCAGGGGATCCGGTCTGGGCTCGATACAATCCGCCCTTTACGCCGTGGTTTTTGCGGCGAAACGAGATTCTTGTGCCTGTGAAGCCCTGAGGGCGCCATCATGTCGATCCGTTTCAATCGCGAACAATTCCTGCTGAGCATCAGCGTTTGACGGCTGCGTGGGGTGAGCGGTTACCCGTTTGGAACGAGCGCATCCAACTCCGTGCCAACGCCGCATTACGCGGAGAGTCCGTGGCGGAAGCCGATCACCCTCTCTGCCCGAGACGGCCTCTCGACTTCCTAGCCTCCGCCTACCGGGCAACCGGCGACGAACGGTACGCCGTCGCCGGGCGGAAAAGGTTGGAGCCGCTATCCGGCCCTTCACCCGAACAGTGCGGTCCGCTCCGGCCCTATTTCGGTTTGCGTGAAATAGCAAAGCGAATCTTATGTCGCCCGGTTATGGATGACGCTTGACAGAGGGGGGCCATTCTTCTAGAACCCTATTCATAGATTTAAATCGGCCGTGATGTTGGTGATGATCGCTAACCCAAATGATGGAGGTGTCTCATGACGAAGCTCAGGATGATTTCGGTAATGTGTTCGATTGTGGCCTTGAGTGTCGGGTTGGCGCATGAGGTGCGGGCGGCGGATGCCGCGGTCCCGGCGGGCGCTACTCCTGCCATCACCACGCTCGATAATCTGCAGGCGGCTTACCAGGGCGAATCGAACGCCAAGGCCCGATACGAGGCGTTTGCCGTCAAGGCCGATGAAGAAGGCTACAAATCCGTGGCGGCTTTGTTCCGTGCGGCGGCCCACTCGGAAGGCATTCATGCCAACAAGCATGGGGCCGCGCTCAAAGAGCTTGGCGTAGCGTCCCAGGCGACGGTCGAGAAGCCGGTCGTGAAATCGACCCAGGACAATCTCGAAGCCGCTTTGGGCGGTGAAACCGCAGAGAAAACGTCGATGTATCCCGCCTTCATCAAGCAGGCCGAAGCCGATAAAAATCTGGGCGCAGCCCGCTCCTTCAAGGGGGCCATGGCCTCCGAGGCGGGACATGTTCTGCTGTTCAAAGAGGCCTTGGGGAATTTGAATGAGTGGAAAGCAGCGGGCCAAGAGTTCATCGTTTGTCAGATCTGTGGGTACACGGCTAAAAATACCGCCACGCTGCAGAAATGTCCGGTTTGCGCGGCTCCCCGCTTAAAATTTGATATTTTCAAATAAATGGTTGTTGAATGAAGAAAGCCGCCTGCCTGCTTTTCCTCGGATGCCAAATTCTGGTTATCTTAGGATTCTGGGGATGGAACCATGTGTACCACCCCATGGGTAATCAACTCACCGGCGACCGGATTGGCCAGTTGTTGGCCTACGGTCGCCTGGCTGGGTTGCTCGCGGCTTTCGCGATTCTGTTGCAATTGATCCTGATCGGACGGGGGCGTTGGATCGGGCGGACCTTCGGTCTCGATCGTCTGACTCATTTACACCACGGGGTGGGTTTTGCCCTCGTCAGTCTTCTCCTGGCCCACCCGATTTTGCTCACGTTTGGACATGCGCTTCAGGCCGATGTCAGCCCTTGGGCTCAGTTCATCGACTTCTGTCGTTCCTGGGAAGACGTTTTGGCGGCGGTCATCGGGCTGGGACTGCTGCTTGGAGCCGTGGCTTTTTCGGTGGCGGTCGTGGTTAAGCGGATCCGATATGAAGTCTGGTATGCGACTCATCTCACCCTTTATCTCGCGCTGGCATTGGCTTTCGGACATCAACTTTCGGTCGGAAGCGACTTTACGGATAATCGATGGTTCAGAATCTATTGGATCGCGCTCTATGCCGGCGCCTTCGGCAGTCTGATTCTCAATCGCGGCATTCGTCCCCTGTTGGACTTCGTTCGCCATCGTTTTGTGGTGGCGCGCGTGGTCGAAGAAACCACTGATGTGACGTCGGTCTATATCGAAGGCCGGAATCTTCCGGTCTTCCCGGTTGAAGCCGGACAGTTCATGACGGTCCGGTTCCTGGCTCCGGGCTTTCGTTGGGAAGCGCATCCTTTCTCGATGTCGTGCCGCCCGGATGGAAAACACCTCCGTCTGACCATCAAGCAACTGGGCGACTTCACACGGCGCATCCCGAAACTCCGGCCCGGCACTCGGGTGTTCATTGACGGACCCCACGGAATCTTTACGGCCCGGCATAATGCCTCGAACAAGCTTCTCCTGATTGCCGGGGGAATCGGCATAACGCCCATCCGTGCGTTGGCCGAAGAATTTGTCGTGGAAGGGCGCGAGGTCATCCTGCTGTATGGCAACCGGAATAAATCCGCGGTGGTATTCGAACAAGAATTGGAAACCCTGGTGGGCTCTTCCGCCGGCCGCTTGCGGGTGGTACACGTGATGAGCGATGACCCGGCTTGGATCGGAGAACGGGGACGGATTGATGCGGAACGGTTGGCCCGGCTTGTGCCCGATGTCCTTCTTCGTGAAGTTTATCTGTGTGGACCGCCCCTCATGATGAAGTCCGTCCGGTCCGCTCTGGCCCGTCTGGGGGTGTCGCGTCGCCGCCTGCATGATGAGCGGTTCGCGCTTTGATCTTCACCTTTTGATTGCAGGGCGTTCCCCGGCCGGATATAATCCTTGGCTTCAAATACGAATTTCGCCCCTGAATGAACCCGGGGTGGACTGAGGGAGAGCACGTATGCATGAGATCGTTTCGAAAGAAATTCTAACAGATGACGTTTACCGTCTGCGGGTCCGCGCACCCCTGATCGCGGAAGAACGCCGACCCGGCCAGTTTGTTATCGTTCAATTGGAAGAAGAATACGGAGAACGGATTCCCCTGACCATTGCCGATGCCGATTCTCGGGAGGGAACGATCACTCTGATTTTTCAAGCCGTCGGGAAAACCACTCACCAGTTGGGCGATTTGAAGGTGGGTGAATCCATCCAAAGTATCCTGGGGCCGCTCGGGAAACCCACCCATATTGAGAAATTCGGGACCGTGGTTTGTGTCGGCGGCGGGATTGGAACCGCCCCCCTGCACCCGATTGTCCAAGGCATGAAGGCCGCCGGTAACCGGTTGATTGTCATTCTCGGCGCCCGGACTCAAAAACTGATTATCCTGGAGCGCGAAATGCGCGCCTTGGCCGATGAATTCATCCTGTGCACCGATGACGGCTCCGCGGGGCGCAAAGGGTTGGTGACGGATCCGCTCAAGGAGATTTGCGGGCGGACGCCGAAGCCCGATCTGGCGGTCGCCATCGGTCCGCCGATCATGATGAAATTCTGTGCCGAGGCCACGCGGCCCTTTGGCGTGCCGACCGTGGTTTCGTTGAACACCATTATGGTGGATGGCACAGGAATGTGTGGCGGATGCCGGGTGACCGTCGGTAAAAAGACACAGTTTGTTTGCGTGGACGGGCCGGAATTTGACGGTCACCAGGTGGACTTCGACAATATGATGAAACGGTTGAAGGCCTATAAATCCCATGAGGATGAGGCCCATCATAAATGCCATATGGAGACGCAGGCGGACCTGCTGAAGGAGGGACGGGCATGAGCCATCTCTCTTCCCCGAACTTGCGCCAGCAGGCGATCGATCTGTTGAAAGATCTGGACCCCCGGCAGGCGACCTTGAAAGCGAAGGACCGGATCCGGATTCCCGCCCAGGATATGCCGACCCAGGATCCGGCCATCCGCCGGCGGAACATCCAGGAGGTTGCCGAAGGCTATTTTCCTGAACAGGCCCGGGTTGAGGCGATGCGCTGTCTGCAGTGTCGGAATGCGCCCTGTGTTGAGGGCTGTCCGGTGCGGATCGATATTCCCGGGTTCATCCGGGCGATTGCCGAAAATAATTTTGCCGGGGCGGTTGAAATCATTCGTCGAAACAGCCTGCTCCCGGCCGTTTGCGGACGGGTCTGCCCCCAGGAAACCCAGTGCCAGGCGGAATGTACCGTCGGTAAATCGCTGAAAGATATCAACCAGGCGGTGATGATCGGCCGGTTGGAGCGGTTTGTGGCCGATTGGGAGCGGGAACAACATGGCGTTCGCCTGCCGCCCATCAAGCCGGATACCGGTCGGAAGGTGGCCGTGATTGGGTCCGGTCCGGCGAGTATCACCGTGGCCGCCGATGTCCGCCGGGAAGGCCATGCGGTGACGGTTTTCGAAGCCTTTCACCGGCCCGGTGGGGTGTTGCTCTACGGGATTCCGGAATTCCGTCTGCCCAAAAAGATCGTGGAGATGGAGATCAATGCCTTGAAGACGATGGGGGTTGAGATCCGGACTAATTTCGTAGTGGGTCGGACGCGCAAACTGATGGATTTGATGGTCAAAGATGGATATGATGCGGTTTTTGTCGGGACGGGAGCCGGTTTGCCAAAATTTATGAATATTGAAGGGGAGAACCTGGTCGGGGTCTTTTCGGCCAACGAATATTTGACCCGTGCCAATCTGATGCGTGCCTATGCGGTGGGGCAGGCTGACACCCCGATTTTTCGCGGGCGGCGAGTGGCTGTTTTGGGCGGAGGCAATGTGGCGATGGATTCGGCCCGGACAGCGGTCCGCTTGGGTGCGGAAGAAGTCCATCTGATTTATCGCCGGACCGAGGTGGAGATGCCGGCCCGGGTGGAAGAGGTGGCTCATGCCAAAGAGGAAGGGGTCATCTTCCATTTTCTGGAAAATGCCCAGCGGATCCTGGGGAATGATTATGGGGTGGTGACCTCCATCGAATGTTTGCGATATGAGTTGGGTGCGCCGGATGAGTCCGGGCGTCGCCGTCCGGTTGAGCTTAAGGGGAGTGAGTTTATTCTGCCCATGGATGCTGTGATCGTCGCGATCGGCAATGAATCCAATCCGCTGATCCGGCAGACGACCGACGGATTGAAGACCAATAAATGGGGCAATATCGTGGTCGATGATACCGGCAAGACGTCGATCGACCGGGTTTATGCCGGTGGGGATATCGTGCTGGGCGCTGCGACGGTTATTTTGGCGATGGGCGAGGGCCGTCGTGCCGCGGCCAGCATCAATGCCCAACTGGCGGCGAGTCCGTGAAGCGAAGCGATGCCCGCGTTCACGCGCATTGGCGCGGGGTCATCTTTGATATGGACGGCACCTTGACCGTGCCGGTGATTGATTTTGCCGCGATGCGGCTACGGCTGGGCATTCCCACGGGGGATATTCTGCACACCTTGCGCGGCTGGCCGGATGACCGGCGGCATTGGGCGCTGGGAATCATTGAAGAAATCGAAGACGAGGCTTTAGACCGGCTGGTGTTTCAGGCCGGATGCCTGGAATTATTGGATTTTATCGCGTCCGGCGGGCTGCCGATGGCTATTTTAACCCGCAATACAAAACGAACGGTCGAAATTTTCATGGCCCGGCTGGGACGTCGATTCGATATCGTCATCACCCGCGAATTCGAACCCGTCAAGCCGGCTCCAGATTCCGCTTTGTACATTTGCGGGCGGTGGCAGGTTGCGCCGGGGCAGGTGTTGTTGGTGGGCGACTATCGCGATGATATTTTATGCGGGCGGGCGGCGGGAACCCTGACCTGCCTGCTGAAGAATCCGCACAATGAGTCGTATGCGGAACTCGCCGATTATGCGGTTGCCGGGCTGGGCGAGGTGGTGGGGATTCTATCTTCCCTGCCGGGTCATCGATAACTGTGGGGTTCGATGCCGAGGTGGGCGATGCGATAGTTGATGATGCGTTGGGTGGTATGCAGGAAACGAGCCGCGGCGGCGGCATTGCCCCGGTGTTTTTTGAGCGTATCGACGATTAATTCCCGCTCATAGGAATCGACCATCACCTTTAATTTTGCGCCATCTTGAGGGATCAGCGCCGTGTTCGTTTCCTCGCTGGTTTGCAGGGAGGGGGGGAGACTGTATCCATGAATGACATCGTCAGTGGTAGAGAGCAGGGCCCGTTCAATGCAATTTTCCAACTCCCGCACATTCCCGGGCCAGTGATAGGCCATCATCATATTGATAGCCGGGGTTGAGATCCGTTTTACGGTTTTGCCGTGAATGGCATTGTATTTTTGCAGAAAATGATCCGCCAGCAGGATGATGTCGGTGCGCCGTTCCCGCAGGGGCGGGATATGAATCGGGAAGACATTGAGGCGGTAATAAAGATCCTCGCGGAATTTTCCGGCCCGCATGTTTTCTTCCAGGTTGCGACTGGTTGCGGCGATGATCCGGACATTGACCGTGAGCGTTTTGTCGCCCCCGACCCGTTCGAAAGCGCGTTCCTGAAGGACGCGGAGGAGGCGGATCTGGACCGGAAGGGTGATGTCGCCGATTTCGTCAAGAAAGAGCGTGCCGCCATTGGCCAGTTCAAACCGGCCTTTGCGTTGTTGGGCGGCGCCCGTAAAAGACCCTTTTTCATGACCAAAGAGTTCGCTTTCAATCAGATTTTCGGGCAGGGCGGCGCAGTTGACGGCGATGCAAGGCTGCCGACTCCGGGAACTGGCGAAGTGGATGGCCCGGGCTACCAGCTCTTTGCCCGTGCCGGATTCGCCGCGGATGAGAACCGTGGCGGAACTGTCGGCGACCTGGGCGATTTGGTCATAGATGGCCTTCATGCTGGAGCAATTGCCGATGATGTTTCCGGGCCGGTAGCGGTCGCCGAGCTCGCTTCGCAGGCGTTGGTTTTCGGCCAGAAGACTATCGCGTTCCTCCAATTGGTGGCGAATGGCGGCGACCGCTTCCGCGAGCAGGTTGGCGACCAGTCGGAGGAAGGAGAGGTCGCGATCGAGCGCGGCCTTGTCGGCGGCGGGCAGGTCGATACTCATGGTTCCGATGACCATGCCACTGTGGAGAATGGGGACGCAAATGAAGGCGGTGCCTTGGGCGCGCCGGGCTTTGGTCCGGTTGAGAAACGCAGGGTCGTGGCTGATATCGGGGACGACAATGGCCTTGCCGGTCTGGGCGACGCGGCCGGTGATGCCTTCCCCGATGCGATATTGTCCGCGGCGGATTTCCTCGCGGGTCAGGCCACGGGAAGCCTCGATGCCCAGGATGTCGGAATCCGGTCGACGCAGGGCCAGGGTCCCCATGGTGAACCCGATTTCAGTTTCGAGAATGTCGAGGACTTCATGGAGCAGGGCGGAAACATCATGCTGGTGCGCGACGGCCTGCGATATCTTGTAAAGCACGTTGAGTTCGGCATTGGCGCGTTTTTCCATGGCAAGGCCTCGTGAATCGGGGACGGACAATCAGCGCCGTCAGTATTACAAAATTGTCGTTTTCGGGGAAGGAAAAACATTTGTGCACAAGCGGCGGGAAAACGGCCGCCAGCCCGATGCCCAGCCTCGCGCTATTTAGGGCTGGAAAGGGGGTAGGGGCGGGATTCGTTGGAATTTTTTAAACGATGTGCCATTTCCACCAAAAGAGACCGAACGATGGCAGGGTTTTCGCGGAGGATGGCATCCAGGTTTTGGGGTGTAATCCGGACCAGACGAGCCCCTTCCGGGCCGGAGAGAGCGGTGGCCGAACGGGGGGTGTTGATCAACATGGACATTTCGCCAAAGTATTCACCGGGCCCGAGGGTTTTGAGCGGTGCGCCGTGGAGGGTGAGATGGATTTTGCCGGCGAGGATGTAAAACATGGAATCGCCGGGATCATTTTCGGAAAAGAGGGTTTCCTGGGGGGCGTGGATGGAGAGGAACGGATCCAGCAGGGGATGATTGGCAAAAGCGATGGACGCTCCGGGGGTAAAGAGCGAACGCAGGAGGAGGACCTCCCGGCGATGAGTATGGGCCATGATTTCCGCGCCCAGGAGGAGAACCGCAAAGGAATAATAGACCCACACAATGATGAGGAAAATGGTTTTCAACGAACCAAAAGCAAACCCGTATTGCGGATTAAACCGGAGGATCGCGAGAAACAACGGGCGCAGGATAAATAAGAGGAGGGTGGCAGAGAAGGCGCCGATCCAGAGCGCGCCGAGGCGGGGTCGGACCGGAGCAAAAACCCGGTAAATGAAGGCGATCGCCGCGACCGTGAAAAGGAACGGCAGTCCGCCCCCGATGATCGATTGCAATAATCCCCCGCCCGGCAGGTAGTTCGCCCAATATCCAACTGCCAGACGGACCAGGACCCCGGCGATCAGGATGACCATAAGAGCGAGAACCGCGGTGACGTCGAGGAGCTTGGTCGTGATGAAATGCCGTCGGGATTCGACTTTAAACATTCGCAGGAGGGCTTCCCGCAGACCGGCGGCGAGGGGGGTGACAGACCAAGCTAGAAGAAATACGCTAACCATGCCTCCGATGCTTTGTTGGGAAAGCAGGGTGATGTCGTTGAGAATGGCGTCGGTAAAATGCGGAAAGAGGTCATGCGTCAACTCGCTCAGGAGATCGAGGGCTTCCTGTGACGAAGAAAAGAGATGGCTGAGAACGATCATCAACAGCAGAAGCAGGGGCATAAGGGCAAAAAAACCGTAGAGTGCTAGACTGGCGGCAAAGGCGATATGGTTATCCCGCGCAAAGGATTTGAAGGATTCGGCCAAAATTCTACGGGCGGATATAAGGGTCAATTTAATGTGGTCCGACATTGGGTCCCAATGATTTGCGGTCATCTCCCGAAGTGAAAACAGGATGACTTTAAACACTTTTATGGGAAAATACACGCTCTTTTGGTGGGGTTTTGGGGAATATCACGGGTTGCGCCCTGAGTGCACAATTTGCAATACTTTTCCGATGGCCTTCCATTCTCTATTTTGGCGAAGGATGTTATTGAGGTATCCATGAAAAACGGATGGATCCTGTTGATCGCGGTCGTTGGGTTTTTATGGTCCCCCGCGGAAGGTATTGATGCCGCTCCTGCTTTTGTGGCGAATGGGCAGTTCAAGGTCGTATTGAGAGGGGCGCTTGAAGGACCTGACCGCTCCGCATTTGTGCGCCGGGACCTGATTCACATTGTGTTCCCGGTCGTGGTCCGAACGCAAGGGATGGCCCGAGTTGACGGGCAGGTTCGTCTGGTCGCGTCCGATGGGACCGTGCTCTGGGAGACCAAGGGCACGCTCTCCCAGCCGAAAACAGGTGTCTCTCCGATTGAAATACTTTTGGATAGTTCCCCTTGGCGGGTCGGGGAATATGCGATTGAAGTCCGCGCTTGGGTTGGTTCTGAAAACTTTCAAACCAATTTGCCGTTATGGATTTGTCCTGAACCCGACCGGCAGGGTCTTGTTTTCGGGATGCTCGATGAGCAAATTCGCCGGGGTCGCGTTTTGTCGGACCATTTGGACGAATTGAAAACCATGGGTTTTTCAGCGGTTATGCATTATCAGCCCACGCCGGAATTGATGGAAGACTGCCTGCGTCAAGGTTTGAACGGATTGGCCATTCTGTCCGTCGGGGGATTCAAAGGGGATCATGAATCGACTCGGCGTCTGAATGCCCGGGGAATTCCGTTTGAGTATGATCCCCGAAAACCCGACAGCGGACGGTGGGGGATCGCGCATCCCGGCTGGCAGGCGGCGGCTGCCGTCCAGATGGAGGCCGGGGTGAGAAAATGGGCGGCCTACCCCGGGTTCTGGCCGATGATCAATACCAGTGATGATTTTTATCGGTGGACCGGTTTGGATTATAATTCAAATAATGTCACGGCATTTCGCTCGCGGGAGGGGATCGACCCGCCCCGTCCGCCGGAGGCGCTCGAGTCGGATTACCCGATGCAGGTTGCCCATCCGCCGGGAATCCTTTCCAATAATGAGCCCTGGGTCCTGTGGCAGGCATTCAATTCCCGCGACGTTTTGGGGCATTATAATGGGTTGTTGGCCGAAGCGGTGCGTCGGGCCACGAAGGGCCAAGGGCGGATTGGGCCGGTGTGTGGCGGCGGGCCCTGGACCTTGGGTACCGTCCCCCTGGTGGATCTGCCCTCCGGGCAGTGGCCGCCCTATAATTTTGGACGTGATCAATTCAGTTTGAATTCGTATTACAATTACAACTCTTATTGGTTTCCGGCCATCGCCCAGGTTTGGTGGGCCGAGCTGGCCCGAATGGGAAATCGGTCGGCGACCGTTTGGGTGATGCCGGATACAATGGATCTGCGCCGGACCTACCATCTCCAGAACGCATGGATGTTCTTGGCGGGCGGGGTCAATGGATTGATTTATTTTATTTACGAATGGACCTCGCCGGGGTCGCGCGCGGCATTAAGTCAGATCGGGCCGGACCTTGCCAAAGTCAAGGATCTCCTGGGGGAACTCAAGCCTGCGCCCCGCCGGTTGGGATTGGTGATGCCGTTTGAAACCGCTTGTTTTCGCGCCTCCCATCCCGCGGATGCGGCTTACGCTTTCGCCAATCTGGCCATGGCACATGCCGAAGTCGAGCCGGTCTGGCCGGAGGAATTACCCGAAAGGGGAGAGGGCTATCGGGCGTTGCTGTTATATGATGTTGATTGGCTGACCGAGGAGAACGTCCATCGTCTGCGTGAATTTCAAAAGCACGGGGGACGGGTTATTGCCGATGCCGCCTCCGCGGTCGATTGGCCGGGACTGGAACGGTTGGATTTTTCCCTGGCGAGTCCCCTCCGGGATGGAGGTTACGGGGATACGCAGTTGATCGCGCGGATTAAGGGGGTGACCGATCGAATGGTTCAACCCTGGGCTCAATCTGCAGATCCTCATCTCTTATTGCGACATTTCCTGTTGGATGGAGTGGACTATCTCTGGATCGTCCAACTCATGACCCGGGAGGAGGATCGAGCCCATATTCACCTGACCCCGGGTCAGGAATTCAAGACGCCGGCTTTGGCAGCCTATGCGGAGTATGATCGCACGCGGTATGCCGCCCAATTTTCCATCCCGTCGGGATCCTTCCGAATGGTGGCGGATGTTTTGGGGCAGCACCCGCCGGTGGAGGTGAGGGAACAAGCGGGACGAAGCGAAATCTCCCTGTCGATTCCGGGTTGGCAGGGACGCCTGCTGGCCTTTTATCCCCAGCATCCGGATGCCATCCAAATCGATTTTCCGAAATCAGTCAGGCGGGGAAAAACGATGGAGTGTAGGGTTGAAATCCAGGCAGACGGCCGCCCCGTTTCAATGACCCTTCCGCTTGAAATTGACGTGATCCAACCGGATGGAACCCGCCACGCTGAATTCAGTCGGACGGTTCTGGCTCGACGGGGTCAGGTTCGCTTCGGTCTGGATTTTGCCCGGAATGAACCGGTCGGCGACTGGATTTTACACGTCAGGGAGGCGACCACCCGGGTGGTCGGGGAGAAACGGTTTTCGGTGCGTTGACTTTGGAAAAAAGAATCCTCTTCTTTGCGAGGTTGACAATGGGCCCTATTACCGGTACTAATCGGGGCCTTTATGCCGAAAAACCCCAGATATTCCGGGCGCAATAAGCCTAGTTTTTTAAGGACCCATGCGGGATGGGTGATCCTGTTTGTCGTGATTGATCTCGTTCTGGCGGCGGCCTGGTATTGGCATCATTCCCAATCATCCTCTGGCCGTGACATGGCACCCGTGACCGGACCTGCGGGGCCACCTCACCCCCCCGTGCCGCCGCCCCTGGTGATCAGTCCGATCCGATTGGGATACCCAACGGATCGGCAGGAGTTGAATGCGGGTAATCCCGAGGCCTTCATGCCGACGGCTTCAGGCAAGCCCGAATCGGCGCTTTACGGGTCTGTTCGCACGGCCAAATCGGGATCCGGTTTGATTTCCCAATTTCACGAAGGGATCGACA
Organism: uncultured bacterium; assembly: GCA_903824675.1. Classification (GTDB taxonomy): domain Bacteria; phylum Verrucomicrobiota; class Kiritimatiellia; order CAIKKV01; family CAIJXV01; genus CAIJXV01. The sequence continues at coordinate 14,661 of CAIJXV010000102.1, forward strand.
TTGCCCCCTTGGCCCGCGATACCGCCCATCGGCCGGTGGATTCAGTTTATGCCGCTGCCGAGGGGCGGGTTGCCTATATTAACCGGACACCGGGTAATTCATCGTATGGCCAATTTGTAGTGCTCCTGCATTCGGATCCCCTGGGTGAAGTCTATACGCTCTATGCCCACCTGGCGATGACTGCGCCGGGTTTGAAGGAGGGCAATCCGGTCCGACGGGGGGCCCTGCTCGGGTTGATGGGCAATACACCCAATGCCAACATTCCCCTGGCGAGAGCGCATCTCCATTTCGAGGTCGGGTTGGTGAATAATAACCGCTTCGATCGGTGGTTCCGTGCCCAGCATTTAACGCCGGATCATGGCCTTTATAACGGTCAGAATCTGACCGGGGTTAATCCGTTGGATGTGTTTGCCGGGTGTGATTCGGATGGTCTCTTTGAGTTTAGAGACTACCTCCAGCATTTATCGCCGGCGTTCGAACTGTTGCTGAAAACCCCAAAGCAATTGGATTATTTCACCCGTTATCCCACGCTCTGGAAGGGCCCCCCCTATGAGGGGCGGGGCATGCACCTGTCGGTCTCCGAAGGGGGGGCAATACTCCAGGGACGGAATCTGGAGCCGGATGAGAAAACGCGCTTGGATAGAAAACGAGCCGTGGTGGTGCGGGTGGATGAGGCGGGCTTGGGCCGCAACGGCCGTCATCTTATTGTGCACCGCGGATCGTCCTGGGATATCGGCTCCAACGGGCGGCAGTGGTTGGATATTCTCTGCTATTAATGACTCGCCACTTTTTAATCCGGTTTCATGGATGAAAATAGCCGGCGCATGAGGTCGTCGCCCCGCATCAGGCCCAATTGTCCCCGGGGACAAGTCGTTTCTCCATACGTCAACACGCCATCGGGAGCCCAGCCCACCTTTCGAATGGCGACCGGGACGGGGATTCGCGTGTGCTTGCGGAGTTTAACCGGCACCGGGTGATCGGGCAGGACGACGGCATTGAGGGCGTTGGGGGCATAAGCAGCCAATACCGGAGCGATGATGCGGCGGTCGAAATTTTCAATCGCCCTTATTTTTTCATCCAGCCGTCCTTCATGTGACACTTCATCGACCGCCTCGAGATGGAGGTAAACCAGATCGTAGTGGTTCAAGGCCCGGATCGCGGCTTCGGCTTTGCCTTCAAAATTCGTATCGATGTAGCCCGTGGCGCCCGGCACGGAAATCACTTCCATGCCGAGGCAGCGACCGAGACCGACGATGACATCGACCGCCGAGATCACGGCACTGGAGATGTCATACTTTGATTTCAAGGATTTCAAAGCGCCAGCCTTGCCGCCGCTCCAGGGCCACACCCCATTGGCGAGGGGCAGGCCTTCGACCTTTCGTTTGCGATTGAAGGGCAGGGGTTCGAGCACTTCGGGCGCGCGGCGCATCAGGTCAGCCAGAAAATCGGCGGTGGCCTGGCCGACGGGTTCCAGGGATTTGGGTAGAAACGCATCGATCCGGTCGCCCTGATGATCATCCGGTTTCTCGGTTTTCACACGGGCTGAAAACCGTTTCCCACCCAGAACCAGGAGCGTTCGGTAACTGACCCCCGTGTGGAAATGAATATCCTCTGCGCCAAAAGCCTCATTGAGGGCCTGGACCGCCACGCGGGCATCTTCGGGATCGATATGTCCGCCGGAATAATCGGTCAGGATTCCATCGGCCTGTGCGGTCAGGTTCAGGCGGAAGGCGAGGTCGCCGGGTCCGAGGGGCAGCCCGCGTCCAGCGGCTTCAAGGGGACCGCGTCCGCAGTACTCAGAGGGGAGATCGCATCCGAGGACGGACATGTTCGCGACTTCACTGCTGGTGGGAAAGCCATCCGGAAGGGTTAGCAGGGTGCCGGATTGTCCATCGCGGGCGATGGCATCCATGGCCGGGGTTTGGGCATATTCGAGCGGTGTGGCACCGTTCAGTTCGGGCAACGGCTCATCAGCCATGCCGTCTCCGAGAAAGATGATGGTTGGGGTGGGGCGGGTCATGCCGGCACTGTGACAGAAAATCCGGGGGGTTGTCAATCGCAGGCATGCGCTAAAAATATGGAGATTGACGATTCGACAGGAAGAAATATGATGGACGAACAGAGGGGGTTATGAACAAGCTCTGCATTTTTATCGGCCTGACGGTCATGAGTTCCATCGGATGGTGGCTGGGCGCCAAAATGAACTTCATGATGGGATTTGTTTTAAGCGGGATGGGCAGCCTGGTGGGCGTCTATTTAGGGTGGCGGATCAATCGTGATTATTTCGAATGACACCGTGAACCGGACTTATTGAACAGGAGTGACGATGAAGCTGAAATTACGTTGGAATGGGGTCGTGTTGGCTCTGGTGATTTTCGGGGCGGTGACCGGCTCGGGGGGCGCATCCGATCGGGTGGCGGCGACGCTTAAAATTACAAGCTTCAACAGTTTGGTCGCCGATATCGGGACCGTTGCCACGTCCCTTCAGGCGGTTCCCCCCGGTATGACGATAGGGGACACACTTTCCAGTGTGATTGATCAACGCCTGGGGACCCTCGGCATGAAGGGCATTGACCGTGACTCGGCTTTGTATTTTTTTGTTTTAATTCCGGATTCCGGAGCGCCCCAGGTCCCGTCGGTTGTGAGCGTGATTCCGGTGACGGATCAAGGGACGGCTTTGCTGCAGGGGCTGTCGACTCGCTATGCGGAGACCAACTTCAACAAGGGCGTCTATCACTTTTTCGCGCAGGGCAGCGGCAGCGGGGAAGGGCCCGATGAACTGTATGCGTCCGTGGTGGGTTCATCGCTTATTTTGGCGCCCGTGCGGGAGGACGTTGTTCTCGTCGCGGCGCAAGCCGCCCATGGGGAATTGGGATTAACAGTTCCAGTGGTTCCCGGGACGATGCAGTTCGCCGTGGATCTGCCGGTGATGATTCCGCTCATGGAAAAAGCGCTGGCGGGCATGTCCAATGCCCTCCAGCAGGCGCACGAGAGGCAAACGATGCCGAATTCCAGCGCCCATCCGGACCAGATTCTCAGTCTGGAAGGACAATGGCTGTTACGCATGGCCCGCCAACTGAAGTCCGTTTCGTTCAGTTTGAGCGCCGATGCCCAAGCGATTCGGTTCGCCACCGATGTGGTCGTTCAGCCCGGCAGCAAACTGGAAGACATCACCCGGCATCTCAAGCCCGTTTCACCCCGCTATACGGCTCTTCTGCCGGCTGACAGTTTGGCGACGTATGCCAGTGGCGGAATGAATGCGTGGGATGAAATGATGGATCCCTATCTCCGTTTTATGGATCAGATGAGAACGGCGATGGGCCAGGAGGCCACGAATGGACTCGCCGCAATGTGCGAGACTTTGCGGGCCGCCAAAGGCTTGTATGCTGGCGATATGGCCGCCGGCATCTTTTATCGGGAAGACCGGAAAGGGTTGAGTTTTGTCGAATATGTGGCCGTCAAGGATGGCGTCAAAGCCCGCCAGTATATCGTTGATTCGGTCGCCAACTCAGCATCCACTTTCAGTAATGCAAACCCGGGCGTCAAAATATCCCTCGGCCAACCACGGATGTATAAAGGCACCGAGATCCTATCGGTTCGTTATGCGATCGATTCACAGGCCTTGATGTCTGCGATCGGTTCCACGCCGACGATGACGCCCCTCCTTCAGCGCTTGACCCATTTCACGGTTGAATTTGCCATTGTGAGCAACACGCTGGTGACTGCGGCCTTCTCTCCACCCGCGATGGACGCGGCATTGGATCAGTTGAGTACCCCGGGCACAGCCTTGAATCAGGGACCTGTCTTTACGGCGTTGTGCCCGGAGGCCAATCCCGCACCGGTCAGTCTCTACACCCTCCGTCTGGTCAGCCTGTTGAAAGCCTTCCTCGCCCGCGCGGGACAGGTTGATTCGGCGCTGGTGTCCTCGCTTCCCGAAAGCACCAGCGGGTTGGCGGGTTATACCTATCTGAAGGGGAATGAGGTGATCGGAGTTAATAACCTGGGGATGGCGGAACTCGCGACGATCCGCACCGCCGGGCCGATCCTGATGCGGCTGATGATGCAGGGTTTCGTGCCCCCGTCGGCCAAGCCCCCGCCCGTTCTTCCGCCTGCGACTCCTCCGGGCACTGCGGTTGCGCCATAATCGATTCACCGTGGATTACACCCGCGCACCGGCGGCCAGGCATTCATCGGCGATGGATCCGATGTTTTAGACCACGAAATTCGACCCTGGCGAATTTCTTGTTTCTGGATCAGCACGACGCATCAGGGCGGCCGTTTCCTATTCAAGGTTTCCGGGCTTGACGCCGGGGGGGGGAGGGGGTATAAAAGACCCTTCTTTTTGCGAAAGGCATGAAGATTCCGGAGCGGGTTGGCCGCCCGGTGGTTTTTAACACAACTCAGGAGGACCGATCATGGCGATTAAAGTGGGCATTAATGGTTTCGGACGGATTGGCCGTATGGCTTTCCAGGCGATTTGCGATCAGGGTTTGTTGGGCAAGGGCATCGAAGTGGTCGCGGTGGTCGATATTTCGACCGATGCTTCGTATTTCGCCTACCAGATGAAGTATGACTCGATTCACGGCAAGTTCAAGCACACCGTCTCGGTCGAAAAAAGCGATCCCGCCAAGGAAGAAGCCGATGTCCTGGTCGTGAACGGCCAGAAGATCAAGTGCGTGATGGCGACCAAGGATCCGGCCCAGCTTCCCTGGAAGCAATTGGGCGTCGATTACGTCATTGAGTCCACCGGGTTGTTCACGGATTCCGAGAAGGCCAAGGGCCATCTCGCCGCGGGCGCCAAGAAGGTGATCATTTCAGCGCCGGGCAAGGGTGAAGTGAAGACCGTGGTGATGGGCGTGAATGAGAAGGAATACGAGACGGGCAAGCACAATATCGTTTCCAATGCGTCCTGCACGACCAACTGTCTGGCCCCGGTGGTCTATGTTCTCCTCAAGGAAGGGTTGGGCATCGAGAACGGGTTGATGACCACGATTCACTCCTACACGGCGACCCAGAAGACGGTCGACGGTCCCTCGAAGAAGGACTGGCGCGGCGGGCGGGCGGCGGCGATCAACATCATTCCGTCCTCGACGGGTGCGGCCAAAGCGGTGGGCGAAGTGTTGCCCGCGACCAAGGGCAAGCTGACGGGAATGGCGTTCCGCGTTCCGACGGCCGATGTGTCGGTTGTCGACCTGACGTTCCGTACGGTGAAAGATACCTCGATCGAAGAGATCGATAAGCTGATGAAGGTTGCGTCGCAGACATATTTGAAGGGAATCCTGGGCGTGACCGAAGAGGAATTGGTCTCGACCGATTTCATCCATGACGACCGGTCCTCGATTTATGACTCGCTGGCGACCCTGCAGAACAATTTGAAGGGCGAGAAGCGCTTCTTCAAGATTGTCTCCTGGTATGACAATGAATGGGGTTATTCGAACCGCGTCATCGATCTACTGCGGTTCATGGCTAAAGCGGATGGCGTGAAGTAAGCCGTTTCTGCGGAAAAGTATTGATCGATGCACGGGGCGGCCGCCGCGGTCCGCCCCGTGTGGCATCGGCAAGGAGCTGGAGCGATGAGCAAGAAAACATTACGGGATGTGGTTTTAAAGGGTAAGCGCGTCATCATGCGGGTGGATTTCAACGTCCCGCAGGACAAGGTGACGGGGGCCATTACCAATACCAAGCGGATTGAGGCGGCTCTGCCGTCCATCAAGTACGTGTTGGAGCAGGGAGCTTCGGTGGTCTTGATGAGTCACCTGGGACGGCCGGACGGGAAGGTGATCGCCAAGTTTTCCCTCAAACCGATTGCCGAAGCGCTTGAAAAATTATTGGGCAAGCCAGTCAAGTTTCTCACGGACTGTGTCGGTCCCGCGGTGGAGGCCGCCTGCGCTGCCGGCGCCGTCAAATCCGGCGACGTCATCCTGCTCGAAAATCTCCGGTTCCATATCGAGGAAGAGGGTAAGATCAAGAATGAGGACGGGACCTCCATCAAGGCGGATCCCAAGGCGGTCGAGGCGTTTCGCGCGAGCTTGAGCCGGTTGGGCGATGTCTATGTCAACGACGCCTTCGGCACGGCGCATCGCGCCCATTCTTCGATGGTCGGTGTGAATTTGCCGGAAAAAGTGGCGGGTTTTTTGATGGAAGCGGAACTGAAAGCATTTACGGCGGTTCTCAATAATCCGAAGAGACCTTTGCTGGCCATTCTCGGCGGCGCCAAAATCGCGGATAAAATTCCGCTGATCAACAACCTCCTCGACACGGCCGATGAGATCATCATCGGGGGGGGCATGGCTTTTACCTTCAAGAAGGTGCTCGATAACATGGAGATTGGCGCCAGCCTTTTCGATGCGGAAGGCGCCAAGATGGTGAAAGACCTGATGGCCAAGGCTGCGGCCAAGAAGGTTAAAATTCACCTCCCCGTGGATTATATTTGTGCTGATAAGTTTGCCGAAGATGCCCAGGTTATGTCGGCTGACGATGCGTCCGGAATCAAGGCCGGATGGCTGGGGCTGGATGTCGGCCCGAAATCAAACGCGATTTTCAGTGAGGCCATTGCCCGGGCCAAAACCATTGTCTGGAACGGTCCGGCAGGGGTGTTCGAATACGAAAAGTTTGCCACCGGTACGAAGGTCATGGCGGATGCGATCGCCAAGGCGACGGCTTCCGGGGCCATCACGGTGGTCGGCGGCGGAGACACGGCGACCGCGGCAAAAAAATTCAAGGTGGTTGATAAGGTCACCCATTGTTCGACCGGCGGCGGGGCGAGTTTGGAATTCCTGGAAGGCAAGGTTCTTCCCGGAGTGGCGGCTTTAAGCGACAAGGCGTGATTCGCACGCCGATACTGAATGACAAGGAGAGAATCGTGGGACGCAAACCAATTATAGCGGGTAACTGGAAGATGAACAAGACGGCAACGGCAGCCAGTCCCCTGGCCACGGCCGTGGTCAAAGAGGTCGCCGGCGCCGAGGCTGAAGTGGTGTTGTGTCCGACCTTTATCGCGCTGGGTGCCGTTGCGGCGACGATCCGCGGAACGACGGTGAAATTAGGTGCACAGAATTTACATTGGGAAAAAGAAGGTGCGTTCACGGGTGAAATTTCCGCGGCCATGCTGACGGATATGGGGTGTACGCACGTGATCATCGGCCATAGCGAGCGTCGGGCCTATTTTCACGAAACGGATGCCGATGTGAATCGCAAGACCCAGGCGGCGCTGGCCGCCGGCCTGACCCCGATTGTTTGCGTTGGCGAGACCCTGGAAGAGCGGGAATCCAACCGGATGGAGTCGGTGATTCGTCGTCAAGTTTTGGAAGGGTTGGCGGGGTTGGGGAGCGGCTTGGGTTCCGTGGTGGTGGCCTACGAGCCGGTCTGGGCGATCGGCACGGGGCGGACCGCCTCGCCTGCACAAGCCCAGGAAGTGCATGCCCTGATTCGCCGTCTCCTGGCCGAAATCGGCGGGCCGGCGGTGGCGCAAACGATCCGGATTCAATATGGGGGCAGCGTCAAGGCGGCCAATGCGGCTGAATTGTTCGCTCAACCGGATATCGATGGCGGTTTGATTGGCGGGGCGGCATTGGATGCGGCTTCGTTCGGAGCGATTGTCAAGGCCGCGCGAAGTAAGGCCTGATTTACGAGAAAGAGGATACTATGGGTTTTTTAAAGGTATTGCTGGTCGTGATTGAATTCTTCACGGCCTTGTTGCTGGTGGCCGTCATCCTGGTTCAAAAATCGAAAGATGAGGGACTGGGATTGGCATTTGGTGCCGGGGTTGGAGAATCCTTGTTCGGATCGCGGGCGGGTAACGTGCTGACTCGGATTACCATCGTTTTAACCATGGTTTTCCTGCTGAACACCTTATTCCTCGGGATGGTCTCGACCAAGTCCAGGGGTGAACAGTCCGTGGTGGATCGCCTGCCGGCCCAACCGATGAATACTCAGCCGCTGTTGCCTGCGACCGCGCCGGCTTCCGACCAGAGTGCTCCGTCTGCAAGCCCGGCGCCTTATGTGCCTGTCGAAATGCCTGCGGCCTCAGGATCAGAGTCGGCTCCGACGGCGCCTGTGGTCCCGGCTCCCGCGCCTTGATGTCGTTCAACACTGCCCGACGGGATAAAGCCCGTCCGTAGAGTGTTGAATGCCATGGGGCAAGGTCGATGGAAGGATGCCCTTGGTGCCGTCCATAATCCAGGGGAGCGAGAACGATCCCGAAAGCGATTCTGGTCCCCACCTGATGAAAGCTATCCCACGCGTCAATCCACGTCTGCCGGTCGTGACCGAGTCCGACCCTTCGGCAGGACCGAGAACGCTCCGGATAATGTCCCGCCCTTCAGCCTGGATCCAAATTTGGGTTCGGACGATAGTGATCGGCTGGGTCAGCCTTTCCCAACTCAAGGCTGAAGAATCAGTTTTTTATAGCGAAGCCTCCCGCATCTGCGGGTTTGATCCCGTTCGCGTAGTGGATGTGGCTTCGATTCTGGCCATTGGCAAGATTTACGAGGGACTTTACCAGGTTGCCTACCAGGATCGTCCCTACCGAGTTGAGCCGTGTCTGGCCGCCGCTTTGCCACAGGTTTCAGCTGACGGCCTGATCCTGACGATTCCCCTGCGACCGGGGATTCGATTCCAGGATGATCCCTGTTTCAAAGAGTTGGGCGGGCGCGGGCGGGAGATGACGGCTGAAGATTTTGTTTATGCCTTCAAGCGATTGGCGGATCCAGCCAACCGGTCGCCTGGCTTCGGTTTCTTCCGGGGACGATTGAAGGGCTTGGATGAATTTAGAGCCCGGATGGAGGCTGATCCGGCGGGGGGATATGGCTCATCCATTTCAGGCATTACCGCGCCCGACCGGCAGACCCTGCGCTTGGAACTGACGAGGCCCTGGCCACAGGCCTTGTGGGTGCTCAGCATGCACTTTACGTATGTTGTTCCACCGGAGGCCGTGGCCTATTATGGGGATAACATCATTTATCATCCGGTGGGCACAGGCCCCTTCCGCTTGGCGGCCTGGCGGCCGAATTACCGGATGGAATTTGTCCGCAACCCCGAGTGGCAGCGGGAGGGACGGTTCGAGCCCCATCCGGACGATGTTCGCCAGGCCCAGCCGCTATTGGATCGGGTGGTGCAATATGTGATTGGCGATCCTTCGACGCAGTGGATGTTGTTTTTGAAAGGCCGGTTGGATGTGTCGGGTATTGCCCGCGATCAATGGGATGCGGTCGTCACACCCGAGGGAGAACTCCAGCCGGAATTTGCAGAACGGGGTTGGCGGTTGTATCGGGCGCCCGCCTCGGACATCTCCTATATCGGCATGAACTATGATGATCCGGTATTGGGAACCAATCGTTATTTGCGTCAAGCCCTTAGCGCTGCTTTTGATCGCGACCTGTGGGGGAAATTTTTCGGCGCCCGGATTCTCCCCGCTGCGGGGCCGCTGCCTCCGGATATTGAAGGTTATCGTCCCGGTCGGACCGGACCGCCGGATCTCGATCGAGCGCGCGAACTTCTGGCGCTGGCGGGTTATCCCGGCGGGCGTGATCCCGCAACGGGGCGTCGTTTGCAATTGTCCCTCGACTTGGGCTCGACCGATCCGGAAGTTCGCGAAGCGGTGGAATTACTGGTCGATTTCATGGCGCGGGTCGGGATTTCAATCCAGCCATCCTATTATAACTGGCCGGTTTTTCTAGCCCGGATCGAGAGAGGGGACAGTCAGATGTTCTGGCTCAGTTGGTTGGCTGATTATCCAGACCCGGAAAACTTTCTTCAGCTTTTTTATGGGCCGAACGCATCGCCGGGGGTGAATCGCAGCAATTTTCGGGACCCTGCCTATGACCGGGATTATGAGGCGATGATGGTTTTGCCGCCTGGCCTTGAGCGTCAACCGGTGATTGCCCGGATGATGGACCGTTTGCAAGAGGAAAGTCCCTGGCTTTTTCTTCATCATCGGGTGAACGCAACGGTTGTCCAGCCCTGGGTGACTAATTGGCGGCCCCATGATTTTCCCTATGGTCTTTTCAAGTATTACGGGGTCGATCCGGCCGTTCGTCGGAGAAGAGCGCCATGAAAAGTGATCTTGCCCGATATATCGGCCGCCGATTGGTGCAAATGATCCCGACCCTCCTGGGCGTAATTTTGGTGACCTTTATCCTGTTCAATGTCGTCGGGGGGAGCCCGGCGACTCAAGTCTTGGGGAAAAGTGCAGGCGTTCGTGATTTGGATGATTATGATCGGCAGCGTGGGTTTGATCGGCCCCTGTTCTGGGGAGCATGGGCCAAGACACGACTTTTTAACTCGGGCCAATGGGGAAAAATTGCGTCTGGCCTTTGGCGAGGAGAAGGATTGGAGTGGGGGGAGAGAGAAGACGGATTCCCCTTGAAAGTGCGACGACAGGTTGTCCTGCCTCTGGCTTTCGATCCGGTTCCAGGAACGCGGTATCGTTGGGAGATTGACGGACAGCTGACCCCGGGGGCTACGGCCGAACTGGTCTGCCTTGAGGGGGGGCGCGAAATCGGGCGGCAGAATTTCCCGGAGGGAGCGGGACGGGTCCGGTTGGATTTCACGACTCCACCGGAAAGCCGCTCCATGAGTTTCGAGATACGGGTCTCGAGTGGGATGGTGGAGTTGAAAATGCCGATTTTACGGCGCGCGTTGCCGCATCCCTGGGATTCGCAGCTCTATTATTACCTGGCCCACCTCGTTCGCTTGGATTTTGGGGAATCCGTATCAACCCATCAAAAGGTCAGTCGTCTACTGCTGGACGGGTTGGGGCCATCGCTCGCCTTGGCCATTCCTATCTTTTTGATCAGCCTGACGGTTTCTGTGGCCTTGGCGTTGTTGTGTGCCTACACGCGCGACCGGTGGCCCGACCGGGTGATCGTGGTGACCGCGGTTGCGTTGATGAGCATCAATTATCTGGTCTGGATAGTACTGGGCCAATATGGACCGGCCTATCGCTGGGGGTGGTTCCCGATCTGGGGCTTTGAATCATGGCGAAATCTCGTGTTGCCGGTTTGGATCGGAGTTTTATCGGGACTGGGAACGCATGTCCGGTTTTACCGGACCGTGATGTTGGATGAGATTCACCGGGATTATGTGCGGACCGCATTTGCCAAGGGATTAAATGAAAGGCAGGTCTTGTTCGGTCATGTCCTGAAAAATGCCGCGGTACCGATCATCACCAATGCGGTGATGGCGATTCCGTTTTTATATACCGGGAATCTATTGTTGGAGAGCTTTTTCGGAATCCCGGGCTTGGGCGGGATTAGTGTGAACGCGATCAATTCCTCGGATTTCGATGTGATCCGTGCGGTGGTCTTGATCGGCGCGGTTCTCTATGTAACGGCCAATCTGGTCGCCGACCTCTGTTATGCCTGGGTCGATCCACGGGTGAGGCTCGGATGACAACGCTTACTGAAAACTCTGAGATGACACCCGGTCTGCGTACCCTGCTACGTCGGTTGTGGGGGGAACGACGGGCTCGCTGGTGCCTGGCGGCGGTGGCGATATTTGTCCTGGCGGCGGCCTATGGTGAGGGGGTTTACCGGTATGCCCAATGGCGGGATGAGACGCCCGGGTATCAGAAGACCAACTTGTCAGAACGATATTTGCCGCCCAGTCCATTCCGAGATCCTTTCGGTCAAGCCCGGCGGGCCGGGGCACAGACTGTGTGGCAAATCACGGTCGGCGGACTTCAGGCCCTGGCGCATCATCCCCTGGGAACGGATAATTTGGGACGGGACGTGTTTCAACGCTTGGTTCAGGGGGCGCGGATTGCATTTCTGGTCGGGGTGGTGACAGCCCTGATCGCGATTCCCATCGGTGCCTTATTGGGTTGCCTGGCCGGTTATTTCGGGGGGCGGACAGATGATGTCATTGTCTGGTTGTATTCCACCGTTGCCTCCATGCCCGGACTGTTGTTTATTCTGGCGATTGCCCTGGTCGTGGGCAAAGGATTGTTGGGCGTCTATTTGGGGATTGGGTTGACGACTTGGGTGAGCCTCTGCCGCTTGATGCGGGCGGAAGTGCTGAAGCACCGCGACCGGCCTTATGTGGTTGCCGCCCAGGCCCTGGGGTTGGGGCCGATGCGAATCCTGTTTCGTCATATTCTCCCGAATGTTTTTCACCTGGTGATCATCACCTTTTCCCTGCGATTTCCGGCGGCGGTGGGGACCGAGGTGTTTTTGAGCTTTTTGGGCATTGGTGTTCAGGGCGAGCCGTCTTGGGGTGTTATGATCAGCAATGCCCGTCTGAGGTTATGGCAGGGCATGTGGTGGGAAATGACCTTTGTCACGCTGGCTATTTTTGCGGTGGTTCTGGCCTTTAATCTTTTGGGGGATGCCCTCCGGGATGCCCTGGATCCCAGGTTGCGCGTCCGGGATAATTAATGGCTGTTGCGTAAAACACGAATGAGAAGGGGGCCACGATGTCTTCGATTCAGCATATTGCGTTCAATTGCAGTGACATCCAGCGCATGGAACAATTCTATTCCCGGCATTTTGGATTTAAACGCGTAAGGGTTTTTAACCGGGGAAAACCGGATGAGTTTCTCATGCTGCGATTGAAATCAACCTGCCTTGAATTATTTAAAGCACCGGTCTCCAATCCTTCCGTATCCCCTCCGGATGCGTCCATCGGATTTAAACATTTGGCCTTTGAGGTTGAGGATCTTGACGCGACGATTCAAAAGTTGCAGGCCGACGGTATCCATCCGGATCCGGTCATCAATTGCTCTTCGATTATTCCCGGCATGAAAGTTTGTTTTTTTGTTGATCCGAATGGGACCCGCCTCGAATTAATGCAGGGCTATGAAGATGAAGTTGATTCTTGAATCTCCGGCAAGGTGTGCGTCTTCTTGAAGACACCGGTTCTCGTGTTTTCGCCCGTGCCTTAAGATATCGAGTGGTCTCTGCCCCTCCACGCTGTTGTGTCGGAGAGGAGTCAGGGATCTGCGAACACATTGTTTTAAGGATCTGAGTTCGGTGGCCGAGCCCAATCAGGTGACGATTACCGACACTATCACCAGCAACCGTACCGTACTTGCCGATGTGGCGTTATCGGTCGAGAAATTTCAGGAACGAGACGGATCGCGCTTGAAATATTCGGGTTGCTAATCATCGCATACATCTCAATAGAAACTTCCTGATCGGCTAGAGTTTACCCGTTGAGCCGCGCGACTAGGGAGGCCAGCCGGGTGGCCCCATCATGGATGGCCAGTCGGCGGGCCGCTTCGCGAAGAGCCGCGTATCGTTCCGGTTGGTGGGCGAGCGTTTCGATGAATTCCGCCAGACGTTCCGGGGTGGCCTGGGCTTGGGGGATCCAATCCGCTGCCCCGGCTTCGGTCACTGCGCGGGCATTGGCGGATTGGTGGTCCCGGGCGGCTTCCGGGTAGGGGATCAGGAGAGACGGCAGTCCGCATGCGAGCAATTCTGCGCAGGAGGTCGCGCCGGCCCGGCTGATGACCAGATCGCTACGGCCAAAGAGGTGCGGCATATCCTGGAAGAAGGCGTGGACTTCGTGGGGGACACCCGCCTGTGCATAGGCGGCTGCGAGCGAATCAGCATCCTGTCTGCCGGCGAGATGAATGATGAAAATCGGCATGCCTTTCCGATGCAGGGCGAGCACCGCGTCGCGGACAGCCTCATTGACTCGGTGTGCTCCTTGACTTCCACCCATGGCCAAAAGGGTGAGTCCGCTGGCGTTTTTGGGGGAGGCAGCCGGGGGAAGGGTTTCAAAGCCCGCCCGCAGGGGAATACCGGTAACAACCATATTCGGGTGGGAGAGATGGTGGCGACAAGAATCAAAGTTGACGGCAATGGCTTGGGCCAGGTGGCTTAGAACGATCGTCGCCAGACCGGGAATGGCATTGCTTTCGTGCAATACCACCGGTATCCGGCGGAACCACGCGGCGACCACGGGGCCAATGGAAGAATAGCTTCCCATGGCCAGCAGGCGATCCGGGCGTTCCTGTCCGAGTAGTCGAAAACAGCGCCAGATCGCGCGGCACATTTTAAAGAACGCGATGACTTTGCGAACGGGATTCCCGCTAAACCCTTGGGCGGGGATGGTTTGGACCGGGCCGTTCCAGACTGAGGCGACGGTGTTTTCAATCTGTTGGCCGGCCAACCAGAGGGTGACTTCGTGCCCTTGCGCGCTGAGTTCACGGGCGGTTGCGAGTCCGGGAAAAGTATGGCCTCCCGATCCGCCACAGGCGACGACAATTTTCATGAAGTTTCTCGATGGATGGACGACCGTTCGGCCGTCATCGTTGGAAGGCGACAACCCAGATCTCGCAAGAGGGTCAGGACATCCGGGCGGGTAACAGTTTTACAATTGGCCTGGCAGGATCCGGACGCGAGCGTTTCCTTGACGATGAATTCCAGCGAGTCGGAGATGTCAACGCCTTCCAGAGGGGAGTGGATATCGAACGCGGACAGATGGGAACGGATGACCGAGATGGCATCTCCCTCTAGTGCACACGAGAGGCGGTCGTATTTTTCGCCGAGCGATGTTCGGTTCAATTCCAAGGCGAGCGGGAGGCACAGCGCGCAAATCCGGCCATGGGGAATATGATAAAGACTACCCAACGGGTGGGCTATCCCATGGACAATACCCAGCCGGGCCATGGAAAGGACCAGGCCGCCGAAATAACTGCCGGATAACAGCCCCAAACGGTCGTCGTCGGTCGCAGCCCCTGAGTAAACGGGTGGCAAATGTCGATGGAGGAGGTCAATCGATTCCAATGCGACCGAATCACTGAGTCGGGAAGCATAGCGACTGGTGTAGGCTTCAATGGCCTGGGTGAGTGCGTCCATACCGGAATCTGCGATCACCGGGGCAGGACATCCGATCAACAAGTTGGGATCCAGTATGACGCACCGCGGCATCCAGCGGGGATCGCGAATCGATTTTTTTCGGCGATCCCCTGGATGGATCAGGACCGCATTAACCGTGGCTTCGGATCCGGTGCCGGCCGTGGTTGGCGCTGCCAGGAAGGGGAGGGGGTCTACTTCGAGCGGGGCTCCGTTAAAATAGGCGGTAGGGGATTGGTGGGCATGGGCGAGTCCGGCGGCCGCCTTGGCCAAGTCGAGGACACTTCCACCCCCGATGGCGGCGATCCAGTCGATGGGCCGGGAGCGGATGGATTGGAGGAGCAATTCAAGTTGATCCAAAGTGGGTTCTCCTCCGACATGGACGGCGAGGTCCAGAGAGATGCCGGGCGGAGCCAATTGGGTTAGCGTTGTGGAGAGACCGGATTTGACGGCACTTTTGCCGATGACGAGCAGGCCGCGGGGGCCCCAGTCCTGAACGGCCTCGAACAGAGCGTGAATACGCCCGGGGCCGGAAAGAGTCGTCGGGGGCAGGAGAAGGGGGTCGGGGAGAAAGGGGGCTGTCATGGGATTGAGCCTCTGAGTCGGGAATGACTTTGATCCTGCGCAGGCCATTGACGAAGTTGAGAAAACTGCGGATTGCCGAATGACGAGGTCGTCATTATCAAGTGGAAATACGTCACTCTGGGACGAGCGCCCTCCCCAGCGAAGAACGGCGCTCTTGCGCGCCTACTACTAACACCTGTTCGTTGCCGTTCGTAGTAGCGCCGAGTGAGGCGCGTTTCCTCCGAGTCATTCGTATAATCCATAAATAGGGTGGGGGAAGCGCCGGTTACGTGTAGGACATGATGACCGCGACGATTTCCATGTCAATGTTTCCAGTATTGATCACTGAGTGTTCGGCGCCATTGCCGGTCAGGATCGAGTCGCCGGCGGCAATAGGGATTTTCTGATTGCCGTCGTCGAGCAGGCCTGAACCGGACAGGATGACAAAAAGCTCATCTTCGTTTTCATGCTTATGGATGCCGATACTGGCCCCGACATGGACCGTGAGTTGGGCGCAAAGCCGTGTTTTGGCGATGATTTCGTCCGGAACGAACATGTGCCGCACGGTTACCTTGCCGGTACCGCCGCGCATATTTTCACGGACTTCGCTTTTCATTTCGTGGCGTTTACGAAGGAGGGTTTGTTTTTTCATTGGCGATTACACTACAGCAGTCGGGAAAGGGATTCAATCGTATTTGATATCAGAACCCGGCAGGATCTTTTCAGAAATTGATGAAGATGATCTAATTGATAAATGAGTGAATCTGCAAATAAGCTGGCCACTGAGGTTAGGGGTGGGAACAATCCTGCGGCATTGGATGTGCGAGTGATTGGGATGCCTCAGGCCTGAACGGCGATGGTGGCCCGGTGCAATCAGCCTGATAATTTCAGGCGATTAGTGACGTATATAGTAGGCAAATATCGGGAATTTTACCGGGACCATTTGCCAGAAGTCGTGGTTGAATTACAGATGGTAATAAAAGTAGAGGATACTGTTGGGACGATTGTCAGAGGGACCAATTACATGGCCGGTGCACAACCATTGCCAGAAATCCAGGCGACCGACTTCTCGTCGATCCACGATAACCCTTATATTATTAGGATATTAGAACGTTTTTTGGGTTTATTCGATAATCAGCATCTGTTCGGTCTGTCTGTAGGATATTCACCTAGACGATGCCTCGGTTCTGTAGTAATTAACTGAATTTTCATGCTGACTTTTCACCTAAACGCGAGTAGTTTAAAGGCAATTGCGTTAAATCACTTGTAGTGGTGACCATGAAAATATCAATGCTAAAAAGTAGTATGCGGGCGCATTTATTGCTTATTTCGCTGGGTCTTGTATTTCTAAACTCGGGCTCATTGCTCCAAGCCTCCAATCCGGCAGGAGATTTACGCATTGAAGTCCTGAAGGCGTATAATTTAGTCGTTGATTCGAATATTGAGACCCCTGCGTCATATGGACCCCGGGCGGCCTATTTGGGAGCAAAACTTTACAATGATGGAACGAATCCGCTGACGGATGTGTTCGCCTATATCGGGGATTTCAAAGGCGGTACGAACGATACTCCCGGCATCTATCCGTCGCGCGCGCATCCTCCGTTAGTCGGACCATTGCCGGGAAGTCAATTCGCCTTAACGCACGAAGGCGGCAGTTTAGGAACGACCGATGCGACGCGAAATCTGGGTACCATTCAGCCGGGCGAATATGTCGTGGTTTACTGGTTGGTGAGTTATCCCGTCAAGGATGTCGCTGGACATACGGTTGCAGGCGGAATTAAACCCGATGATGATCTCTGGCTGAATTATGACGTTTGGGGAATCGCGAAGGAGGGGACTACTTCAGTGACCGCGGATGTGCCCAATAAAGTGACGATGCGCAATGAAATATCCGCCATGGCCAACAAGATTCTGCCCAATTCGGCGAATAAGGTTCCGCAGGAATACCAGGATTTATTGCAAAAATATACTCCGTCCTGGACGAATGCCGCCGATGATGGAACCCCAGGGACACGGATCGTGACCGAAGGCGTTTGGTATGACATGGGGAACATTGGCGATGGTTTCGATAATAACGGGGACTTGGTGCCGGATCGGAATTTGTGGCTTCAGCCCGTGGGGGATCCCGCGATTTTCGACACGTCCAATTTTCGATTGGTTAAAACGCATGTGCTCTTGGTCGTCAAGCTCAACAACGGAACCGAGCAGGTCTACGATGTAACCGATCAGCTTTATTTCCAAAATATCGCCGCCAATAATGTGGGTGCGGTCGGATATGTGGCCTATGAATTCATGACGTTGCAGGGAGGACGTCAGAGCACCCTGAGCCCCTACCAGGAAGCCGCGTCCGGACGAGATAATGAGAAGTTCAATGGGGATTACGGTGCCTCTTTGGGATATGGTTCATCCCTGTCCAGTGGTACGTCTCGGGTGGATATGGCTAAAGCGGCGAGCGTGACGGATGCCTTCCCCGGGTCCAATGTCACCTATTCAATTACCTTTACCAACAGGGGAACCATTAGCGTTGGAAATCCGACAGAGGCGATGCCCCTGGTGATTGTCGATGCCATTCCTTCAGGAACTTATTATGTCGCGGCGAGTGCCACCAACAATAATCTTTTGCCCGCTGGAGTGAGTAATTATGTCGTTTATTATTCAACCAACAACCAGGCGGGATGGTTGCCAACCGAGCCGGTTGCCCACTCCGGTTGATGCCACGAATGACGGAGTATTGAATTGGGCAAATATTGGGCCCTTGGCCCCCGGCGCAAGCACCTCCGTGGTGGTCAATTTCATTGCCGTTCGAAGTTCGGCGGGGACGAATCACACTAATCTCGTGGTCTCAGCCCCGACGACGCCGGTCAACTATCCGTCGGTCGCAATTCAGACCAGTAGCGCGCCATATCGGATCAGTAGGGTCGGGTTTACGCTGACCAAAACGATGATCGATCCGACCAACCGTCCGGTGGTGGTGAATGAGCCGGTGACTTTTGCCATCCGGATTGCCAACACAGGCGATATTCCATTGGTAACCGTGCCGGTGCGTGATGTGTATGAGCCGGGCGTCATGGTATATTCGAATGCAACTCCGGCTTCGGATGATAATCTGAATGACGGGGAAATAACCTGGACAAATGTTGGGCCGCTGAATCCTGGAGTGATGACGACCGTGTTGGTTCGCTTCACCATGATCGCAAACACCTTGGGGACTTTGCATACCAATAGGGTTATTGCGGCGCCAACAACGGCACCCGACGAGCCGACCGTCCCTCCGCAAACCAATCAGGTCACCTTCTCATCTCAATTGGGTTGGATCGGGGATACCGTCTGGGTCGATGATAATTTGAATGGGCTGCCGGATGAGGATCTGGCGACACGGGGTTTGAATTCCGTGCGGGTTCGTTTGTATCGGATCGGTGTTGGCGGGACGAATTATGTGGGCGAGACTTTCACAGCGACGGTCGCCGGACGGCGCGGAACCTATGTCTTCAGTAATTTGACCTATGGCGTATACCAAGTGGTCGTGGATCGTACCACGGTTCCTGCGGGGTTGGATATTTCCACAACCCCTCCCACGGTGACGGTTTCGCTGACGCCCAATGGATTTAATGTCAGTGCTGATTTCGGATTCATGAAGTCGCGTCCGACTGCGGTTGATTTGATGTGGTTCCGGGGAGCCCCCGACGGCGATAGGGTTAAATTGTCGTGGGAAACAGCTATTGAACTGAACAACCTGGGCTATAACGTGTATCGGGCATCGAGCGAATCAGGCGGTCGCCAAAGGCTGAATTCGGCCTTGATTGCCGGTGCAGGAACCGGAATCGGGCAAGTCTATGAGTGGTGGGATGAGGAGCCAGGTAGCGCATCCACGATGTATTATTGGTTGGAAGATGTTGAAACGACGGGCCAGGCGGAATGGCATGGGCCGGTGGTTGTGCGACGGATAGAAACCCGCCCGGAAATTTCGTTGCCGATTTCAACGCTGACCGGGGTGCTGTTCAAGGTGACCGGCGCAACGTTGGGTGCTTTGGGGCTGCCGATCGCCTCGACGGATGCAGACCACTTGCAGATTTGGATAAATGAGGAACCGGTGTCCTGTTTTGTCACGGCAGAAGCCCGGCCGATGGCGGATGATGATTGGGTGCTCTTCAGCACGGAAGGGCTGACCGTTGCTAATGTGACGATCGATTTGAGTGGTGAGCCGGGATTACGGATGGTGAAAATATTCTCTCGACCGTCCCGCGTCTCTGGGGACGTCGGGAACCAGAGGGTGGGGGCTACTCAGGTTGGTCGTGTCGAGGTGACGCCTGACAAGGTTCGCTACCTGCTCAGCGGCTTTATGGGCGACTCGGCTTGGCTGTTGGATGTGACCGACGCGCGGAATCCGCGACTGATGATCGGTGCCCAATGGATTCAAGTTTCCGGTGAGGCCGGATTGTACTTCAGTCATCCCGAAGGAGGTCCGGCTCATTGCCTCGGGGTAGGGTCAACCGCGGTTATCGAGTGGGTACCGCAGACGGACGAATAAGGGAAAGTTGGCATGAAGTCTGGCCGCCGGTTGGACTTCGGCTGGGCCAAAACTTCATCAGGCTGTCAGGATTTGAGCAGATCAGTTCACCCTGAGATCCTCGGCATGACGGAGTTCGCCTTCGACCTTATGGCCGATACAAAACGGAATACAGGATGCCGACCGATGAACTCTGAAAAGTGGGAGGCGCGCTCCGCCGCGCCGACACACTCTCCCCCCTATCGCACAACGATTTGCCATTATTGCCTAGTCGCCGTCCTGATGCTGGGTCTTATCACCTGCTTGGATTTAATTGCCTCTGCAGGCGGCCTCAATGGGTTTCCGCAAAATGACATCATCCGGTTCGATCCTCCCACCAATGCGACCGGTGGATACCCTTTCGAGATTCGGGTTCCGCCTTTTCGCGAGGAACTCACTTCATCAGGCTGGGTGTTGTCGTTTCCCGGTCATCCGATTTCTGAAACTCCGGGTCATCCCCAGTTGGGTGGGTTGGCCTTTCTTCTGCCCGGCCAAATGGGACATGTGTCCCGGGTTGAATGGGTGCATTCCGAATTTGAGGATCGCACCAATTTCCCCGTGGCGCCGGTTCCCGCAATGAAACGGATTCACCTGGACGATACTCGATATCGGGACGAATATCTGCGGATCACGAACGAGGCGGTGTATGCCAGTGACCACTTTATTCCGGATGCCGGTTTCACGGTCAACGAAGGGCAGATGGCGACCCAGCGGTGGGTTCGGTTGATCTGTCATCCCAATCAATATTATCCCACCCGCCAGATCCTGCGCTGTCATCGTCGGATTGAAGGTCTGTTGTTTTTTGATCCGGTTCCAGCATCCATCACAAGAAAAGATGACGATCGACGCTGATTTTTGTTATACTTCTTAAATGTTAACGCGTTTAATCAATCCAGCCCGTCACCTGCTGGTGTTTTGCCTGCTCGCCGGGTTCGGGTTAAGTCAGGATGCGTTCTCCCAATATGTGCCTTCAGGGGGAGAATTCTCATCTCAAGTGGTTCCATCGATGAATGGGGCGGCGACCGATTTTTCTCCCCATCGATCTGGACTTTCAGCTTTGGCGGATTTGCGGATTCCCATCGGGTCTGCAGCGGTTTATCGGATTACTCAGCCTCAACTCGTCACGTCTGGAATCGATTCAAATCAATTGATGGGGGACCATATCCGCCTTTTTTGCAGGACCCAGGAGGTTGCGGTTCAGGTTTCAAATTCCGGCCTTTGGACGACTAACGATTCGCTAATGTTCTACGGTGCACCGCATCCCGGCTATTACACCACGACCAATGTCTATTGGCTTGGGGTCTCGGGAGGGTCGCGTTTGGCGATGCCCATTCTGGATGGAGCGACCAATTCAGGGGGCATCCGTGTGACTTCGTATTGGGCGCGGGTTACCTATGCGCCGGATCTATTATGGCGCGATTTTTATCGACCTTGGGATGATACGATCGATCATTGGTTCGCGGCACTGGTCACACATACCGCTGATACGCCGACGGTCGTGACGCTGGATGACCGAATTGCGGCTGGCAATGCGACATTAAATCTTCTGATGTATGGATTGACTTCCGGTTCACACACGACCCGCGTCTACATTAACGGTAACTCGGTGTTTTCCTTTGCCTACACGGGTGCTGAACGATTTTCAACATCCAGCCAGTTTTCTGTGTCGTTTCTCCTAAATGGGGCCAATACGTTCACATTCCGGCAAACGAATGCCCCCTTGGATAGCGCCTATGTGACGGAGTATTCGGTCGATTACTTGCGCTCTTTGAAAGCGCGTAATGACACCCTGAACTTCAATGGTCTGGCCGGAACCAATCTCTATCAGATTTCAGGGTTTTCAACGAATATGGGGTTCAGGGTGTTGGATGTCTCTGATCCCGTAATGCCTCAGCTTTTTACCAATTGGAGTGTCACGGGTGGGCCGGCAAGCTTTGTTCTTAATTTCCGTTCTGTTTCCACTATTCCTCGCAGGTATTGTGTCTCGACCGACGCGCGAATCGGAGCCGTGTCCGGACTCCGCCGTTATTTCTTCCGGGATCTGGCGACCACTAATAATCAGGCGGATTATCTTATGGTGACCCCTTATGATTTGCGGCGTCCGGCCTATGATCTGTTAAAGCATCGACAGACCAACGGCTTGGCGGTTAAGGCGGTTCCGTTGGATGACCTGTACAATGAATTTTCCTACGGGATTGTCGATGCTGCGGCCATCAAACAGTTTATCGGATATGCTTATTATCAGTGGAAAAAACCGGCTCCGCGGTTTGTCTGTCTGGTGGGTGAGGGGACTCCCGACCCTCGTAATGGATTAGGATTGAATTCTGTTCTGACGTTACCGGTCCATTATGGCCCATCCTCATTCAATTGGTGTGCACAGGATAACTGGTATACCTGTGTGGATAAGCCTGATGATTGGTTGCCGGACCTATCGATTGGACGCATTCCAGTTTCCACCACGACTGAATTGGCGCGTGTCGTCGTCAAAATTAAGTCCTTTGAAACTAATACGCCGCCACCGGAGGTCCTTTTGGTTGCGGATAAAACAGACACTAATCCCCCTCCCCTTAATTTCAAAACCGCGTCAGAAAGTTTGATTTGGCCTCCGCTTGACCGATCCGGATATTATATTTTTGGTCCGCAGACAGTTTATTATGACGATGATCCGAATCCTCAAACCCTGCGATTTAACATCAAGAGTGCCATAAATACCGGAGTTCATTTAGTGACGTATTTTGGCCATGGCGCCGCTGATCTTTGGAGCGCACAAAATTTCTGGAACACGAATGATATTCCCGGGTTAACTAATTCCCGGTATCCAATTGTCGCGATTTTTAGTTGCAAAAACGGGGCATATGACGATCTGTCAATAAAATGTTTAGCCGAAGTCTTTGTTAAAGATACGCATGGCGCGGTGGCTTGCGTGGCCCCCACTGTTTTGTCGGTGCAAGAGTATGCGGAAAAGATTGCCCAAGGATTCATGGGTGAATTTACCAACCAAACCACGCGGTTGGGTGATTCGATGAATGCCGGGCTTTTGAATCTCTGGCATTGGAATGACACCGCCTACGAATTGATGTGTTATGAGATTTTCGGGGATCCTGCATTGGAGAAATACTGAGATGCACCCGGAATCGATCCAGCAATTTGCCCGTTTGCTTGTGTCCCGAATGGAGACCGGAGCGGAAGTTGCCGGTCCATCGGATGCCGATCTGTGCTCCCTGGTGGAGGCTAACCGACTTGGGCCTCTGTTTTATTTGTGGGGCATCCGTCCTGAACTCTGGCGTGATCTTTATGTCCGTAATGTGAGTCGGGCCGAACCAGCAATAGCCTTAGGCCTTGATGTGGCGGGTCGTTTAGAGCAGGCGGAGATTCCCTGTCTTCCCCTGCGCGGCCCTTTCTGGGGGATGCAGTATTGGGGGGATCCGGCGGCTCGGACATTTTCGGATCTGGATCTTCTCGTGCCTTCGGATCACGCCGAACGGGCGCTGACACTTTTGGAGAAATCGGGGTTCAATCTTCGTCCCCGGGGCATGCCGACGCGTTTCTTCCGGTCCGTACATTTACATTATCCCCTGGTTCATTCCGCAACGGGTATCTTTTGTGATCTGCACTGGGCGGTTGATCATCCGTTTAGTGGGGGACGGATTCCTTATGAATCGATCTTTGCGGAGTCAACGTTCAAGACATTTGGAAAACATCAGTGGCGGGTTGCCGCATTCCCACATGAGTGGTTGTTGGCTGCTCTTCATTTTGCCAAAGAACTCCCACCTTCAGGAAATGAGTCCGATTCGACGCTGTGGGCAAGGGCCTTGATTTCAGGTCAATTCAAACAGGTGCTGGATCTGTCGGTTTGCGGGTTGCCACTTCAATGCGGTTCTGCCTATGAGGTTGCGAACCGTTTGGCGCGCGAGTGGCATGTCGAGGGCGCCCTGAACCGGGCACGAACGGTACTGCAGGGGTTTCACGATCTGCAAATACCGCTGGCTTTGGGTGACTTGGACTTGGCGGCGCCCCAGGACTCGTTCATGGGCCCCCTGGGTTTTCGCGCGAAGCGGTTAGGTGACGTTATGACGTATCTTCGAAAGGGGAGCGGTTGGCGTGCGGGTGCGCATTTGATCTGCGCCGGCTGTATTGCCGCCGCCTGCGTGGCCGTCTGGAAAATTCGCAACCTGCGACTGAGCGGTGCCGCATGAAAATGATACTTTTCATTCTGGGGGCGGTCATGGCGGTCGCGGTTCAAGCAGCCGATCTTTTTCCGGATGACCATGGTGATGCGATCAGCGAGGCGACGTCGATGATGGTCCCGACCAATGGTGTGACGGTTTCCGGGCGAATTGAAATCGATACCGATCAGGATTGGTTCGAATTCATTGCTCTTCCGGATACGGTTTACCGGCTCCAGGCCCAGGTGTCTTCGCTCTGGGATATGGAACTTGAATTCAGGGGGCCACACACGACTCGCCTGGTGCGAGCGACTTCGTCGGCGCTCAGTTCCGCCCCGGCCAAAGTCACGCTGACCTGGACCAATATCGGTGCGGCAGGGCCTTATTACGTCGGCATTCGAGGCTATTTATCTTTCACCACCGGCACCTATTCGCTAGCCGTTGCGCCGCTCAATTTGATCGATGAAGATGGGGATAGCCTGCCGGATTCCTGGGAATGGGCTCAGTTCGGTTGGCTCGGGAGTACGCCGCAGGGCGATGATGATGGCGATGGGTTTAGCAATCTTTCCGAGTTTTATAGCCGGACGTCTCCAACCAATCCCGCTTCCGCCCTTCTGTTACACCCACACAAAACAGCGCCGGGAGTAGTGACTGTGGATTGGCCGGTTGTTCCAGACTCGGTTTATCGGGTTTGGTGGTCCACCAACCTTGTGACCGGAATCTGGATGCCACTCGACACTCTTTACCAGCCGGTGAATGGCGGGACCAATCTGCAATGGAATGATGCTTTCAGCGTCTCGCAACAGTTTTATAAGGTGGAGCTTTTTCTCGGTCCCTGACGCGGTGTTTGGAGAATGTCATGATGATTTCATTCCTGATCCAGGCCTCTGTGCTTTATCTGCCTGGCAGGCTGGCGGTCGCCGGCTTTGTTCCGTTGGATGGCGAGCAAAAGCCGGGTTGGAAACAGATGGCCTTTCGGACCGTGCTAAGCCTGGTTTTGGGATTAGTGCTCAATGCTTGGGGCGCCTTCATTTTGGGAAGCCTGGGAATATGGGGCCAGCTTAACGGGTTGCTGTTTCCTTGGATTCCCGCATTGCTGCTATGGGCGATTGCCCGGCGGCCGCTTCAGGGCTCTTTCCGCGAGTTGATTGCGGGGTGGGGGTTTGCCTGTGCCCTCTTTATGGTGATTCAATCCGTTCCCGCGCGCAGCGAATGGATGGTCGGGGGATGGGATCCGGGTATTTATACCAATGAAGCCTTGAAATTAGTTCATACCGGATCCCTGCATAGCGAGGTACATCCTTTCGCCCAGGCGTTGGGAGAGGATGCGTTGGCTCCGGAAATTCGCGCTTTTGATGTTTATGTCGAACTTTTTCCCGGGGTTCCGATCGAGCCCCATACGGGCCGCGTGACCCCCGCATTCCCCCGGATGGCGGTCGCCTTTTTTGCCAGTGTGGGGCGATGGTTGGGGCCTGAAGGGGTATTGAAGGCCCCCTTAATCTTTGCGGTGTTTCTTCTTTTTTTATTCATGGCTTGGGCGGTATGGGCCGATGAGTCGCCTTACCACGCTTGGGCCGTGTTGATTTTGACCGTTGGACAACCTCTTTTTATTCATTATGCCATCACGCCTTCCTCCGAGATGATTGAACTGCTGTTGTTGACGACTTGTTTGGGCGGATTCTGGCTCGGGTGTTCGTCCCGCCAGGGCTGGTTTCTGGTGGCGATATTGGCGATGACTCTGGCGGCGAACCGAACCTCTTTTTTGTTATTTGGTTCCCTGGGATTGTGGGTCATGGCTCTTTGGGATTGGAAACAGGTTGATCGGCGTCAAATGCTGATCCGACATGGAGGGATTGCGGTTGCCTTGTGGGTGGGTCATTTCATTCTGGGTAACGTCACCCCGGTTGCGATTTATAAATTGTCGCATATTCTGCCTCGTATTTATAAGGCCAGCCTGATGCTAATGGGGGGGGCCTTGATAGTGGATGTGTTGTCCTTCTGGCCGGCGATTCAAGAATGGGGGGGGCGAGTCGCCAAACGCGGCGGACCTGGGGTTCTGCCCGCCTTTTGGCTGATTCTTTTGTCGATCGCCATAGGAGGGCGGATCTGGGAGGTGGAATTGGCGCGGAATTTTCGGGTCTGGGTGGTCTATGCGGGGGTATTGGGGGTGGCGGCTGCAGCGGCCGGAAGTGTGGGGCCAGCCTTACGCCGTTCCTCTGCGGCGGGTGTTCTGCTTTTATTTCTCGGGTTGGCCTTGACGATGGTGTTATGGCAAAAGCATGCGGCTGAACTCTACCCCTGGGCCTTGAAGCGTTTCCTGCCGTGGGGCATTCCACTGGTCGCCTTGGGCGCCTCATTCTTTTGTATTGATTGGGCCCGTCGGGTGGGGCAGGACTGGCTGGTTTTAGGGTTGGCCTTGATTCTTGTGGCCCCGGTTGGACGAGTGGTTTTACAGGCTTGGAGAGCAGGCGAATATGTGGGTGTGAACCAATCTCTTTCGGAAGTGACGGGACGGGTTGGTGCCAATGCCTGGGTTGTCTGCGATCATTTCCAATGGGCAACGCCGCTTTACCTGGCATTTGGGGTGTCTGCCCTGGACGGACATCGTTTATTGGAAAATGCTGAAATGCCCGAGGCGAAGAAATTCTGGAGTCGATTGTCTGCCCTCCAGCGAAAAGGGCAGGTGATCTATTTCCTCTCCTCCAATGATACCGCTGTCGATCCCTGGGTTTTGACCCCGGGTCGGCATCGGTTGATCTGGCTTTCCGATCCTCTGCGATTCCGCGAGATCCACCAACACGCAACCAATCGTGATTTTCCAGTCCGAACACTCACCCACGAGTTTAAATTATATGAATGGTGTCCCTGACCCCCAAAAAATTCCGCCCGGTATTGTGCTGGAAACCCTTCGGAGTGTGTTGCGGGAAAAGGGTGAAGTTGCCCTTCCCGCTGTGGGTTTCAGCATGGGCCCGAGATTTCAGGCCGCTGAATCGCTGGTGATTCGCACTTCTTCTCCGGGTCAGCGGTTCTCTCCAGGTGCGATCGTTGTTTTTGAACGGAATGATCGATGGGTGGCGCATCGGCTTTGGCTCAAATGGGGCGAAATCCATTTGACGGGTGGTGATGCGATTGGGTCGCTCGATTGGCCGGCGCCCCAGCGGAACGCACTGGATGGCGAGGTGGTGGCGCTTTGGTTTCATGGTCAACGGATTGGATTAGAGTCTGCGACGGTCTGGTGGAGGCAGCCCCGATGGATGGCCGGCGGGGTTCTAAGACTTCTGCGAATGCTTTTTTTAAAGTGGGTCAGGCGCAATTTACCTTGAAAAATGAAGAGATTGGGTTATTTTCAGAGACAGAGGAGAGTTTATGCCCAATACTCGACATAGTGATCGCCGGGAGACGTTTGCTTATTGGCCCGCGCACAATGAGTTTACAGGCAAACCATTGGGCATGGTGACGAATATCAGTGAAGAAGGGATTCAATTGCACAGCGAAGATCCTTTCGATAAGGATCAAATAATACCCTTACGACTCGCCCCGCCGGCTAATCTGACGGGCGCCAGGGAAATCCTCTTAACGGTGCAAAATGTCTGGTGTTGGCCTGCGGTTAACCCTGCGCTTTATCATGCAGGTTTCAAGATCATTCGTGCGACTCCTTTGGCCCGGAAGGCTCTGCAGAAATTAAAGGATGCCTTCAGCTATCCCGTTCCCCCCAATTCCTAGGATTCTTTCAGCGATGCCAGAGCGAAGGGGACCGCCTTTGCGTCGGGTTTGAAGGCCATCAGGCGGCTGGGAGTCGCCAGACAAATCTTTTCGGCCAGTTTTAGCAGGCGGGTGACACTGGCAGGGGAATAAAAGGGTGCTACGGCAGTGGCCATCAGGCAGGCTACGGCGGTCGCGCCCTCCACGGTGGTGCACTGATTGGAGGGCGCTTGGGAAAGATGGAAAATCCCCGCCAACGGCGCGGATTGGTCGATGACCCGCTCTTCTTCCCCATGCCAGGGTGAAGCGAAAAGATAAGGTTTTCCGCCGACGAAGCGCAAAATAACGCGATCATCGTTCAATAAAATTCCACCCTGTTTTCGCCATAGACGCGCCAGTGTGGTTTTCCCGATTCCCGAACGCCCTCCGAAAATGAACCCCTGTCCCTCCCAGACGATGCCGGCGGCATGAAGAATCAAGGCATCGTGGTGGACCAGTCGATTCGCGATGATGGCCTGATCGGTGGGGTAATGCAATGCCAGCCGGGAAGGCAATCCCTGGCGTCCTGAGCGAAGTTTTATTTTGATCCGGCTGAAATCCCGTGAACAATCCGCCACCGGCAGCCACTGATTGTTCGATACGGTGTGGATTTCGATTGACCACCGGTTGAGCCCGTTATCCCCCATGCGCCAAATATCACAGGACCACAGATACTGGGACCCGACGATAGGCGGAAGCGGGGTGTCGGCGTCGACCACCCGGATTCGGGTGGATGGATTCAACCCATTGGCCGTCCGCCGGAAAGGTTGATACTCATCGGGAATGAGGAGCGGAGTTGTTGAATGCCGGGCTCCGACTTCAAAGCGTATGCCGGCTAATTCAAACGTCAGGCGTTGCACCGGTTAGGACGGGTTCAGGGTACGGAGTAAGGTGACCCCATCCTGGGCACAGGCCGTATTCCCCAGTGCATCCTTACAAACAGCCATTGCCACAACCCGTTGATCCTGCAGTTTGATTCGGGTAAGGGTGGGGGGGGTGTAAGCCGGTCGTTCTGACGGTCGCATTGCGATCTTTTTTTTCATGAATCATCCTCGCCGTCGCAGTTATATATACGGGCAAATTTGTTATTTAACTTTAAAAGAAACCACCGGATGGGGCAAGGGTTAATATTCAGTTTTTAAAAAAAGGTGTGGTGTTTTAACCCAACTATGGTATATAGAAAACCCTCGCAACCACGTCCTTTGGATGCGGATGTTTGCCGGAGTGACGAAATGGCATACGTACCAGACTCAAAATCTGGCGCCCGCAAGGGCATGAGGGTTCAAGTCCCTCCTCCGGCACCAATTTCTTTCCGCCCCCAGCATTAAAGACCCGGCCTTGAACCCCTTGGGATGCATCTCGCAAAAGGTTTGCTTTCAGGGGGAAGAATCAACTTGCGCGGCTATCAGGGCTGTGGCACATTGCAGAGAGTTTTGTGATTTAACTGGTTTCTGAAAGGACTTCATCATGTCTATCACCCCCTGTCGTCCCAAGTGGAAAGGGACGATGACCGATCGCGCCCGTTTCAACAACCAGATGCAATATAAGCCGATTGACCGCTGTTTTAATATGGAATTTGGTTACTGGGATGAGAATTTTAGGGAGTGGTCGATTTTTTTGGACAATAAAATCACCGATAATAATGAAGCCGATATTTTCTTTAATTTTGATGTTACGCGGTCCATCGGCGGATTGCTGGGAATGAATCCGTGCTTTCCATCGACGGTGGTCGAGGAGACGCCAACCCAGAAAATCATCATGAATTCCGACGGCTTGCTGGCCGAAGTCCCGACCACCGGGCATGATTCAATTCCGCACTACCTGAAATCTTCGATTGTGACTCCGGATGATTGGAAGCGTTGCAAGGAAGAGCGTTTCCGCCGGAATGATCCGGCTCGTAAAATTGATGTGGCCGCGATGCGCAAGACCCATCCGGTCAATCGCGATTATCCGTTGGGGGTTTGGGTTGGATCCATGATTGGTCGGATTCGCGACATCCTGACGTTTGAAGGACTGGCCTATGCCTGCTTTGACTATCCCGAGATGGTTGAAGACATGGTGGAGACACACTGCCAGATGGTTGAGGATTCCCTGGACCAGATTTTGCCCGTGATGACCGATCTGGATTATGCGGCGGGGTGGGAGGATATTTGTTTTAAAAACGGGCCGATCGTGTCGGTTGATTTCTTCAAGAATGTGGTCGTGCCCCGCTATAAGCGAATCGATAAGAAGATCAAAGCCGCCGGGATCAAACTGTGGTGGGTCGATTGCGATGGGGATGTTCGGCCGATTCTGCCCTTGATGATGGAAGGCGGAATTAATTGCCTGTTTCCTTTCGAAGTCAACGGGTGCGCCCATCCGGCCGAATTGCTTCGCGACTACGGCAAGGACCTGCGCATTATGGGCGGCGTGGACAAGATCGAACTGGGCAAGGGCCCCAAGGCGATCAAAGCCTATCTGGAAACGCTGGTGCCCCTGGTGGAGCGCGGCGGCTATATCCCGTTCTGCGATCACCGGTGTCCACCTAATGTCAAGGTTTCGGATTATCTCTATTATCTCGATCTCAAGGAACGGATGTTTGGACTGAAGGCCTGATGAACGTCCGTCAATTGATTGATGTGCCGGTCGGCATGCGGGATAAGGTGTTTCTTTCGACGGATATCCGATGTCCGGCAGGGCGCGGCCCTTTTCCCACGCTCGTTTATCGAACGCCTTATAATAACCAGGGGTTTGCGATTGACGATCCGTATCTCGCTTCCGGGTATGCGTTGGTGAAGCAGGATTGCCGGGGTCGTTTCGATTCTGAAGGTGTGTTCGATCCTTTTCATGAGGCGGCCGACGGCGCCGACACCCTGGCCTGGGTTGCGGCTCAGCCGTGGTGCGACGGACGAATAGGCTTGATCGGTAATTCCTATTGCGCCACCACCCAATTGAATGCCGCCTGGACCCGTCCAGCAGGGCTTCGGGCCATGACCCCGGGTGTGATGGGATGTGATCTATTCAAGGATTTGATTTATTTCAACGGAGTTTTTAATCTGTCCCTGGCTTTTGCCTGGGGGGCGGCTGTGGCTGGACGAACCGTCCAGGGGTTGGAAACAACAGATCTCCAGGCGGTTTTTCGCCATCTGCCCCTGAATACTATGGATGAAGCCGCGGGTTTTCGGCTGTCGTATTTGCACGATTGGCTGGCGCATCCGGTCTATGACGACTACTGGGCACAAGTCAGCATCGAACAGCATTACCCGCATTTCGATGTGCCCGGCTTGCATGCCGGGGGTTGGTATGATTTCTATGCGGAAGGCGTGGTTCGGAATTTTTGTGGGATTCGCGAGCTGGGGGGGGCACAGGCGCGGAGGGCGCAAAAATTAATCATGGGACCCTGGGTTCATGGGCTCGGAGGGCAAGCCATTGGGGCCATGGATTTTGGGGAAGCGGCTTCGGTTCAAATGGAGCCGATCTATAAGCGTTGGATCGATCGTTGGGTCAAGGGGGAAGACAACGGAATTGACCGGGAGCCCCCGGTGCGAATTTTCATCATGGGCTCCAATATTTGGCGGGATGAGTCCGAATGGCCCTTGGCGCGGACGGTGGAGACTCCCTATTTTTTAATGAGTGAAGGGGGTGCCAATACGCAGGGGGGCGACGGCCGGCTTCAGGGCCGATTCCGGGGGGGGGCGGCGTGTGATCATTTTATTTACGATCCTGCCGATCCGGTTCCGACCGTGGGTGGAAATGGTTATGCGGTTCCCTCTGGACCGACCGATCATGCGGAAATCGAAAGGCGTCCGGATGTGCTGGTCTATACCGGAGAGCCGCTTGAACAGCCGTTGGAAATCACCGGTTTTGTGCGGGCCGTGTTGTATGCCTCCTCGGATGCGCCGGATACGGATTTCGTGTTGCGCCTCTGCGATCTCTACCCTGATGGCCGTTCGATCATCTTATGCGATGGGATTGTCCGGGCGCGTTTTCGAGAGGGATTGGATAAAGAAGTGTTCATGAATCCCGGAACGGTTTATGAATTTCAAGTGCCGTTGGGGGTGACGTCGAATGTCTTTCTGCCGGGGCACCGGATTCGACTGGAAGTGACCTCGAGTTGTTTCCCGAGGTTTGCACGAAATCTCAACACGGGCGAATCTGCCTCCTGTGGCGTGCGGATGCAGGTTGCACGGCAGACCCTCTGGCATTCGGTGCCCCAGCCATCTCGTCTTATTCTCCCAATCATTCCCCAATGAAACCCATTCTCGCTTTTCCTTTTTTGCG
Source organism: uncultured bacterium (assembly GCA_903824675.1). GTDB lineage: Bacteria > Verrucomicrobiota > Kiritimatiellia > CAIKKV01 > CAIJXV01 > CAIJXV01. The sequence goes on from CAIJXV010000102.1 coordinate 46,736, forward strand.
CTGGTCGATGGATCGACACACCTTGCGCGCGGATCTTATAGCCGGGTTGACGGTGGCCTTGCTGTTGATTCCGCAAGCCATGGCATATGCCCAATTGATGGGGGTGCCGCCGCACTATGGTTTATATGCCGCGGCCATCCCGTGTGTGGTCGCAGCCCTTTTCGGGTGGTGCCATCAATTGCATACCGGACCGGTGGCCATGACCTCTCTGATGACGGCGGCCGTGATTGGCAGTTTGGGGTTGGCAGGGGTGGATTCCAGTCAATACGTCGAATGTGCCGTATTGCTGGCTTTTTTGTCCGGTCTGATACTCCTGCTTGCCGGTGTGTGTGGGTTGTCCCTGCTGGTGAATCTGCTTTCGCATCCGGTGGTGGTGGGATTTACCCAGGCGGCGGCTTTGATGATTGCCGCCTCGCAAATTCCCTTATTGTTGCGTTTACCCATGGGGCATGGCGATTCCTTCCTGGTTGATCTAGGGGTGATGATGAGCCGGGTCGGCAGCACTCATGGGCCGACGCTGGCGATCGGAACGTTTGCGGTGACGCTCATGGTGGGGATGCGTCGGGTGTTCCCCCGTTGGCCGGGGGTGTTGATTGTCGTAGGGGTATTAACGCTTATGAGCGGATGGGTGGGCTTTGAATCCCGGTTTGGGGGACACGTCGTGGGGGTCTTGCCGGCCGGGCTCCCGTCACTTCAGATTCCCCATCTATCCTGGGGGCGGGTGCTTCAATTAATGCCCGGAGCCTGTATGATCGCGCTGATCGGGTTCATGGAGGTGGTGTCGATTAGTAAGGTCATCTCCTTGCAAACCGGACAACGTCTGAATTTTGACCAGGAACTGATGGGTCAGGGCATGGGGCGTTTGGTGGGAAGTTTTTTCCAATCCGTTCCCGTAAGCGGTTCTTTTTCGCGATCCGCGTTGAATCTGTATGCCGGGGCGCGCACCGGATTTGCCTCGGTAGTGGCGGGCGGACTGGTGGTGATTGTCATGTTGGTGTTGACTCCCTGGCTGTACCATTTGCCGCGAGCCGTGCTGGGGGCGGTGATCCTCGTTGCGGTTTGGGGTTTGTTCGATTTCAGGGCATTTTTGCGAATCGCCCGGGTGAATCGGCGGGATGGTGTGGTGGCCGCCGTGACGTTCCTGTCAACCCTGTTTCTGGCACCCCGGATCACGACCGGCATTCTGATCGGAATTCTGTTGTCCGTGGCTTTTCAGATTGTCCGGATGATGCGGCCCCATGTGGCGATTTTAGGGCGGCATCCAGATGGAACGCTGCGGGATATTCGACGGCATGGGTTGATTCCAGACCCCGAGATTCTTGCCATTCGTTTTGACGGTCGCTTGATATTTACCAATGCGGTGCATTTCGAGGAATCGCTGTTGGAAGCGCGTTCGGAATATTCCGGGCGGAAGGCCGTCTTATTAGTGGCGGAAGGGATCAATGAAATCGACTCCTCCGGCGAGGCGATGCTGCGAGAAATGGTGCGGGAATTGCAACGGCAGGGCATTCCGTTTGCCGTTGCACGGTTGAAATGGCCGGTGCTGGAGGTGCTGCGCAAGACGGGATTGGACCGTCTGATCGGGGAACATAACATTTACCCGACGGCGGATGAGGCACTGATTGATTTGCGGAAACGGCTGGCAGGCGGGACAGATGTGAATAAATGAACGCCGTTTGACGCGGCAGGAGGTGCGATGCCTGCCTCATTTAGCCGCGGGCGCTCTCTTTCTTCCGACCCCAAGAAGCCGATTATGTTAGTTTCCAGAATTTAGGGGACAGTTGTAAAGTCTTGCCCTTCCACTGCAACAGCCGTTGTTTCTTGAGCTTGAGGACCATACGGGAAAAAGTTTCCGGAGTGGCGCCGATGGCGGCGGCAATTTCTTTTTTGGCAAAGGGGATGGCAATCGAAGGGGATTCACCGAATTGTTCCCGCAGGAAATGGACAAACCGAGTTTCGACATCGACCGTGGTCAATTGATAGAGCCGATCCGCCAGGTAGCGTTGTTTTTTCATCAGCATGGCGATGAAATCGGCGCGAAATTCGCGATGGGCCAGGAGGTCATGCAGTTGCAGACGCGGGATCTCGAGGACCACACCCGGGTCCGTGGCGGTGGCGGTGACGGGGTATTCATCTTTCTCGAAGAGGATCACCTCCGCGAAAAATTCGCCCGGCTGGACGATTTTAATGACCATTTCGCGGCCATCGGGCGTGGTGCGGGCGAGGCGGATATGTCCAGTGGAGAGCAGGAAGACGGCACGTCCCTTTTCTCCTTCACGAAAAAGGACCTCTTTTTTGCGTAGATTCCGGGCTCGGGCAATAGCGGCGAGGGCATCTTTGCCTGCGGGTGAGAGTTCCGCCAGAAATTGAGCCTGTTCCAAGAGGGTGCGGGGATCGATCATGGTCCTCCTTTTTGCATTTACTAACCGGATAATAGCGGGAAAGCCCGGTGAGGGTCAATCTTCAGCTATCGCACGACATTTTATTCGACTTGCATACCGTCGGACCCTTTTTTATAGTGAAACTGTTTTCCGGTGTCGGATATTCCGATGAAAAGGGAATACGGTGAAAATCCGTAACGTTGGGCCGGCGCTGTAAGCAGATTGTTTCCCGAGGGCCACTGACCATTCAGGTTGGGAAGGCTGGGAATGCGAGTTCTGCAAGTCAGAAGACCTGCCGGGAAACGCGGTTAAACTTGTCCAAAGAAACCCGCGGAAGGTGACGTCTACCTTCCGCGGGTTTTTCTTTGGTCACCTAGCGAGGATTATGACATGAATGTTGAAATCAGGCAGGCCATTGACTCGATTCGTCCCCCCAATACGGGAGTGTATGCCGCAGCCCAAACTCGACTGCGCCAGCAGATCCGCCCCGCGGGAAGTCTGGGGATGTTGGAGCCGGTTGCGGCCCGTCTGGCGGCCATTGCCGGCACTCTGGATGTTCACTTGAAACACAAAGTCATTGTGACCTGTGCAGGTGACCATGGGATTTGTGCCGAGGGCGTCAGTCTGTTCCCCGCCGAGGTCACTCCCCAGATGGTTTTTGCGTTTATGGCCGGCGCGGCGTCCATTAATGCCTTGGCCCGTCACGCCGGGGCCGATGTTTATGTGGCTGATTTAGGAGTGAACTGCGATTTCGATCCCGCCTTGCCCATTTTGCACTACAAGGTTCGCAAAGGGACTTCTAATTTCGCTTCGGGTCCGGCCATGACCCGCGAAGAGGCGGAGCAATCGGTAGCCAACGGTATTCGGATTGTCAGACGACTCCATGCTGAATGTCCGATTGATTTACTCGGCACCGGGGATATGGGGATCGGAAACACGACACCTTCCAGCGCTATTATCGCCACCTTATCCGGTTTACCGGTGAGCCAACTCACGGGGCGGGGGACCGGCTTGGATGATGCCGGCGTGCAACGTAAGATAGCGGCGATTGAAAAGGGGCTATCCATCAACAAGCCCCGGAGAGAAGACCCCTTGGATGTGCTGGCCAAGGTGGGCGGATTTGAAATCGGCGGGTTGGCTGGATTGGTTTTAGGGGCTGCCTCACTGGGTATCCCGGTGATCTGCGATGGTTTGATATCTACGGCGGGGGCCTTGATCGCTTGTGAATTGGCACCCGCTGCAAAGGCTTACCTATTTGCGAGCCATCGTTCCGTCGAGACCGGCCACCGGTTTATGCACGAGCATCTGGGCATGGCGCCGTTGCTGGATCTGCAATTACGCTTAGGCGAAGGAACCGGTGCGGCCCTGGCCATGGAACTTCTGGATGCATCGACACGAGTACTGGCCGAGATCAAAACTTTTGACGAGATGAAGGTGACCGATGCGCAACAATGAGATAGGGATAGAGTAAAGCGCCCAAATCCTCGCCTAAGCCTTCAGCCCTTCCGCAGACAGGTCAATGGTAGCCGCATGGACACGGCTGCGACAGCCCTTCGGTATGCTCAGGGCAGGCGCGGCGCCCTCCAAAAGATGACATCGAGACCAGCGAGAGAAAACCGCTGGAGGGCGCTGCGCCGTCAGCGCCGTGTGGGCGTTGAATTCAAGGAACGCCAGTGAAACAACGGAACAGCATTCGTCGCGGATCAAGGAAGCGGCTTCGCCCTTGAAGAAAAGTGCGGAGGTTGTTAGTATGAACATATGGAGGCGTCCGTTGGAAAATCAATTCCGCCCGGCATGAAACCTGATCGGTTCGAACCCGCAGATCGGTTGACTGGGCGGCGCACCGGTTGTGTTCTCCCCGTTTTTTTTGTTTTCAGGGTCACGTCTGTTGCCTTATATGCGGAGGGCCACACTTCATGAGTGAAGAACTAATCGTCTTGTTGGAAGAGAAGCCCTTAAAGGTTCGTTTGCAGGTTATTTTGAAAGGGTTGAAGGCTCCTAAAGCTTCAGGTGAATTCCGGCATGCGAAATTTGAGTTGCTGCGTTTATTGGGGCCCAGCACGATATCGCTTCTGGCCGGGGTGGGGGTGGCTGTGGGCTTGCTCGTTTTTGCGGTAGGACAACAACTTTCCGGTGAATCGGCTGTTGAGGTGACCGTGGTCGAGATGGAGACGGTCAAACTCGACGATCTGAAAATTGAGGAGATTAAACCGGAGGAGGTGGAGACCCGGGAGGTGGCCGTGGACACGACGATGGTGGCTCCCCCTTCGGAATATTCCGCGCCATCGGAGACCGTGGGCGCTGGCGTCAATGGTGATGTGGATACGCCGATGGTGATGTTTGCCCCTGTGATGACCAAGAGTCCGCTGGTGATGAAGAACCTCTATGGCAATCGCAGCAAAGGCGGGCGAGACAAAGCCCTCCAAAGTTATGGCGGGTCCACCGCGACGGAGGACGCGGTGATGAAAGCGCTCCGCTGGCTTAAGGCTCACCAGCACGCCGATGGCTATTGGAATGGCGTCAGGGCCCCCTATACGGGACTGGCCCTACTGGCGTTTTTGGCCCATGGCGAAACACCGGTTTCCCCTGAGTTCGGGCCGACGGTGGAGAAAGCCATCCGCTGGCTGATGACACAACAGAATTCCGCAGGATCCTTCTCATCCGATTCCTATGGACATGCGATATGTACCTATGCGCTAGCCGAATCCTTTGCCATGACGAAAATCATGTCGATCCGCGAGGCCACCGAGAAGGGTTTGCGAGTGATCATGGATGGACAGCAAGACGACGGCGGGTGGTTTTATCGCTATGAAAAGGATAAAAAATGGGATTTGTCTGTTATGGGTTGGCAGATTCAGGCCTTGAAAGCGGCCAAGATGGGCGGGCTTGACACCCCGGAAATTGAACGGTCGCTGGAGCAGGCGACCCGTGCGGTTCAAATGTCCTATCATAGTGCCCGTGAAACTTTTTGTTACCAAGGCGCTCCGGGGGTTGCCGATTCGGGCGGGGCGATGTGGTCGATGAACGGTATTGGCACCTTGTGTCTACAATATCTCGGAAAAGCCAAAACGAAAGAGGCCCGGGGTGGGCTGAAAGCGATAGAGGATCTTGAATTGGTGTGGGGCACTGTGGATGCGTCGGGCAAGGCGGTGCCGGAAGCCAATAATAAGGTCGGCAAGAATGAAAAAGTGGTAGGCGAAGGTTGGGCCCAATTGGTTCGTGTTTATGCCTACTATTATATCACGCAGGCCAAATTTCAGAATGGTGGACCGCAGTGGAAAAAGTGGAATGAGCAATTTACCCGCGTGTTAATCCGGAATCAACAACCGGAAGGATGTTGGGAGGGAGGTGATTTCGGATCCTCCTATGGTGGGGCGCAGGGAGAAGCCGACAAGGTCTACACCACCTGTTTCTGTTGCCTGATGCTGGAAGTCTATTATCGTTATCTGCCGACCTACCAGAAAATTGATGATGGAAAAGACACACACCTGACCACGGATGATCCGGTGGTTGAAGTTTTATAAGACTCAGCCCTGAGTTCGCAGGTAGACCCATCCGCCCCATTGGGGTTTTTACAAGGCGATGACTTTAATGCCGGCCTGGGCGCCAAACGCGATCAGTTCCTCATAGAGATGTGCGCCATAGCCGAGACAGGCATATTCATTATTCCAGGCCTGTAGAAGGGCTTCGATGTCGCATTGGACAGTGACGAAGGCATGCGGCCAGAAGGGAATACCGCATTCCAGTTGACGCGCTTTCAAAACTCGTTTAGGGGGCTCGAACACCTGGCATCGGGACACGACCAATTCGAATTCGCCGCGATGACGTCCCAGGCGGGCGAGTACACCGTTGCCGGGCTTACAGACCAGTTTGACCGAAATGCCACCTGCGGCGCCCTCGGTGGGAATGCCATGTTCGGCAAAAGCAGCGGGCCCGAGCTTGCCGGCGAGGGACGGCGGGCAGGCGCCATCGCCGATAATCTTAATTTCGCGGGTTCGCTTGTCGATGTGTTGCAGGTCCCCGTAGTAAACCGGTTCATCGCCCAGATCCGAGAGCAGTTTGACGGTGAGAAGCGTATTGAAATCCGACAGGGTTGAAGTGGCAATGCGGTCATTCAGCATCAAGCTTTGAGCAAAACAGGTTGCGCTGTACTGGTCCCCAAGGCCAGGAAAAGATTGAATGGTGTACCCCATCCAGCCTTCCTGGCGGACGGTCTTTTTTAATGCCAAATACAGCCGGATGGAACGATCGGCAACGGCGCCGGTGGGGATGGGTTCGCTGAAAAGTGGTTGGATCCGGGCTCGGGCGTCGCGCAACTCGGCGGGGGTGATGGAATCAGCAGTCTGGAGAAGGGTGGTGGTATCGCGGGAATCAATGTCGATTCCGAACAGGCGCATCCACTGGGAGGGATCCGCGACGCCACAGGTCTGGCCCATGCCGCGACCGCCAAAGACACCGACGGTGGAGAGATTCAGGCGGTTTCGAATCCAGCCGGCGCGGCAGTAGGCGGTAATCTTCTCGATGTCGGATTTGGAATCACAGGACCCATACACGAAGCGATGGGGAAGGCCGACTTCCTGAAGGGCGCCATGCATGACGAGACCTCCAACCGGCCGCCAACCCTGGGAACCGGGATGCGTCCACAAAACCAAGGGTTTCCCCCCCAGGGCGAAATCGCGGATGGGGCCGATCAGGTGCGCTGCCCAGACCCAGGTTCCGGAGAAGAGGACCAGAGCATCGACGTCATCCTGGTGTTTGAAATGGTGCAGGCAAATGCGCGCTTCATCCCGGGAGGCGATGACGGTGGGATACTCGACGAGATCGAGGCCGGCCTTAATCAAGGTTGCACGGGCGCGATTGACGAGGGCCTGGTCGATGAAGGGCGTCCCCATGGGGTCGCGCAGTCCATCTTTGTGAACGCCAAACACAACGAAACCGACTTTTGATGTTTGCATAAAGTTCCTTGATGGGTATGTGCAATATTACCGTGTCTATGAAGACGGGGCTATCTCAAAATTAATGTTATTCCCCTTGAATCCTCATAAATCATGATCGTATAATTTTACCCCTCTAGGAGTATTCAATGAGTGCAGATGGAACAGCTCAATGCCCCTCTTCGCCTTGGACAGACGGAGCCCTCTGGCATCCCCCCCGATATGAAGAGGTTCCAGAGATGGGCGAAGGCGACATTCATGCGATTTTTTATGAAAGTCAGCCTTGGGAGGGCAGACCAACACGGGTATTTGCCTATTATGGGATACCGGTCCATGCGGTGAAAGGCCGTACGCCAGCGATGGTTTTGGTTCATGGCGGGGGCGGGTCGGCTTTCATTCGCTGGGTCCGTCTTTGGATGGATCGCGGGTATGCGGCGATTGCGATGGATACCTGTGGCTGCATCAGTAGCAGCGGGTTTATGGATCATCCCCGCCACGAAGCGGGTGGACCGCCGGGATGGGGGGGATTTGACCAGATTGACCAGCCTTGGTTCGACCAGTGGACCTATCATGCGGTGTCCGATGTGATACTGGCGCATTCGTTGATTCGTTCGTTTCCCGCCGTAAATCCTGAAAAGATCGGAGTGACAGGCATTTCCTGGGGCGGTTATCTGACCTGTATTGCCGCCGGATTAGATTCCCGTTTCAAGTTTGCGGCCCCGGTGTACGGCTGTGGTTTCCTGGGTGACAACTCGACCTGGTTGGATCAGTTCAAAACGATGGGCACAGAACGTGCCCGCCGCTGGTTGAATATTTGGGATCCCTCCCGGTATCTTCCGTTTGCCCACATGCCCTTTCTCTGGGTTACCGGAACGAACGACTTCGCGTACCCTATGGATTCTTTGCAACAATCCTATCGATTGCCGCGCAACGATCGGACTTTATGCGTACGGGTGCGGATGCCGCATGGACATGGCATTCCCGGGGAAAACCCCGAGGAGATCCGTGTTTTTGCTGATTCGATGCTGGCCGATGGGCCGCGTTTGGCGCGGATTACCGGGACCCGGCGTCAAAGAGCGCGGGTTGAAGCCTTTTATGACAGTCCGGTTGCCATTGTTCGCGCAGAGTTAAATTACACCTGTGATCGCGGGAAATGGATGGACCGGTCTTGGGCTACTGTTCCGGCAGTGTTGGATCACGCGGCTGGACGAGTTTGGGCCGAGCTTCCGGCTGGCGTATCGGTTTATTATTTTAATCTCGTCGACGCGCGGGATTGTGTCGTAAGTAGTGAACACGAGATGCTGGATGCATAATATGAAACACGGGTTAGCGGTGATTGGAACAGACACGGGGGTTGGCAAGACCTTGATCACGGCTCGACTTTGTCTTGCAGCCCGACAGTTGGGGATCGACTGTGTTCCGATGAAACCGGTTCAGACGGGGGCACATCGCATGCCCGATGGGCGGTTGCCATCGCCTGATCTGGAATGGATCCTGGCCGTGTTGGGTTTGAATCCATTGTCGGAGGATCGGAACCGAATGAATCCCTACACCTTTGAAATGGCGGCTTCGCCTCATTTGGCCGCAGAAATGAGCGGGGAAATTCCAGATCGCCGGCGGATTTTGGAGGCCTATGACGAACTCTCGGCTGGCCATGACGCAACTATTGTTGAAGGTGCGGGGGGCTTGATGGTTCCTTTTGGCCGGGATTGGATGCTGGCCGATTTGCTGGTCGATTTGAATTTGCCGGTAGTTGTGGTGGCCCGAGCTGGGCTGGGGACATTGAATCACACCCTATTGACGCTGGAAGCGATACGAACACGAGGTCTGACGGTTGCAGGCGTCATTTTAAACCAACTTTCTTCCAATAGGATGGAGGTCATCGAAACGGACAATGTTCGGGTTTTACAAGAACTGGGAGATGTTCCAGTTTGGGGGACAATGCCGTATTGGGATGACCTGGATGACAAGACTGAACCCGATATTGTCCGTCGCTGGTTGATGTCACAAATCCCGGAATTATCGCGACAGGTTAGCTTGTATCTCTTGAAATAAGTTCATACCGAATACTGAGGATTCCCTGAGATATAGGCATTTGAAGAGAGGTCAGAATGGAAACGTTTCGGCTCAACGCTCATTATTATCAGCAATTCGGAGCTGATTATGCGCGGGAGGTTCCTGGTGAGGGATATGGCGGATGGAAAGCAGCCGATCTCGATTTTTCCTGGAAACATTCCGCTGTGGTCGTGATGCACGCTTGGGATGTGCAGCCCATGGAAATCGACCCAGCCGGCTATAGTGAGTGTGAATATATTCCACGGGCGGATGCGATCTGCAAGAAGGTATTCCCGGGTTTACTCGCTGCGATTCGTGCCCGGGAATTCACCTTGTTTCACGTGGTCGGGCATCAAGGATATTACGAGCACCTGCCGGGCTACCAACGTGCTGTTGCATTGGCCGGCCCAGAGCCAGTGCGGCCAACTTCGGTTATGAGCGATCCTTGCTTGGACAACCTTGTCCAATTTCGCCGCGACCATGTCTGGCCGGGGAAAGAGAATCTTGTACTCCGTTCAAGGAGTCGGTTCGCCACTGATTTTCATCCTGCGGCGCGACCTCTGGGTGATGAAGGAGTGGCCGCCAATTCGCATCAACTTGCGGCGCTTTGTCGGTCGGCCGGAATTAATCATCTTATTTATGCTGGTTTTGCCGTGGGTGGATGTCTCCTGGCATCGCCCGGGGGAATGGTGGATATGCAGCGACGGGGTGTCTTGTGTTCGGTATTGCGGGAAGCTGTTACGGCTATTGAGAACCGCGAGACGGCGAGGCAAGAGCTCTCCAAACAACTGGAATTGTGGCGGGTTGCCTTGAGTTTTGGATTTGTGTTTGAGGTGTCGAGTTTTATTGCCGCACTGCGAAAAGGTGCCACCACGTCATGAGATGTAGCCAATTTGGCGACAGATTTAACGGCGGTGGTTCATGAAGACCGCTGGCATTCTGATTCCCCCCATCCAAGTCAATCGATTGCGGAAAAATATTCAGGAACAGGCATGGGCAACGGCAGAACGTGATCGCATTGTCGCATTAGCCGCAACCTGGCGATCCCTTTCAGATAGGGAACTGCGTGCTCTCATGTTCGGCAACACGATCACCCGCGCCTGGGATATTTGGTATGGGGGGTTTTGCCCGGCCTGCAAAGGCGATATTCCTTTCATGGGGCCGTTTGATGCCTTGCGTCATCCCTGGAAGATTCCCTGCCCTCATTGCCGGGAGCTGTTCCCCAAAAATGATTTTTTCGCTTTTTATCGGTCAGGACTGGATGAGGATGGTATTTTTGATCGCGCCCGTGCGGACCGTTCACTCTTGTTCAATACCGATCACCCGGACCCTGAAGATCCGCTGCATTTGTTTGGCGTGGACGATGGGGAGGGTTATGTTGAAGGCGAATATCGCTGGCGCTATATTGGACACTACCTGATACGCGGGCAATGGCGACAGTGGGTCCTCGACGGCCTGCTCCATTTGGCGGAAGCTTATGTTCTCACCGGGGATCCGGTTTATGCCCACAAGGCAGATGTGCTATTCGACCGGGTGGCGGATCTCCACCCGACTTTTGATTTCGGCAAACAGGGGGTTATTTACCAACAGCCCGCAGACCGGGGATATGTTTCCACCTGGCATGGCGCCTGTATTGAGGTGCGCGAACTGGCCGTGGCTTTTGATCTGGTTTTTGATGGACTTTGCGAGGCGACCCGTAACAAAGTTAATGAACGTATCCTAAATGACGTGCTCGCCAACCTGTCCAAAATTAATTCCAATCCACCCGATACGGATATTACGATCATCCTCATCCGTCTGATTCAAGGATGGCCCGGGAATCGCGAGGAAGTCGTTTCCCTGCTGGGGGCGGTGTTTCGGGAAGCCACGGTGGTGGATGGCCTCACCGGCGAGAAGGGGATCCTCGGGTATGCTTGCGTTAGCCCCATGGCGATCGCCTACTTCCTGTTGCGCGTGATGCTGATCGAGGGTGATCTGGTCCGGCATCTTATGAAAAACTTTCCCCGTTTGCACAGCCTTTACCGTTTTTATGTCGATACGTGGTGTTTACAAAACTATTACCCCCTGATTGGCGATTATGGCTGGTTCGGTGAGCGGACCACGCAGTATCCCGCCGTGTCTTGGGGGCGGTCCTCGGGGGGCGGCCAACCGCCATTGCCTACGGGATTGTTGCCTTCCCTCTATTCGTTTTTCTGGGAACTCTACGAACTGACCGGTGATCCCGCCTTTGTGCAGGTGTTGTACCGGGCGAATGGTGTGTCCAGTGCCGGATTGCCGCATGATCCTTACGTTGATCATCCGCCGTCTTTCCAGCAATCGGTCCAGGCGGTCATCGATCGTGAGGGTGTAGAATTGAAAGTGGATAGTGTTAACCTTGAAGAGTGGCACCTGGCGATTCTTCGTTCAGGACGGGCACCCGCTGCCCATGCGGCATGGGTCTGCTATGATTCGTGGGGGCGACATGGCCATGCCAACGCGATGAATTTGGGACTTTATGCCAAAGGCTTGGATCTTTTGCCTGACAATGGTTATCCGCCGCTTAAATTCGGACATAGCAGTCCCTTCTTCAATTGGTACTGGAGCACGGCGGCTCATAACACGGTAGTGGTGGATGGCCGTAGCCAGGCTCGCTTTGATGGAAAAACAACACGGTGGGAAAAGGGGGATGGATTTCAAGTCATGCGCTTCGAGCCGGATAGAATTCCTTGTGCCCTCATCGGTCCGGATCACGAACAGATTGGATTCTTCCTGACGACACCCGGACGTATTAGCCGGGTGCGAGTTCTGACCCGTCCGGATCCGGATGGCGAGTGGACCTTACAGTTTGAGGACTCTTTTGACCGGGTTGAACCGGGGAAAAACTGGATGATTCTCGACGGGGAATGGCGGATTGAGGCAGGGCACTTGGTTGGGTGGGGAACGATCCTGTGTACCCGAAAGTTTCCCGGGGTGCAACGAGTTGAATTCGATGCGGTAACCGATAGCCCTATCCCCTGTGACCTAAGTGCTTTATTGGCAACCGATGAACGGGGGGTGGGGGAGGGTATTTTCTTTGGATTGGGTGCGGATTATAACCAACGAAGCCTGATCATGTATGACCGGCGTCCGGCCCGGGATCGAGCTGCAGTGCAAACAACACGGTGTTTGATTATTCCCGGACATACTCACCGAATTGTTTGTGAACATGATGGGCTCTGGTTGAGGCATTGGGTGGATGATGTTTTGATTCAGAGTTGTGTGAATGACGGGATGCCCCATTTGGCAATTGCACAGAATGAAACCAGTGATCTGAAACGTTATGCCCGGACCGTGATGCTGGTCGATATTTCCGATGACGACTGTTACCTGGTGGACCTGTTCGACGTCACCGGTGGCCATGACCATGCCAAATTCATCCAGAGTAATTATAGCACGCTTACGGTACAGGGATTGGAGTTGCGCCCAACAGAGGAGTATGGATACGGGACACTGATGCGTAATTTTAGCGGCGATCTGACACCTGTGCCAGGGTGGACAGCCGATTGGAAAATTGATGGGCTTCAAGCGGGAGACCCCTTTGACCGCAATGTTCACCTGCGGTACACTGACTTGACGGAAGGGGCCGAGGCGCATACTTGTGAGGGATGGATTGCCAAACGCGGAGTTGAGGAAACATGGATTCCACGCCTGCTGGTTCGACGTCAATCAGAAGGAGATACTTTGTCGTCCCTGTTCATTGCGGTGTTAGAGCCCTATATCGATACCTCTCGTATTTCCCACATCCGCCGGACTGGCTTGTCCTCTTTGGAGATCGACTTGAAAAATGGCCGGCGGGATTATATTGAATGGACTGTGGACGGACGGATTAAGCTGGCCTCGCGAATGCACAAATAATGTTCTGATTCTGAAACGAAGGAGCTCATGGCCTCTTTGCCTCCCGCTATTTTAAGAAACACGTCTGATTGTTATGGCTTAATTCCACCGGAACTCCCGCCGCATCCCCGTGTGTTTGTAACGCCAGCCCACATTGAATCTACACGCAGCCATCTGGCCACTTGCCCCTGGCGCCGTTCCGCGTTGTCGATTTTATTGGAACGATGCCGGCAGATCCAGGACTTCAGCGACGATCCCCAGGCGCCTCTGACACCCGCCATAACACAGGCTTTCAAGAACGCTGGATTTTATATCATGCGCAATGCCCTGGCGTTTCACCTCACCCGAAAATCACATCATTACCACGAGGCTTTACGGGTCTTGGTTGCGCTGGCCGAAGCCTATGCCCGGCGTCCCTTGACCGGGCACGACTGCCGGGCGGTCGGTGGGGGTATGCACGAGCAGGAGTTTGTCTCCTGGCTGGCTTGCGCCTACGATCTCCTGGCCGCCGATGGCTTTGGTGATGCGGATCAACGAGTTCTCGACGCGGGTTTACAGGCCGGCATTGAGGTGGTTGAAGCCAATCGCCATTGTTCGTGTTCCAATCATAACTCGTGGGGTTTTCGTGCGAATCTCTCGATTGCCGGCGCAATTGGTGATCGCCAAAGAGTGATGGCCACTCTTTATGGCGGGCACGTAAAGGAGCGTGGGCGTTATGGATTCATCCATCAACTGCGGCATGATCTGCTTGCCGATGGCATTGAATGGGAACACAATCTTCGGCATCACTTTCTAACCATGGCCACCTATGCCGATCTTGCGGATCGCGGACGGAATCTTGGAATTGACCTCTGGAACCAGACATTTCCCGCCAGTTTGGAAAATGAAGGATTCGATTTGCATCGGGATTATGGTCCTCCGGGAGACAAAGCGTTATGGACGGCATTTGTAGCGCCCCTCTATCAGATTTTCCCCAATGGCGAATTCCCACTTTTAGGCGATTCGCGATTAAGTCAGATTCAGGGATTGAGTTATTGGGGGATCTTTTATCATTTGGCATATGAAGCCCATCCAGATCCCCGGCTGGCCTGGGCGATTCATCAAATTGAACTGCAGAGTCACACACGACGACATCCTGATTTGCCGGCGGGCCTTCAAACCGAAACGGCCGATCTGGATTTTGTCCGACTCCTTCAGGATGAATGGCCTACCGGACGGTTTGACCTGAAAGAGGATGCGACCTTTGGTTTAACCGGGTTAAACCAGAAGGGGTGTTCCCTGTTCCCAACTCATGGGTCGGCTTTGCTTCGCGTCGATCCAGACCAAATCGAAACGCCCTGCACCTTTCTCTTCTGGGGGCCGCATAGCGGCGGGCATCAGGGGCCCGGGGCATTGAATCTTGAGCTTTCTGCGGGTGGGCATCGGATTACGGATGCACCCTGGTCCCGTTCGTTTGAGGATCCCCTGCACTTGGCCTGGTGTCGCACGACTCTGGCACATAATACCGTGACCGTGGACGAAACCCCGATGCATCCTTACGACCAGCCAACCGAATCCGTTTGGGAAAGCGATTACTGGCATCACACCGTAACGGATGGCGAATTGCTGGGGTTTTATCCGGATGGCGACTATAAAATCGTCAGGGCGTGCAATGACACGGTCTATCCCGGAGTTCGGTTGGATCGAACCGTTGTTGCCGGTCGCGATTACGTGTTGGATATTTATCGATGTCTGTCGGCGGACGAGCACCATTATGATTGGGTGTTCCAATGTCCGGCCCTGATTCATGTCCCGAGCGGGATTCCTTCCCGGGAAGAAGTTTTCTTTGCAGGGACGAAACGGGGCTATTCGCAACTCAGGAAATTGCAGGGATACAGGTTACCGGTCCAGAACGGGATTGAACTAAAATGGACCGATGGGCCCGGTGCCTTTTGGACACATTCGATGGCGACCACAGAGGGTACAGTCGTGACGGCCCTGACTCCCGAGCCGGACAGCGAAAACGGATTCCCGGGTTCGGATCATTATCCTTTACGCGCCGGTTCGCTTCTGATGCTTCGGTGTTGCGGGCGATCGGTCGCATTTGCCACGTTGTTTACTTTTCGACCTCGGAATTCTTTCCAACTTGAATCACTGGCGGGAGATGCAGAGGGCGATTTAACCCTCGCGCTGAAGGGCTATGATGGGAGTGGTCAGAATTGGGTATTCCCAATCAATCCGCTCAAGCCTCACTGGAACGCCTGATCGGCTGAGTCGCACGTAAAATGCAACCTGCGAAAAGGCCATGGAGTGACCTTTTTAGAAAAGCGCTATTTACTTTGCGCGTGCCAACCATGCCATGCGTTTGTTTAAATTCCGCCACGAGTTTGATTGCGCCGGATGGGACGGGCCAAGCCTGCATCCCGTATGACAAGGAACAAGTATCGATCCACCCGCTGGCGAACTGTCCGTTCTTAATATGGCAAAGCTCTTTATGGCCAAGGTGATCTCGTCGCCTTACAGGGTTGATGATCCTGTCGCGCTAAAAAAAAACGTGCCCATCCTTTGCGAATCCCGATCCCGCGACGGAGCTCATTACTGCATATTAATGATGGCTTTTACCACACCATCGCGATAATGCTCGACGAGATCGAAGGCTTCGGGGGTTCGGTTGAACGGGAAGTGATGGGTGATCATAAAGTCGGCATTGATTTTGCCGGAGGACAGAAGGTCGAGTGCCGGTTGGACGCAATGATTTTGCCGGCGCACGTTTTGAATACAGAGTTCCTTGCGGCGGGCTTTATCAATGGTGAACGCGATTCGGTCGACAGTAGGGATGCCGATCAGGAGTAATTTTCCGCCCGGTTTGAGAAGATCAACGGCCTGATCGATGGCGGATTGTTCGCCACAGCATTCAAAGACCACATCCAGCAGCAGGGGTTCGGCCTGGGTGATTTCGGCGACAATGTCCTGGCGGTCGACATTGCCGGTCCAGTCGGCCCCGGCTTTTTTCGCGGAGGCCAGTCGGGAATCGATCTTGTCGGTAACATAGATTTTGCGCGCTCCCTGGGCGCGAGCGGGCAGGAGCACGCTGAGACCGATGGGGCCGGCTCCAAGAATTCCGATTGCGGCTCCGGGCATGGGCAGGGATTGCTTGACCCCGTAGTAGCCGATGGACAGGGGCTCAACGAGCGCGGCGCGATCGAAGGACATGGATGCCGGGACCGGAAAGCAGCATTCTTCAGGCATGACAATAAATTCTGACAGACAGCCTTCTGCTTGTCCGGGGCAGCCGAGAAACCGCAATTTGCGACAGGTATGCGGCCGGCCCACTTTGCACTGGTCGCATTCCCAGCAGGGCATGGCGGGCTCAACCGCGACCCGGTCCCCGGCCTTGAGTTTTGTCACCGCGGATCCGGTGTTGACGACCACTGCGGAGCATTCGTGGCCAACGGTAAATGGATACTTGACGATTTGGATGCCGATGCGGCCGGTGGAATAATAGTGAACATCCGAGCCGCAAACGCCGACGGTGGCCAGTTTAAGCAGGACATCATTGGGCTGTTGGATCTTGGGGTCGGGGACTTCGCGAAGTTCCATTTTGCGAATACCGGTTAAAACCATGGCTTTCATTTTTCATACCTCATTACGTTGTGAATCGATAGAAAGAGTTGTCCGCAAAATGATCACCATTGTTCATCCGCCTGAGGGCCGGCAGGAGTTGCGATAGCCGGGGGCAGGTCTTCGATCGTGTCGGCCGAGGCGGGTGCCGGAGCCGGGGGAGGGGAGACGGCCGGGGAGAGTGCATCGGGACGACTGGAGGCGGGGACGGCTATGGGGGCCGTTTGATCGGCCGATACAGGGGTATTGGTGCCTACTGCACCTGTCGGGTGGGCTGTAACTTTGCTTTTGTCAAAGAGATGGACATTGAGACGATCAAGGGCACCGATCCGGGCCACAAAGGGATCCTGCCGGGAGGAAAGAAGCCGATTGGCCAGATTATCCGTGTGTGTTTCATCCGCGGTATAGTCCCGCGCTGCCATGGCGAGGATGTTCGCCGCCTGAGCCGGCGAGACTTCCGCCGGAGCTAATTCAGAGCCTTGTCCGATCGTCAGGATCACGCCGGTCAACTGGCCTTCAGCGCCATAGAGGCCGGTAATTTTCTCAGGAGAGATGGCTTTGAAATCCTTGATGAGCGGACTGTTCGCCGGGATACGACCAATTTTTGCTCCGGGCATGAGGCCGGGCCATTGGGTGGCAAAATCATAGGTAACGCCCGCCCGTTGCCCGACGACGATAAACCCTGTTCCGGAGACATAGCGTTTGATGACTTCACGTCCAATGGCGTCGAACCCGGAGTTGTCGGGTTCAACATAGAGGACGGGGATGCGGTTGATAAAAGCCGCGGGGGTTTGGAGGCTGACCTTAATCAGGGTTGCGGGACTCTCATTGCGGCGGCCCCGATTAAACAGTTGGAGGGCTTGGGCGGTGAGGTTGGCGCTTCCTTCCGTCTCGCTGAGGGCCAGGTAACCCAGGACGGGCTCGCGGAGACCCCCAAAGAGAAAGATCATGGCGTAGGCGGTACTGAGAGAACGGCCTTCAAGTTGATAGGGACGAACGTTAAGTTGGGCGGTTAACCGGGAACGATAGTTTGCTGCTTTGAAAGGGGTGCGTTCCTCTTGGGGGAGCTTGCTCATCTGCTCGTCATGGGCCACGCGCGCCAATTCAACCCGGTATTCGAGATAAGAAGAGGAGTAGGAGAGGGGATTGGGCGTAGTCCATCCGCCATCGTCCTTCTGCATGTAGACGATGCGATGAGCCAGCTGAGCCCAGAGTTCGCGGCGCTCTTCCTCCAGGGTTCCCGGTAAACGATGGATAAAGGCCATTTGCATAAAGAAATCAAACGGGTCGCCCTGCCGTCCAACGATGGGCGCCGCGTTGCTGGAAGAGACGTAGGCTTCGGCGATCTTGAGTTCGGCTTCCCGACCTTTATTGACCTGGGCTCCAAATTTGCTTCGCAAGGTGTTCATGCCGACGATCTGTCCGGCACAGAGGAGTGCGTTGATCCCCTGAAGCGTGTGAACCGGGAGGGAATCGGATTGCAGTTTCAAGGTTTGTTCGGCAGTAATTGGCGTAAACCCGAACGGCTGGAATGAATTGATGGGTTGGTGCACATTACAGGCATCCCATGTCCCGTCGGCATTTTGGCGGGAGGCGATGGCATTGGCTGCGCGAGCTAGGATGGCACTGGGGGTTTCCGGCGGAAGCACCGGCGACTTGGTGGCACCTAGCGGGCGCCAGGTTGTCTTCGGAAGGCAATTATTAAGAGCGGCTTCGCGCAGGGCAAAGAGAACTAACGCGGTGGTTTCGATGTCGCCCATATTTTGTGTGTAAAAATAAAAGGGCAGGCCGGGAAGGGTAACGGTGTCTTCCTTGGATAAACCCAGGACCAGGGGGGCGGTAACGGATTCGAATCGGGTCCCTTGCATAGTGACTGATTTGTATTGTTCGATGAACGATTTAAATGCCAGCTCTGCGTCCTCGGCCGGCTTGACCCGGGCCTTTTGGGTGGGGGCTTCCTTAAGTTTGACTTTGGCCTTATCCCAGCGATCCGACAGATTTCGCTCGTGGGCGATCATGGCGGCAAATAGGTCAGTGCGAACACAGATGGGTCCCCAGAGGCCACGCCCGGGACCTTCCACGATCTGTCCGTCGACCAATTTGCTGATCATCATGTCGCGCAAAGGGAAGAACTCGGGGTCGGTAACATTGCAGAAGGCGGCGACGAGCCAGGCGAGGTCAAAGGTGGTATCCGGTATGCCGCGAAGGGTCAGGTCGCTTTTGAGGGTTCGGATGGCGGTTTTGACCAGTCCCGTCTGTCCAACGGCATTGCATTCCAGGATGGCATAGAGTGCCAATCCGTTCATGCCTAGAAAATGGTTAGGCCAGGTGGTTTCTGTGTCATAAACCGCGTTGCTCTGGCCCAGAACGACTGTTTCCATCTTAACGATGGGCCCATTGGTGTCGCGGACTTCGCCTTCGATTTTGATGATCGGACCGTTGGTGTCGCGCACCTCGCGTTCGACGAGGTTGGATCCCGTCGTTTTATAGCCGATCAGGCGTTGCTTGGTAACCTTCTGGATTTTTCGGGTTGCGTCGACGGATGCTCCCTCGCCGACCGCGGCCATAGTTTCATAACTTTCGTAAATGGGTTCCTGAATCGGAACGGGAACCATGACTTTTTTATAGCGGACTTCATTTTTTCGGTAGCGGACTTCAACCTGTTTGGTTTCAACATCCTTGTATCCCGTGACGAAGCGTTTGATGATCGGTTGAACCAGGTAACCGGTCTCGTTTGTTTCGATATCCGACAGCAGATAATGGGTGCCGCAGACGATGGCGGCGCGGGTGGCGAGATTGAGTGTGTCTGCGTCGAGTTGGGTCGTGGGGGGGATGAGAGGAAGCGTTGCCGGGGCGGCCCAACCCCACCGGATAAAAAACAACAATAACGCTACGGGGAACACTCGATAAAGTCGGTTTCGGGAAACGGTCATGATCGGCCCTTTCAGTTGATGTCAGAATCTGGCGTGAAGGAGGGTACCCCCCGTCAGCTCGATCGATAGTGTGTTGGGCCGGGTATAAAGCGTCAAGGATAAAGTGGCAGGATTAAGTGTCACCATTTTTCGTCAGACTGGTTCCCGACGGCCGGAGCCAGTGCAGCCGGAGTTTCCCGAGAATCCATGGGCTGTTCCTCTGAAGGTGGCGGAATGGGGGGCGAGGGGAGGTGATCGAGGGATTCATCCGCTTCGGCCGGGGGATGGGGAGTGGGGTTTGCTGCAGGCGCAGGCGGGGCTTGCGTGAGTTTGCTGCGGTCGAAGGGTCGCGCATTGAGGAGATCAATGGCGCCAATCCTGACGACGAAGGGATCGTCGCCCGGTGGCAGCAATTGGCCCGGAGCCGGGTCTGTATCTGAGCTATATTCGCGGCTGGCGAGGGAAACAAGGAGCGCTGCTTGCTGGGGAGAAACCGCGCCGCCGGCGGGTTGGGCACGGGGAGCGATGTTGAGGAGAATTCCGGTGAGTTGTCCTTCGGTACCATAGAGACCGATGATTTTATCCGGGCTGACGGTCTGTTGGTTTTTAAAAAACGGGCTGGTGGAGGGTAGTTTTCCGTTTTTTGAGCCGGGGATTAAAGCTGTCCATTGGGTTGCGAAATCGGTGGCTGCCTCTGCCGGCTGACTGAGGACGAGGAATCCGGCACCCGAGACATACCGTTTAATGACTTCGAGGGCGATGGAGTCGAGGCCCTCCGGGCTGGATTGGACATAGAGGACCGGCAGTCGGTTGATAAATGAGGCGGGTGTTTGACGTGTGACCCGGATCAGGGTGGCGGGTGCCCCGCGGCGATTCCGATTGACGTGTTGGAGGGCCTGTGCAGGAATAGGCCCCGAGGAATCAGCGGAACCGATGGCGAGTGAGCCGAAGACCGGCTCTCGGAGTCCGCCCAACAGAAATATCATTGCCGAAGCCGTACTGTATGCGCGACCCTCCATTTGATTATTTCGATGGGTTAGGAAATTCCGACGAAAGACGACAGGATTGAAATCCTTATCCTTTTTGCGGACGTTACGTTCGTTATGGATGGAGCGATTGTCTTCGCCACAACAGACTCGAAATTCGAGTACCGAAGACGAGGGGGTGGGGACATCCTGGGAAATCCATCCGCCATCGTCCTTCTGTTGATTCAAGACTTGGACTGCAATTTGAGCCCAGAGATCGCGTCGTTCTTCTTCAGAATTGCCGGGCTGAAGGTGGATTTCGGCTAATTGCTGGTACAGATCAAAAGGGTGACCTAGTCCGGCAGGACCGAAAGTTGCGGGGGGGGCTGCGATGTAGGTTTTGGCGATTTTAAGCCGGTTTTCAAGGGCGCGATCGAGATTGGATTTGAATTTCTCGGCTAATTTTGTCATGCCGACAATTTGACCCGCAGCGATAAAGGCATTCACCCCCTGAAGAGACGCGAGAGGGGTAGCGGCAGATGGCAGGTTGAAAACTTCACTCGCGGCGAGTGGCGGGAAACCCAGAGGGGCGAAAGCCGTAATGGTTTGGTGGACATTACATTGATCCCAGGATCCATCGGGTTTCTGTCGGGCGGCGATGGCATTGGCCGCACGGGCTAAAATGATGTCCGGTGTTTCGGGTTGGAGGACGGGCGACTGGGTGGCGCCAAGAGGGCGCCAGACCGTCTTTGGGAGACAGTTGTTTTTTGCGGCTTCCCGGAGCGCAAAAAGGGCCAGTGCGGAATTTTCAATATCGCCGAGGTTTTGAGTGTAAAAATAAAAGGGAAGACCCGGCAGAATGACCGTGTCTTCTTTGGACAAGCCAATGATGAGTCGCTCGGTACAGGTTTCGAAGCGTAGCCCGTGTTGAGTGATGGGCTTATATTGGATTTGAAAGTTCCTGAAAGCAGATTCTGCATCTTGTACGCTTTTGAGACGGGATTTATTGTCGGGCAACTCCTTGAGTTTGGCCTTGGCTTTGTCCCAGCGATCCGCCAGATTGCGTTCATGGGATATCATGGCGGCCAGGAGGTCCGTGCGGATGGACACAGGCCCCCAGAGTCCTCGACCCGGGGATTCGACAATCTGACCATCCAGTAATTTGCTGATCATTCGGTCCCGATTGGCGAAAAACTCCTTGTCGTTGACCAGTGAGAATGCTGCGACAAGCCAGGCGAGATCAAAGGTAGTATCGGGAATGCCGCGGAGAGTGAGGTCGCTGTCCAGCGTTCGAATCGCGGTTTTAACCCATCCATCCTGTTCAACGGCGCCACTCTTGAGAAGGGCATAGAGCGCCATGCCGTTCAGGCCAAGGAAATTATTAGGCCAGGTGATCTTGCTTTCGTAAATAGGATTTTTGTATTGGAAATGTTTCTCGACGATAGGGCCATTGGGATCCAGGACGAGACGTTCCTGGGTCTTGCCGGTATCTTCCCATCCAATAATACGTTGCTTGGTGAGCTTTTTGATTTTTCGCGTGGCATCCGTTGACTGACCTTCTTTCGAGGTCCCCATGGTTTCGTATTTTTCATAAACCGGCTTTTTAAGGGGGACGACAACTTTCTTGTAATGTAATTCGATGGGAATCTTTTCCTGGTATTCTTTGATTTGTTTGATGATCAAGGGTGGGACCAAGTAGCCGGTTTCATTGGTTTCGATATCAGAGAGCAGGTAGCGGGCACCGCAGACAAGCGCGGCGCGGGTGGCGAGACTGAGATTGTCGGCGTCGATTTGGGTGGATGCAGGAATCGGGGGGAGCAGCGGAGGGGGGGCGGCGAAGAGGGATACCGGAAGACCGGAGAGGATCAGGGCGGACAGGAGTGCAATACATCGATGCGTGCACATGACAGGGCCTCCGAGGAACAGGTTGATCTTCAGGGAAAACAGGTGAAATCTATATTTTTCTTTGTGCCATACTCGCTTATTTAGCGGAAGGGTCATGGGGAATAATAGTTACCGTGTATGCAGACGCGGTCCCCTTTACATCCCGTAGAGTTTTGCCAGGGTTTCAGCCGTAGGGAGGGTGGTATATTCCTCGCCTTGGGGACCGACGAATTTGTCTTTGATTCTCAAAATCGGAATCTCGGTGCGCAGTCCATTGGAATTCAAAATGGAAACCTTGACCAAATCAATGCCGGGTTGAAGATCAGTCGCCGGCAGAGATCGGATTTTTTTGGATGATTTTGGGCGATGTCGGGATGTCGGCTGGGATGAGACGGGCGGAAGGGCGCCCGAATAATATCCATACGGGAAGCCGAATCCATCATCATATCCGTTGGAATAATAAGGGGAGGTGTTATATCCGTAGGACCGATGACCATGGTGGCTGTATCGCGATGCGATGTGATTGCCCGCCACCGCGCCGACCGGGGCAGCAATCCACGGCGAAAGGCCTTTGACATTGTTGGCGACGACCAGTCCGGATCCCGTGCCAATAAGAGTCCCGAAAGTTCGGCTATCCGCCTGTACTGACAAGGTAGCCGCGAGCAGAGTAAAAGCTAGAATCATTGATTTCATTTTTGAATTATACCTTTGATTGCGAATAAACACCAATTCTTTGCGCTGTCGCGATAATTCCAAATTCCGGTCCAGGCTCCATGCGGCGACCCCAGGAAGACGGATGGGGTAATAGGAAAAACGTCGGGCGTCAGCCCGTGGCGTGGATAAGTCGGAGAAGATCAAGAGCAGCGGAAGTGGGATCGGGAGCGGCCGTTACCGCGGAAACGAGCGCGATGACCCTGACACCCCGTTGACGGAGGCCGGGAATATGTTCCGGCTTGATGCCTCCCATGACGGAAAAGGGGACCTGGAGGGTGGGAATGATCGATTCCAACCCCTTCCATCCGAGGAATTCACCCGACCAGATTTTTGTCTGGGTTGGAAACAGGGGGCCCACGTTAACATAGGATGCGCCATCCGCCTGGGCCTGAAGAGCTTCAGCGATCGAATGCGTGGAGGCTCCGATCAGAAGGTGGGGGGCGATTTTGCGGGCAGGGCGAAGAGGGAAATCATCTTGGCCCAGATGGACACCATCTGCCTCGATGGCGAGAGCGGCATCCAGGCGGTCATTGAGAATCAGGAGCGCGCCATACCGATGGGTTAAGTTCCGGGCTTTTTCGGCGAGGACGAAATAGTCGCGCGGAGAAAGTTCTTTTTCGCGGAGTTGGATGAGCGATACCCCGGCGTCGAGGGCGGCCTGTAGAATGTCGAGAGTGGATCGACCGGCGGAGGCAGAGGCAGACGATACCAGATAAAGGCCGGCGGCATTAAACTGAGCAAGCCGTTCATCATGCGTCTTGGTCATGCGGGCACCGTTCGATAGAGGGATTCCCAATTTTTAAAGATCGGCTCCAAACCCTTGTTTTTGAGGGCGCGGGAAAAGGTGGGAAGATCCCGGTCGTCATGGATGATAAATTGCCCATCGGCGGCCGGCTGGGGGGTTTGGTATCCGCCGACCGTGGTCCGGCTGGCAATGCTCATTTTGTTAATGCCGACTCCGGCCATACCATCGCGGAAGGCGGGGCTTTCTCGGGTTGAGAGAGACATGCTGACGGTGGGCAGGCAGATGCGAAAGGCCCAGATAATTTGGGCGAGGAGCCGTTCATCGACGGGGAACGACGGTTGGAAATCACCGGCCTGAGGGCGAATCCGGGGGAAGGCGAGCGTGATTTCGGATTTCCAGAACCGTCGTTGGAGTTGGCGAACATGCCGGTAGAGGGATAGGGCGTCGGAAAGCGGATCGGCGAGGCCCCATAGCGCGCCGAGGCCGACGGAGCGTATGCCGGCATCCAGTGCGCGAGAAGGAGCATCGAGGCGGGCGTCATAATCGCGTTTGGGGCCCCAGCGATGGAGAGTGGCATAATCCGTGCGCTGGTAGGTTTCCTGGTAAAGGGAAACGGCGGTGCACCCTGCACAGGCCAGACGGTGATACTCCGCCTTTTCCATGGGAAAGACCTCAAGGGTGACCCGGTGGAAATGATGCGAGGCTTGGTGAATGGCGGTCTCGAGGTAATTGACATCGGCTTGAGGCGCGCGTTCTCCCGTCAGGAGAAGAATTTCCTCGAAACCGAGGGTCTTGATGGCGAGGAGTTCGCTTTCAATTTCCTTGAGGGCAAGCGCACGACGAGGCCGGGGTCGATCAGCGGCGAACCCACAATAAATGCAGCCCCCCGAACAGATATCCGAAAGATAGAGGGGAATATAGAGGGCGATGGTCCGTCCGAAATGGCGGACGGTAAGGCGTTGGGCATGCTGGGCAATGGTTTCGAGGAAGGGTTGGGCGGCGGGAGACAGAAGGGCGGCGAGGTGGGACTCATTGGGAGTTTCTGCGGACAGGGCGTCTTCTACATCACGGGCGGACAGGTGAAGAATCCGGGTTCGCCAGGGAAGGGGGGAGAGATCGTCTGGCCATGAGTTGGTAAGGGCCGCAGGTGCCGGAAGAGAATGTGTCATGCGTCAGCCCCGGCGGGTGGGCTCAGAAAAGCGGTGAGCGGGCTGGTGGCGGAGGCGGAGGCAGATCGTTCCATGAGTCCGGCGCGGAATGCACGGCGGCCGGCGCAGACGGCTTCAGCGAAGGCGACGGCCATCTCGACCGGTTCTCCGGCGGCAGCGATGGCACTATTGACGAGGACTGCACTGCAGCCCATTTCCATGGCTTGGGCGGCATCGGAGGGGGCGCGTAATCCGGCGTCGACGATCACTGGAATACGGCTGTCGGCCAGGATGATTCGGATCATATCGAGGGTGGCCAGACCGCGGCCAGATCCAATGGGTGCGCCGAGGGGCATGACTGCGGCGCAGCCGAGATCTTCAAGTCGCTTGGCGAGGACGGGATCGGCCGGGATATAGGGAAGCACTTGGAAACCGAGTGGAACTAAACGTCGGGCGGCTTCATAGGTTTCGATGGGGTCGGGGAGAAGATGATGAGGATTGGGATGAATTTCGAGTTTGACGAAAGAAGACCCGGTTAATTCCCGTCCGAGCAAGGCAGCTTGGACGGCTTCTTCGGCATTGCGGGCGCCGGATGTATTGGGGACCAGGCAGAGGCCAGGGATCTTCAGCAGGGGGGCACAGAGATCGTCTGCGGGGGTCTCGCGATTAAAGCGGCGGAGCGCAACGGTAACCAGTTGGGCACCGGAGGCCATGAGGGAGCGAGCCATGAGGTCAGAATTGGCGAATTTCCCGGTGCCGAGAAACAACCGAGAGGAAAAAGACTGTCCACCCAAAGAGAAAATGTCAGTATTCATATGATTCCCTACGCCGGAATAACCCGGATCAGGTTCGACGGGTATGATCTCAGCCCGCAAGGGCACCCCGAACAAATACAATAGAGATTGCCGAAGGGGGTGTCAAAAGTATTTTTGTGAACGACGGCGCCAGATTAATGTTGATAGGAAGTGGCAAATTCCCGCTGAATGGCGTGAAGCAGGATCGTCGGATCGATGGGCTTGATCAAACACTGGCGGGCATCGAGTTGATGGGCCATGCCGATGAGGACGGGATGTGGACAACCGGTGATGATGATGACCTTGATGGCCGGATGGTCGCGCCGGAGGGTTTTAAGGGTATCGATTCCATGCATCGTTGGATCCAAGGCGAAATCGAGAAGGGTAAGATCGATGGATTCAGTGGCACAGGCTTTGATTGCGGCGGAGCCATTGGTAACACTGATCGGACAAAATCCCTGATCGGTCAGAAGATCCCACAGCGTTTGCCGAACCAAGGGATCGTTATCGACGATCAGGATGCGATTCGACGGCTTGGCGAGGGATATCATGGTGAATACCTTGTAGACAGATTGTCCTGGAGAGCCTCATGCCATCCGTTGTCCGGTCTCTCCTATCGGCAGAATCCGGTGACGATAAAACATCCTAAAGCAATGCCCAGCACCAGGATTGCAGCGACAGCCCAGACGATTGCTCCGGCCCCCTCTTGTTTCTCTTCGATCAGACAAATCGGATCCAAGTCTGTTTTTTTCATGTGCCCAATATATCCGGACACTTGAATTCTGTCTGTAGTCCAGGCACCCTACTGCGTGTAAGGTTTGGATTACAAATTCATGGGGTTGGACCTGGCTGTTCGTTAGCTAATAATGCCGTTTTCCAAAGCAAAACGGACGAGATCTGCCGTGGAGTCGAGTTCTAACTTCTCCATCAACCGGTGACGGTAAGTTCCGACGGTTTTGCTGTTAATCCCCAGACGTTCGCCCACCTCTTGAGGGGTGAGTCCGCTGGTGAGAAGCGTCAAAACTTCAAATTCGCGATCAGATAGACCTTCCAACGCCGAGCCCTTGGAGGGGCGGTGAATATGCGTGGCCAAATGCGGCACCATTTCGCTACACACGTAAATGCGATGGTTGACGACTTCATGGACCGCTTTGATGAGTTCAGCGAAAGGGGCACCTTTGACGACAAAGCCGTCAGCTCCGACTTCAATGGCTTGTTGCAGGTAGCGGACGTGATTAAACATGGTGAGGATAATCACCCGGCTTCGGGGTGTCTGCTTTTTGATCCGGGGAATCAGGCGCAATCCGCTTTCGTCCGGGAGTTTGATGTCGAGCAATATGACCGGGTGGGGGGACAGGGGGAGCAACGTCATCAATTCCGCAGCTGAACCCGCCTCGCCGACAACGTGAAACTCGGTCATATCATCGAATTTCCGGCGCAACCCTTCGCGGAGCATAGCGTGATCGTCGGCGAGAATGATATCAATCATGAGCGGCCTTCCGGGGATGAGGGGTTGGGATGAAAAGAATAATTTGGGTGCCCACTCCGGGGGTCGAGGTCAGAGAGAAATCTCCGCCGAACTGTTGAATGCGTTCTCGCATACTGATGAGGCCAATCCCGGTCCGGTTGATGCCGGAGGGATCGAACCCATGCCCGTCATCGCGTAGGGTCAAAACCAGACCCTCCGGATGCGAGGTGGGTTGCAGGCGGATGTCAACCGTGCGGGCATCCGAATGGCGGACGACATTCGTCAGGGCTTCCCCCACGACTCGATATATGACGGTTTTAAGAGCGCGGGGAATGGGGGGAAGGGTGGGATCGCAATGAAGGGGAATGACGAGATGTGCGCCATGCTTGAAGTTTTCAATGATCAACTCCAGTATTTCCGGCAGTTCCAAGTCATCGAGAAATGGGGGGTGGAGTGAGGATGCAAGGCTGCGCACCGCTTTTAATGAGTCATCAATCAGGTGCAGGCCGCGATCCAGACTGTTCCGGCTTTCCGGTGCGATTTTGAGGCTTTCAATTTCAAGCCGGGCGAGGGTCAACAACTGCCCCATGTGGTCATGTAGAACGGCGCTGATATTCCGGCGTTCGATCTCTTGTAATTCCAGCAGGCGGTCGGAAAGCGACCGGATTTCGAATTCGCGAATTCGCAGGTTTTCCTCGGTGGATTTATGTTCGGTCACGTCAAAGAGCAATCCCTGGATGAGCAGGGGTTTTCCTGCAGGATCTCGGATCAGGACGGCTTCCTCTCGGACCCATTTAACGGCTCCAGACCGTGTTCGAATCCGGTAGATATGGTGTAAAGGCTTTCCGGTGGCAAGGAACTCTTCAAAAACCCGATCATGTTCGAGGATTTCTTCCAGCAGGACAAGGTCGCGCCATAAATCAGGATTATCCATAAAGGTGGAGGCCGGATATTCGAGGAGTTGCTCGACTTGGGGGCTGACGTAAATCGCGGTGACCTTCGGAGTCGGGGAGAGGGAAAAGAAGACCGCCGAGAACCGACCGATCAGAGCTTGATAGGATTGTTGCCAACCTTTGAGAATTTGGGCTTGAGCGACGCAAAGTTCCAGGGTTTCCCGGAAAAGTTGGGCATCAGGGGGGCTATTCTCCGGAATGGTAAGGTCTACAGGTACGGGTTCCGGAATCGGGGCGAGACCGATAAGAATCCAATGCAGGTCGGGCAGACTGTAATAGGAAAGATTTATCATCCGGCCTTCGCCATCGATGAGATGTTTTTGCCCCTGACCTTCTGTTTGTAGTTGCAAGGGATCCAGTTGTCCGAATTCGCCACCCAGGATCGCCATGGGTTTCCAGATCAAGAGACGATCTTTAGGGCGGACAACAGGGCTGAATTGGGGATGGAGAAGGATGCGTCCTTGTCCGTCGACAATAAAATTCTGGTGGCCGGTGGGAGGTGGGGCAGGGAAAAGAGTGGAGTGGAGACGGTTTAGGGGGATATCCATAGCCCAGATTCCGAGGCATTCATCACCCCGATAGACAGGGAGGGCACCGATGACGAAGGGGCCTTGATCCCCGAAATCATTGGTCGGGGTAACCCACTGGAATGAACGGTGAGGGTTGGCTTCTGGACCGGCGACTTGCCAGGGGTAATAGGTTTTCCACTCAAAGTCGGGGGGGATGATTCCTTCGGAGTCGATAAAAGGGTAGGTAATGACGCCATTGCGGGCGTCTTGAAAGTAGATGAATTGGGGCAATTGGTGCAAGTGGTCGATTTGGTTGGCCATGGGGCCCGCCAGATGACGCAGGGCATGGAAATGCGCACGGAGAAGGGGGTCGTTCTGGAGTGCTTCGGGCCAGAAATAAGAGAGTTCGGGTTGGGGGGAGTTCTCCCCGCGTCGCAAGCGGTCAATCGTGGGGCGCGGGAGAAATTGACCATCGGGTCCGGACGCGAAGCCTTCGGAGGCGATCCAGTTGGCGATCCGATCGGGAGTTGCGTCGTCTGTATCTAGCAGGAAGAGGGTGAGGCGTCGAAGTTCTTGGGTGACCTGTTGAATCCGGCGGAATTGTCGTCGGATTCGCTTCCGGGCCTCGTCAAATGAGGAGTGCGGTTGGCGTTCAGGATGGGGCATGGGTCGGTTCTGCTTGGGGAGTGCTCAGAATGCTGGATAAGGGAATGGCGGACGGGTCGTCGACGAAATCCTCCTGACAGAGGGCGAATTGCCCCGGGGGCATGGGCAGGTACTTGCCGTCTGCGCCGCCCAGGAGTTCTCCGGAGAGGGTCAAAACTTCTCCCGTAGTGAGAATCAGTTTTGAATTAGCGCGGCGGACATGGGCTCGGAACAGCAAATCCATGCCGAGCGAAATGGGCTTTTTCAAGCGGGTCGTGAATTCAGCGGCAACGCACATGCGGTGGGCTGCAAGGATGGCGGACCAGGTCATGACTTCATCGAGCAGGGTCCCCGTGATCCCGCCATGGATGATATGCCGATAGCCAAGATCGGCGGGGCGGGGTCGATACCGAAGGGTGACGACCTGCCCGTCGAAGTGGGAACGCAGGTGAAGCCCGTGCGGGTTGTCGATGCCACAGACAAAACAGGAACGGGTCCAGGGCAGGGTCCCGTGTCCGGAAGCGGGGGGGTGAGAAGAATTCATGGACGGGGGGTGGACTCCTCGGCAATCCACCTGAGATATTCCGGGGTGCCGGCAGGGATGGGAAGGTGGATGATTTCGGGCAGTTCGTAAGGATGATGCTGACGGATAAAGGCGACGACTGCAGGGACTCGTGGGGCGGCAGTTTTGGCTTCAAGTCGGTGTTCGGACGCAGTTTCGACCGCGTTTTTCCAGCGGTAGACGCTTTGAATGGGGAAGACTTGCACACAGGCGACGAGACGGGAGACGACCAGCCGACGGGCAAGATTCCTGGCCTGTCGTGCGTCGGGCAGTGTGGTGATGACGATTTGACACTGTACTTTACGCTTCATTCGGTTTTATAGTAACCCGAATTCGGTCTGCTGACAAGTCTGATACGGGCCGGGAGGAAAACGAGCGGATGAAACGACCACGGGAAATAACGGTTAGCCTGATCCAGATGGAAGTGGCCCCCGGCTGTCCGTCCAGTAATACGGAACGGATGTTGACGGCCGTGGCCGCGGCACGGAACGGAGGCGTCGATCTGGTGGTCTTCCCGGAGATGTCGATTCCCGGGTACCTGATCGGGGATGAGTGGGAACGCGAGGCGTTTTTGCGGGATTGCGAAGCGGCCGGAGAGCGATTGCGGGCTGAGGCAGAGGGCATTACCGTAATTTTCGGCAATGTGGCCATGGACTGGACTCGTCGCAATGAAGATGGTCGGGTCCGCAAATATAACGGTTTGTTCGTGGCTCACAAGGGACGGTTTGTGGGGCCGGAGAACGGCCATTATCCCTTTGTGATCAAAACGCTGTTGCCGAATTATCGGGAGTTTGACGACAGTCGTCATTTCTTTGACATCCGCAAGTTGGCACTGGAGGAAAACCGACCGGTCGGCGATCTGATCCGTCCTGTGCCGGTGGGCGACGTCCGGTTGGGATGCATTCTGTGCGAGGACGCCTGGGATCTGGACTATGCCATATCGCCCTTGCGCCTGATGGGCGAAAAGAATCCGGATCTTTTCATCAATATCAGTTGTTCGCCTTTTACGCTCAATAAGAATCACAAACGCAACCGGGTTTTTAATAAAATTTCGTCCGATTTAGGCCGGCCCCTGGCCTATGTCAACAATGTGGGGATTCAAGACAACGGTAAAACGGTTTTTACGTTTGACGGGTCGAGTTGCATCTATGACGGGCAGGGTGGGCAGGTGAAAGGTCCGTCGCCTTTCACCGAAGGAGTCCTGACCCAGACCATCCCCTTGGATTCCGCTAGATCCTTTGGCCAACCGATTGAGTTGAAGGATGATGATGTGTCCATGATCCATGCGGCCTTGAGCTATGGGACTCGCAAATTCATGGACGCCCGGCGCATCCAGACCGTGACGGTGGGAGTTTCCGGCGGAATCGATTCAGCCGTGGTCGCGGCGTTATATCGGACATTGTTGCCACCGGATCGGGTATTGCTGGTCAATATGCCGGGCCGGTTTAATTCCGGAACCACCCGAAATCTGGCGCGTAACCTGGCAGCCAATCTGGGCGCTTATTATACCGATATTCCGATCGGGGAGAGCGTGGACTTGACGTGTACCCAAATTCAGAACCGGTCGATACAAAGTGTGGATGGCAGTCTTCGATCGACGTTGACCCTGTCGGATTTTATGTTGGAGAATGTCCAGGCGCGGGATCGGTCTTCGCGGATCCTGGCGGCGGCTTCCTCGGCGTTTGGCGGGGTATTTACCTGCAACGCCAATAAATCCGAAACAACGGTGGGATATTCGACCCTTTATGGCGATCTGTGCGGATACCTGGCCAATCTGGCGGATTTGTGGAAAGGTGAGGTTTATGCCCTGGCCCATTATTTGAATGGTTCGGTTTATGGCCGGGAGGTGATTCCCCGCGGCAGTATCGATATTGTGCCGTCCGCGGAACTGAGCGCGGCGCAGGCGGTGGACGAAGGGAAGGGGGATCCGCTGATCTATCCCTATCATGATTGCCTCTTCCGGAGTTGGGTGGAGTGGTGGAACCGGGCCACGCCGGAGGAAAACCTGGTGTGGTATCTGGATGGATCTCTAGCCGAACGACTCGGATATCCCGGCCGAATCGATGCCTTGTTTGCGACGGCGACGGATTTCATCGCCGATCTGGAACGCTGGTGGAATCAGTACCAGGGAATGGCAATTGCAAAGCGGATCCAGGCACCGCCGATTTTGGCCATCAAGCGGAGAGCCTTCGGCTTTGATCATCGTGAATCACAGATCGGGCCGAGGTATACCCGGAAGTATGGTGAGCTCAAGGCGCAAACGCTGAACGGCGGATGAAAACAGACTCGTCCCGGCCTGCTCATCCCAAGCGTGGTCGAGGGATCTAATGCTCCGGCCGGTCGGCGAGGAGAGACATCCCTCGACTAAGCTTGGGATGACGACCTGGGAAAGGCGTACTGATGGACGTTAAGAGGAACATATGAGCCAATCTCAAGCGATTTCGATTCGCCCATATCAACTGATGTGCCTGGTTTGCCGAGGAGCGGCTGCAGATCCCAAAGCTTACGATCATGCCGCGCGTCTGGATGAACTGGCCGCTTTGATCCGGGCTCATCCGGAACAGCCACTGTCTTTGTGTTGCAATGTGGATTCGGTCTATGCCTGGCAGAATCCGGGTCCCGAAGGGGATACCCCCGAGGGATCGATGTACAATGCCAAGCGTGATCTGGATGTGCTGCGCGCCTTGGGGCTGGTTCCCGGTGACACCCGTCCGGCCTTGGAATTGATGACCCGTCTGATCAATAAAATCCCCGTTTGCCGGGGAATCTGCGGTTATGGGGAGGCAACCGGCCCCGATTGGAAAGGCTGCCGGTGGGCAGCGAGTGGGAATTATGAGGCGGGGGTCGCCCACGGGGTTGCGGCGGTGATCCCTTCCCGGCCGGCTGAGGATCAGGCCCGTTGCAAGGCCAGTTCCTGTACAGAGCTGATGGCGGCGGATCGTTTGAGGATTCGTCCCCATCACCTGTTGTGCATGGCGTGTTTTAACGGAGGCAAATCAGATCTGACGCCTATTGCCGAGGACAATCTTTTCGAAGCCATTGATGCGATTCAGAAAAATCCGGACCTCCCGATCGAGTTGATTGCCGGTCCGTGCATGATTTGTCCGCCGTGTTCCACGTATAATCCCAACACCGGCTGGTGCATCGGGGGAAACGGGATGGGCTTGCGCGATGAGAAAAAAGATTTGGATACCCTCCAAAGACTGGGTTTGAAATACGGGGATATCCGGCCCGCCCGTGAGTTGTATCGGTTAATCTTCCAACGCATTGGGGCAACCCTGGAGATTTGCGGGTACGGTGATGGGCGGGTGGACAGTTACGAATGGACCATTTGTCCCGCGGCGATTCAATCCGATTCAGACCCAACCCTTTATTCTCGTGCCCGCGCGATAAAAATGGGCCTTGAAGGGGTCTAATTCGTTTGATGGATGATGTTGAGATAAGGAATATGAATGAAAAAAAATAACGGGCACTCTTTCGATAACGAGAAATACCTCGCGGAACAAACCACCGCCATTTTGGAACGAGTTCGGCGGTTCGACAATAAGCTTTACCTTGAATTTGGCGGCAAACTGATGTTCGATTACCATGCGTCCCGAGTCCTCCCGGGTTATGATCCGAACGTCAAGATGCGTTTGCTGCAAGGCCTCAAGGAACAAACCGATATCGTGCTGGCGATTTATGCCGGGCACATTGAAAGCCGTAAAATGCGGGCGGATTTCGGGATCACTTATGACGCCGACGCTTTCAAGCTGATCGATGATTTGCGCGAATGGGGGCTGGATGTGCGGGCGGTAGTGATCACCCGTTTTACGGGTCAACCTGCCGCTATTGCCTTTCAAAACAAACTGGAGCGGCGGGGTGTCCAGGTCTATGTGCACAAGCCGATCCCCGGTTATCCGGCGGACGTCGATACCATTGTGGGTGCCGACGGGTATGGGGCAAATCCCCTGATTGAAACCAAGAAACCCCTTGTGGTAGTGACCGGGCCGGGACCCAACAGCGGCAAAATGGCCACCTGTTTGTCCCAGGTATTTCTCGAACATCAGCGGGGAGTACGGGCCGGATACGCCAAATTTGAAACCTTCCCGATCTGGAATCTGCCGTTGCAGCATCCGGTGAATGTGGCCTACGAAGCGGCCACCGCCGAACTGCGCGATGTCAACATGATCGACCCGTATCACTTGGAGACTTACAACCAGCGATCCGTTAATTACAACCGCGATATTGAATCCTTTCCTCTTCTCCGGCGGATGCTCGATCGAATCATGGGGGAGAAGGGGTTGTACAAGTCCCCGACGGACATGGGGGTCAACCGGGCGGGTTTTGCGATTATTGATGACGCGGGCGCGTCGGAAGCTGGGCGACAGGAGATCATTCGCCGTTATTTCCGCTATGCGTGCGAATATGCGATAGGGACGCTGGACGAGGAGCCGGCTAAAAGGGTGGCCCGGTTGATGGAAGAGTTTGCCCTGAAGCCGGAGGATCGGCCGGTGGTGGATCCAGCCCGGCGCGCGGCGCGGACGGCTGAAGGCGAGGAGGGGAAGGGGAATCAAGGGATTTATTGCGGAGCGGCGGTGGAACTCCCCGATGGAACGATCGTCACGGGAAAGAATTCGCCACTGATGCATGCGGCGTCCAGCGTCGTCTTGAACGCCATCAAACGACTGGCTGAGATTCCCACCAAAATCGATCTGCTCAGCCCGGCCGTATTGGAATCAATTGCCGGTTTAAAGAAGGATATTTTACGCCGCAAGAACCTCAGTCTGAATCTGGAGGAGACGTTGTTGGCCTTGAGCATCAGCGCCATGACCAATCCCTCGGTGCGGATGGCCATGGAACAGCTCAAACAGTTGAATGGGTGCGAGGTGCACATGTCGCACATTCCGACCCCGGGCGACGAAATGGGATTAAGATATTTGGGGGTCAATCTGACCTGCGATCCCGCTTTCGCCAGCAACAAACTGTTCGCATCCTGAATCGCGAAGCGATTCAGGATGTTATTTTTCCACGGCGTTGAGCTCGGACGAACGGTCAACCGTCAGGTTGGCCTGGCCGAAGGATTGGCTTTCAGGTGGCAGGTATACCCGGAGCCAATCGTTGACTGAATCGACTTCCAGCGTCCCGTCGGTCACCTCGAAGTCAAGAACATGTCCGCCCCCGGATCGATCATCAGCCAGAAAATGCAGATGGTAGCCGGGGACATTGATGCCCTTGACGAAGGCGGGGGCCCGGAAACCGATCAACGTCCCGCGAACGGCACCCAGTTCGAAAACCGGCTGATTTTTGGTCACGTCAACCAGCGGGGGGTAGGGTTTTTTTTGGGCGGGAACGCTGCGGGTTCGGACGCGGCTGAAAGAGCCCCGGAGTGTGAAGGCGCAAAATTGATTTTGCAGGGGAACCAGGGAGTCGATTTGTTTTTCAAGCTGTTTGAAATTGATGGGTGCCGTGATGCTTTTTTGAAGATGGGGGTTGAACCAGGTGACACAGGCAAAGGGGGTTCGGATGGAATCGGCCGGGTGATAGACGCGACCATCGGAGCGAATCTGGTAAAAATGTCCCTCGAGCAGAATCATTTCGCCGTCGAGCGCCTCGAACGTTCCGATTCCAAAATCTCCGGATTTATGTAAGTCGGCTAAGGTCATATGTCCATCATAGACACCGGTCAGAAGAGCATCGATGGTTGCGACCTGGGTGATGCCGTTGGGGGGTGGCGTGCGGCACCCGGTGAGCGATATGGCAAGGAGAATAAGGCTAAAAAACATTGATTTGAAGGTGGTCATATAATCACTCCATCAAGAAGACTTACGCTTCATTGTGAACATACCGGAGCCAGGGGTTGGTGCAATTGCGAGGCCTTGCGGTTGGGTCAACGGAGTTCCGCGAGAACATTCTCCAGGCCCCGCAACCGGTAGCGCTTGCAGACAGCACGGATTTCATCGAGGTCAGCGTCGGGGTTGCGCCTGAGCAATTCGAGAATGTCGGCTTTGGATCTGAGTCCGCCCGCGTAGAGTTTCAGCGCCACCAGTTGCGGCAAGGGGACCAGCTTCAAGGGGCTACCCGGTCGCACGACCAGGGTGGCGGCGCGGAGGGCATCCTCGATCGCCGCCGGGAAACGTCCGGCGAAGCTGACGATCTGCAGCACCCCGAAGGCACCCGTGACGTCAATGACCCCACCCAGCGGATCGGCGCCGTCGGGTTCGCGCAATTCCGCTGTGAAACCGGCCTGCCGGATCGATTTCAAAACTTCACGTAAGGTGGAAACGTCGGCATTGACGCCAAGATCCACATCCTGCGTCTGCCGGACGTAATGGTAGGCGGCCAGCGCGACCGCGCCGATGACAACGGCATCGACCCGATGGCGTTCGAGAATCGCGGCGACCTGCTCGGCCGCGGATAGTATGGGCTGCGGGGATTCCATGGATCATGCATCCTTCATGGCCGGTTTCAACCATGAGAAGCGATCCTTCATCGAGAGGGCCTCGTTGATGCGACTTTCAATGGACATCGCGCGCAGACGCGACAGTTCCCTATCGAAAGATTGCCGGGCACTGTGGCTCCTGCGCATGCCGGGGAAACCCGGCTTTGCCTGTGCTGATGCGGATTTTTTATCGCGGCCCTGTTTCATGATGGGATACTGTGCCACCTAAATGAGCGAAAAGCAAGCTTTGGGAAATGCCATCTTTATGTGGGTGAAAGCCCTTTACGTCACACCCCGCTGATCCAGTGAATCTTGATCCTGTCCCAATGCTCTTTTAAGGATCAATGCTGTCCAGACTATTACCGGCGCTTGGGTGATTTGGCGCGAGCCGCCCCGGCTCGCACTCGTCGGGGTCCTCGCTTCTCGCGGGCCAGAATATGACGTCACCGGCCTCGGCGCTGACCGTTTGCGGCCCCTGCTCGCTGTCGAACGTGGCCTTGTACACGCCGCTGACGACCACAATGATCTGAGCCGCCGCCGTGTGGCGGATGCGGCTGAGCACCCGGTGAATGTCAGGAATCTATTACCACCCGGTAGCCTGACTCAAACGGTTTCTGGTGGGAATAAAAATGGCGTACCTGGCTGGAGTTGAACCAGCAACCTTCTGATCCGTAGTCAGAATAATAACCACAAAACGCTAATAAATATTGATTCATGCTTCCTTTTTGTAGTGGACACCCGGCCCCGGCTCTGCGATACTTACGCCACATAGAGAACATACCGGAAGCAAGGGGTTGACACAATGAAAACACGCAAGGGATACTTGGTTCGGCGGGGAAAAACCTTCTATGCGGTGTGGCAGGTGGCCGGCCGGAAGTTTATGAAGACCACCCGCCAGTCCGACCGCAAGGATGCGGTCAAAGAATTGGCCCGTATCATGCAGCCCTTCCTGGTCGCGGATGATGTCCGCACGCTCGAAACGGTCAAGGCGCGTATCGAAGGGGCCAAGGCGGATCTCGTCAAAATGGACGAAGAGAAGAACCCGCCCCTCACCTTCGGTGCCGCTTGGTCGGCCTATCTGACCGCCCCCGGGCGGCCGGACTCCGGGCCCGCCACGTTGCGCCAGTACGAAGCGGAGTTCAACCGGTTCCTCAAATGGATCGAAGCCGAACATACCGGCATTCAAACCCTGCGGGCGCTGACGCCCGAGATTGCCGGGGCCTATGCCCAGCACTTGACCGGGTCCAAGGCCACACCGAGTACGTTCAACCAGCACATCGGCTTTCTACGCCTACTGTGGCGTGTCCTGGCGAAGCCTGCACGCATGGATGCCCCGAACCCATGGACCGACATCAAACGCAAACGGTTGGTCACGCAAGGGCGCCGGGAACTCACCATTGAAGAACTGCGCCGCGTCTGCCAAGCTGCCACGGGCGAACTTCGCATCATGCTGGCGATTGGTCTCTACACGGGGTTGCGGCAGGGGGATTGTGCGACACTGCGCTGGAGCGAGACCGACATCATTCGCGGCATCATCCGGCGTGTTCCCATGAAGACCGCCAGACGGTCGGGAAAACCGGTCATGATCCCCCTGCATCCGGTCTTGCTCGCAATGCTGGCGGAGATACCCACTGCCGGACGTAAGGAGTACGTACTGCCGCAGATGGCGACGCGCTATCAAAAGGATCGTTCATCGCTTAACAACTGCGTTCAGGATCACTTTGAGGCGCAGGGGGTGAAGACGATTCGTGACACGCCGGGGCTTCGTCAGAGGGCGTTGGTCGATGTCGGATTTCACAGTTTGCGCCATTCATTCGTCAGCCTGTGTCGGGCCGCAAATGCGCCACTGTCAGTCGTGGAATCCATTGTCGGGCACTCCAATCCGGCCATGACACGGCACTACACCCACACCAGCGAAGCCGCCGCAGGCGTTGCCGTCGCCGCATTGCCGGATATCACCGGGCAGGCTACCGTCACACCGGCGTTGCCGGCTGCCGACGAAATGATCTCAAAAGCCAAGGTGCGCGAATTGGTCGAGACCCTGAACCATGCGAACCTTAAGGAACGTAGAACTCAACTGCTTTCCCTGGTGGCGCAGTCAACGGAGCAATGACCCTGATTGGACTGTTGCGATAGAAACGAACCGGCCTACCTCGTCCCCCCGCCCAAACTGTTGATTCTTACCTCCAACCGCTCCAACTCGTGGACGATGTCATCCCACTTGGGAGCCTCGCCGAATATCATGGTTTCCATGGCCCGGTAGTCCCTGTGCAACGCATCCAGCCGGGCCATCTCTGGCAGCAAGCGAAATGTACCGGGTCGGGCGGTTTCATAATGCGCCCAAGTCTGGGCAAAGAAAAAGCTCTTATGCACGATAACCCGCTCCAGGA
>CAIJXV010000103.1 GCA_903824675.1 uncultured bacterium
GGATTTTTAGGCGGTAGGCGGTTAGGCGTTTCCTGCCCGATTTAACCACAGCACAGGGGTCCATCCGTCGAGCATCCGAGAATCTCTTCCGTTTCTCATCCGGTTTTTCCCCCGGGTCATCCAATATCGGTCAAGTCCTGGTTTAAAGTTGTCACTTTGACGCTACTCTTTCTGTCATCCCCGCTTTTCTTTCTGTCATCCCGAGCGAAGTCGAGGGATGACGGCGGGCGGGGGATGAGGGAAGAAGCGGGATAACGGACTGACGGCTGATCAGCGGGTTGAATTTAGTTGCAGTTCGATAGCCTAAGTATACCGGTTCATAAGTTCACTAACGTATCAACTGAAACACGAGATTCCTCGACTCCGCTACGCTCCGTTCGGAATGACAGGCGAAAAGTTGTCATCCCGAGCGAAGGCGAGGGATCTCCATGCCGACTTATACGTCACTGTATTTACGCCGTCGGGTACTAAGCCCCTACCGCCTGGTATATCCCTGTGGGACGCTAGTGAATCCGTTCCAGCGCCTCATCCAGTCCACTCCGCCAATCGCGGATGAGTTGTCGCAGGATGGCCGGAGGGGTCGTCAACGGCGGCATCAGGTAGTGCACGTCGCCCAACGGCCGCAACAACACCCCGCGTGCGCGCAAGGCGTTGCGCCAGGCCACCGACAAGCCCGGCTTCGGCTTCAATTCCACCACGGCGATCATTCCCACCCCGCGCACATTGCGAACCTGGGGGTGCGCCGCGAAGGCCGACTGGACTCCGCTTTGTAGAAGACGGACCGAGGTTTGGACACGCGGGAGAAAATCCGGTTCGGAATAAATCGACAAGGCTTCCCGCGCCGCCGCACAGGCGATCGGATTTCCGCCAAAAGTGTGACCATGATACAAGGTGTGATCGACCGGACGATCGGAAAAGGTTTTAAAAATCGATTCGCGGACCAGCACTGCGCTCAGCGGCAGGGTCCCCCCGGTCAAGGCTTTGCCGAGACAGATCAAATCCGGGCGAATTCCGGCATGTTCAAAGGCAAACATCCGACCGGTCCGACCAAACCCCATGGCGATTTCGTCGACAATCAACAGTACCCCGTATTTCCGGCAGGCAGCGGCCAGGGCCTTGAGGTAGGCGGGGGGATGGATCCGCATGCCCCCGGCGGCCAGGCAGAGCGGTTCGAGGATGACCGCCGCCGTCCGCCGCGCATGACGGGCGAGTAATTGTTCCATGGGCTCGAAACATTTCAGACTGCAGGTCTCCGGCTTTAAGCCCCAGTCGCAAGTGCCGCAACACGGGGACGGCGCTCGACGGACCGGAAAGAACAGGGGCTTGAAGGGCCGGTGAAAGGCCTCGACATAGCCTGCGGACATGGCGGCAATCGTGTCGCCATGATACCCGTTTTCCAGCGCGATAAATTCTGTCCGCCCGCGATCCCCCCGGTTGGCCCCATATTGAACCGCCATTTTCAAGGCCACCTCGATCGCACACGACCCATCGCCACCGGCAAAAAAAACCCGCCGCCGGTCGGGCAGGAGCGCGGTCAGGGCCTCCGCCACATCAATCGCAGGCGGGTGGGAAAGATTGCCCAGAATACTGTGCTGCAAAATTCCCGCCTGTCGCCGAATAGCCCGAACCAACCGGGGATGGCCATGGCCCAGGCTACAACACCACCAGGAGGAAATCGCATCCAGGTAACGGCGCCCGTCGACATCATACAAATAGGGCCCCCGGCCCCGGCTTAAAATCGGCAGAGCTTCTTTGGCCAGAGACGAGCGGCGAGTGTAAGGATGCCAGAGCGTGCGCAAGTCCGCTGCGCGCAAGTCGCGAGGCGACCGGGTGCCGGCCTTTTTTTTCTGGGTGTTCATGGGTTCCTATTTAACGCATTTATCGCCGACATACACGAAAATAAGAGGCATTTTCATCTGCGGCGCGGGTGGCACCGCGCCCTCCCTCACCATCATCCTCCCGGGAGGGCCCGCTGCCACACGAGCCGGTTCCGTTCGCAACCGACGTGACTCCTGATTCGGCGCGGGTGGCACCGCGCCCTCCCCTGACCTCTTCTCTCTGGAAGGTACCGCTGCCACGCAGGCCGGTCACCACCACAGCACGTTCAATTCCCCTTGAAACGGCCATGCATCGGGATTACTCACAAGAGCTTGTCGAACGGGATTCATGCGCACGTAATCCCATTTTTCACGATAGTGATTTCCGCTACGCAGTTGTGTGTCCCAAACATCGCGCTGCCAGAATCGTTCAACGCGGGGCGCACCGCGCCCTCCCTCACCATCATCCTCCCGGGAGGGCCCGCTGTCACGCGAGCCGGTTCCGTCTGTGGCACAAGTGGCACCCGGCCCTTCCGAATGAGCCGCACACGGGCCATATCCTTGAATACCGCGACTGACCAAACCCTTCCAATACGCTGCCCAATCCTTCACGTTCTCCGCCTCTTGAACCGCAGGGGAACAGAATAGATGGAGGTGGTCAGGCATCACCAGATACCGCCCCACCCGCCACTGACGAGAAAGGCCCCACGCCTTGACAAGCATCTCCTTGATGGCCGCATTCGCCAGCCTGGGGCGCCGATCATGCGTACAAACCGTCAGAAAGAGGATCACGGGTTCGGTGTGCCGTTGTAGATTGGACAAATGAACGGGATGTTTTCGCTTGGGGAGATCGAGCGTCATGGTTGTTTGCCGGTTCGCGGCGCGGGTGACACCGCGCCCTCCCGCGACCTCGTCACCCTGGGAGGGCTCGCTGCCACGCGAGCCGGTTCTTTCGGCGGCACGGGATCCCCCATCGTTCATTCAGTGTCCCTCCTCGCCCCTTTGCCTTCAAACCAAAAATCATATGCCCTTCGACCCTGATCTCTCCCCTCCCGTTAAGTCACTCCAAATTCATGGAATTTATTGGCGGCATCTTTCAACCGCCCCTTCTCAAACACCACTCCCTCCCGGGCCAGCAAATCCAATTTACGGCGGAGTGCGGGGCCGGTTCGATAGCCTTGAAACCCGCCGATTCGTCCATTGGCGGCAATCACCCGGTGACATGGCACTTCGGGGGCATAGGGATTCCGGCGCAGGGCCTGCCCCACCGCGCGAGGGGAAGCCTTTCCCAAGGCCCGGGCCAGCTCACCATACGAGACCACCCGTCCGCGCGGGACCTGCCGTAATAGGTCATAGACCCGCAGGGCAAACTCCGTCGGTTCTCGCTCGATTTTTGTTTTTTTGATTTTCATGCCAAAATCCCGTTAGCCTTTTCGATTTCGTACACACCTCGTTTGGTGGTTTGTCCTAACGGCCTATCGCCTAAACCGCTACAGCCTCGGCGTCCTTATGGAGTACCAGTGTCATTTTCATCCTCGTGCCACCGACACCACATAAACGCCGGCCGCACCCGCCAACTTCAATACCCGGGCGCATTCGTTGACGGTTGCCCCCGTGGTCATAACATCGTCGACCAGCAAAAACAATCGATTAACAATCCAATCCGCATCCCGAATCTCAAAGGCGCCCGTCATGTTCACCCTTCGCGCACCGGCAGATAATCGGGTCTGGGTCGGGGTATCGCGGACCCGACGCAAACCCCGACGCAGAAGAGATAATCCCCGACGCTTCGCCAACTCCGTCGCCAAAAGCTGGGACTGATTGAAACTTCGTTCCCGTTCCTTGCGGGGATGGAGCGGCACAAAAGCGACCGCGTCCAAGGGAATCCCCGCATAATGAACATCGACACAGGCCGACACGAGTCCGGCCAAATCGCCCCGCAACCAGACCGCATTCGAATATTTGAAGGCTTGCAAGGCATTCTTTACCACCCCTCGATAGCGAAGCGCCGATCGGGCTCGATCGAAATAAGGCGGGTGTTCGCGACAGGCCGCACAGTGGTACGCCATCGACACCGTCCCATCTGCCGGGTCTCCGCACAACGCGCAAAAGGGATCCGTTATGACCGGAAAGAGTTGCCGGCAGGGCCAGCAAAAAAAGCCGCCTTCCGGCGCCGCATTTCCGCCGCATCCGGCGCAATACCGCGGCAAAATCACATCCAGCAAGGACGCCCCGATCGCCACCCCTGTCCTCCTCCCCTCGACCGCCCATCCGAACCTGTGAAAAAATCGGCGGACGGCGTGGAGCCGTCCCTCCCTTATAAAACCCGACGTTTATTCCTGGGATTTGGGAGGGTCGGGTGCCACCCCGACCGCTTCTGGCCGATTATTAAAAACCTTCTCCGTTACTTGTTGGGCAGATATTTATCAATCAACAACCCCAGCCGGTCCCGGGCTTCAGCCGGAATCGCAGCCGGCGCAGTCATGATCGCCTGCTTCAACGCCGAGGAACAGGCGCAATTCCGTTTTTCAGACAGACGGGCGGCCAGACGCCGAATGAGTTTTTTGGCCAGCGCCACATTCGCCAGCAGATGGCCGATGATCATATCCACGCTCACCCCATCTTCCGCAACATGCCAGCAATCGTAATCGGTCACCATCGCCACCGGCTGATAACAGAGCTCCGCTTCGCGGCACAGTTTTGCTTCGGCCAGGCTGGTCATCCCGATCACATCGAATCCCAGTTTGCGGTAGACATTCGATTCCGCCCGGGTCGAAAAAGCCGGGCCTTCCATGTTCACGTAGGTCCCCCCGCGATGCAGACGAATGTCCGACAAGGTCTTATCCGCGGCCAGTTCGGCCGTCACCGTCTGCTCCACCAGGTCGCCCAAGGCTGAACAGACCGGATCGCCGAACGAAACGTGCGCCACCACCCCGCGCCCGAAAAAGGTATGCCCCATGCTCGACTTGGTCCGGTCATAATACTGATCGGGCAAAACCACATCCCGGGGACGAAGGTCTTCCCGCAAACTGCCGACGGCACTGATCGATACCACCCGGTCCACTCCCAGGGCTTTAAAGGCATAAATATTGGCCCGATGATTGATCTCGGCCGGCAGGAGTCGATGACCCCGCCCATGGCGCGGCAGGAAATAG
The DNA here is from genome assembly GCA_903824675.1 of uncultured bacterium. Classification (GTDB taxonomy): domain Bacteria; phylum Verrucomicrobiota; class Kiritimatiellia; order CAIKKV01; family CAIJXV01; genus CAIJXV01. The sequence goes on from CAIJXV010000103.1 coordinate 4,973, forward strand.
ACTTCGCAGGCGCCCAATCGGCCACAGATCAAGGCGTCCGAGGGAACCCCAAACGGGGTCGTGAGGCTCCGCTCATGGACCTCCGTCAATCCTTCCATCTCATACAAACCACTTCCGCCGATGATACCCAATTTCATAAGCCGTTCTCCCTCTGGATTGGAATGCGGACCCGCCCGTGTGAGCGGAAGCTGACAGAATCGGATCATATCGGCCGCGAAATCGCAAGTCAAACTCCAGATGATCCGGCAGGAGGTGGATGGTAAAGTTAAATGCCGCACAAGTTTTCCCTGATCTCCGACCGTTTTCAATCGATGTCGGCCCGCCCTCGGTGGCGGGCGTCTGGTGATCGAGGGGATTGGATCAGCGGATACCGGGCGCAGAGGCCCGGCCTATAACCCATGAGATCCCTCGACTTCGCCTGCCCTGAGGATGTGGAAGGGCTCGGGATGACAATGGGTAGGGCGAGCTCTTCCAGCCTTCGTAGTCACGACTTGGCGTGACGGAGTAGGCCAGAGCGAGCCGGAGCTGAATATAAAGGGCTCACCGCTCGCATTTATAAAGCGGTATTTTACTTTACAATTCTCTGATGACCCGGCAGGGAAATCAGAAGGCCGGCGAATTCGGCTCCGTGATCGGGGTCGTTTCAGTCAATCCATGCCTCAGAACTGTTCGCTTGAAAACTTTCCCGTTTGCCTCCGCGTATAGGATTTCATGGCCAGCTCCGCCGAACGCCACGTCCGTCACGGGCAGGTTCCCCGGCAACGGCAGGATTGCATTATTTTGCCCGGAATGAGAGATCGTCTGGATTCCCATCTGCGTAGCCGCATAAAGGCATTCCCGCGTATCGATACAGATCGCCGATGCCCCGAGCGTCAGAATGTCGTCTGCCAGATGAAGATGCGCATGGGCATAACAATCCTTCAGTGCCCCATCCTTCCCGATCGCCATCACGTAAACAAAGCGACGGTTCCGATCGGCAATATACAGTCGCCAACGATCACAGGACATTGCGATGGAGGTGATGTCACGGTTCGTTTCGGCCGCGATCATTCGGGTCCCATCCAGGCGGTTAAGCCAGATGCGTCCGCGGTTGTCGAAACTATAATATCCTTCCGCAATCGTCGGCACACAAACTTTCGGCATCGGTTCAGAGGTTTCGACCCAGGGCTCGTTCAGCGTGACGATATCGGCCACGCGCGGGGAGAGCCCCATCGGCTTGATGGCTTCCGTTCGCCAGTTTTTCCAGATGAAGCGCATGGCTTTCTCGAAGACGTGGGCGTCACCGAAACCAGCCCCATGCGGCCCGTTTTGGATCACTTCAAATTCACAGTCGTAGTTCGCGTATTTCAGCGCTTCTCCAGCTGACAACGCTTCCAGATACCAGTCGCCGGCGGAGTTACGCATATCGTCCGTCCCGACCGTCATGAAGGTTCGGATGGATTTCGTTTCATACTTCCGCATGAGCACCGTCAGGGAATCGCCGCCCCGGAAGGCGGAAAAGGTGGGACTATTCATATAGACCCGATGAAAAAAGTCGTTCCGCTCCCAGGCGGCATTCCACGATGATATCCCGCCCGATGAACAGCCCGCGATCAGGTGGAAGTCAGGATCATCCGCAAAAGTCAGGCCGTATTCCTTCTTTACAAACGGGATGAGTTCATCAATGAGAAAATTCGCATAGTCAGGGCCCAACCCGTCATATTCGGACGAACGGGTCGATCTCGCGAAACCGCCCTCCCGCGTCACGGGAAACGAGCCTGACACAACACCCAGCGCAAGGCAGGCAGGCATGGCGCCCTCCGCACTCAGCTTTTCAAAAATCTCAGGCACGAAATCCAATAGTCCGTCCTGCTGGACATACAAGGCCATCGGCGAGGCGCGGTCGATTTTTGAGGGACTATAAAGTTTGTAGTGGTGAACGGTTCCCGGCTTGATTCTTGAGCCCGCAAAATCGCCCTCCCGGATCGTGTATTTTGCAATATCCATATTTCTCCATCCTGTGATAAATCATCTTTTAGGATTAGGGATACACCATTAGTTGAAATGATCGATGGACGCAAGTTCGGATTCACCGTAAAGGGAAAAGCCGCCTTATGCTTATGATTGAACTTGTCATTTCGAGCGAAGGCTTTTGGCCGACGCAATATTCAAAAGCTTTTTAGCAGAAAACAATGGCCATCCGTGAACACTGCGACAGAGTCTTCCAAACACGATCCAGCAAAGGATATCGAAAAACCCAGATGATCCTATGAACAATATCTTCGCGAATGCGCTGTTTCCAAGACGGTCATCGATGTTCCGGTTTCCCGGTCTTACTTATCCGCTTGCCAAACACCCGGGGTTCGGTTTGACTACACCGCGTTTTGCGGCCCGAACCGAAGGAGCTTTCCCGTGATGATTTTCGCCTGTCCCGCCTTGATGGACTTGGTTATTTTCCTGGTCTATTTCGCCGTCTTTTACAGCGCGGGTCGCAGTGGGCTGACCGATCGGGAATGCGCCTGGATCGGCGGGATCTTCCAGCTCACGTACATGGCCACCAGCCTGGGCGTCGGCTGGGCCTTGACCCGCCGTAATGCGCGCACCTTTCTCGGTGTGGGCATTCTCACCTGCATCGCCACCGGAATCTGGAGTATCACCACCCGGCACTTCGGCCCGGTCTTCGCCGGGATGGCCTGTTTTGGAGTCGCGGCGGCCATCTTCTTTAATGCCTTTCAAACCTTCATGCGCGGGGACGCCCCTCCCGGCGGATTGGCCCGGGCGACCGGACTTTACACCCTGGCTTGGAGCGGGGGATCGAGCTTGGGCTTCCTGTTGTCCGGAACCCTCTACAATTTCGGGTCTACCGTTCTCATCGTTCTGATTTTGGTGGTCGGGGGTCTGATCAGCGCGCTTATTCTCCGTCATCCGGCCCGACCGGACTCGGCGCCCTCGGCGGATGAACATGTGGAAAACGGCCCCCCGGGATCCGCCCCGGTCCATGGCGCCTATATCGGCGTGGCCTGGCTGATTATTTTCACCGCCATGTTTGTCCAGCGCCCGATTCAAACTTTTTATCCAGCCCTCTGCGCCAGCGCACACATCGCTCCCTGGCTGGCGGGACTGCCGCTCTTCCTGCACATGTTCATCCAGGCGCTGGCCGGGGCGGGTATGATTCCCCTGCGTTTCCTGTTATATCGCAAAACTCCACTCGTCCTGATTCAGGGCGCCGCGGCCGGATTGTTGATCTTCATCGGATTCCACCCCGCGATCGGGTTCCTGGCGGCCGGCATGAGTTTGCTCGGACTCTGGGCGGGGTTCGCCTATTTTTCAGCCGTCTATTATGCCGGCAATTCGGGACTGCGCTCGCGGAATATCGGCATCAATGAATGCCTGGTGGGATTGGGCTCGTTTTCCGGGCTGATCCTGAGCGAATACTTCATGAAAAAGAGCGGGAACCCCGCGATGATGTACGGGGTCTGCGCCGGGGCATTAGGTGTATCGATCGTTCTGCAGTGCGCGGTGGCGTGGGCCGGGACGGGGCGGTTCCGGACGGTCTGCAGCGCTCCGGGCCCGCGCCGGACCTAACCGGTTCGTGAACCGGCGCGGGGCGCCTCCCCGTTCCCCCTCGAGCGCCGCATGACGTTCATCCTCCCGGCGCAAAGCCATCCGGCGCCGTGCCACGGCCAGCGGCATGAGCCCCAACACGACATCCGTTGCGGCTTCCAGCGGCAGTCCTTCATTTTCGCGTAAACGCAGAATCTGTTCCGCCACCGTTCGATAGTGTTCGATGGCATGCAACCGGACCCGCGGTAGAACATCCTCACCGCCGCCTTGAACGCGTTCGCCGGACAGCACTATTTTAGCCACGAACAAAGCCTCGCTCACCCGGCGGAATGGCCCGCCCCCGGTGGTCATCAGCTCGTGCGCCAGAAAATACGGGGCATACGGATAAATGTTTTCCAAATCGGCGATGCGTAAATTCTGATCCAAAATCGCACCTTGCAAGGCGGGACATTTCGCGGCGCCGTCCAACCGGGCCGCCTCGGCCACGGTGACCTTCCCCTCCACCACCGCCCACGCGATCCAAGGGCTGAACTTGAACTGACGACACAGAACCAAGGCTCGCTGGACCATCTTCGGAGTGCCCCGGCGGGCCAGGGCCAATTCATCTATCATCCGCCGGAATCCTTCCGGTAACTCGTGCTTGGGGGTCATGGGCATTGCTCCTTGTCGATCCCCATCAGATTACCGGACCGGCGCCGGGATGCAACTGAATTATAAATTCCAGGATTCCAATTTTTCCCCATTCCCATTATTATAAGGTCCCCTTGAATCTCCAACGTAAAATCCTGTTGGTCGTCGGGCTGGCCGTCATCCTGCTCAGCGCCGGTCTTTATTTAACCCTGCGCTTCGCCGTCCTGGCCGGCTTCGAACACCTTGAACACCGCATCGCCCACCGGACCATGGGGCGGGTCATCCGCGCCTTGAAAGAGGACCTGAAGGATGGGGCCGGGGGAATTCATGAAGATCCGGAAAAAATCGCCGCCTTGAGCGAACAAACCCACGCGGCCGTGACGCTTCTGACGAAACCTTCCCTTGAAAGTCCGGAGGCGACGATCTGGAACCGCCTGCTGTCTGCTGACACATCCCAGACCCTGATCGATTCAGGCGACGGCAAAAATCTGATCGGATACCACCTGTTCCGCGACTCCAATGGTCAACCGCTGGCGGTGGTCAAGGTCGTCTTCCCGCGGGAAATTTTCGATATGGCACGCACCAGTGTCAACCTGATGATCTGGCTGGTGATTGGGGTCGCCCTGATGCTGGGCATGATCGCGCTGGCGCTGGTGCGGCAACTGATCCTCGTCAATCTGATCCAATCGCTGACCAGCCTGAATACCGGCATTTACCGGATCGCCAAGGATGGCAATCCCGCCCGACGGGTGAAGCCGGCCGGTGGGGACGAGATGAGCGAGTTGGCCGAAGGCATCAATCGGATGCTGGAAACACTGGAGCAGGCACAAACCCGCCTGCGGGAATCGGAGAACAGATACCGCTCACTGGTGGAATCCGCGCCCGACGCCATCTTCACCCTCGATGCCCAGGGCCGGATCCAATCGATGAATTCGACCACCGCCGGCTTGTTGAATCCAACGGAAGAGAATCCCGCCCCGGCCACAGTGGAAGGACTTTTTCCCCTGGACGCCGCAGCGGTTCTCCAGCCCGCCCTGGCCCGGATTTGGGCGGGGGGCGAACCGGTCGCGTCCCTCGAAGGTCGCCGGCATATCGCGGGCGAGGATCGATGGTTTGCCATCTCCCTGACCCCCGTCCGGCACGAAGGAACCCTCCTGCATGTTTTGGGGATCGCCCGGGACATCACGGAACGAGTCCTGGCCGAACGACACACCCAGGAACAGCAACAGCAATTGATTCAGGCCCATAAACTAATGGCGCTGGGCACCCTGGTCTCCGGGGTGGCCCATGAGATCAACAACCCCAACAACGTGATCATGTTGAACACCCCCATGATCCGGCGGACCCTGGATCGTCTGGTGCCCCAACTCGAGGCCCGGACCCGTGAACATCCGGATGAGGGGCTGGATCCGGAACTGATCACTTCTTTGCCGGACATGCTCCGCGGCATCGAAGATGCCAGTCGGCGCATTCAGAAAATTGTCGAAAGTCTCAAGGATTTTGCCCGTCCTAATCCCACCCGGCTGAATGAGCCGGTCGATTTGAAATCAGCACTCGAGGCGGTCCTGCAATTGCTCGACCATCCCCTCCACCGGGCCACTCACCACTTCCAGTGGACCTGTCCGGATTCCCTTCCGCTTTTGACCGGCAACAAACAACGCTTGGAACAGGTGTTTATCAACCTCCTGCAAAACGCCTGCCAGGCTTTGCCCGATCCCGAGTGTCAAATCACCCTGACCGTGGAAGCGCCGACCCGACCCGACCAACCGATCCGGGTCTTGATCCGGGATGAAGGCATCGGGATTCCCCCGGACCACCTTCCGCTATTAACCACGCCGTTTTTCACCACCCAGCGCGCCCGCGGCGGCACGGGACTGGGCCTGTCCATCTCCCTGGGTATCCTCAAGGAGCATGGGGGCGACCTGGCCTTCGAATCCCAACCGGGCGTCGGCACCACGGTGATCGTAACCCTTCCCCCTCGCCGGGATTCAAATATTGAAACACCGACCCGACCCGTGCATAATAGCTCCTCGCAAGGCCCTTGAAACAGGTGACACGTTGTTATGGCGACCCCGCCGAAAAAACTTTTCCCTTCGCGCCCGCTGCTACTGGTGGATGACGAACTCGATCTTTTGCACAGCTTTGAATGGGTTCTGCGCAGTCATGGCATCAATAACCTCGTCCTCTGCAACGAGGGACGCCGGGTTGAAAAACTCCTCACCGAACATTCCTTCGAAGGGATTCTCCTCGACTTGATGATGCCCGATATCCGCGGCGAAGACTTGCTGGAACGAATCATCAGTTGCCGCCCCGAGATCCCGGTCCTGATTGTCACCGCCGTCTCCCAAATCGAAACAGCGGTCCGGTGCATGCAAAACGGTGCATTCGACTACCTCGTCAAGCCGGTCGATGAAACCCGCCTGGTCACCGCCATCCGTCGCATCTTGGATTTGAGCGCGCTCCGGCAGGAAAATCTACGGCTCAAACAGTACTTCATGCCCGGCGAACTCGCCCATCCCGCCGCCTTCGAGCCGATTATTACGCAAGATCCCTCCATGCACCGGTTATTCCGGTATGTCGAAGCGGTCGCCGCATCGGTCCAACCGGTTCTGATCACCGGCGAAACCGGAGTCGGCAAGGAATTGATCGCCCGCGCCCTGCATACGGTCGGGAACCGTTCGGGGACCTTTATCCCGGTTAATCTTTCCGGTCTCGATGAAACCGTCTTCTCCGATTCCCTGTTCGGTCCGGGTTCAGGGGTTCTTCCGGGCCCATCCTTACCCCCCGCCGGACTGATCGGGAAAGCGACGGGAGGAACGCTCTTTTTGGATGAAATCGGCGACCTGTCGCCAACTCTCCAAACCAAATTGTTGCGTTTTTTACAGAATAACGAATTTTTCGCAGTGGGATCGGATGTGCCCCGGGGAATCGATGTGCGAATCCTGGTGGCCACCAACCGAAATATCATGGAACGGGTGGCCTCCGGCCAGTTTCGTGAAGATCTCTATTATCGCCTGATGTTCCACCATATCCATGTCCCCCCTCTCCGGGAACGACCCGGCGATATCCCCCTGCTTCTCGAATACTTCCTCGAGCAATCCGCCCAAGCCCTGGGCCGGAAAAAACCAACGCCTCCCCGCGAGCTGGTCAACCTGCTCACGCTCTATTCCTTTCCCGGGAACATCCGCGAATTAAAAGCCATGGTTCACGACGCCGTCAGCAACCACACCGCCGGGATGTTATCCATGGAATCTTTTCTTCTCCATATTCAGACCCACCAGCAACGCCCCCTCCCCCGCGCCGATGGCGAAACACCCCCTTCCAACCAAACCCTTTTCCCCCAAACCCTCCCCACCTTCGATCAGGTCCGGGAGGAACTGGTGGCCGAAGCCCTGCGCCGAACCCACAACAATCAATCCATGGCCGCCCAGTTGCTCGGCGTGACCCGCCAGACCTTGTTGCGTTACGTTAAAGAGGAGACCTCATGAAATTCGGCATCGCGGATTACGGGATGAATGTATGGGATGGCGGTCTGTTCGATATTGAAGCGCGCCTGGAAGGCCTGAAATCCATCGGCTACGAAGGCACCGAACGACTGGTCGCCCTGTCCGCTTCCGATGCGTTGCAGAAAGCGGCGATGTATAATCGATGGGGAATGGATTTCGCCCTCTGTCTGGGACCCGACGCCCAGTCCACCCTTCAATGGACCAGTGCATTCCGCAAAGGGTACATCTGGACCCAGGTCAGCGGCCGGGACTTTGAGACCTTTTGCCGGCAGGTCAACTACCAATGCGAAATGGCCTCCCGCTGGGGCGTCCGCGTTGGGTTACACAATCACTTGGGATCGCTCGTTGAATCCCAGGCGCAACTGGAAACTTTTCTGGCGAAATGCCCCCGCTGCGGATTGATCCTGGATACCGCACACCTGGCGGCGGCGGACGGAGACGGTTTGGAAATCGTCAAGAAATATGCCGATCGGCTGGTCGCGGTGCATCTCAAAGACTGGCTGGTCACCAACCCTGAAATCGGCCTGGACCGCTGGCCGGAACGGGGCCGGTTCTGCGAGCTGGGCGCCGGTAATATCGGGCTGGATAATGACGCCATCCTGAAGGCCGTCGCCCGAAGCGGCTATTCGGGTTGGGTTTTCGTCGAACACGACACTCACTTGCAGGATCCCCTGAAGGATCTGGCCATCAGTCGTGAATATATTCGTAAAGCGGGATTTTAAATGGACGACGTCTACAGTCCGTCGTAATTTCCCGGAACCGGCGTAACGCCGACACCGGTCCAAGGGCCCCCAATATCCATGGTGCCGTTCGAGAAGAGAAAGTACCATAAACCGTTGCCCTCATAGTAGACCACCTGATCGGCAATGCCGTCCGCATTGTAATCGCCCGGAACGGGAACGGCACCGGCGAAGCCCCAATAGTTCTCCCACTTGAGGATGGATCCGGATATTTTGCGGATGAACCACCGGCCCGTGTTCTGATCGAAGATGGCAAGGTCATCAACCCCGTCACCATCATAGTCACCCGGAACCGGAGTCACCCCCGGCCACCCCCAGAAAATCGACCAGCCTAATATCTCGCCGGATATTTTGCGGATGAACCACCGGCCCGTATTCTGGTCAAACACCGCCAGATCGGAAATCCCGTCTCCATCATAGTCGCCGGAAACCGGCTTAACGCCCGGCCACCCCCAGAAAATCGACCATCCCAATATCTCGCCGGTGATTTTGCGGATGAACCACCGGCCCGTATTCTGGTCAAACACCGCCAGATCATTGGTCCCATCCCCATTATAGTCACCCGGAACCGGAGTCACCCCCGGCCACCCCCAGAAAATCGACCAACCCAATATCTCGCCGGTGACTTTGCGGATGAACCATCGGCCGGTATTCTGGTCGAACACCGCCAGATCGGAAATTCCGTCCCCGTCATAGTCGCCGGAAACCGGATCAACGCCGGCCCAGCCCCATTGATGCGTAGCCGCAGAACCCTGCCCGGCGAAAAGAATGTGCCAGTTACCGGTGCGCCTATTGAATACGGTGGGATCCATGCCCGCGACCGTCATCCGGGGAAACGAATTCGTAACCACCACCGGCACATCGGCCATCTCGGAATTGGTGTGAATCCCATCCGTGACTTCAGCCCGTAAATAATACGAATCGTTTGCCAGGCCGGCCATGTTCCAAATCAGTCGCTGGGATCCATTCGTCAATTGGACATCGATCAAAGGGGCAGACATTTCCTGGTAGCCGAGCGGCGTGTAATAGCCATAGAAGAGCTTGAGATTGACCGTCGGGGTGTCTGGATCGGTCAAGCGGCAGACCACTTCGTAAATCCCCCCGGTCGGGCTGTTATCGGCACAGAGCCGGACATCATCCAACCAGAACGGCACGTTGACATCGGACTCCAACGGATCAAACCGCAACGTCGTGACGCGGGGAATCTCCTCCAAGCCGGCCCGATAAGGCGCACTGGGATTGAGCAGGGTGTTGTCGCGTAAGTCGACCGAATAGGAGTGAAAATCCTCAAAGATGTGGAGATCCCGGCTGTAAGATCCATCCCGCGCCAGATCCTGATTCCACCACGCCAGCTTGACAACCCAGCCCCGGATCATCCGGCTCCAGAGATCGGGTCCGCCGGAACTATCGGCTTTAAAACGATAGGTGAGATACCGATATCTTTGGGTGTCGATGGGGACCGTCACTCCGTTTTTCTTCAGGTTCAGAAAAATCATATTGTCCAGACTCGCCGGGGCCACACCGGACATCATTCCCCCGCTGAACTGGGGTGACCCGACTTGATAGGTGCGGTCAATATCGGCGGCGCTAGACATATCCCAGGGATTCCCGAGTTCGACCGTGGCATAGTCCGGCCCGCTGGTCCGCGTCGGGGCCTCGAACTGGACAAACGGGGGATACCCGATCTGGATCGGAGCGCTATAGTCGCTGGTCGCAACCACCTGAAAGCCGCCGTTCTGGTGGTACACCACCTGCAGGTAGACATAATAATTCCCGGGAGGCAATGCCGCGGTCTTCAGGGTATACGCCCCATCGTTCTTGAGGCCGGAGATCAGCAGATCCCCATCGTATCCCGCCCCGTCGCGATCGATAAACAGCCATACCGAATAAAAGGGATCGGCCGGATTGTCCCCGGTGGGAACCCCGGTTGTCGACCAGGTGATGGGCACTTCGGGAGATGACAGGGGATCGTAGAGCCGGGCCCAGTCAACGCTGACCGGCGCACCCGCCGGCAGGGCGGTCGAGGGAATGATGATCAGCCCATACATCGTGTTCGTCCAGGCGGCTTGACCGTAACTCGCAGCCGGACTCCGGAGCCACGACAAGACTTCTGACGCATCCGGATCAGCGCCCGCCAGATCGATATTATACAACCGGAATCCGGATTCGTTCTTCACCTGGAGCGGGGTTCCCCCATTGTAGGTCGGCTTGACATCCAGAAGTTGCGCATAGCCCACGTTGCTTGATTTGGCAATTTCCACCGGCCATACCGTTTTGTCATTTGACCATTGCACATTGATTGAAGCCCGGTGACTTTGCTGCAGGGAGGTCCGAAAGGACAGGCGACGGTATTTTCCAGCACGGATCGGATTCAAGGGACCAAAGGGCATGGCATCCGAGACGGAATACATCATCGTCACATTCTGATATTGAGGATTGGGGAACCCCGTATTCAAAAGGAAGAAGGAGGGCGCTCCAGCCAGGGTACTCGTCGCCGACCAGATTCCCGAGGTTGCCGTCGGTTGATTAAATCCCATCTCGAAGGGAATGTCCCGAAGTCGGTCCATGCTCCACGGGTTGCCCAGGATCTGTTCGGCAAAATCCTCCCCATCCCGAACCGTGACAGGCGTGGAGGGCCCGGTCAGACTGATATCGGCCCCGGACACCATTCGCGCCCACAGGAATATGCCCCACACGACCAGCGCCCTCAATCCGTACAAAATTGTCATTTTAAGTTTCATCATGCCCTTTTCAAAGCCTCACCCATTGCTTGGATGAAATCCTTATTACCAATTATAGTCTACTGGTGATCGACCGGCAACTTCTTTGCTTTTGGGTCAGGAATCTGTGGAACTTGCCAAAGACGCCGTCGGGCGATTCCTAGTGCAGATCGCTGACTGGTTTCTGCAATACGATCGTCACCAGCGATTGATGAAGTTCGGCAACCCGGAGTTCGGGCGTTCCCAAGGGTTGCAGCAGGGATTGATACAATGCATAAGTGTCCGGGAAGTATCCGCTCAAAAACCACAGGCGTTGCCCCGGCAGATCCTGGCTGGCCTGACGCAAAAATTCTTCGCGTAACTGCTGGGAATCATTATCTGACAGGGTACGAGCGCCCTGCGGCAAACTCCAGGCGAGCAAGGGGTGGCCAGCCGGGAAACAGGCGGCTCGATGAAAAAGAAAGGTGTAGTAGTCGGGGCCATTGATATACAACCGGTCACCGGCCCGAAAGTCTTGCGCAAGAAGGGTCATGGCCCGTCGGGCGGTATCCGGAGGCCAGGCTTTCCCTTGGGTCAGGTTGCGCTGGATGGCCCCTCCGAAAAGGGCAACCAGAATAACCGCGATTACGAGGTTCCACTTCACCCGACGAGCCCAATCCGGTAAACGGGGCAGAACCTGATCGAGCAGTTGACCCAGAGCAACGGCAGCGCCGGCATTCATAATTCCATACAGGTAGTAGGACGGCCGGTCGAGCAGAGGGTAAAGCCGAAGGGCTGAGGCCATCACCTGAAAGCCCACTGGAAGGAAGAATAAAATCCAGACTCCGTCGCGGCGACGAATCGAGGTGATCGGCAGCACCAGAAAGAAAAGGACGGTCAGAACCGGCCAACCGAAGAGGCTGTAGGCATTGAGATAGACAGGGTACTGTCGGATCAGTCGGATCCCCTGGTCCATACTGGTCAGGTAGTTGGCCGCCCAGAAGCTTGCCGTACCCGCAGGGTTCTGGGGTCGCAGAAAAAAGACATAGACGGCCCCGAAAAGAATCAGGGGTACACTGAACGCGAGCAGAGACTGGAACCTGACCGGACGGGTACGAACCCACCAGAAGACCAGCACGCCGGGAAAGATGAAGGGAAAAACCAGCGACGAACAGGCCATCACCGAAAGCAACAGGACCAGCAACCCGAGGCGCCGCTGTTCCACCGCCCGCAGGACCGCCCAGAGCGTCCACAGGGTCAGGGCCAGGTCGAGGGCGTAGGGCTTGAATTCCCGGGCGTGATAAATGAAGCCCCAAGCCGTTGCGATAATCAATGCGGGGAGCAGGGCGATTTCCCGCTGGCCTGCGCGCCGCACGAAGACGAATATCCCCGCCACCGCCGCCAAGGAAAAAACGAAGGGCCAAATCCGGAAGCCGAACGAGGCCTGTCCCCAGGCCAGCCAACTCACCTTCCCGAGCAGCCATTCGGACAGCAACAACATCTCGTTGTTGTGACTCATATACGACAGGAATGAAACCGGGCCCTGAGTGATCGAAACCGCATAGGCGCGCCAGGCCTCGTCAAGCCAGAGGAAGGACTGCGGATATTCAGGCCATCGGGCATAGGCGGCCAGCGCCAGCACGGCCAGCACCGGAAGAAACCCGGCCAGGAATTGGAGAAGGCTGCGTTGAAGACGAACCATGTCGGCACCGCATAGACAGTCACGGGTTGTTGCAGCACGGCACGGACACCTGCCCGTTGGGACCGGCCGGATCAAGATCGAAGGCTGCCAAAAGGACGGGGCAGAGTCAAGTCCGGCCGTGCCGGAAGGGTTGCCTGCCGGATCACGGAGCCGACCGGCGTGCCCCCCGCGCAAGCAGGCGGCCCAGGGCGGATCGCGCGAAATAGCGTTGCAGCGCCACCAGATGTCGCAGGCTCTGCAACTCGGACCGATGCTGCTGGACTTCGGACTCCAGAAGTTGGCATCGGGTATTCCAGTCTTGGGCGAAATGCTGGAACTCCGCCAGCGCCTCGACATAGCGTTGATGATATCCGGCCACCAAGCGCTCGTATTCTAGCATCGTCAGTTCCCGGCTGATCAGGAGTTCCGGCCAGCAGGCCGCGTAGAGCGGCTTGTGTTTTTCAATCAGTTGATTAACCAGTTTCTGCCGGACGTCCGGCTCATTACAGGCGCTGACCATGGAATGGGGGCGAACCCGGTAGTCAAACAGCACTTCGGGAATGAGAACAAACTGCCACCCTTTTTCGATGACACCCAACCAGAAGTCCCAGTCCTCGTAGCCCTGGCGAAACCGTTCTTCATCATATCCCCCAACCTCCCGCCAGACCTGTTTCCGAAATACGGAACAGGCTTCCACGCCATTTTCCAACAGCATCTTATGCGGGTCGAGAGGAGGAAATTCCCAGATGCCGCCCCGTGCACCGAATCGTTCAGCCCAACCATACACCACGCCGACCGATGCCTGTTCGGAGAGGATTTGTACGGCCCGGGCAAGATAGTGCGGCCGGATTTTATTGTCGGCGTCGAGCGACAGAATGCATTCACCCGTCGCCTGTTCAATACCCGTATTGCGCGCGGCGCTGACTCCTTTGTTCGGTTGCCGGACAAAACGTACGCGCGGATCGCCCGCATAGCGTTGTTCCAGACGCGAGACCTCCTCCCGGGTCCGTTGTTCGGTCGAACCATCGTCCACGACCATCACCTCAAAATCCGGATGGGTGGATTGAAGGGCGCTGGCGAGCGACTCCCCGAGATAAGCGCCCAGGTTGTAACAGGTGATGACGATGGAGGCTTTCATGTCGATCTGGCCTTCCGGTGTTGTGTATTGCGTACGACGGTTTCGATGGCGTCGGCCCACTGGGTCGCGCAGACGGCCAGGGTCCGGTTTGCGCCAACCCATTGTCCGGCAGAGAGCGCCAGACGTCGGCGAAGGTCGGGTTGATGGATCAGTTCCGCCAATCCGTCCCGCCAGTCCGATACGGTATTCCCGGCCAACCACCCGGTGACTCCATGTTGCACCGTATGCCGGTAGGCTTCGACCCGGCTGTAGATCCCGGGAATGCCCATCAGGCTGTAATCCAGGAACTTGATATCGGACTTGCACCGCGTAAAGGGCGTATCCTCCAGTGGCGCGAGACCCAGATCCCATTGCAAGGCCGACCCCATCCAGCGAATAAAGTCCGGATATTCATGATGCCCCGCCGGATTGAGTACCTGGATCGAAAGCGGCTGGAATCCTTTCAAAATGGCCGCATCGGAAATGCCGCCCACTAATTGCAATTCAATGTGCCCGGCATGGGCACGCAACGCCTCGAGGATCAGGTACAGGTCGTCATCGTGGGTGAACGTCCCCATGTAGCCGACCACCAGCGGCCGGGGTGCCGTCGCCGCGCGAAGGGCAGGGTCGGGGAACAACCGTTCGTCAAGCGCATTGGGCAGAACGTAAATCGCCTCATTCATCCGGCGCAACCGCTCGGCCAGGGCGGGGGTTGAAACCAGGAGGCCATCCGCCTCGCGCGCCAGCAAGCGGATCACGGTCAATTGTTCCAAGGTAAAGGAAGAGCGGAAGCCCCCCGACAAATCGAGGTCGAGCAGGTTATCGTCGATGCTGTACAATAAACAGGCGCCCGCCTCCCGGATTTGGGCGATCAGCGCTTCCACCGCGTGAAGCGTGACATCATACTTCCAGGTGCGATCCACAATCACGACCTCGGCCGATTGGAGATCCTCTCCGGCCGTGAGTTCGACACGACCGGCAATCGAAGGGTGGCGCAAGGGATTGAGGAGCCGGATGTACGCCGAACCATGCGGACGGTGGTCGACCCCATATTCGTAAAGGACGTGAACACGGATCATCGGGGTCCCCCTTTGCCGCCTGGGCGGGAATCGAACAGGGCCTCCAGAATCCGCAGCGCGGCTTTCTCCGGAGTGTAGGCACAGACATCGGCCAACGCCGCGGCGCGCAGGGCCTGGAGCAAGCCGGGGTCGGTCACCAGCCGTTCCGCCGCCGCCAGGCAATCCGCTTCGGACGAGCTGTCCACCATCCAGGCATTTTTCCCGTGTTGCGCGAACGCCTCGGCCCCGCCAGACCGGGGCAAAATGACCGCCGTTCCGCAGGCCATGGCTTCCAGAGCGGTCAGACCCATCGCCTGATAGGTGGAAAAATCCAAAAACAGATCCTGATCGGGAAGCAGCGAAGCCAGTTCGGTCCGGGTGATAATCCCCAGATGCCGGTGAGGGAAGGAGCCGGCCAGGCGCTTACAGAGTGGAGCGTCGGGCTCGCAACCAAAAAGAGTGATCGCGATCTTTTCGCCGAACCGCTGATGGAGTAAATCCAACACGCGCAACGTTCGTTCGGGGTTTCGGCGCGCCGTTTCCGGGCGGATCATGGCGATGATCTGCAGGGCCGAGGAAGATCGCACGCTTTGCCGGGGATAGAATCGCTCCAAGTCGACGCTGGGCCCGATGACCGTACAATCCTGCCCGGTTTGCTCCAGGACCACCCGCCGGTTCCATTCCGTTTTGGTCAGGCGCACCAGGTTGGGAATCTTCGTGTAAGACGCCACGGCTTCCGTCCATTCGGCCGAACCGGTCTCAAAAAACCAGGGTTCATAGTCCTGAATATAGTATCCGCGCAGGGTATTCGGCGCCCCCGTCCGTTCCGGATCGATCCAGTTGACGGATAAATACAGGGTGGCCATTACCGCATCGAACCCGGGCAGCAATCGAGTCAGGTCATCGATCCCGTGCCCATACAGGACCGGCACCGTGATTTCCGGATAGGCCGCCTGAAAATCCGTTTTGTTGATTGAAAAATTAAACAGCCGCGCATCCACCCCCATTCGCTGCAAGGCGCGCGCCTCTTGAATAATGACATGGGACCCGCCGCCGGGACGCGCGGTCGGCAAGACAAAGAGAATTCGCCGTCCTTCATATTTTTCCATCCCCTGCCGGATGCATTCGGTTCTGTCCCTTAAGGCGCGAGTCCGGGCGCGGATGGAGAGGATCGAAGGATCCGAAAGATAGAAGCCACACCCGGCGGTGAAGGTCTCGGCCCCATGCAGGGCGTTCAGCGTCTCCTGGGCATTCGCCGCGAGTGTCTTCCGGCGTTCGTGCGAATAACTCCGGGATTGTTGATGCCAGACATAGGCATCATCCGCAATCGCCAGCGCCCATCCGGCTTTTCGCGCCCGGACGGCGTAGTCGTTTTCCTCCCCATACCCCGGCCCGAAATGCCGCTCATCAAAGAGACCGATCTGATCCATGACCGCGCGCTTGATCAAGAGACAGAATCCATTGAGAAAAGGGACGCGCGGATAAAACGGGATGGCGTTTCGTCCGATCAACAGGGCCAGGGTCCGCAGATCGCAGCCCTCCGGCAAGGCATTCTCCATCCAATCGCCATCGGCGCCCATGACGTCCGGCACGGACTGCCAGGAGGCCGCATTGGACAGGGGCCCCACCAACCCAATGCGGGGTTCGGATTCGGCGCAGGCCACCAGGCGGTCGAGCCAGAGCGGGGTAACCTGGGTGTCGCTGTTCAGCAGGATTACGCAGTCGGCCGTCGAAGCGCGCAATCCCGCGTTAGCCGCACCCGTATAGCCAAGGGCCTGCTCGTGACGTAACAACAAGGCCCCTTGTTGTTGCGACCACTCCTCCAGGTGTTGGCGGGTATCCGGTTCACTGCCATCATCAACCAGGATGACGCGATACGGCGGACGCGTATATCGAACGACCGACGAGAGGCAGGTTTGCACATCGGACAACGCATTATGAATACAAACGATGAGGTCCACGCTGGCCGTATGCGGCAGGATCCGTTGGTGATGGGCGCGAATCAACCGGGACAGAAAAAGATTATCCGGCACACGGGGACAGCGCTGATACAGCGGGCGAACGCGGCGGGCCCACACGGACCCCAAAGCACGCCCCAGCCCCCGGTTCTCCCACGTCTGAAGGAAACGATTAGACGCCAGCCATATATGGCCCCGCAGCGTACGCTGGGGACACAGCGGCTGGAGACGGCGCAGACCGAATTGAGCGATCGCAAGCAACATGGTCAGAATCCCTGGGAAGCGAACAAGACGGGCTCCTGTTCAGGTTTTCTCGGATCGCGGGCGGGACGGGGCTTCAGGATACCGGCTATCGTCCCCCACAACGGCTCCGAGATCGGAGGGCCAACGGAAATTATCCAGTTGCAGGTCCGATGTTTTACGGCACAGAATACTGGCGCTGGCAAACGCGGCGGCATTCGGAAATCCAGCCTGCCCCTTGCGCAGGGTTCGAAAATGCGTGCTGACAGGATCAAACAGGCCCGCCCCGAGCAATTCATACCCCAAGGCCGGTGAAAACAGCACTTTCAAACCTTCGTCCGACAAACGCCAGAAATCCCAGGGCCGTTCATGGGCCGGCCATGAAAAAACCGTTCCGTGATAGGTCAGGCCGCCTGGACGCAACACCCGGTTTATCTCGCGCGCAACAATCCAGGGCATGGCCAGATGTTCAAACACCGCAATGGAGAAGATGGCGTCGAATTTCTTGTCGCCCACGATTTCAGAAAGACGGTGGGCATCGCCGACGATGTCGGTGTTCGCATCCGGATAGAAATCGAACCCGGTATAAGAACCGGCATTCGGAAAAAGACTGCGCTTGCTCTCGCTGTCCGGCGAAACAATCCGGGATCCGATCTCCAAAACGTGCCAGTGGCGCGCATTCACCTCCTGGACAAACCGATCAAATAATGTCTCGCCATCCGGAACCTCCAGTCGTTCCGTGCAATCGGGCGGGGGCTGCTTGACGCGCAAGGGCCTCCAGCGACCGTTGCATTTCACCCGGAAACTCAAGTCCATCGGCGCGGCATGCGCCACCTGAAAAGTAAACCCCTTGACGGAACCGACCGGCTTGCACAGGGCGGAGGCAATATCCGGGCGGGCCTCCAACTGCTCGGCACCGACCCAGGTATTCCCGGCCTTGAGTTCAATCGATTCGATATCCGCCTGGGGACCCGCCATCCACCCTTGAACCGCGCAATGCCGCTCATCCGACCAATACCGGTCGATCGCAAACGTGACATCGCTATACCCCAACAGGCGTCGACGGACCCACCGAACACTGTGGACCGCCCTGCGAAATAAAGCCTGCCTGATCCTGTTAAACATAACCCAAACCTGTTCTTTTTCGAAGGTTGCCAAAAGGGGGAGTCAGAGTCAAGCTCACGAGCTTTTCTGCTGATAGGCGGCAAGAATCTCCTCCGTTGGCCCTTCCCTTTTCAACCGTCCATGCTCCAGCCAAATCACCCGCCGGCATAACTGCGAAACTTGTCCGGGACTGTGCGAAACAAATAAAATGGTTTTCCCCGCCTCTTGGAATTGCCGGATGGATCGCGAACATTTGATCTGGAAGGACTGGTCACCCACCGACATCACCTCATCCATGATCAGAATCTCGGGATGGATATGAATGGCGACCGCAAAGCCCAACCGGACCTGCATACCCGACGAATAATTCCGCAGGGGAACATCGATGAAATCCCGTAATTCCGAATAGGTCACGATATTTTCGAACTGTTCCTCGGCTTCCTCCCGTTGGAGCCCCAGCAGGGAGGCATTCAAAAATACATTTTCACGCCCGGTCAAATCAGAATGGAATCCCGCACCCAGTTCCAATAACGCCCCCACCCGGCCGGACACGGTCACCCGGCCGCACGTCGGCGAAATGGTTCCGGCGATCAGGCCCAGCAGGGTTGATTTTCCCGCCCCATTCCCCCCCACCACGGCCAGAGACTCTCCGGGCTGAATCGACAGGCTCAATTCCCGGATCGCCCAAAAATCTTCTCCTGATGTCCCGCGCCCCAACAATCGCTGAACCGCATCATGTACCAGGAACGGTTTTTTCTTGTTGAGCCGGTACATCTTGGCAACCCCATCCAGTTGAATGATGGGTTGCTTCCCCGCTTGAGTTGTATTCGTGGTCATCACTGCTTGCACCGCCTAAATCTTATCCGCAAAATGCCGTTCTTTCCGGCTGAAAATCGCCCAGCCCAGCAGGAGCAGGAGGACGGCTACTCCCGTTGAAATCCCCAACGGCAGACCTTCCGGCGCTTTCCCCTCCAGGACCACCCGCCGAAACGAATCGATAATTCCCGCCAGGGGGTTTAATAGGTAGACTCGATAGATCCAGGGCTTCAGACTGGTTTTAACCACCGACAACGGGTAAAAAATCGGCGTGAACCAAAACAAAATGGTCAATCCCGACTGGACCAGGTACAACGTGTCCCGATAATACACATTCAGCGCCGACAAAATGAAGGCGAATCCCAGCACTACGCCGAGTTCCACCACGAGCAACACCGGTATCCACACCCACGCCAGATTCGGCGACACCCGGGAAACCGCCAAAAAAACTGCCAGCAAAACGAATTGAATCACCACATGAATGATTTGGGCTAATACAACGGAGACCGGCAGAATATGCCGGGGAAAGATGACTTTCTTAACCAGCGCCGCATTATCCAGAATACACATCGTTGAGGGCGGCAGGGTCATTGAAAAGAAATTGAACGGAATCATGCCGAGTAATAAAAAAACCGCGAAATGCGCGTCCGGACGGGAGGTCAATCGGATATAGGAGAAAACGACGACCAAAACCCCCAGCATGACCAGCGGATTGAGAATCGACCAGATCATGCCCAGTGACATATTTCGGTATCGAATGCGAAAATCCTTGAGAATCAGGTTCCAGAGGGCAAATCGATAGGCCCAGATTTCCCGGAAAAGGTTTCGGGAATCTGACGTCAGGTCAATCGTTAGTGGTCTATGCGGCCCATTCATTGAAAAACTATCCTGACATTTTGAACCGCACCTGTAAACGGCGAAATACACGAGTTGTGCAACTCCTGGCCCCCCGGGGCTGATCTCCCCCCGATGCCTGCGGATCGCCCGTTTTTACCGGCAATATACCGCTGAAGCGGGTCGACCCGGCCCCTCCCCGCTCGAATATACAAAAAAATACTCCCGGTCCAACTGGGCCCGCACGATCCGATGCACCTTGGGGGGCAATGTTCCCGCGTATAAAACAGTATCTGCCGGAAGCTCAGCCTTCCACGGCTCACCCGGCGCTATCCCTTTTTGGGAACTGAACCCGCGCTGAAGCCAGTCATATTGCACGGCGCGCCGCAAATCGATATTCCCGTCCTGCGTCCAATATGCGTCCAGCAGTCGATACCGATTTTCCAGGCTCGGGCAATGATAAACCACCGCTTCCCGCTCCAGGAATTTGAGCAATTTAGGCCAAAATAACGAATCCCCGGCAACCGCCTGTCGGACTAAAGGCCGAAACGATTCGACATTGTAAAACCAATCGACCAGACGCGACAGACGTTGGGCCTGAAGAAGATGCGAGGGGGTCATGGTGCGGGTTTGCAGAACCTCATAGGGCGGATCCGCCGCCGCCTGAATGCCCCAGGTCTCCCGCTGGCGTTCCAATTCGGTCCCCGGCAGGACCTTTAATATTTCCATCTGAATTTCCAAGGGCCCGATTTGGGTCAATTCATTCAAATCCCGAAGCACCTCATCCCACCCCACGCCCGGCAACCCGGAGACCAAATCGAGGTGTAAATCAATGGTCTTCACGGATGACAAGAGCGCCAAGCCCCGACGCATTTCCGCCGCCGTCCCCCGACGCCCGAGCAAATCCAGCGTTTCCGGCTGGAAGGTCTGCACCCCCACTTCCAAAAAAAGATGGCGGGGCGGGGCGAGTTTCAAGGTCTCTATCAATTCCGGCGTCACGCGGGCCGGATCTATTTCGAGGTGGAAGAAGAGTTCGGAAAAGTCCTGACGAAACATCGTCAGTAGTTCCACCGCACGTTTCGGGGGATCGTTGAAGGTCCGATCCACCAGTCGAATTTGTCGGATTCCCTGCCGGCGGATCAGCTCCAAATCGGAACGCACTCGGTCCAGGCTGTAAAACCGAACACCCCGCTGGCTCCCGCTCGTGCAAAACGCACAGGTATTGGCACATCCCCGGGAAGTTTCCAATTGAATGAAGGGTTTTGAAAATCCCGAAAGTTCATCGGCATAGGGGGAGGGAATCCGGTCCAGCGAGGGAATGGGGTCTGCCCACCCGCCATCGTGATAAACACCGGAGGATAAAAAACATAAGCCGGGGATATCGTTCCACAAAGACCGATCCCGAAAGACCCCGACAAACCGTGCCAACGCGCTTTCCCCTTCACCCCGAACCACCGCATCCACGGCGGGTTCCCGACGAACCAGCGATTCATTGGCACCGGAAAACTCAGGGCCGCCGGCTAGGATGACACAGTCGGGCCGACAGATCTTGATCCGGCGCAAGAGGGCATACACCGGAACGGCATTGAACAAATAAACCGACACCGCCAGCAAATCCGGCTGGGCATCCAGGATCCGCCCCAACAGGGCATGGGAATCTTCCGCCGGAGTCGCTTCGATGGTCTGCCAGTGAAACGGCGTTTTATCCGTCGGAAGGCTTGCTTTTAGAAACCACCCCGCCAGCATCGTATGGGCATAGGAGGCATTGATCGCCAGATACACTAATTTCGGCATATCAGGGACCTTGCCTTTTATTCCAATAGGCTTTATGCAAACTCAAGGCTCGGCAGACCCGCGGGGGCAGGCAGGGTTCGGCAAAAGCACAGAGGGTGGCGACCACCCGGACCAGAGTCAGTGCCGCATAACGCGGAAAAAAACCGGGGTGATCACGGAGCAGGGTCCACGCTTCCTGCCGCAGGTAAGATCGCCCCAGTCGGGAGCTGGTTCCCAGTCCAAAATTCCGACCAAAAACCTGCCGTAACGCCACAATGCTGTCAAAATACCGCTGAAAATAGTGCCGCATCGAGTAGGTATGGGAATGGATCACCTGTGCGGCCGGGGCATAGGCCACAGCATATCCCTTGCGCAGAACATCGCGCGAAAACTGTTGGTCTTCGCACATCAACAAGGCTTCGTCAAACGGATTTTCCAGCAGAACAGACCGCCGAACCGCCGCATTGACATTGGAAAAAAAAGCTTCTTCGTAACCGATCGGGGTTCCTGCAGAATACCGACGGGTTTGCATTTCCCCCGCTGGAAAACGATAGGACAAGAAAAGGCGTTCCAACGGAGTCGCCTCTGGCCGGGGCAATTGCCGGCCATACACGCCCGCCACCTGTGGGTCCCCGAACGGCACCGTCAGCTGATCCAGCCAGGCGTCATCCGCCGGTTCGGCATCCTGGGTCATTAAAACCACCACATCGCCCTGGGCCACCCGCGCCCCGAGATTTCGAGCGCCACCGTGACTGAAGGGCGAGATGGTCGTTGTCCGAAAGCCCAATCGTCGGGCCACCGCCACGGTATCATCCGTGGACCCGGAATCGACCAACACCACTTCCATCGGCGGGGCGGGCTTTTGGGCTTGAAACCATCGGGCCAGCAAGGGCAGGCGTTCCGCCGTGTTTAACACGGGAATGACAATCGACACGGTTAAACCGGCGGTTGATGGCACAGGCGAAATCCTATTGACCCATCTGGGGATGCATGCGGATAAAATCTTCAAACGTGGTCGGATTGGTCGAAATGGTTGGCTTCGGCATACCCGCTTCCTTGGCCATCTGCTCAAGCGCGGCTTCCATTCCCTGCCCTTTAACTGCATCAGCGCGGGCTTTTTCAATGAGTTCCGGATGATCCTTCATGGCCGCTTCGATTCCGGGGCCTAACCCCGTTACGGCTGACGTCTGGATGTTCGCTTCCAATTCCGGATGTGCTTTCAAGAAGGACTCAATCCCCTCCCCCATCCCTTGGGCGGGTGGCTGGTTGGTGGGGAAATCATAACGGGCCCCTTCGGAAGCCTGCAAATCGGGATGCTCTGCCAGGAAATCTTCAAGGGTTTTGATTTTCCCGGAGGCCATTTCTCCGGGTGGAGGATGGATCGCGGTGGACCCCGTGGTCGCCGCAGTGGGCGCGGGCGCCATCACGACATGGGCGGTGAGATCATCCTTCAAACTCAAGCCGTACCGGGCCATTCCCTTGCGCAGAACAACCCGCTCCGATTGATAATCCATGGCCTCCAACACAAATCCAAAGAAAGGATCCCCCTGCGCGACCAGATAGGCCTTGCCGGTGGTCGAATCGACAAAACCGACTCGGAACTTCTTCTCCCCATCAATCAAGGCTGAAACCCGGAATCGATCCAGAAACGCCGCGTCGGGACCGCCGGTGGCCTGGGGTAACATCGCGCGTTCCGCTGGTTTCTGCGGGGGAACACGGGTTTCCGCCGTCTGCCCCACCGGGATGAATATTACTCCGGCCCACAATCCACCCACCATAACCGCCCATTTGATTATGCGCATCTCCTGAAACTCCTCAATTCAATCTATTTCCCACGACTGCCCAAAGGGATGGCTCCCGGGAATCCCCATTGGTAACCATAGGCTAAATCAAAACCCCGCCCCGTTGACCAGATATACCATTTGCTCGCATTTTTATCGAATACGGCAATATCCTGAAATCCATCGCCATCATAATCGCCTGGAGTTGGGATCATGGATGACGTCCCGTATTGAACCGACGACAACAAGGTTTGATCGTTTTGCGACGAGCGACTAAACCACCGTCCGGAAGAGGCATCGTAAATCGTCAAATCGTCAAATCCATCGTGATTAAAATCGCCCTGTACCGGTATCACTCCCGCCCACCCCCAATTGAAAGCCCAGCGCAACAACTTGCCGTGTTTGCGAATATTCCATTGGGCTTTGCCCGGATCAAACAGAGCCAGTTCCGTTTCGCCATCCCCATCATAATCCCCGGGAACCGGACGCATGCCCGCACTCCCCCAAGCCGCATTGGACATGAGCGATATATTACGAAACAGGGAATAGACATGCCAACGGTTACGGGCAGCATCGAAAACGGCCAGATCCGAGGCTCCATCGCCATCATAATCCCCGGCCACCGCCTGAACCCCTGAATACCCCCAGTTCACGGCATTGGCCAAAACCGTTCCCCCCAATGTGCGGACATACCAATTTCCCGTGGCCGGATCGAAGACGGCCAGATCGGCCCGTCCATCCCGATTGTAATCTCCAGGCACCGCCGTGGTTCCAGGGAAACCCCAATTAACCCCATCCGCCAGTACCGTCCCGGACAAGGTCTGAATATACCATTTGCCGCTGGCGGAATGATAGACCGCCAAATCATTGGTGTGATCGCCATTGTAATCGCCAGGCACCGGTATGCATCCCGCAAAGCCCCAATTCATCTCCCACGCCAGAATCTCACCGGTTAACTGCTTGATATACCAATTTCCGGTGGCCGGGTTGAACACCGCCAGATCATTGGTGTGATCGCCGTTATAGTCGCCCGGTACGGCGACCGTTCCCCGGAACCCCCATTCCACGGGAAAAGCCAGAACCGTGCCGGCCAGGGTACGAATATACCATTTGCCCGCCGCTGAATCGTAAGTCACCAGATCGTCCGCCCCATCCCCATTATAATCCCCGGCCAGGGTTGCTGCCGTTGGCCAGCCCCACCCTACTCCGTCCGCCAAAACCAGATCCAGTTCCTTGATATACCAATTGCCGTTCGCAGGATCAAAAATCGCCAAATCGTCACGTCCATCCCCGTTGAAATCGCCGGGAACCGCCTTGGATCCGGGGAATCCCCAATTCAATTCGGTGCCCAGTTTTTTTCCGGTTTTCAATGAGATGGCATACCAATCGCCTGCGTTCTCGGAATACACCATTAAATCGGCCGACCCATCGCCATCATAATCTCCCGGAACGGGAAGCATGCCCGATGACCCCCATTGGAAGGGATTGGCCAACGCCTGGTTTTTGGCCAGCGACCAAATGAACCAGTTCCCGGTTCCCGGATGAAAAACGCCCAGATCCGCAACGCCATCCCCGTCATAATCCGAAGGCACCGGCAAAGTCGCGGACCAGCCCCAATTGTGATCCCAGAGCAGCGTGGTATCATTGCTCAGGTTCTTGACGTACCAATTGGCGGTATTGGGGTCAAATATCCCCAAATCATCCCGCCCATCACCATTGTAATCACCCGCGACCGTCAGACAGGGGGTTCCGCCAGACATCAACAATTTGCGATATTTTATTCCGCGATTGCTGTACACGATGTGCAGATTGCCACGGGGATCGGTGCAAATGGAACTCAAATTTCCGGCACTGATGTCCCATTCGGTTCCGGGCACACCGGCGGCGGAAATATACCGTAGCTTCACGCGGCCCCCGCGAACCCAGGTAATAAAAACCCCGCCGTTTTTAGCGGGTGCCAATTGCGGCGCAAACCGGCGCATCCCGCACGACCCCGCCGGATCCACCGACAAGATGGCCGTCGATGGGAAAACCATGGCCGACCCATTCCAGATATTCATGGCCACGCCGGCCGTCCCGCTGATTTTACCCCCAATCGAAAAATCCGTCGTCATATACGCGATTTGTGGATTGATCGTATCCGATACGCAATCCACATAAGTCCCGTCATCTTCCATCGTCGTGTAAGGGGAATAGGAAGCCCACGTCACCCGGGGCAGCCCCAAGGCCTGTCGGATTGAATTTTGATACTGGTCGGGTTCTGCGGCGCTGTAGCCCCCGATCGCCAGATGCCAGACCCCGCGGGTGGATCGATCGGCATGGGACACGTTGCCCGCCTTGGAAATCCAGAATCCTTTCTTCTCGCCATCCGCTCCGGCATACATGGCGCCACTGCCCACCTCCGTCACCCGGCTGGGTTCAGTGGCCGAATACCGCACTTTCTTCCAGCGGCCCCGGGCGCTCATTAACACGCTGTCCAAGGGGGCACCGGGATCGATCGATAAATTACCCGAATCCCAGGCACCCTGAATCCGTTGGTCTGAAAAAAATGCAGTCGATGGCGTCGTGCTCATGTTTTCCCGTACAATCAACCCCAGCCCCGATACCAGAATGCCCGAAACCCAGGCGCGATCCGCCGAATCGATCTCGAGATGTGGGTTGTAATATTGCTTATACCCCAGGGTACCTGCATCAAACGAGGACGCCGCCCAAGTCCCGCCGATTTTATCGTAAAAATAGGCGAAGGTTCCTCCATCGCAAACGATATGCGGCTGGTTCAGGCTGTCCACCGCAACCGACGACAACCGACCACTCCCTCCGGCCGATTCCTCCGTCCCAATCGACAATAATTCCGGCCCCTGTGCCCAGAGCCGACTTCCACTGATTAATAAACCGACAATCGCTAGGCTTAGTGCTTTGTTCATCGATTTCCTTTGGTGTAATAATAAAAAGGCCGGAGGTTTCCCTCCGGCCTTATTTATATCATATCAATCGACGGCTTCGCAAACTTCTTAGTTGGCCGCGCCGATCGGCATAAAGCCGGCACCACCCCAATTACGACCAAATTCAAGAATGGTCGCAGGCGCCGTCAGGGACTTCAGGTACCAGTCGCCAACCGTTTGATCAAAAAACATCTGATCGGTCAGGCCATCCCCGTCATAATCACCGGAAACGGGCGTCACACCACTCCAGCCCCAGGCATTCCCATTCGCCAGAACAGTCCCGCCTAAGGTCCGGATATACCACAAACCATTCCCGCGATTAAACGCCGTCAGATCCGATCCGCCGCCGTTGAAATCGCCGGGGACCAATACCGCCCCATTCCACCCCCATTGAGTTCCGGAGGCTAATACCGTCCCGCTCATGGTCTGGATATACCAGAGTCCACTGTTGGGATAAAATACCGCCAGATCGTTGGTGCCGTCGTTATTGTAGTCGCCCGAAACCGGAACGACTTGATTCCATCCCCACTGGCGGGCCCACGCCAACTGTGTTCCGCTCAACGTCCGAATATACCATTTGCCCGTGGCCGGATCAAACAACGCCTCGTCACTCAAGCCATCGCCATTGTAGTCGCCCGGAACCGGCACCGCACCATTCCAGCCCCATTGAGTTCCTCCGGCCGCCAACACCGTTCCGCCCAAGGTCCGCACATACCAGCGACCCGTAGGGGGATTGTAAACGGCCAAATCATTGACCTGATCGCCATCGTAGTCGCCCGGAACCGGTTTGCAGCCTGCAAATCCCCAATTGCTATTCCAAGCCAGCGTCTGTCCGGACAAACTCCTGATGTACCAATTGCCCGAGGTGGTATCAAACAAGGCCAGATCATTCGTTTGATCGCCGTCGTAGTCGCCCGGAACCGGCAGCGCGCCATTCCAGCCCCATCGCGGATAGTAGGTCGATTGGGGATCATCTTCGGATTTCAGAATATACCAATTGCCGTTGGCCGAATTAAAAACGGCCAGATCCACATTGGTATCCCCATTAAAATCACCGCGAACCGGAGTTCCACCCGGGAAGCCCCATTGACGGACAAACGCCGGACTCGTCCCGACCAGCGACCGGTAAATCAACACATTCCGCGTCGCGTCATAGACGGCTAAATCCGCGCTTCCATCGCCGTTAAAGTCAGCGGGAATCGGCTTGGATCCCGTCGGTCCAAATTCGAGATTCCACGCCAGTTTACTCCCCAAGTTGGTGCCATCCAGGATATACCACTTAGCGCTGGCGCCGTCGAAAACCGCCAAATCCGCCGTTCCATCGCCATTGTAATCGGCCGGCACCGGCGTCATCGTGGCCGTTCCCAATTGTTGGCCATTCACCAACACGGAACCGCTGATCAAATCCTTCGCAAACCAGGTCCCATTGGCCGGGACATACATCCCGAGATCATCCCGGGTGTCCCCGTTGAAATCGCCAACCACCGGAATGGCGCCCTGTAAATTGGCGCTAAATTGGGTCGGAGAATTGGGCAGGGCCGCGGCTGTTAAAGCATTCTGAATGTGCCAGACGTTCAAAACCGGATCGAACACCACCAGATCGGCCTTGCCATCGCCATCGAAATCTCCCGATAACGGCGCACCCCCAACCGGTCCGAATACCCGCCCATCCACAATTCGGTTGGTGCTCGCGACCTGCTGGATATACCACTGGCTATTCGCCGGATTGAACACCGCCAGATCGTCGATCCCATCCCCATCATAATCGCCGGGCAAAGAGGACGCCGTAACCGAGCCGGACATCGTCCACTTCTGATATTTCACGCCGCCGTTGACATAAGAAATATGCAGGTTCCCCTGCTTGTCGACGCAAATATTCGCATAGGTTCCGGCCGCCACATCCCATTCATCACCCAGGGCGCCCGTCGGCGAAATCCAACGAACCTTGACCCGCCCACCCCGATGCCATACGGCGTAACAACCGCCATCCTTGGCCGGAGCCAACTGGGGCGAAAACCGGCGCAGGCCGCTGGTCCCGTTACCATCGATCTTCAACAAGCCCCCATTCGCATTGAAAACCATGCCGTTGCCGTTCCAGATGTTCATGGAAACACCGGCCGAACTTCCCAGAATGCCGCCAGCGGTAAAATCGCAAATCATATATGCGGTTTCCGCTTCTTTGCTGTCAGAAACGCAATCCACATAAGTGCCGTCGTTTTGCATGGTGGAATACGCACCATAGGTGGCCCAGACGACCCGAGGAAGGCCCTTGGCATGCCGCATCGAATTCTGATATTCATCCGGATAGGCTGAGTTATACCCACCGATGGCCAGATGCCAGACGTTCTGCTTCCGTCCCCCGGGATGTTGCACCGCACCGGCCTTGGAAACCCAGAATCCCTTTTTCTCGCCATCCTGCCCGGCATACATGCGCCCCATGCCGGCGTCCACAACGCGATTCCCCGATGACGCCGAATAAGCGACTTTCTTCCAATACCCATAGGCACTCATCAGGACGCATTCGGTCGGATATTCGGGATCAATCGACAAATTTCCCGTATCCCAAGCTCCTTGTACCCGTTGATTGGAGAAATAAGGCCCAGTGGGATTCGCGGCCACGTTCTCACGCACAAACAAACCCAGTCCGGCCACCATGATGCCCGAGGACCAGGCGCGATCCGCCGAATCGATCTCCAAATGGGGGTTATAATATTGACGGAATCCGTAGGACGCTATGTTCAAACTCTTCACACGCCACGGGGTTCCACCAATTCGGTCATACATATACAAAGAAGGTCCGCCATCGGCCATGATATGCGGTTGATTCTGCGAATCCGTCGCAATCGTGGTCAGCCGTCCACTCCCGCCTACGCTCTCCTCTGAGCCCCGAAACAGAACCTGCGGTGGATCAATCGCGTAAACGGATACTGCCAATAGGCCCAAAGCTGAACCGATCGCCCATGATTTTTGCAAAAAAGACTTCAACATGTTTTCACCTGCCCACGAATAGGGTTTTATTAAACCGACCACTTTCAAGCCGACAAAGCCCTGAAATTGCGGTATATTGTGCTTTTTTAAAGACAACATGTCAAGCGATTTATCGGATTTAGTGAGAATTACTATCCAAAGTCAGACGAAAAACCCGTCGACGACCAAAGTCTTCAAACCGGACGTCGACCGGATCGGGTGAATGCCGGGTTATCGGGAGCAGGTTTTCGCGACCGAATCGCCACCGGAATGACCCGCCGTCTTTCATCGAAACCGATAGGAAGTACAATGGGTGTATTGATCGCCGGGGCGAAGGATGTATGAAGGCCTCCCGGACCGGTCCGGCCATACCGGAAAACGTTGGGCCTCAAGACAAAACGCGCTCCACTTGCCGTAAATTCGGCCCGCCTTCCCCCGGGTCCCCTCAGGCAGGAGGTTACAGGTATAGAACTGGAAACCGGGTTCAGTGGTGGCCATTTCCATTGCGCGACCGGTCGTGGGTTCCGAAACCCACGCCACCGTTTGGAGCGACCCGTCCACTTTGTCCAGGAGCCAGTTCTGATCGAATCCACCCGCCAGTCGCACCTGCGCATGATCGGAACGCATCCGGTCCCCCAATCGCGCCGCCCGGTTGAAATCAAACGGGGTTCCTTGAACGGGGGCCACCTCGCCGGTGGGAACCAGATCTTTGTCGATCAGATTGAACCCGTTTCCCGCCAACCGGATCTCGTGATCCTGAATGGTGCCTTGTCCCTGTCCGGCCAAATTAAAATAGCCGTGATGCGTGAGATTCACGATCGTGGACTGGTCGGAGGCCGCCTCGTAATCAATTTGGAATTCGTTCGCGTGGGTTAAGCGGTAGGTCGTCGTCACCGTCAAATTCCCGGGATAACCTTCCTCCCCATGCGGGCTCAAATAAGACAATCGCACGCCCACTTCGTGGGCGCTTTCCATCGGCTCGGCGTTCCACAGCACTTTATCGAAACCCCGAAGTCCGCCATGGAGATGATGCTTACCTTCGTTCGCCACCAACGGATAGTCGACGCCATCCAGGGCAAAATGAGCACCGAACAGGGGCCCGGCGAAACGGCCGATGATCGCGCCGTAATAAGGGGTGAAATGAAGGTATTCAGCCAGAGTGTCGTAACCCAGGACCACATCGTCGCTCCGTCCGTTCCGGTCAGGAACAGACAACGAAACGACAATCCCACCGTAGTTCGTGATCCGGACGTCCATTCCCTGGTCGTTGGTCAAAGTGTAGAGGTCTGCTGTTTTCCCATCGGGTAAAGAGCCAAATGTTTGCCGGGTTACATGCATGAGCCTGACTCCCTATCGCCCGCGTTTCCAGGCCTCGATCAACGCCCGGGTATTATCCCACGTCCCGGGCGTATCCACTCGAACGTTATCCACGGGAGAGAGGATAAACCCTCCATCGGGGCCCAAGGTATCCAGGGCGCGTTGCACCGCTTGCTCCGTCTCCTCCCGGGTTCCTTGCTCGACCGTTATAGCGCCACTGACACCCCCCCACAGGGCGCGCCCCTTGGCGCGGAATCGGGCTTTGACGTCGACCAGGTTCGTGCCCTTCCCTTCCTCGGGATCCAGGCCGATCAGTACGTCGATCCCCGTATCCAAAATATCGTCGAGAATCGGGAGGAAGGCGCTCGTCGTGATGAGGCCCAAAAGGCGCCCGGCCTGGTGCACGAGATCCACTTCGCGCTTAAGAAAAGGAGCCAGGATCGTCCGGTAGGCCGCGGGGGTCCAGAATTCGGTGGTTTCATACCAGGCTCGGCGGATGATCAATTCCGCGTCGCACACATCCAGATAAATCTCGAGTTGTTTGAGATTCCACTCATGAATGATCCGCGCATATTCCCGAATGATCTCCGGCTGCGTGAGGGAGAGCACCATGATGTCCTCGTAACCGGAGAGCCAGGCCATGGCATCGGCGCCCATGACGCCATCATCGCCCCGGCCCCGGAGCGAATTTCCTGAACTCCAGCCTCCGGCAAGGAGGACTTGGTGGTGATCGGCCATTGCCCGCGCCGCTTTCGCTGATTCACGGAGCGCACGAATATGCTCTTTGTCAAAAGGCCCCAGGAGATAAGGCAATTTCTCAAGGTCTTGTTCCGGCTTCACCAGCATTTCCCGGCAGCGGGGCACGATCCAATCGTTAAAACGCCAAAAATCACCTTCCTGCGGCCATCCCTCCTCCTGAACCACCTGCTGGGTTAGCGGCCCCTTGGGGGTATCGATCCGCCGATGGAAAATGGTCGCCTTCCCCTCACGGGTCGTCCACGTTTTTTCAGAGGCTTCCGGATGAAGGGACGGTTCAAGATAACCGACTTGCGCGTAGGCATCCAAGCCCATCTCGACTTGTTTGGCTAAAAATTCGCCTTCGGATGGGCACTGTTGGTGGAGGTTGAAAAAGGCCATGAATGAACAGGGGATATGATCCGGTTTTCCACCGCGGAGACTCGTCAACATTCGTTCTTTGGATGTCATACTATTCATAAGGAGATCTCCTGGGCCGGTCTGATGATGTTCTTCCCCACCGAAGGAGCATAAAGGGTCGGCGTTGCCGATCAAAGCGAAAAAAGAACGCCGGCCAACAAAGCTACGATACCGTCATTTTGGGATTGCGGTCAGCATTCCAATATTCCACCATGCCAACCATGTCTATTGTAATTCTCGGGTCGCCCGCCGTCGTTTTAATACCGCCCCTTTGCTCACGCCTGCCGATCTCATTAAACCCTGGATTAGATTCCCCCGTCCATTCCGAGGGCCACACCCGGGGTTTGACCATGCGTAAGGAGTCCTACGGGTAAAATAATATGAAATCACAACTGATCGATATTCATCAACATGTTCCGTCCGACCCTGAATTGGATGCGCGCGTCCAGGCATGCGCGGAAACCGGTGTTGTCAAACAAGTCCTGCTGGGTCTGCCGGAATCCCGCTCCCCGGGCGACAACGCCCGCGTTTTAAAAGCCCACCGATTGCACCCGGATTTATTTATTCCCTTTTACGGGGTGGATATGGATATCGACGGACCCGGCGACATCCTTCGCGCCCGGGACCGGGGATTTACGGGTCTGAAATTCATCGGTCCTTTGCGGCCGTACAATGATCGGGCCTATTTCCCGTTTTACGAAACCGCCGCCGAGCTCAACCTGCCGGTCCTGTTTCACCTCGGCATCGTGGCCAATATGAATGGCTGGCGAGATTGCGACAGCAACCTGATGCGCCCGATTCACCTCGATCATATCGCCCGGCGCATGCCGGAACTCACCGTGATCGGCGCCCATCTGGGCAACCCCTGGTGCGAAGAGGCCGCCATGTCCTGCCGCTGGAACCCGAATCTCTTTTTCGATCTCTCCGGCTCCCTCCTGAAATATCGGTCGCCCCACTTTTTGAACGACCTGCTCTGGTGGAAGCCGGAAGGCCCTTATCCCGCGCCGGACAAAACGTTTGCCTGGCAGAAGATTCTGTTCGGCACCGATGTGGCTTCCAGCCAGATGGAAGACGTCCGGCAGGATTATGAAAAGTTAATGACCGCTCTCAACTTGAGCGCCCCGATCCGTTCGGGGATCTGGACCGATACCGCCGCCAGGATTCTCCGTCTCACCCTCTAGAGCGATGCCCGAGGGGATCCGGGCATCACAACACGTCTTCCAGGATCACGATATCCCGGGCGCGGTTCAGATAGATCGAACGGCCCTGGATGGTGATGCTGAGAACCTGGGGATCTTTTCTGAGCAATTTCAGACATTTCCATTTCCGCATATCCCAGAGTTCCACGCCCTTGTTGCGATACAGCACAAATAATCCCGGACGACCGGCATACAAAATCTTCATGCGCCACAAGTCGGCCGGAGAAGACCACATCTTCGGCGGAGGCTCCAGGAGTTGTCCCGCCTCCGGCGGGGTGAATCGCTCGCGGTCGATGACCGCCAGATAGGGTTGCCACGGTTTACCCTTCACCTCGGCCGCGTAGTGGCCGAGGAATGTTTTTTGATCCAAAGGCCCGAGGATCCCGGAGGCATGGATCTGGCGCGGCAGGGGCACCGCATCCACCACGGATAAATCCGCGGCGTTTAAACGCAGGTGATAGGTGATATCCGTGGTCGGCGAACAACTATTGCCATCCGCACGAAACGTCGTACTGCACAACAACATTTGACGTTGCCGATCCAGCCAGATTTCAAAAACGCTCTGGTCTTTCACCGGATTGACATGGAATAGATAGTGTCCGGTCCGGGTGTCGTATTTCGTCACGGTGGAACCCAGTTTCCCATAATGCGCATTGCACGCATAATAGAGATGGCGACCATCATCCGCATAGCAGGTCGGGCGCATAGCCCCAGGGGGTTCGGCCACCACATGGGGGTTTTCCGGGAAGCGGGGGGGCCGTTGAGGATCATATTCGAGCAGATTGCCGGTGCCATAGCTCGTCAGGTAGACCTTTCCGCCGATCTTCCAGAAATGTTCCACCTGCCCGCCCCCCGGCGCCGCCTGCCCGCAATCAAATCCCTTGCCCGTTTTAACATTCGCCTCCCAAAAGCGTTGGGTAATGAATCCCGCCCCGATCAACCGTTCCCGGTCCAGGCGCAACAGGCGGAAGCCGGGCTGCACGGCATCCGTGGGCGGACACCGATAGAGTTCAAGCCGCCCGGTGGCGATATCATGCCGTCGGAATTCGCCATAGGTATTGAAACTCACCAGCTTGCCCGTGCGCGTTAAACGGATGCCCTGGGCATAGCAGGCCGGGATCGAGACGACTCGTCGCACCTGCCCGGTGGACAGGTCCCAGGCATACACAACGGCTCCCCCGTTGGGTTCCCCCTCATACCCGATGGCCAGGTTGCCTTGCCGTTGAAACCACATCGTCTCGCGTTCCGGTTTGGGGCCATCGGTCACATGGGATTTCGTGGTGAGATCGTACCAGCCGCGGCCGGGAAAATAGGGCCGCCCGTGATCGTCGACAATCCATTGGGGATGGCCCGAGGAGATCGATTGTGGGTCCAGCAAACGATGAGATTCCATCTTTTCGGTCCGGGGATCCCACTGCAGGAGCGAGGTGCCGGGACAAACGACCAGCCCAATGTAAGTGCCGTCCGGGTTGCGATGGCAGGTATACATGAACTCATCCGGCGCCACATTGGAGTGGACCACCGCCTTTTTGGTTTTAACGTCAAAGGACACCGCCGTCGTGCCATTCCCTTCGCTGTCATTGAGGAAACCGAGTGAAAAAAACTTGCCGGTTGCCGGATCCAACGCCGCGCCGCAACAAACAAACGCCTTCCCGGCCCCGGTGGGATACAGGGTATAGGCCCCGGTTTTGAGATTCAAACGGGCGACTTGGGACAACCCGACACTCAGCCAAAGGGTGTCTTCATTTTCTGCCGCAGCGCTATAACAATATTCGATGATCGGCCGGTTCAGCCGATACAAGCGATAGTCCCCATCCTCGTCAATGACGATCCCGGTGGAACCCTGGCCCCCGTTGCAGGAGGAGATCCAGAAGCGTTCCCGACCCCGGCGATCGACTCCCAACGAAATCAGCCCGGCATTGATGAAGGGATCGCGGCTTTTGGGGATGCGGACTCGAATCACTTTCATAAACCATCCTTTTGTTTCGGTGTATCCTATCGGAAACCCAGCAAGGGGTAAACGTCAATGAATTACGAAATCAGATACTCTATTGCGCATATTTTAAGGCCTCTATTTCATTCTTTACATTCGAATCTCCGATTGGAATCATGGCGCGTATTCGCCATTATTCCTGCGGTTCCTCCATGCAAGGGACTCAGGGGGAGATGAGTTTGATGCCGATGATCTCATATTCGGAATATCTTCGACAGAGCGCGGTCCCCAAGGCGGTCATTGACGTTTTTCTCGCGCAAACGCAACCCACTTGGGCGCAGTTCGATCCGGAAGTCGGATACCGCCTGGGCAGTTGTCTGCCCCATGACGGGTTGGATGGAAGCTGGACCCTCTCCAGTTGTCAGGCCAACGGCGCGCGCACCTCGCACCTTTATACTCAACAGCCCTGCCGGATTAATACTTATGGGAACAGCTTCACCCAAGGCCACCAGGTCAGCGACGGCGAGACCTGGCAGGAATATCTGGCGGCGCATCTGGGGGAACCCGTCCGCAATTTCGGCATGGGCGGCTATGGCGTTTATCAAGCCTATCGCCGGATGATCCGCACCGAACGATCCCCCGATGGGGCTAAATATGTCGTTTTTTACGTCTGGGGTGATGACCATTGCCGAAGTATCATGCGCTGCCGGTATGCAACTCTTTATCAGGGTTGGCCGCATCTGCACGGGGCGATGTTTCATGCCAATTTCTGGGCTCACCTGGAATTGGCTTCCGGTGAATTTGTCGAGAAGGAGAACCTCTTACCCACCCCGGAAAGCCTGTACCGGATGACGGATCCCGAATTCATGCTTCACGCGCTTCGGGATGATCTCATGGTTCAGCTTTATGTCGCAGGCCTTGTCGATCCGGCCAGTCTGGACCGCGAACGCTTAAACGCTTTGGCCGATCAACTCGGCGTTCCCGGCCTGGAAACAGATACGCCGGAAAAACTGACGAAATCCGCGTATCAACTCCGGAATGCCTATGGGTTTGCGGCCACTCGCCGCATCCTGGAACTGACGCGTGAATTCTGTCGCCAGCACGATAAGGAATTGTTGGTGGTTCTCCTGTGCCCAACGGCACTGCGTGAATTGTTGTCCGGAAAACCGCGCTATGATCAGGTCATCCCCGATTATCTGGAGCAACAGGGATACCGCTATTTCGACATGAACCCGGTCCACCTGAGCGATTACCGGAGTTTCAACCTGTCCACCGAGGATTATTTGAAACGCTATTTCATCGGACACTACAGTCCGGCAGGAAATCACTTCTTTGCCTATGCCCTTAAGGATACCCTCGTTCAGTGGTTGAACCCCCGTCCGATCACCTATTGTGGCGAAGAAAGCCGGCGGGTTGATTTCAAGGGGTACCTGCCGGACAACAAGCCGGCGTGAATACGAGACGACACATGATTTGAAACTCGGGTGCCGGGCGCCCCAGGCCCAATAAATGACTTGTCGACATAGGTCCCCATCGATACCCTGTTTCCTTCATCTTCACTACGAAAGAGCCACCTCGATGAACGCAAACTCGCAATGCCGTCCCCTCGTCGTTCCCTCCATAGGCTCGCGCCTGGAATTGATGATTGACGATTACCTGATTGAGCAAATGGACGACACGAGCCTCCAATTGCAAACCCCGCAAAAAATGCCTCAGGCCAGGAGTCCCTTGATCGGAGGGTATACCACCGTGATCAAGGACGGTGACCTGTATCGGGCGATCTACCGGGCCAACGATCCGAATTATACCGGCAAGCACTTTGACGGAGATCGGGGAGTCATGACCTGCTATGCCGAAAGCCGGGACGGACACGAATGGACCTTTCCCGAACTCGGACTTTTTGACCTCGGGGGAAGCCGCACCAATAATATCATCCTTCATGAAACACCGGCCTGCCACACGTTTGCCCCCTTCCTCGACACCCGCCCCGGCGTTCCGCCCTCCGAACGATTCAAGGCTTTGGCGGGCCTTCACGATGAGGCCATCCGGGTCACCCGGTCACTCGATCCCGAGGCCCTGGCTCCAGACACGAAAGGCGGACTCTACGCCTTTGCCTCTCCCGACTGCATCCACTGGCGCAAAATATCACCCGAACCGGTCATTCCCTCCGCAGCAGCGGGAGATTTCGGCTTTGACTCGCAGAATGTTTCGTTCTGGTCTGAAACAGAAGGTTGTTATGTCTGTTATTTCCGTTCGTGGCAGATGCAGAACGGACAATCGTTCACCTGGACGGCTGACTTGCTCCGGACCATTCGGCGGGTCACCTCTCAGGACTACCGAACCTGGAGCGATCCCCAAGAGCTGTTCCCCAATGAACCGAATGAGCATCTCTACACCAGCCAGACCCACCCCTATTTCCGCGCGCCCCACATCTATATCGCCACGCCGACCCGCTTCATGGCTAGCCGGGGCGAGAGCACCGATATTTTATTCATGACCGCTCGCGGCAATGCGCCCTATACCCGCACGTTTAAAGAAGCCTTCATTCGGCCCGGCCCCGATTCGTCACGCTGGGGCAACCGGGCCAATTATGTCGCCCTGAACGTCGTGCCGACCGGTCCCGCCGAGATGTCCATTTATCATGACCATAGCGGACATCGGTTCGTTTTGCGTACCGACGGTTTTGCATCCGTCCATGCCGGGTATACCAGGGGTGAAATGCTCACCCGCCCCTTCACATTTACCGGCGCAGAACTCATCCTCAACCTGAGCACCAGCGCTGCCGGCTCAATGCGCGTTGAAATTCAGGATGCCGAGGGCCGATCTCTTCCCGGCTTTGGACTCGACGACTGTACCGAAATGATTGGCGACGACATCGCGCGAACCGTCCTTTGGAAACAGGGTTCCGACGTGAGCGCGCTCGCGGGCCAATCCGTTCGGCTCCGTTTCGCGATGAAGGAAGCGGATCTTTTTTCTTTGCAGTTCCGAACGGGGCCGGCGCTTTAATTCTGCGGCACTTCGATGCGATAAAATGCGGCGGGGGGGCTTAACGGGTCATACCAGATATTGGTCAGGGAAACCGGCGACCGGGGAATGGATTCCGCCAGATCCCAAGAGGTTTGCCAGATATTGGTACGTCGCAGAATGGAAAAAGGCGGTAAATCCGTGCATCCCCCGCCCGTCCATAAAACATAATTAGACCCATGGTCTTGACCTTGCCCGATAATCTGGAAAGACGAGAACGCATTGGTGGGGTCCGTGCCGGCCTGATATTCCTGCCAATTATCCAGCCCATCATGATCGTCATCATCCAGGGCCGACAAGTTAAATGCCTTATTCGTCAGTCCATGTGCGGCCAACCACCAGTCCGGCGTCGCATGAATTGACACATTGGGGGCGATGCGAACAAAAATGGAGCCATCTCCCAGGATATTCGTCCAGGCGACGGTCGCCTGGGTGCATCCGGCATCAAACGTTAACCCCGAATCGATCCCGTTCAAAAGAACCTTTTCAATGTGGTAATAGCGATCGCACTGGATCTGAAAGTTGGTCGCCCCACTCTGCACAACAGAAACGGACCCACTGGGACTGATGCTACCGTGTTCACTGGACGCGGCCGTGACAATATTGGTAAATCCCAGATTCGCGGCCGGAACATGCAGCAGGGTGAATGGATAAATAATCGTCACGTACACCGAATAATCTTTCGCAACCATCATCGCCATATGATGGTAACGGGGGACAATGACCGCATCCGGTAACTGCTCGAAACCATGCGCGGGCCAGGACTCGGTGTTGGGGCTTCCGGAAGTAAATGGATACCAATCAGCATTCTGCACCGCCAGCGCGCCCAAGTCGTTGATCGATCCGTCCCGGGGATTGTAATAGGTCAGATGATGCAACCAATGTTCACCGGACGCACTGGTAAATCCGGTCGTATTCCGCACTTTGATCACGGCAAAGACCTTGCCATCGGGGGCTACGCTAAGCGCACAGCGGGAATCGGGCAAAAGTCCCTCCAGCATCTTTCCCCGATAATGGGCCGTGACGATTGTGCCGGTGGATAGTAAATCGATCTCCAATAACCGGGGGTCATTCATCAGGATAAGGTACGCCTTGGTCCGGTCGGGATGCAGATTCCAAGTCGGGATCGCACTGCTGTTGGTCCGCGCAAAAAGTTGTCCATCGGCATAAATCGGGCGGATTTGAAGACTCCCCGTATCGGGATTGTATTGCGCAAGGTTAAAGTTGGTCGACAGTAGGTTTGCCGTCCCTCGCGCATCGATGAGGGTACTGGCGTAGGGCGTGCCGGTAACGGATAGCTCGCTCAACTGATCCGTCTGCCGGTTCAACAGCATCCAATGCTGCGCCTCGCAGGTGACCATGTAAATGAGTTGCCGGGCTTCATCGGCCACGGTGTCGATGAGACCCTGGGTGGGATACGCCATGCCCAGATTGGTCGCCCGGTCGGTATCC
The DNA here is from genome assembly GCA_903824675.1 of uncultured bacterium. Lineage (GTDB taxonomy): Bacteria > Verrucomicrobiota > Kiritimatiellia > CAIKKV01 > CAIJXV01 > CAIJXV01. Next base: position 44,442 of record CAIJXV010000103.1, read on the forward strand.
GGATCATAGGTCAGTAAATAGCCACCGGGATAACTGGACGTATCGCCCGCCACGGGATATCCCTGCTTGCTTCCCACATAAATCGTCCCGGACGGGCCGACAAAATTGCGGGTATGAATTTTGGCTTGAGCGGCATATCCCGTCGCCGTCAAGCCACAGACCTGATTGACATCGAGGACGATTCGCTGCTGCTCGGTCTGCGGATTAAACTCCACCAGATAGGCGTTCTGCTGGTATTTTGCGGTGCCAATATACATCCGGCCGTTTAACCCTTCGCAGATTGAAAAATAACCGGACTCTTCGCTGGTCGTCTGCGGCAAGACATGATAGGCCTTGGCCCACACATAACGAAAGGGCGCAGCAAAGAGGGAGGAAAAACTAATCCCAGCCAGAGCAATACTCAGAAGGAGATATTTTTTTGCATCCATGGGTTGACCTCAAAGAATACCCACCCGAACCCACCAGCACAAGCATGGATCCGCACCCCGCCCATTGAGACCCGAATAGCCGGGGTGCATCCGCGTTTCGGTGCGATTTTGCCTGTTTCTCCCGACCCCGATCCCCGACAACCCGATTCCCGACATTGACTGTCTTCTCCGGTTTTGGCATTCTAACGCGACAACGGTCGGCGTTATTCCCGTCAACAAAACCGGTAGCGATCCGACTTCAGCAAAAAGCAGGAAACCATGAAAATCGGCATTCCCAAGGAAATCAAGGTTAAGGAAAACCGCGTCGCCTGCACTCCGGCCGGGGTGCGAATGCTGACCGCCGCCGGGCACCAGGTTTTGGTCCAGCAAGGGGCCGGGGTGGGCTCGGGATTCAGCGACGATCAATATCAGCAATTGGGCGCGACCCTGGTCCCCACCGCAGCCGAGGCCTGGAGTGCCGAGCTCGTGGTCAAGGTCAAGGAGCCGATTCCGGCTGAATACGGATATCTGCGCCCCAACCTGTTGCTGTTCACTTATCTGCACCTGGCCGCAGACCGGCCGCTAACCGAGCGCCTGCTCGCCAGCGGGACCATCGGCATCGCGTACGAAACCGTGCAAGTCGGCAAACGCCTCCCCCTCCTCGAACCCATGAGTGAGATCGCCGGCCGCATGAGCACCATCGTCGGCGCCAACTACCTGAGCAAGGCCCTGGGCGGCAAAGGCGTCCTGCTCGGAGGAGTGCCGGGCGTGCTCCCGGGCAAAGTGCTCGTGATCGGCGGCGGAACCGCCGGAGTCAATGCGGGACGCATGGCCACGGGACTGGGCGCCGATGTGACGATCCTCGAAGTGGATCTGGAAAAAATGCGTTTTCTGGATATCTCGTTGCATAGCACTGCGCATACGCTCTTCTCCAATGAACAGAATCTCATCGAGGAACTGCCGTCCGTCGACCTGCTCATCGGTGCCGTGCTGGTTCCCGGCGCCAAGGCTCCGCGCTTGATCACGCGCACGATGCTGCGCAAAATGCGACCCGGCTCGGTGTTCGTGGATATCGCCATTGATCAGGGCGGCTGTGCCGAGACCTCGCGCGCCACCACCCACGAAAATCCCGTCTATATCGAGGAAGACGTCATTCATTATTGCGTCGCCAATATGCCCGGCGCCTATGCGCGCACCGCGACCCAGGCGCTGACCAACGTCACCTTGCCCTATGCCGTCAAGATTGCCGACCTCGGAATCGCCGGGGCTCTCCAACGTTTGCCCGAGTTGCGCGGCGGCATCAATACCTGGAACGGCAAGCTGACCTACCAGGGCGTGGCAGATGCGCACAATATTCCCTACTCCGCCTTGCCGGAAATCCTATAATGTGGAATTCGAATCGGCCACCCCGGGAAATATTTGACGAGATCGAACGCCGGGAATTGACCGAGGATCCCGCCGAATCCGCCTTCGCCATGAAAGGCGATTGGGACGGCAAACCCTGGGATCCTCCCGCGCGTCAGCAACCCGGCGTTTACGCCTGGGGCGAAGCCCATCTGCTCCTCGCCTATATCGTGCAATTTGAGGCGACGCAAGATCCTCGCTATCTCGACACCTTTGTTCGCCGTTTTAAAATGTTATTGAGCCTGCGGGACGATCAGGTGGGACGAGTCGATGAAGTCCGCGGCCGGATCATGCCCGGCTGGGGTTCGGTGCGTTTTTCAACCCAACCGCCCCACCAAGGGAAATACACCAGTTGGGCCGTTCATGTGGGAATGATCCTCTTTCCCGCCGCCCGCTTTGTCCATCGGGTTGAATCGAATCCAACCTTGTCCATTCGTTACGCGGCAGACAGCCAGGTTTTCCGCACGGCCATCATCGAGTCGCTTACCGCCTACGAGGACCAGTGGCACGAACGGCAACCCGCCGGCTCCGGGGACATCGAAGGATTCTATACCGAGCCGATGACCGGCGCTGCCCCCCTTCCTCTTAACATGATGAATACCCTGGGCCGTATCATGCTCGAACTCCACCTGGCCTCGCCGAATTCCCGGTATCTGGATCGCGCGACCAAGCTGGCCCGGTTCCTCAAAAACCGGTTGGTGCTTCGTCCCGACGGAGCGTATCAATGGGCCTACCGCCCCGGCCTTGAACCGCCCTTTGATGCCGGCGCCGAAGACTTCAGCCACGCGGCGCTCAATGCCGACTTTATGGTTCAGTGCTTTCATGCCGACATCGTATTCAGTCAGGAGGATATGGAGCACTTGCTCCAGATGCTCCTCGCCGTGGTTTACCGGGGTCAGGGGAAGTTTGCCGACTTCATCAATGGTTCGGGTGATCAAAATCGTTTTGCCGATACCATCGCCTGGTGGGGCGAACTGGCCTCGATCAATCGACAGGTCGCCACGCTTATCCGGGAACGCTATGAGATTCGCCCCCACCCCGCTGGCGGCCCCGGCGGATTGCTGGCCGCCGCCATGTTGGGTAAATATGGATACTGAGAAGTTGCCAATCGTCCAATATCGCCGGCCTCAGAAAATTCTAAAAATAGACCCCTGCGCCGGTCCTTATATAAAAACGATGGAATCGGGAGTTGCCGGATCTTGAATCGGCCCGGTTCCCTGGGTAACCGATGCCGTTCCAAGGAGCGGATTCAAGGACCCGGCCTTCTTCCATCGGGTGTTCCGCGCCACTGTCGGGTCAACCCCCTCGGCTTACCGCAAAAGCATATCCCCTTGAGCGACAATCCCCCGGGTGCCGCCGCTGGGGCTCTCTGCGGCGTTCTTCCTGATGCGGGCGAGAGGGACCTCGCCCCCAAGGCGGCAGTGCACTGCCGCACTCCAAAACTCTTTTTGGGGGGGACTGCGGCAGTTCACTGCCGCCTTTTCCCAGAGCAGTTCTCTGCGCCCTCCCAAAGCGGGACTGTAGTCCCGCACTCCAAAGGACTGCGAACAATACTGTCAGACAAAGTGGGAGGGGCGCTCCGCCGCGCCGAGAATTCTGCAGTGGAAGCTTGCACTACTTCCGCCCGTTAGAGCCGATCCCAAACGAGTTGCCAATCGTCAATATAGCCGGACGCAAACCCCGCCTCGCAGTAAGCCAGGTAATAATTCCATTTGCGCTGAAACGCATCATCAAACCCCAGGCCTCGTACCTCGTCGGCCCGGGCATTGAACCGCTCGCGCCAGGCCCGCAAGGTCGGCGCATAATGCCGTCCGATGTTCTCCGCCCGTGCCAGGCGCAACTGCGCAACGCCCGCCAGGGCGGCGTCGAGAATCGCCCGCGAAGGCAAATGCCCGCCGGGAAAGATGTGTTTTTGAATCCAGTCCGGACTCTTCTGATAAGCCTCGTAGCGCGGGTCGGGAATCGTGATGACCTGCACCACGAGACGTCCTCCAGGTTTTAGGACCTCGGCGCACTTTTGAAAATAGAGCCCGAAATATTCGTGACCCACGGCTTCCAGCATTTCAATGGAAACGATGCGATCATAGGCCCCTGTCAGCTCCCGGTAATCCATTTTTTTGAGTTCGATCCGATCCGACAGGCCTGCGGCCGCCACCCGCTCCCGCGCGAGCTGAAGTTGCGCGTCTGAAATCGTAATCCCGGTAACGCGGCATCCCGTCCGGCGAACCGCCTCCATCGCGAATCCGCCCCAGCCGCAGCCGATTTCCAGAAGATGATGGTCCGGGCCGATTCCGGCCAGATCGATCACCCGCTGGATTTTGGCCCGTTGGGCCTCGGCCAGGGTCTGGTCGGGCCGCTCGAATACAGCGCAGGAATACATCAGGGTCTCCGGATCGAGCCATAACCGGTAAAAATCATTACCCAGGTCATAATGGGCACGGATGTTGCGCCGACTGCCCGTGACGGTGTTGCGGCGGCCCATTTGCAGGAGGCGATTGATCAGGCGGTGCAGCACACCGGGGTTTACAGCCGCGGCATCCAACTGGTCGAGATTTTGAATAAAAAGCGCGATCAGGGCCGTCAGGTCGTCGGTCGTCCACTCCCCGTCCACATGCGATTCGCCAAATCCGACATCCCCTCCCAGCGCCAGTCGCGTGAATACCCGATAGTTCCAAACCCGCAGGGTTTGGGCGGTCGCGAGCGGATCCCCGAAGGTCCATTCTGTTCCGTCCGGCAATTTCACGATCAACCGGCCTTTTTTTATCCCGCCGAGCAACCGCCGGACCCCCCGCATACACCCGCGCTGGAAGACGGTCGGCGGCGTCAGGACGAGGGTCAGGGGATGCGCCGGAGGGGGCTTGGGATGGAGGGGGAGTTTGCGGCGGAAGTACAGCAAACCGGCCTGCCAGAGAATCCGGGGCAGATTGGAAACGATACGCAATGGATGCCGCAGCACCTGGCCCCACAGCGTCCGGGTGTCAAGGGGGACCGCCCGCCCCCAGAGCATGGCGGTCAGAACTTTTTCCCCATCCCGGACCAGGTCGATCGTCACGCGCAAGTCGGGCCCGAGGGCTGACAGGCAGAACTCGTACTGACCCCGCCGGTCGTTGAAGGGCGACACATGGAACTGCTTCTCGTGCCGAAACCGCATTGGAAACTGGGTCGGCCGGCCTTCCGGATCAGGCAGAACGTAAAAATGCCGCTCGCCAAAAGTATTGTTGACCTCTGCCACGACACAACGAACCGACCCATCCGCCCGATAACAATAGTAAAAACTCACAGGATTGAAGACGTGGCCAAACAAGCGCGGCAGGGTCAGCAGTTCCGTGCGCACCACGTCATCGGCGCACCCCATTTCCTGCAGCAGCCGCATCAAGCGCTCGCGAATCGTTCCGTCCCCGCGAAGATAGTCCCGGTCATGCAGGGACATCAGCGCCGAACGATTATACCCGAACCCGCACACCTCGCGGTCGAGCATCGGAAGTTCGTCGAGGTCGAAGGCGAACGTGAAGACCGGGTAGCAAAAGCGGTGCGCCACCGGCGTGTACCGAACATGCATCGCATGGGCGATGTAGAGGCGCGAGTTCATAAGTCCAACCCGAACCCGCGGACCAGTTCAATGGCCGATCGTACGGCATCCTCATGGAAACCGTATCCAAAGTAACTCCCGCAAAACCAGGTGCGACGCTGACCGTTGAGGGTGGGCAATTCCTGTTGGGCGGCCAGTGCCTTCCGGGAATAGGTCGGATGATGATAGACCGTGCGGAAAAGGATCCGATCAGCCGCAATCGGGCCCTGCCGGTTGAGGGTCACGAACAGGGGTTCGTGCGTCCGGAGTCCCTGCAGACGGTTCATATCATACGTCAAAGTGGCCGGCCCCAAAGGGTCATCGCCCCGTTCCCGGGTATAGTTCCAGGAGGACCAGACCCGGCGCAACGGCGGCATCACGACGGAATCCGTATGCAACACCGTATCGTTGGCCTGGTATGTCCAAGCCCCCAATAGCTGACGTTCCAGATCGGACGGATCGGCCAACAAGCCCAGCGCTTCGTCGGCATGCGCCGCGATTACCACCCCGTCAAACTCCCCGGCCGGCCCCGTGGCGGTGTCCACCACTACCCGGTCGTCGAAGCGGCGCACGGAGGCCACCGGGGCAGACACCCGGACTTCGCCTGTGAAATCCGCGAGCATCTTCCGGACGTAACAGTGACTGCCCCCCATGACCGTCCGCCATTGCGGCCGCTCGTTGACGGTCAATAGTCCGTGGTTGTGGAAGAATTGAATGAACGATTCCGCCGGGAATTCCATCATCTGACGGTCGGGCGTGGACCAGATGGCCGCCGCCATGGGAATGAGGTGATGCCGGATGAACATTTCCGAGTAGCCGCCGCACCGGAGATATTCCCCCAGCGTCATTTCCCGCAGAACGCCGGAGGCCATATCCCGTTCGGCCTCGCGAAAAAATCGAAAAATCTCGCGCACCATGCGGATGAACGCGGGACGCAAGACATTGCTCCGCTGGGCAAACAGGCCGTTCAGCCCGCCCCCCGAGTACTGCAATCCCGTAAGTTCATCCCAGTAGCCGAAGGACATCTCGCTGTCTCGCAACTCAACCCCGAGTTTTTGGAACAACCGCGTGAGGAGCGGATAGTTACGATGGTTCATGACAATGAACCCCGTGTCCACCGGGGTTCCTTGGTCGGGGCCTTGGGGGACCGTGACCGTGTGGGTGTGCCCTCCCAGGTAATCGTTCTTTTCAAACAGCGTGACCTGATGTTTGCGCTGGAGGATATAGGCGGCCGTAAGCCCCGCTACACCGGCACCGATAACGGCAATTCTGGATGGGACCTGCAACATAAACGAGAGTCTAGCAACACCGGCCGCGGTTGCAAGAAACGCTTTCATTCGGTTTTTCATGTGGTTATAGTGAAACCATGAACTGCGAATGTGCCAAAATCAGGGGCTCAGGCGATGGAACAGGACATCCCATGCCCCTGAACGCACAAGGTCCCGATGCATACCCGCCCATACTCCCGGTGGACCTCCATGGCCTTTCGACCGACGATGCGCTGAGGGCGCTTGACTCGTCGCGCGATGGGCTAACCAGGCCGGAATCCGCCGCGCGCCTCGTGCGCTTCGGGCCCAACGCGCTCAAGGCCCGGCACAAGACTCCCCTCATCGTCTTGTTTCTCCGCCAACTGGCGAATCCACTGGCATACATCCTCCTGGTGGCAGCGCTCGTCAAACTGTTCGTCAAAGGCGTTCTCGATGCGGCCGTCATTGGGGCCGTGCTGGCGCTCATGGCCGTGATCGGTTTTGTGCAGGAACTGCGCGCCGAGAAGGCCATGGAGGCGCTCAATAACATGGTGACGCCCCGCAGCCGCGTGCGCCGGGGCGGCCAGGTGACCGCGGTGGCGGCGGCGGACCTCGTGCCGGGGGATCTCGTTATTCTGGAAGCCGGCGACCGGGTGCCCGTGGACGGACGCCTGATCGAAGCGACCAATCTGAAGATCAACGAGTCGGCCCTGACCGGCGAATCCATGCCGGTGGAGAAACACACTGCGGCGTTGACCGGGGTCGTGGCCCTGGCGGACCGCAAGAACATGGTCTACATGGGCACCGTTCTGACCAACGGCCGGGCCACCGCGCTGACCGTCGCCACGGGCATGCAAACCGAGATGGGGCGTATCGCCGCGGCGATCCAGAATGTGCCGCAGGAAAAAACCCCGCTGCAGCGGAGCGTCGACCGCTTCGGCCGCGTCATGCTGTTCATCGTGCCCGGTATCTGCGCCCTGCTGACGCTGGCCGGCGTATACCGCGGGCTGCCGACCATGGACATCTTTCTGATGGTGGTGGCCGCCGCGGTCTCCGCCGTACCCGAAGGACTCCCGGCGGTGGTCACGGTGACGCTCGCCGTCGGCATGCGCGTCATGGCCAAACGGCAGGCCATTATCCGCCGCCTTGTGGCCGTAGAGACCCTGGGATCCACCACCGTCGTTTGCTCCGACAAAACCGGCACACTCACCCTGAACCAGATGACCGTCTCACGCCTCTACGCCGATGGGCGATTCTACGACGTGGAGGGCAGCGGGTATGATCCCGTTGGCCAGATACGCGCCGACGGCCAGGCTGTCGCGGTCCAAAATGTTGCGACGCTGGAATGCCTGCTGCGGGCCGGGGCTCTTTGTAACGACGCCTTGCTTACCGGCGCGCCGCCTACTAGCAGCATTCTGGGCGACCCCACGGAAGGCGCGCTGGTCGTTGCGGCGGCGAAGGCGGGCCTGCGCAAGGAGCAACTGGAACTGGCCTGGCCCCGCCTCAACGAGATTCCATTCCAAAGCGAGCGGCAGTGGATGGCTACGCTCCATTCCAACTCCGGTAAACGGGTGCTCTTTGTCAAGGGCGCACCCGAGCGCGTGCTGGCGATGAGCGCGAACTGCGCCTGTCCCGGCGGCTCGGAGCCCCTGGATGAGGAAACGCGCCAGGCGATTCTCAAGGCCTCCGATCACCTGGCGGGGTCCGCCTTGCGCGTCATCGCCCTGGCCTATGGCGACTATACCGGCCAGCCGGGCGAACTCAGCGAGGAGTCGCTGCGCGGGCGGTTGACATTCCTCGGCCTGGCCGGGATGAGCGATCCGCCCCGCGCGGAAGCGGCGGCGGCCGTACGCCAATTCCAGGAGGCCGGCATCCGGGCCGTCATGATCACGGGCGACAACCCGACCACCGCCACCGCGATCGCCCGCAGCATCGGATTGCCCGAAGGCCGCCCCGTGACCGGCGCGGAAGTCGGCCGGATGAACGAGGCTGAACTGGATGACGTCGTTCGCGACACCTCGGTCTTCGCCCGCATCGAGCCGCTGCACAAGTTGCGAATCGTCCAGGCCTTCAAGCGACAGGGCGAAGTCGTGGCCATGACCGGCGACGGGGTCAACGACGCGCCGGCGCTCGAAACCGCCGATATCGGCATCGCCATGGGCATCACGGGCACCGACGTGGCCAAGGAAGCCGCCGACCTGGTCCTGGCCGACGATAACTTCGCCTCGATTCTGGCGGCGGTCGAGGAAGGACGTTCCATATTCAATCGCCTGCGGAACGTCACGTTCTTCCTGCTGACCACTTGCTTCGGGGAATTGCTGGCCCTGATGTTGTGCGTCTTCTTCCTGGGTGTCGCGCCGCTCGAACCGCTTCAGATTCTGTGGATCAACCTGCTCACCGGCTCGATCATGGCCATTCCGTTGGGGTTGGAGCCCCGCACGGGGTTCGAACTGCGCCAGGCCCCCCGCGATCCGCGCGTGGGACTCTTGTATCCCGGACTGCTGCTGCGCAGCGGCTTTCTGGCGGCACTGCTGGGCGTCGGAGTCACCCTGCTGTTTGCCTGGACCTTGCAACACCACAACCTGCAGGAATCGCGCACCTTCGCTTTTTGCACCATTGTGGTCTTCGAATGGCTCGTGGCCTTCAACGCGCGATCGGACGAACTGACCATCTTCCGGCTCGGTGTCTTGCGCAACCGTCCGTTGCTGCTGGCTCTGGCGATTGCCATTGCCCTGCAGGTGGCCGTGATCCATCTGCCGTTTCTGCACCTGCCGTTCAACACGGTGCCGATGGACGGACATGAGTGGATCATCGCGATTACCCTGGGTGTCGGCGTTTTTCTAACCGAAACAGTGCGTAAGCTCATTGCCCCGCGCCTGTTCTCGCTCGGCAAGTGGAATCCCATTCGGTGGCCCCCACGCGCAGGATCAGCAAGGGCAAAGCCTCCCTATCGGAATCGATGAAAACGCCGGGAATTCGATTCCGATATCGCCCCCGAGCAGGAGGATGCGTCATCATTACCATTTGTGACTACGCTATGGCCGTGGCGGGGCTTGCCATGCAGTTCGGGTTGTGATACGGATTGACTCTGTTCAACCGAAAGGAGTACTGCATGAAAAGGACTGATCTGGCCAAGTGCCTGTCGGTGGGAATCCTGCTGGCCGCCGTTTCCGCGCAAGCGGCTGGCCTGCCTGGGGACGCGGAGGCCGCAACGCATGGCGACGAGGCCGCCAGCGTTCAAATCGTCCGGGAGACCGAACAGAAGACGCCCAATTTTGTCTTCCGGCAGTATAACCTGGCGGTCCTTTCGCACTACTCCTACCTGATCGGCAGTGGCGGCGAGGCGCTGATTATTGATCCTGCCCGCGATATCAGCCGTTACCTGAAAGACGCACAGGAACTGGGTTTGAAGATCACTCGGGTCTACTTGACTCACTCCCACGCCGATTTTGTGGCGGGGCATGCCGAACTCGCAAAGGCCACCGGCGCAGAGATTGTCATGAACGAGGCCACCCGGGCCGGTTTTGCGCACAAGCCCGTCAAGGACGGCGACGCCATCACGTTCGGCGAGGTCCGCGGCGTGATCGTGACCACGCCCGGCCACACCCCCGACGGGACGTGCCTGTATGTATACTGCCCGGCGACTGAAAACAAACCCCGAATGCTCCTCACCGGCGACACCCTGTTCATCGGCAGCGTGGGCCGTCCCGACCTGATGGGCGAGGGCATGAGCGCCGCCGCGCTGGCCGAAATGGGCTTCCATTCCTGGAAGGATAAACTCTCCAAACTCCCCGACGACACGAAGTTTTTCCCGGCCCACGGCGCAGGATCCCTCTGCGGCGCCCATCTGAGCGATAAGCCGGTTTCCACGATCGGAGAACAACGCCGGGAGAACGTCTATCTTCAGCACAAGGACCTGCTGTCCTATGTGATGGCCGTTATTGACGGCCTGCCGGATGCCCCGCAGTACTTCAAGCACAACGCCAAAATGAATCACGATGGCCCGCCCCTCGTGGATTGGGACCACACCACGCCAGCGGCCCTTCCCGCCGCCGCGGTGCTCGCCCAGGGGCAGAAGGGCGCGTGGATTATCGACGTCCGCGACGCGAAGGCGTTCGCCACCGCTCATCCGCAGGGCGCGATCAGCATCGGCATCAGGGGCCGGTTCGAGACGTGGGTCGGCATCATGGTCCCGTGGGGGGAATCCTTTGTTCTCGCGGGCTCGGACGACGAGGTGCGCGAGGCGGCTTTCCGCCTGAAGCGGATCGGTTATGACACGCCCGCCGGCTTCCTCCAGGGCGGCTTGGAGGCGTGGAAACAGGCCCAGTTGCCCGTCGGATCCCTGAAGCTCTTGAAGCCCCAGGATCTGTACCGGCAGATGCAAGCCGGCACCGCTCCGATTGTCGTGGACGTGCGGCTCCCGAGCGAGTGGATGGCGTTGCGCATTGGCAATGTGCTCAACATCCCGATCAACAAGATGTTTACCGACAGTAAGCGGCTTTCCAAAGACATGCCGGTGCTGACGGTCTGCAACTCCGCCTACCGCTCCAGCATGGGGGCTTCGGTCTTGCTCAAGCAGGGCTTCAAGGACGTGGTCAACATGGAAGGCGGCAGCGAGGCCTGGATCTCGGCCGGTTTGCCGACCCTGGGCGCCACCGGAGGCGGACACGAGACGGCCGCCACCCCGGCGCGGGCCGTCAGGCTGCCGGACCGTATTGCCTCCGCGGAACTCAAGCGACTGATCATGGACCTGCCTGGCACGTTCGACTTGGTGGACGTGCGACCTGCGGCGCAGTTTGCCGACTTCAGTTTGCCGGGCGCAAGGAATGCGGACATCGCCGACGTGATCGCCAATCCCGCCTACCTGAACGGCGCGGTTCCGCTCGTGATCGTGGACCGCGACGGTTCCCTGGCCATGGCCGTGGGCGGTATTCTTTCGCAGAAGACGGCACGCCCCATCAAGGTGCTTTTTGGCGGGCTGGAAGCCTACTGGAGCGAGTCCGAAATATCGGCGCCATCCTCCGGTTCACCCCTGCCGGCGCCCGTTGTCAAGCCGGCCGCGCCCGCAGCGGCACCGGCGGCGGCGCCGGCTCCTGAACCGCCCAAAAAGAAGAGCGCCGGATGCTGAAAGGAAGGGACATGCAAACGAATACGGATAAAGCAACTATGGGTTCTCAACCCTATTCAAACCCCTATCTGGCCGGGGTTTTGCTCGGGCTTGTGCTGTTGGCTTCCTTCGTGATTCTCGGGGCGGGACTGGGAGCGTCGGGCGGGATCGCCCGCATCGGAGCTTCGGTCTCGATGTGCCTTTCGGCGCCCCATACGCTGGGCAGCGAATACTTCGGCAAATGGGGCGCCAGTCCTCTGAACTATTACCTGGTCTTCATGTTTGCGGGCACTTTTTTGGGGGCGCTTTTCTCGGCGCTCCTGGCCCATCGCGTGCGCATCCAGGTCGAGCGAGGAGCCGCGTCGTCCGTGAGTCGCCGACTCGGGTACACCCTCGCGGGCGGTGTGATTGTCGGATTCGCAAGCCGCCTGGCCCAGGGATGCACTTCCGGTCAGGCGCTCAGCGGAGGGGCTCTGCTGCTCACCGGCAGCCTCGTGTTCATGCTCTGCCTTTTTGCCAGCGGCTATGCCACCGCCTGGTTCGTCCGGAGGCAATGGCATGATTAATACGCTGTATAACCTTGACACGCTCGGCACGCCGACGGCCTTTTTCCTGGCCTTATTGATTGGGATCGGTTTCGGCTTTGCGCTGGAGCGGGCCGGCTTCAGCAGTTCAAGGCGCCTGGCCGGCGTCTTCTACTTCACCGACATGGCGGTCGTGAAGGTGATGTTCTCGGCGCTCATCACCGCCCTGCTGGGCCTGTCCTATCTGGTCGCCTTCGACTGGATTCACCTGGACCAGATCTTCCTCATGCCAACCGTCTACGGCGCGCAGATCATGGGCGGCCTGTTGTTCGGCGTAGGATTCGCCATGGGCGGATGGTGCCCCGGCACCGCGGCGGCCGGCATGGCCGCAGGCCGGATCGACGCGTTCGTATTCCTGGTCGGCACGGTCGGGGGAAGCATCCTGTTCAACGAACTCTTTCCCGTAATCCGCTCGCTGTACACGGCGGGGGACCAGGGCGTGCAGATGGCTTACGACTCTCTGGGCATATCGCGAAATGCGTTCATCCTGGCTTTCACGCTCGTTGCCGTGGTCGCATTCTGGCTGGTCGAATGGGCAGAGAAGGCACGCACGGGCTGTTCCACGTATCTGGGCACCCCGTTCCTCAAGGCGTTCAGCCTGGCCCTCGTGGTTGTGGCGGCCGGCCTGTTCGTGTTGTCACCCGCCGCCTCCCAAAGTTCCGACGAAAAGCCGGGCACCATCGGGGTGACCGCCCCTGAAGAAAAGACCCTTATGGCCGATGTCGACCGGGCGCGCGACCACATCGAGCCGGAGGCGTTGGCCGATCGCCTGATGGCAGGAGACCCGGATCTGGTGCTCGTGGATGTGCGGCCAGCGGCCGAGTTCAACGCCTTTCACATCCGCGGTGCCATCCATGTGCTCTTGCCCCAACTGGCGGAGACGCTTCAGCCCCACAAGAACCAGGGGCGGATTGTTCTGTACTCGAACGGCATGACCCATCCCGCCCAGGCCCGTGATTCGCTTCAGCGCCAGGGGTTCGGCAACGTCTACCTGCTCACGGACGGTCTCCAGGGATTCCGGGATCGCTGTCTCAAGCCCGTCTCGTTGCGGCCGGAACCGGTGTCGGCTCCAGCCGCCGCCCGGATCAACGCCTGGCGCGCGTTCTTTACTGCGCCCGCCCCCCTTCCCGCCCGGGCCGGCATCGCCTCGCCGCCGGGAAACGAAGCCAAACCGCGCGTTGTCGAAACCGACTGGCTGGCCGCCAGACTTGAAGCGCCCGGCCTCAAGATCCTCGATCTTAGGCCTCAGCCGGAGTACAACACCTCTCACATTCCGGGCTCACTCAGCCTCAACGTGGAAAGCCTTCGGGGCAACCTGGGCGGCGTTCCGTCCATGCTTCTGCCCGCCCCGATGCTGGCAGCTCAGTTCTCGCTGCTGGGCCTGAATCCTGCGGATGCCATCGTGGTCGTCACCGGCGACAAGGTCCATGACGCCACCCTGGTTGGAATGGGGTTCGAGCGGCTGGGACACCTGAACTTCGCCATCCTGGACGGCGGCTATGCCAAGTGGGCTCAGGAGGGACGACCCACGGACGCCGCTTTGCCAGCCGTGACGGCATCAAGCTACCCGGCGCAGCCGGCTGCCGATCCTTTCACCGTGGACTACCGCTTTGTTTCGTCCAGGATTGGCAAACCCGACACCGCGATCATCGATGTTCGGCCAGCGGACTTCTTCACAGGAAAGAAGTCCGACGAGGCCCGTGCCGGTCATATCCCCGGCGCGATCAACCGCCCGTATACCGAGGACGTCATTTCGGGAACCAATAAGGTCGTCACCTTCAAGCCGCTGGCGGCGCTGGCCGCCGACTACGCCCGGATGATCCCGTCGAAGGATACGGAAGTCATTGTCCACTGCCGCACCGGCCACCAGGCCAGCCAGTCTTTCTTCGTGCTGAAGCATCTACTGGGGTATACGAATGTGCGCTGGTATGATGCGGGTTGGACGGAATGGGCGGCGCGAAGCGAACTCCCCATCTCAAACGAAACACGCGGCGACTCACCGGCGAAGTAGACCGCTCCTCCGCGGAGAATTCCAATGCTGCTATCCCGATTCCAGACACGTGAGGACTGACCCGTTACGGAAAGGATGGTCATGGACAAAATCAAGATCGGTGTCAGCAAGTGCCTCCTCGGTGAGCCGGTCCGGTACGACGGGCAGCATAAACTCGATCATTTCATCACTGACACGCTCGGCCGGTATTTTGAATTCGTCGGCGTCTGCCCCGAGGTCGAGTGCGGTCTCGGCGTTCCGCGCGAGTCCATGCACCTGGTCGGCGACCCCGCCCATCCCCGGCTCGTGACGACCCGCACCGGTATTGATCACACGGACCGCCTGACGGCCTGGTCCGCGAAGCGCGTCATCGAACTGGAGCCGGAAGACTTGGGCGGCTTCATCTTCAAGTCCCGCTCGCCCAGCAGCGGCATGGAGAACGTCAAGGTTTACAACGGGCAGGGAGGTTTTTCCGGCAAGGCGCCGGGCCTGTTCGCAAAAGCCTTCCTGGCGCATTTCCCAACCCTGCCGTGCGAAGACGAAGGGCGGCTGAACGATCCAGACCTGCGTGAAAACTTCATCGAGCGGGTGTTCACCCTCTGGCGCTTCCGCCAGGCCTTGCGCGCCCACCCGACCCTCGCAACGCTGATGACGTTTCACGCGCGGAACAAGCTGCTGATCCAGTCGCATCACGAGACGCTGATGCGGGAGATGGGGCGGGAGCTGGCCGGGCTAAAGGCCCGGGAGGCGCGCGCGCACATCCCGCAGTACGAGGCCAAGTTGATGCGGGCGCTCAAGACCCTGGCGACGGTCCGCAAGCACACGAACATCCTCCAGCACATGCTGGGATTCCTGCGCGAGGTCGTGGACGACGCGGATCGGAATGAGTTGGCCGGCATTATTGAGGACTACCACCGGGAACTCGTGCCGCTGGTCGTGCCGGTGACGATGCTGAAGCACTACGTGGAAAAACACGGCATCGAGTATCTCAAGGACCAATACTACCTCAACCCTCATCCGATGGAGTTGAAGCTTCGCAACCATGCGTAAAGTCCTGCCACCCACCCTTCGCCCGGAACGGATCCGCTCCCTGAACGGGTGCGGGGAAGCGGCGCCCGGTCCGGTGCTCTACTGGATGAGCCGCGACCAGCGCGCCGATGATAACTGGGCGCTCCTTCACGCGCAAAGGGAGGCGTGCACCCGCGGAGTCCCCCTCGTAACCGCCTTCTGCCTTGCGCCGGTCTTTCTCGGCGCCACGCTGCGCCAGTACGGATTCATGCTGCGCGGACTCGCCGAAACCGAACGGGCACTGCGAAACCGGGCCATCGGCTTCGTCCTGCTGCGGGGCGATCCCGGTCGCGAGGTGCCCGCCTTTGCCCGGCGTATCGGGGCGGGTTTGGTGGTCACGGACTTTGACCCTCTGCGCATCAAGACCGGCTGGCGCACGGAAGTGGCCGCCGCCCTGCGCGTGCCGGCGGTCGAGGTGGACGCCCACAACATCGTCCCCGCGTGGCACGCTTCACCGAAGCAGGAGTACGGCGCCTACACACTGCGTCCGAAGCTCCGCAAGTTGCTGCCGGACTTCCTCACGCCCATCCCGGCCCTGCGGCGTCACCCGTATGCCTGGCCGCAAGACCCCGGCCCCGCGGACTGGGTCGCCGTCCAACAAAGCCTCCGGGTCGACCGGTCGGTCGGCGAAGTGCTGGGTCTCACCCCGGGTTCCACCGCCGCGCTGCGGGTCCTGCGGGATTTCCTCAAAAACAAACTCAACGGTTATCCGGAAGCGAGCCGCAATCCTGCCGTCGACGGGTTGTCGCACCTGTCGCCGTACCTCCACTTCGGACAGGTCTCCGCCCAGCGGGTGGCGCTGGAGGTCAATGCGGCCGGGGCCGCCCCGGCCGCCCGGGATGCTTTCCTGGAGGAGTTGATCGTCCGGCGCGAGCTCGCGGACAACTTCTGTCTCTACAACCCGCACTACGACACGTTTCAGGGCTTCCCCGCCTGGGCCCGGCGAACGCTATCCGACCATGCGCGCGATGCGCGGCCCTACGGGTACCCGCGCGACCGCCTCGAAGCGGGCGAGACGCACGACGACCTTTGGAACGCGGCCCAACAGGAGATGGTGCAAAGCGGCAAGATGCACAGTTACCTGCGCATGTACTGGGCCAAGAAGATCCTGGAATGGACCCGGTCACCCGAGGAAGCCCTACAGACGGTGATCGACCTGAACGATCGGTATGAAATCGACGGGCGCGATCCGAACGGCTACGCGGGAGCGGCCTGGTCCATCGGCGGCGTCCACGACCGCGCGTGGGGCGAGCGTCCGGTCTTCGGCAAGATCCGCTACATGAGCTACAATGGCTGCAAGTCCAAGTTCGACATACCGGCCTATATCCGGAGGGTGCTGAAAAACCAACCGCTTACGACTGCCGTCGGGCGGACGAATCGGACTGGTGGGCGGCTTACGAATACAGAGGCGCCCTGATGCAATCCTCACCCATCGCCCTCGACACGCTGAGAACGCTGCTCACGACACAGCGTCTGGCCGTCGTGGCGACCCAGCAAAAAAAACATCCTTACACCAGTCTCGTGGCCTTTGTCGCTTCCGAAGATCTTCGGCGCATCGCGTTCGTGACCCGTCGCGCGACGACGAAATACCACAACCTGACCGAGGCGCCCGATGTGTCTCTGCTGATCGACAGCCGTACGCACTCTGAGGAGGATTTCAGCGCCGGGGCGGCGGTGACGATCTTGGGCCGGGCCGCCGAAATCGGAGACAAGCAGGAATCGGAGTTGCTCAGCGCTTTTCTCCGGAAGCATCCACATCTGGAGTCCTTCGCCCAATCGTCCTCGACGGCCTTATGCGGTGTGGACGTCGAGACGTATGTGCTGGTCACACATTTTCAGCAGGTCGTCGAGATGAAGGTCAGCGAATGGTCGTCCTCGAATCTCTGATAAACCGAGACCCGACGCCAATGAACGGATAGCCTATCGGCTGGATCTGAACAGGAGTATCAACCACACCCTCGGCCATCCGTAGATCGTCGGTGACTTGGAACAATCGCTCCGAGATCTGTTTGGGGCATCTGACAACGATCACTTCTCGTTGCGCTGTTTCTGAAATGCCAGAGTGACCTCGCCCAACCGGAAGCCCCATTTGCTCATGGTGGCGCGGTTGATCATGATTTTATCGTCCATCAGGAACATCCAGTCGTCGAACTTCACGTTGTAGACCTTCTTGCCGACCGGCAGGGCCAACGTGTAACGCCAGTTCAGGGCATTGCCGAAGGCCTCGCCCTGCGCGACCCCGACCACATCGTCCGCCGTTCCGGTATAATGGTGGTCATCCAGCCGGGTAATCGTCCAGACGCGCCGCTGCGTGGCGCCATCGGAGTAAACGAAATCCTCTTCCAACCGACCGACGTTGTTGCTCCACGTACCGACCATCTTGACGTGGAACCGTTTCACCACCTCCCCCTTCCGGTTCTGGAACATCCCCCAGGCTTCCAACGGACCCTCCAGATAACTGCGCAGGTCGAGGACCGGCTGTTCCGCTTGATACTGCCGCGGAGAAACCGCCGCACAGCCCCCACACATCAAACCGGCACTGATCAGACAAATCAAACGTTTCATGGTTTCACCTTCTTTTTCACATCGGTTCCGTTTCCCAACAACTCCGCCCGAATCTTTGGATAACGGCAGTCCGCATCCATCCAGATGGCAAAAAAGGCCGGGCCAAACTCAGGATCCGCCATTTCTCCAAGCAGGCGATCACCCAGATAAAACAGAGCCGGGCCCGTCTGCTGTTGGAAGGCGGTCAGGCGGTCGCCGGATTTCACATCCGGCCAGAGGGCCTCAAGCTGTTGGGCCCAAGCGTCACGTTGAACCGCCGTTCCCCGTTTCATCCGCTGCCATTCCTTGCGCGTGGTTTCCACCAGCCGGTGGTGTTTGATCGAAATGTTATAGCGGATGCTGAGCGCCGCAGGCCCCTTACTGGAATAAGTGGACTCCGGGGCATAGAACTCAATGTCGTAGACATGCAATCCGAACCAGTGCAGAGTCGCCTTCCCAATCGCTCGGAGTTCGGGTTGTTTCTCGCTCAACGAAGTCGGCAGGGATGCCGCCGGGAGCGAAAGGCACGCCAGAAGCAACCCGACCGCCACCCTCCTGAGTAAGCCCCACCGCCTCATGTTGCCCCTCCTGACTTCGCCCGGCCCTGCGCCAGCCAGACCAATAACGGCATCACGATCGCCCACCCCGCCGCCAGTGCGACCACCGTAAAAACACGGTTGGGATGGGGGATTACGGCACCCATTTGGGCCCCCCCTAGATAACTCATCGGGCCGGCCACCGCCCCCAGCAGGGCCGACAGCGCATAGCGGCCCGCGAGCCAATTCAATGATCCGCGCAGGGTCGTTCCAAACGCCGCCCAGAGCGCCACCAACCAGAGTGGACATAAATAGGGAAATCGAGGCACCCCGATCAGGGCAAAAACTCCAAAATAGAGGTGCACGGAATCGACGCACCATCCAATCCCTGCGACCACCAGAACTAATTTTAAATCGCTGAGCCGGTCGGCATTCGATCGCCATAAACTCAGCCCGACAACCATGCTTGCGGCGGCTACAGCGAGCAGGGTCAGGTCGTGCGCGCCCCCCCATACACACGCAAACCAACCGGCTTGAAACACGATGACGTTAATGATCCGGGACTGCATGGCTAGGACTTCTTCGGAAACCACGGAAAAAACATACTCGTGGTTTTTTGATAATCCTGGTATTCCGGCTTGTCCTTGTATTTGGCCTCGAGCATGGGGATACCCGAAACGTATAAGAGAAGGAAATCGATCAAAACCGGACTGATCAACGCCCACCCGCCGCCCGGCACATTTAAAGCGATCAGAAAACAACCCCACCAGAGCGTCGCTTCGCCGAAATAATTGGGATGACGCGTGAACCGCCATACCCCGGTGCGCATCACCCGCCCCTTGCTCGCGGGATTGCGCATAAATTTCAACAACTGGTAATCGCCGATGGCTTCAAACCCGAAACCTATCAGCCAAACGGCCGCTCCCAGTGCATCCAGCCCGTTGAGCGGGCCACCCCGGCGCGCATTCACCAGCCAGATCGGTGCGCACACCAGGAACATGACCGTGCCCTGTAATAGGTAAATCTGGAAATAACTGCGCACGTAAAACCAACGACCCCAGGTTTCGCGCCAGTTCCGATACCGAAAATCTTCTCCCGCCCGACCGGCATTACGAATCCCGATATGCAGTGACAGCCGGGCACCCCAAACCAGTACGAGCGAGCCCAGCAGGATCCGGCGTGCATCAAGGCCATCCCCCATCCCCAAGGCGAAGAGTGTAACAAAAATGAATCCCAATCCCCAGGCGCCATCCATGATCCCGTTGTCTTTCTTAACCAACGCTACAAGATGGACGAGATTCACAAAAACAAAGATGACCACCCCCACCATTAAAAGCATCTTACTCATGAGTTCCTTATACCTTTCGTCGCCCGGCGAGTCAATGCGCCGACACGGACCCCGCCCTCATCGGGCCGCGGATAGACGGCTCGCGGGGACTCTCGCCCTCCAAGCGTCAATCTATACAAGATGGATAGTTCTTCTTTGGAGGGCGAATCCCTTCGTTCTTGATCGGATCACTTTTCGGTAACTTACTTTTCAACTGAACAGCAGCTCGAGGCGGCAGTGAACTGCTGCAGGCCAATGTGGGAGGAGCGCGCCTCCCACATTGTTAAACCTAACCCCCAACAATCCGCTCTCTCCCCTTCACCAAACAGCAAAAATCGAGCCCCGTGATGAGGGACCGAACCACTTGATCGTGCCCGGCTGTCCATCGCCACCGGTTCCCGTGCCCTTCGTCACCGAGTTTGATCCGAGATAGTCCCGCGGATAGAGTTCGTAGGCACCTAATCGCCCGCCTCCATAGTTAACAACCACGCGTCCACCGCCCCCACCACCCCCATTACCTGAACTTGAATTTCCCCCACGCGCAGACAGCAAGGCATTGGTTCCGCCGGAAAAGGTGCCGCAGGTAATATAGATCGCCCCGCCGGAACCGGCCCCGCCTAACCCATCCTGTCCGTTCGCCACGATCGAACCATCCAGAATCATCGCGTCATTGGCGATTAACCGAATGGCGCCGCCTCCAGCTCCGCCCAAAATATTCCAATCGGTGCCGCCGCCGCTACCGGGTGCGAAGGGCGCGTTCGTGTCACCATAAATTCCGCCACCGGCGGTGATGGTCACGGCAGAATATCCGCCCTGCCCGCCATAGGACCCGCCCCCCCCAGTGCCCCCGCCACCGGAATCACCCCAGCCAGGACCTGACCCCCTGCCCCCCCGGGTGAGACTACCCGCATAACCCTTGGCCGTCGCATTGATCTGGCCATTGGTCTCGATGGTCATTGTCTGGCACACAATATGAATCCGATTCGACATCCCCGCATTGGTGAAAGCCGAGGCCAAGTCAATGCGCCCCCCGCTTCTAACCATGACGGTATTCCCCGTCAAAACCGTGGTCCAGTTCGCGAACATCAGCGAGGCGGTATTGCTGATGGTCAGGCGGTCCACCGTGCGTGCGCGGCTCATCAGGGTGGTACCCGAACGAAGGATCGCCGTATCCAACGGCCCGGCCATACCGGAAGGGGCCCAGTTCGCACTGTTTTCCCAGAAACCGGTGCCTGACCAAACCCGGGTCTCTCCGGTCTGGGAATAGAAAATGGCCGTCGCCGTCCGCGGTTGATCCAGGGTTAAAGTGATCGAAGAATTATATCGACTGGCCACCGGAACATCATCCACCCATTCGGCGAAGGTATAGCCCGAATTGGCTGAAGCAGCGATGCCGGACACCACCAGGCCATTGGTATACCAACCATTGTACAAGTTCGAGTTCACGGTTCCACCGGTGGTCTCGCGCACGGTCAGGTAGTACTCGTTGGTCCAGAGCCAGGTCAATACCCGGTCACCGGTCAAATCGAAGACCGCTTGTGTGGTCGCCTGGCTGTCTATTAGGCCGCCGCCCGTGTCCCGGAGTTCCCACCCAATGCAGGCGCGACGCACTCCATCGGCTTCGTTCGCCGGCGTGACGACCGAATTGGTGATCCGGGTTCCCTCGGAAATGCTGAGATACGTGCCGTAGTCCTGTGGTATGGGAACGCCATAGGGCCCCGGACTGCCGACAATCGAGAACGAGAACGAACCACCCGCGCTGGTCGTCTCAAACAACGCCGTACCCGGTTGCGGATAGGTGGTATCTTGAGACTGGCCGTTCGTAACTGAAATCGCGCCATCGAAACCGGAGTGGGGCGGGGCATAGACGGTCAGTCCGTCCACGGTCTGCCCGGTCAGAAGTTTATCCACATCGGCCTTGCTCATGTTGACAGCAATTGCGATCCGGCCGCCGGCACCACCGATATAGGTGGAACCACTGTCGCTACCCTCTGCCATCAAACTGGCCGTGTCGGCGCCCTTGAAAGTTTTAGCCGCAATGAAGATGGACCCGCCCGATCCCCCGCAGCTCTGCAAGATTGGGGTGCCGCCGTTGGCCGTTATGGTTCCATTAACCTCAACCGTTCCCACTGCCTGGATCCGGACCGAACCCCCTCCCGCGGCGCCTGAACCCGTCCACCCAGCCGCACCGCCGCTTCCCGGAAAAGTCGGAGCATTGCTCGATCCATAGGTCCCGCCTCCGCTCGCACTGGCCAACCCGCCATGCGAACCGGCGGAAAGAGGCGAATAGGCGCCCCAACCCCGGCCGGAACTCCCTCCTTGCCCGTTGCCCCAAGTGCTAGCCGCTTTGCTCGTGCCACCCGGATGCCCTTTGCCATCCGCATTGAATCCGGCTCCGGCGGCGATGGTGACGTTGCTGGACTCAAAAAGGACGGAACTTCCGTTTGTATTTTTGACTCCCGTGTAGGGAGAGAACAGGGAATACGGATATATCCAGGAATTGGTGGCAAGGCTTATCGTGTTCGAAACGCTGACGAGCGCGCCGTAGGCATTGGTCGTCAATGCGTTCGTGGGTGTAGGGACGAGACCCGCATAAACGGTGAACGACCCGCCGTTGGTTAGAATGAGATTCGAACAGTGCAGTTGCGAATAGGCCGGCAACCCCAGGCTGATGGCGCCATCCAGAACCAGATCGTTCGTCACGATCAGGGAAAAATTCGTATTGCCGAACCCAATGGAGTTGCTCGGCGCAAAACTGGAACAGGTCCAATTCGTAAGGGGACCGAAGAACCAAGTGCCTTCAAATTTAAGAAAGGGTGCGATGATCCACGTGGAGTCGGGCAAATACAGACTTCCCATTCCGTCTGCCAGATATCCCCCTCCCGGCATCGTGTTGAACTTCACCTGCGGAACCGGCTGAACGGCTTGCTGAAGCGGATTGTACTCCACAGCGATGCGCCCCCCGGCGCCCGCATACGCTGCAGGCCCACCGCCCTGAGCGGTCAATAAACCGATGGCATTCCCCGCAAAAGTGCCGCACCGGATGTAAATGGATCCCCCAGACCCGCCGCCTCCGTCTCCGGCCGTCGCCGCGGTCGCATTTGCGTTAATCGTGCCGTTGATCGAAACGGCGCCTGAAGCATCGATAAAAACCGCCCCACCTCCATTACCTGCCGTTGCGCCACCGGCGCCTACCACTCCTCCGGCGCTACCCGGAGCCATGGGCGCATTGGTAGAATCATACATGATACCCGGTCCCACCCCGAGTCCCATCCCGCCATGTCCCGCGCCACTGGGTGTCGTGGATCCCCCGCCCGGACCGTACCCCGCCGTGCGAAAGCGTCCCAGATAGCCTTTGCCGCGCGCATCGATCGTGGCGCCATTTTCCATTGTAAAGTTGGTGCAGACCACATAGATGCGGTTGGACATCCCCGCATTGGTGAAGGCGGCGGGCAGGGTCATGACCCCATTGCTCAAAACCGTCACGTTGCTGGCATTCAGAATCGTGGTCCAATTCGTAAAGACCAGGGTTGCCAGATTGGTCAAGCCCTCTGTGCCTAAAGTGATATCCGCGAGCAGAGGGGTGACATTCGTCAAAATCACAGTACCCGACGCGATCCAAACATTGGAACCCGGACCCGGAATACCGTTCGCCCAGTTGCCGGTGTCCGCAAACCAGTCCCCATTCCCCCGCCAGGTGACCACATTGGGTCGCGTATCGTTTAGAACGGTCAGATAACCGGTGGTCGCGGCAAAGAAGGTGTCATTTTGATTGGCGGCACCCGGCGCACTGGTCGATCCCCAAGTCCCTTTATTCTGACCCACTCCCCCCAGCGTCAGAATACCGACGCCGATGTTGAGTCCATCCCCGATATGGGCCGTGGCGTCGCCTGAAGGCGCAATGCTCAAACCCGCGGTAAATGCCGTGCCGGCAACGATGGACTTCGCGCCACTGCCGGAGAAAATGGCATTATAATAGACGCCGGCGGGGAGACTTTGCGGACCGGTCGCGTTCAATTCAACAGTCCCCTCCCCGGCGGTGAAGGTGCCGTTATTGTTGAACGCGTCACCCAAGGTCAACTTGAAGTTTCCAGAGGCCAGCGTGGACCCGCTTTTGATGGCCAGCGGCACGGAAGTCCCAAGAACCTTGTCGGCATTCAAGGTGATCGTCCCGGTATTGGTAATGATGACACCCCCGGTCCCATTAAAAGGCGTGATCCACTCCAATCCGTTGGTCCGCGAAGCAGTCGTGTTATACTGAAGCGTAGCGGCGGAGCCGTATGCCAGGGCGACCGTGGCGGTGGCCGTGCCTTCCATCGATAGAATCCCGTTCACCGTTACCCCCGTCAGGGTCTTGGCCCCTGTACCGGTGAGGGTCAGGTTACGATACGTCACGGTGCCCACCGTCTGGGTTCCCCCCGTGTAGTTGACGGTATTGGCGTTATCTGAAGCGTTCAGCACGGCAATCGTAATCGCGGTATTCGTCGGTCCGGCGAGGGTGAGCGTGGCGTTCGCCCCTTGCGTCAGCGTGCCGGCACCCGCCAGCGTATTCGACACAATCAGGGTGCCGTTGTTCGCATAGGTTCCATTGACCGTAACTCGCGAAATGACGATCGGATTGGCCCCGCCGATGGTTTTACCGGTCCCGGTGAAGGTATAGTTGCCGTTCGTGGCCGTCAGGGACCCGTTGTTAACCAAATTCCCGGCCAGTGAAAATTCCGTGGTGGATACCGATCCAGTCCAACCGCCGCCGCTGTTGATCGTCACATCGCCGATATAGGTTTTCACTCCGGTCGCCGTACTGTGGAGTAACGTACCGGCCACAGCGGTCGTCCCGGTCACCGTAAAGGTGTAGCCGCCTTCCGTGAGCCGGGTTCCGACCCCGATATCCAGATTGCCACCGATGCCCAGATTGCTCGCCGTGGTCGCCGTCACGGTCCCGCTCAAGGTCAGGTTACCGGTGATATTTGAAACCCCGGTCAAAGTTTTTGCGCCACTATTGGCCAGCGTCAGGTGGTAGTAAGAGGCGGCCTTCACGATCTGGGCGGCGCCGGTATAATTAACGGAGTTGATATTGGCCAACGCGTTCAGGTTTGTGAGGAGGGATGTTCCGCCCAGATTCAATATGGCCCCGGACCCTTGGGTCAGCGTGTTCGTGCCGAGCAGTGAGGTGGCCACCGACAGGGTGCCGTCGTTCTGATAGATGCCACTGATGTTGATGGTCGGGATGGAGATCCCACTGGTCCCGCTTAAAGTCTTATTGGTGCCGGAGAAAGTATGCGCGCCCCCCCCGGCTGTCAAGGCCCCGTCGTTCTTTAAATTTCCTCCAAACGTAACAATCGCGGCGGCGGTTTCTTCCCAAAACCCACCGCTATTGATCGTCACGTCACCAATGAAATTTTTGACCCCGGTCGCGCTGGTGTGTTTTACGTAACCATTGACGAGGGTGGCCCCATTGATCGTCATGGCAAAATTCGGAATCGTAAGTTGTCCCCCGGCGTTGATGGTCAGATTGTTGGGTATGGCGGTCGTAATGGCGGCGGCAACCGTCACCGTGTGCCCATTGGCAATGGTGACATTATCGTTGAGCACCGGCACGCCGCTGGGACTCCAGGTGGCCGCCGTACCCCAGTTGCCGTTCGTGGCGCTGACCTTTTCGCCCGCTTGAACGGTCGTCAGGCCCCAGAGTGCGAACACGGCCACGAGCAAGGCCAAAACTCCACGTTTAGTGATGTGTTGGCCGAATGTAATCTTTCGGTCCAACGGAGGTGAAATGCTCATCGCGACTTCAGGTTTGCAAAACAACATATTCGATTTCCTCGTTTGCGCAACGCCCAGATAAAGCGTCCGTTCCCATTCTTCCGCTCCAAAATCGGGGTAGAGGGCACTCGTCCCCTAAAAAACAGCCCAAAATACACTATCAATCTTTTAAGATATACTAGCAAATGGGCCCCCATTGACCAAGTTATAATATGCTGTTCATTTCCGTTTTTATCATGTACTTTTCCGCTATTACGTTATAGACTTGTATCGCCTTGCCGGAGGACGATCCGGCGCCTGGGAGCCCTGAACCATGCCTCAGATTAAAATCTGGTCCCCCCACGAAACCGATCCCGCGGCCATCACGTTGGCGTTCAATCAAGTTCTGGAATGTTATCCGGAATTGCCCTATTTCATTCGCGTCGGCAGGGTCAATACCCGCAAGGTCTGGTCCTATCCTGAGCATCTCCACGAAAACGACCACGAAGTGATCCTCATCCATTCCGGCCGGGTCCGGGTCTGGATCGACGATCATGATTTCATCGCGGGACCCGGCGACAGTTATTTTGTTTTGCCGGGACAGCGGCATCGGGAAGAATCGGTCGGTTCGGGCCTGAGATTCACCTTTATGAATTTCACACTCTGGACAGCGACCGGCCCGAACGGCAAACTGGCCGAGCGCGATCAGACACCCCGTCGGCAACGATTCCGCGATCGGGAGGGATCCTTGGCGGCCACCCTGGCGCGAATAACCCGGGAAGTCAAACTCGCGCGCAGCGGCGCCTATGAAATCGTCAACGGCGCCATTCTTCAATTGATCTGGCAGATCCGGCGTCGTTTGGGGATCGTGCGCGCGGTACACTCCTCGTTGGGGATCACGAGTCACCAACGCCGAATCGTCCATCAGGCGCGTCTCTATCTGCAATCTCATGCGGCCGAACCGGTGCGTCTCGCAGCGCTCAGCTGTCACTGTGGGCTATCGCCCGACTACCTGTGGCACCTGTTCAAAAAGGTGGAAGGCGCAACCCCTCTGCAATACGCCCTGAAGTCGCGGATGGCGGAAGCCGCCCGATTGCTTCGAGAAACCGAACTCACCTCTAAACAAGTGGCTGAACGGCTGGGTTTCCGGGATGCCGGCTATTTTTCGCGCGCCTTCACGCGTCACACGGGCTTCACGCCAACTCGCTTTCGCCGGGGGCGCGGTGCCGCCCTGCCCGAAACCGATACCCCGGTCTCCGCCCATTAAGAAGGCACTCGGCTTCGGAAAAGTGGGAGGCGCGCTCCGCCGCGCCGATCCGTTTCCGGAATCATCGGCGCGGCGGA
>CAIJXV010000104.1 GCA_903824675.1 uncultured bacterium
AGCTAGCAGCCGCGCGAGGCACCCGCTGGCCTGGCGGCGGGCTCGTCGCGCGGCGATCAGGACCTCGGCGAACTTTGCGGCTTTGCGTGAGAATAATCGGAGTTCTCATTTCCGCAGTGTTGCCGAAGAAATTTGTCTTACACCCTTCTGGCCGGGCGCATCTGCGATTCGGTGCAAATTCGCCTATTTCCTGATAAATGCCCCAGGTGGGGCTTCGCCCACAACCCGATTCCCCGTTGATGCAGGCCGGGCCTCTGCGCCCGGCGTCCGCGGATCCAGCCCCCTCCTTCTCCAGACGCCCGCCACAGAAGGGCAGGCCGACATCGATTGAAAACGGTTGGGGTAAACGCCCTTTAGGCGGTTTCTGTGCACCGAATCGCAGATGCGCCCTTCTGCCACGGGTGGACGGCTCGCGGGGACGCTCGATGCGATCTTAGGCGAGCATTTGGGCGGCCTCTATCGCCTTGCTGTTTCCTTCTAAAAATGAGACGATACATCTAATTATGCGAAATCAAAATTTTCATACCTATTGGCTCCCCTTCTTTACCGGACTGGCCGTACTCGCTCTGGGCATTTCAGCCAACGGACAATCCATCGGAATCTCCGAATTGATGTTCCAGCCTCCGCCGAATATCGTCACGAACTGGCCTACGGAAGATTATGAGTTTATCGAACTCTTCAATCCGGGCACCAATTATAACCTGCAGGGTTGTAATTTTTCATCCGGCATCACGCTCACCTTTACCAATGCGGTGGTCCTGGCGTCCAACCGCTATCTCGCCATCGCCCGCAATCGCACCGCCTTCACCAATCGATATCCCTTGGCCACCAACCTCGCCGCCCAGTCCTACTCCGGACAACTGGCCAATGAAGGCGAAAAAATAACCCTTAAAAGCGCCGGGGGCGTCACGCTTTGCACGTTTACTTATTCCGTGGGCGGTAATTGGCCGGATCGCGTCCGGGGCCAGGGCGCGTCCATGGTTCTCCGCTCAGCCGGTGCCAACCGCGATATCGCCACAAATTGGGGTAATTCGGATGCCCTCTTGGGCACTCCCGGACAAAGCAATCTGTGCGCCTTGAATGACCTCGTCATCAATGAAATTCTCATTCATACCGACCCGCCCCAGGAAGATGCCATCGAAGTCCGCAACCTGTCCGCCCAACCCATCAATCTGAATGGGTGGTATCTCAGCGATGACCCCCTCTATCGCAAAAAATACCGGATCACCAATACAGTGGTCTCCGCCGGCGGCTATGCCGTCTTCTATCAACACCAATTCGGCACCAATGCCCCCCTCCCCGGCAATGTCCCCTTCGCCTTCAGCGAAGCGGGCGATGAAGCCTTCCTCACCGCCGCCGATGCCGCCAGCAACCTTACCCGCTTCGTCGACTACGCCGGAATTGAAGCCTCCGCCAACGGGGTCTCGTTCGGCCGCTATCCCGACGGAACGGGTGCCTGGGTCACGCTCGCGTCCGTCACGCTCGGCACCACCAATCCCCCGGCTTCGCTGGACTATTTTCGAACGGGTCAGGGCGCCTCCAACAGCCTGCCCCGGGTCGGCCCGGTCGTTTTCAGTGAGGTGATGTATCATTCCCCGAACGATCTTGCCGAAGAGGAATACATCGAATTGCTCAATGTCACCTCCAATTCTGTCCCGCTGTTTGATGAAGCCATTCCCTCCAATACCTGGATCCTCTCTCAGGGAGTGGGTTTTAATTTCCCTACCAATCTCTGGATGGCCCCGGGCGAGCGGATCCTGCTGACCGGCGCTTCAAATCTGGTCGCCTTCCGCTCCGCGTATCAACTGCCGCCCACCTGTCAGGTGTTAGGCCCTTGGACGGGCCGCCTCAGCAACGCCGGAGAAACCCTCGCCCTCTATCGGCCAGACCCCCCCAATACCAACGCAATCCCCTTTATTCTGGTGGATCGGGTGGATTATGGATCAACCGCCCCTTGGCCGTTGGCCCCCGATGGACATGGCCCCGCACTGGAGCGCATCACTTCCACCAATTATGGCAATACCGCCGGCAATTGGTATGCCGGCGCCCCCGGCGGCTCACCCGGCACCCCGCCCGCCGTCGGCCTCTTTAATCCGACCCTGAGCCCGTTCCAACCCCTCCCGGGTAATGCCTTTACCGTCACGGTTTATGTCGCCGCCACCTCCGCGCCCTTGCAAGTTCTCTGCATCACCTCCACCGGCGACGGGATTTCCAGTAATCGAATTTTGCGCGATGATGGACTCGGCGGCGATCTGATCGCCAGCGATTCCTGGTTCTCCGCCTCCATCACCAATGTCTCGGTCGGCACTTGGTTCTATTATCGTTTCACAGCCCTTCCCGTCTCCGGGGACTCCATCAGTTTCCCCCCAACCGAAATCCGTTTCGCACCGTCCGCCGATCTCACCCTGCGTCTCGCCTATTCCGGAATCGAAACCCAGGTCACACCCACCACCGCCTGGACCACCTACTCCATTCCCGGCACCGCCACCCATTCCAATTTTTTCCAGCTCTATCTCAATAATGCCGCCGAATGCTTCGTCGATGATCTGTCGTTGAAAGATGATCTGACCGGTACCGAACGGATGAGTAATGGCTCCTTTTCCGCCTCCTTGTCCGGAAGCTGGGTGGGGGAAGGCAATCATATCTCCTCGGCTCGGGAAATACCCGTAACCGAAGGGACCAATGCCCTCCTTCATCTCCGCTCCTCCGGAGTGGGAAACTATAGCGGCAGCAATGCATTCAAGATTATCCTGAGTCCCCGCTTAACCGCTACCAACGAACCCATCACGCTCTCCCTTCGCGTCCGCCAGGCTGACCGGATCGTCAACACCTGGTCCTGGATCGCCATCGGCACCCCGCCCGCCGATCCCTATATCAGTGAAATCATGTATCATCCCGCGCAAACGAATGACCCGGATTATGATTATGTGGAGCTCTACAATCCCGCATCCAACGCGGTCCTGCTCTCCGGCGGACGACTGGCGGGGGTCGATTTCGATCTTCCGTCCAATACCCTGATCGCCCCGACCGCCTGCCTCGTCTGTTGTTCGTCCACCAGCCATATCCAATCGGCCTGGTCCATTTCCAATGTCATCGGCAACTGGGCGGGCAAACTGGCCAATGACAAGGATTCCCTTCGACTCATCAATCCCTATGGCCGGGAACTGGACCGCGCCGCTTACCGCGACGAGTTTCCCTGGCCGATCGAAGCCGATGGGCTCGGCCCCTCGCTCGAACGCCTCAACCCCCTCGCCTCCGGCGAAGACGCCGGGAACTGGGTCTCCTCGGCGCTCGACACCAATTGGATCAGCGTCTCCTGGACGAATACCGCGGACACTACCACCAACCTTAATCTGAATCTGTTCATGGATTCGGAAGGGCGTCTCCTGCTCGATGAGGTCTCGGTGAAATCCATCCCTGACGAAACTGAACTCCTCGCCAATGGAGGATTCGATAACAACACCAATGGCTGGTGTTTCCGAGGCAATCACATCGGGGCCCGCGTCGAGCCGGCGGTGGGTTTCGGCGGCGGCTCCGGACTGGTGATGGTCGCGACTTTTTCACGTTTCGTGGCCCCGGGTTCAGACGACCCTTTGATGGTCCTCTACGGCGACCCCTTAAGCAACACCGTGCGCTCGGCCACCATCGCCGTCACCAATGGCGGTTCCTACCGGATCTCCTTTAACGTTCGGCGCGACTCCCTGGTTTCCACGCTGACATCTCAGTTCGGCGCGACGAGTAACGTGCTGAATCTCGCCCAATGGGGCACTCCCGGCCGCATCAATCCCGCCACTTTATCGCGAACGCCTTTTGCCCTCACCAACGTCTCGGCCGAAGCCACCGTGGCCGCCACCGGACAGCCGGTCCGAATTGTTGTTCGCTCAACTCCTCTCCCCGGCACCAGCTCCGTTTTCACGCTTCATTACCGCCTCTGCGACACCAACACCTACCGTTACACCGATTCGGTATTCACCCCCCTGCCCATGAACGACGAGGGCACCAATGGCGACCTCGTGGCCGGCGACGGCGCGTGTTCGGCCTGGCTCCCGGCCGTCGCCTCCAACAACACCCTGGTCCGCTGGCATATTTCAGCCGTGTCATCCAATGGTCTCGTTCTGCGCTGGCCCACGCTTTTCGATCCCGAGCGCGAAATCGGACTCTGGATTTCCACCGACTCGCCTCAAACCTGCCTGCCCAACTGGCAACTGTTGGTCGATCAGGACCCCGTCACCTATCCCGTCGCCAATCATTGCAGCGCGGTCAGCCCGGATGGACAAGTCTTCATCGATGTGATCCTCCGCCATCGCGGTGGCGCGGCCACCAATGCGACGGCCTCACGCGGTCTGGCGCTACGGGTTCGAAATGCCCACCCGCTCGACACCTTTTTCGCCGCCAACCAGGGCGGCATCAATTTCCGCCATCGCACGAATTCCAGCCAGTTCTTTTACCGCCGGATTATCAACGAACCCCTCGCCTATCAACTCCAGAAGCTCATCGGCCTGGCAACTCCTCGCTGGCGATTCATCTGTCTCTGGATCAATGGCGCCCCTTTTATCACGACTGAATTGGAAGACCCGGGCGAAGCGTTCATGGACGGCAATGATCTCGATCCCAACGATTTCCTCTCGCGGGGCGGCAATGCCGGACTTCGAACCCTCGCCGGGGACGAAACGTTGAACAACCTGAATGGTATGCTCTTCAAGCTCGATACGGCCTCCGGGTCCAATCGCATCGAACGCGTCCAATCCAATGTCTGGTATGAATCGGTCCGTTACTCCATGGCCTTTCTCGCCCTCGGCGCCAACCCCGACCAGAACATCTACTGGAATATGATGCAACATCGCCGTGCCATCGATGGTCGCTGGACCCAGTATCCCTGGGACGTTGATTATTGCTTTGTACTCGACGACCTAAACTCTACGACGACCAATCTCCACCCGTATTATCCCACACCCCTGCACCCTAGCATCATTTCCGGCAACAGTTCCAATGGCGCCCAATTCGCCAATGTGCTTTTTTATCCTGAAACCGGCTCCGATTCCGATTACACCCGGCCTTACCGCCAGCGCCAGCAGGAATCCCTCTGGCGCTATTACCATACCCTGTTGACGACCAATACCCTCAACCCCATGATCGATGCCCTCGTCGCCACACTATCTCCCGCCTACCTCCAGATCGGCGTCTCCACCAGTCTGCTCACCAACCAGGCAGGGAAAGTCAAATCCTTCATCTGTGCCCGCCGGAACTTCCTGATGGAGGGCGCCTGGTCTGACAAGGACCCCTCGTTATGGACCCCGACCCCAGTCTATGACCCCACCCGGATTGTGATCAATGAAATCATGGCCGACCCCCTGGTCGGTGGGGAATATCTCGAACTCTATAACGCGGCAACGCAGACGGTCGACCTCAGCAACTGGCAGCTCTCGGCCAATGCCGAATCATACGCCTTTCCCCTCGGCGTCTTCATTGGACCCACCTCTTGTCTCGTCGTCGCCAATGCCCAATCGGCCCTCACGAACGCTTTCGACGAACTCGCTCCCGCGGGCCAGATGATCCGCCGCTACTTCAGCCTCCCGTTCTGGGATTGGCCCCAGAACTGGACCTCTGGCGCTGAAACCATCTCCCGAATTATTGAAATTCCTCAACTCACCCTCCCCAAAACCAACGCCACTCTCATTTTGCGGGACTATCTCAGCAACGTGGTGGATTCCGTCGCCTATGAATCCACCCCGCCCTGGCCCGTAGCGGTTACCGGTTCCTCTATCGAGTTGATCGCTCCCACGGCGGATAATAATATCGGCGCCAACTGGCGGACGTGCGCCATTGTCGGCACCCCGGGACGGATGAATACCGCCACGGCCGATTCCGATGAAGACGGAATGAATGATGCGTTTGAACAGCAAATCATCGCCGCATCTGGAAACGCCGTCACCTCGGTGGTGGACGTCCTGGCCACCGACGATTTCGATGGCGATGGCGCCAATAATTTCGCCGAGTTCATCGCAGGGACCGATCCGGTCTCCAACGACTTCCGACAACTGTCCCTCAATATCAGCGAGGCCGGAACCTCGGTCGTCGTCCGATTCCCAACCGTGCCCTTGTCGGGCCCTGCTTATGAATTCTATAGCGATCGTCGTTACGACCTGGAAGGGCGGACCAACTTATCTGTCGGTGCCCCGGACTGGGCTCCCATCAACGGGTTTACCAACTATTCCGCCACCGGTTCCGATTTGGTCTATTCCAATCCTCCGGCCATCTCGACCGAGTTCTTCCGCGGTCGAATCCACCTGATCCCCCAACGCCCCTGATCGGCAGGGAACCCGGCCATTTCATCGGACGATGCCGATGCGGTACATGATCACGGCCGCCAGAAAAAGCAGGGCGCCGATCATCCGGCTCCAAAAAACCGCCCGGGGCATCCGTGATTCCAAATGATGCCAACCCCACCCGGTGACCAACGGCGCGAGCAGCAGCGCCATCAAACCTCGCGTCGATTGGAGAATATTGCCATACACCACCCCAACCGCGGCGAAACAAACATATAAAAAAACCATCGCCCCCAGCCAACTTACACTGAACCCCCCCAAGGCCCGCCATTCCTCCCGGTTGATCCGCCGCCAGGTGAGCAAAACCGGCAGACTCAACAACCCGCTCAATCCGTAACTCAAGGCCACCCCCGTGGTCGAGGCCTCAGGCCCCAAACCGTCCAACGCCTGGACCAGGTTGACAATGTTCAGATCGGAAAAACAATACCCGGTAATCGCCACCCCCAAGCCCATCCATGACTTTGCGGACAAACGTCCCCCCGCCGTATTCAAAATGTAGACCGCTCCGGCCGCCATCGCCACGGCCCCCCATTGCACCGGCCCCAACTTCGCCTTTTGAACCAATACCACCCACGCCGCTAAGAACAGGATTTTCAAGCCCAGCAGGGGGGCAATCCGTGACGATTCTGAATATTTCAACGCCCATAACAAACCGATCTGTCCCACCAGGTAGTTCAGCGTCGTCCCCAGCAACGGCACCCCATAGACCGCCGGATTCAGGGCAAAAACACCCGGGAAGAAAAATAAATAAAGGAGGGATCCCACCCCCATCAGGATATGGCCCCACCCCAAAAACAAAAGAATCCCCGCCGGATTCTGCCGCATGTATTGGCGCGAAAAAAGATAGGCCACGGCATGCAAAAAGGCCGCGATCAAACCCGCCAGCAAACCCAATCCCAAAGTCATTCGTTCTCCGTTCGTAGCCTGCGAAGTCTATTCACTGATTTCTGTGTCTTATTTCTTATTCAAAATTCTCACCCCCTCAGGTAGAACTCCTGCTGATCAGGGCGCCTTCAATCCGGTCAAATAAATCCTCTTCGGACCAGGGGGACTGGATCATGGGAATTCCAAATCCTTCCAATACTTCCAGTTTAGACCTTTCAGACATGACTCCATCGGCGATCACAAAAACAGGTATTCCCCGAAGGTCATCTTCGCTTTTCATCCGAAAAATGACCTCTTCCCTATCCCGGGCAAGCATGAATAGATCAAAAATCAAAATGTCGGGTTTTTCGCGTCGAATGCACTCAAAGACAGCTTCTCCCTGCAAACAGGCGATTAAGCGATACCCGTGTTCCTGAATCTGTTGCACGAGCTTTTCCTTGATGACCGGGTCTTCAGCCAGCGCCAGAACGATCGGCGGCTCCACCGTCGGAAGGCCAATGGCCACCTGAGTCCCTCTCATCCGCCCCGACGGCGGACTTTTAATTTCAAGCCAACCGCCATGAAGATCGATGATTTCCTTGGCAATGGACAGTCCTATTCCGGCGCCGTCGATGTGTTCACCCACCCGATAATATTTTTCAGTAACGCGATTCAGATGCCGCGGCGCGATGCCGACGCCATTGTCTATGATCTCCAGAATTAGGACGCCCGGACGGGAGGCTCGTTGACTCAATACGATTTCGACCCGCCCGCCTTCCGGCGTGTACTTGATGGCATTCCCAACCAAATTGATAACGACACGTTCCATCTTGAACACATCGCACTCCACAAACCCCCGCCCCGGGTCGGGGGCCAGGCTGAGGTCCATGTTTTTAGCCTGGGCTTCAGCCTTCAGGGCGGCAATCCCGCGCAGAACAAGACGGGCAAACGGGTATTTGACCCGATTGAGCCGCATCGTCTTGGACTCCAGCCGGCTGAGGTCCAAAACATCCGCCACCGTTTTGGACATTCTCTGGCAGTTTTCGCTCACCATTTTCAGGTACGTCGCGATCTGATCGGGTACGGGCCCGGCGACGCCCAGCAACAAGTTCCCGATGGCAAACATCATCGAGGTCAAGGGGGTTTTTAATTCATGGGACACATTGGAAACAAAATCAGCCCTCGCCTGATTTTGTTCTTCCAATCGCGTCACCGCTTGTGCCAAATCGGCAGTACGGTCTATCACGCGCTGTTCAAGGTCTTGATTCAGTTGGCGAATGACTTCCTCCGCGTGCTTGCGTTCCGTGATGTCGCGATTGATGCCCAGCAGTCCGGTGCAGTTGCCGCGGCTGTCCCGCAGGGGCACCTTGGTCGTGAGGATCCAGTGCTGGTTGCCCTCCTGATCATTAACGGAGACTTCCCGGTTGACACACGCCTGATCGTGCCGCATCAGCGCCTGCTCTTCCTCCCGAAACTGGTTGGCCAATTCGGGCGAGAAAAGGTCAAAGTCGCATTTGCCGACGAGCTGCTCGGGAGAGGTCTTGCCAAAGAAATGGGCCGTCGCCAGGTTGACAGACACAAAGCGACTGGCGGTATCTTTCACATAGACTTGATCGGGAATATTATCGATGAGAGCGCGCAGCAGGTCATTCGCGGTGGTAATGGCGGCCCGTACCCGTTGCCGTTCAATGGCATATCGAATAGCCCGTAGCAGCAGATTTTTATCCACCTGTCCCTTGACGATATAATCCTGGGCACCTTCCTGCACCGTTCGAATAGCCAAAGCCTCATCGTCGAGGCCGGTGTAAACGATGATGGGCACACGGGCGTCCACGGCATGCAACCGGACAAATGAATCCAGTCCGTTACTGTCCGGCAATGACAAATCCAGCAGCACGATGTCAATTTCATCGGCACCGACCCGGATCAGGGCTTCTGAAAGCCGCTCCACCCGCTCAAGCTGGTAGGACATATAGGGCAAGTGCGACAACATCCGTTGAAATAGAAGGACATCCTCCGGATTGTCTTCCACCAACAGAACTCGGACCGGATTGGATTTCACCGACTCTATTGCGTCCATGTTCACGTTCTAAACCCTCAGAACAGCGGGAAACCAAAGCTTCATGAATCGCTTGTATCAGAAGACCGCCCCGAAGGCAAACATTTGCATTGCCGCCCGACGAATGCGGCGCATCTGCGATTCGGTGTAACCCAATTCCTCGTTGTTCTAGGCCGGGCCTCTGCGCCCGGCGTCCGCGGATCCAGCCCGCTCCCTCTCCCGACGCCCGCCACTGAGGGCGGGCCGACATCGTTTGAAAACGGTTGGTGTAAACGCCCTTTAGGGTAGGGCTTCGCCCACAACCCAATTCCCCATTGTTGTTGGCCGGGCCTCTGCGCCCGGCGTCCGCGGATCCAGCCCGCTCCCTCTCCCGACGCCCGCCACTGAGGGCGGGCCGACATCGTTTGAAAACGGTTGGTGTAAATGCCACTCCGCGCCTGGTTAAAGGGTGTAAGACAAATTTCGGAGAAATAGGGAAAAGCCAAGCCGCGCGGCGATCAGGACATCGGCGAACTTTGCGGCTTTGCGTGAGAATAATCGGAGTTCTCACTTCCGCGGTGTTGCCGAAGAAATTTGTCTTACACCCCTGATTAAAGAAGGTCAATGTTCAATCTCGCCAAAAGGTTCACTAATAGACTAGGATAATAGCCCGTGAACAGCCCTTCTTTATCGACGCGGTTCCGCCCAATCCTGCCGGGCCTCTTCATGGCCGCTCTCCTCCTCCTCGCACTTGCCGCCCGAATCTGGGGTGCTTGGACCCTTCGTTTTTCAACCGACTCCGATACCGGCATTGTCTACCTCATGGTCCGTCACATGCTCGAAGGTGCCTCCTGGCCTATATTTTTTTATGGCCAGGCCTACATGGGTAATGTCGAGCCCGCCTTCAGCGCTGCCCTGGGCGCGCTCAGCCACTATTCACCCTTCGTGGTTAATCTCGGAACCGCCCTTTTGGGCTGGATGGCGCTCCTGGTGATCGCCCGATGGGCTTATGATGCCACCGGACGCCATGGCTCGGCCTGGGTGCTTCTGATCACTGCGATTGGCCCCCCCACATTTTATGGTTTTCAGGTTAGCCCGCGAGGGGGATATGCCGTCACCGTTCTCTTGAGCAGTCTGCTGGTCTGGTGGATATGCCATCTCACGCTCGAAGAACGGCAGACCCGAAAAATCCGGTTCCCGGCATTTTTTGGTTGGGGTCTTCTGGCCGGCTTGGGTTGGTGGGCCAATTCGCTGATTCTGCCCGCCCTCTTGACCGCCGCGCTCGTGATCCTTTTCGGCTTGGGACGTTCGCTCTGGAATGTCCGTCGCATTCTGACCGGCAGCGCAGGTTTTTTTGCCGGAAGTGCCCCCTTTTGGATCTCGTCATTCAGGCATCAAGGGGATTCTCTCGCCATCTTTCATAATCTCGATCCGGCGGCTTTCAGCCGCCGGGGAATCGATCTCTTAACCCAGCGGCTGCCCGCTTTCTTCGAGTTGCCGACCGCGGGGTCGCCCTTCTGGATTCCTGGCCTGTGTCTCGTTCTTCTCCCCCCCCTCGTCGCGATCGTCGCGGCCTTCCGGGCCCGGAAAAATCCCCACATGATCTATGTCGCGGCGGCAGCCCTTCAGGCCGTCCTGACCCTCGCCTGCTATTGCGCCACCCGATTCGCCGATACCGGGCTCGTCCGTTACCTTGTCCCTCTCTTCCTCCCCTGGGCCCTGCTCGCGGTGACCGCCTTGAAAGCCGTGGCCCACCGTACGCATGCCCGGGTCGCTTGGGTTCTGGTCCTTCTCCTCTCGGCCGGCTATCTGCATGCGCTCCGGGATTTCGGCGAGAAGTCCACCCGTGAAGCCCACCGGCAGGTCCTGGCCCGACAGCTTCAATCGTTCTGCCTGTCCCACCATCTCTCCACGGTCTATACCGGATTCCGCCATCATTGGCTGAATGCCGCCCTCGACGAACACCCCGTGTTCATTACTCTCGCCGGCGAACGGCTACTGCCCAATGCCCGCCAAGGCGAACTCGATTCCTCGCCGGCGATCCTGAACAACGAGGGCTTTATCGATGCCTTTCTTCATTATTCCGGCGGCACCGCTCAACGTGTCTCCCTGCCCGATACGGCTGGGTCGCTCCATTGGAATTTCACCCCCCCCCCGAATCCCCCCCCCTCACCGACGATTCCCTTATCGCGTCTGTTCTTAACCGGGAAGACACCGACTTGCGGGTGCCCCTCACGGATTTAAATCTCGATACCACCTGTGTTTTGGGCGACACCCTTGCATCCGAAACCTGGACCGTCGTCTTCCACAAACCCGTCGCTCTCGCAGGTCTCCGCATGATGCTCGATCCACCGGACGGACTTCCTCCCCCTTTCTCTCTGGAAGTCCGGCCGGATAGCGATTTGCCCTGGCAATCGCTCTCCCCGGAAATCGCACCCACCCGCTTCTTCTGGTCCGGTCCCCGCCCTTACTGGGGAGGACGTTTTTTTCACTTCGATCTGCACTGGCCCGTCCAGCCGGTATCCGCCCTGAAAATCCATTTTTCATCCCAATCCAAGCCCACCTTGGTCCATGTCGCCGAACTCCAATTCCTGACCGCATCCTCCACCCCCACCCGGGATCCTCCCGATGTCCAGGACCCATTTTTAAAGGATTTTTTCGATTTTCTCCGGGACCGACCGCCCACAACCGTCTACGCTGACCGCTGGGTTTCGGCCCGTTTGGCGGAACTGCGCCTACCCTCGATCCGCCACCTCGAGGAGCCCTTGATCGGCTGGACGGGCGCCAACCCCGAACGGCCTGTCGTGGAATGGACACCGGGCACCTTGCTGATAGTGCCCCGCGACCAGACACCGATGGTCGAGCGACTGCTGGCTGGCGCCTCGATTTCCATGCGAGAGACCGAACGGGGACCTTGGATGATTTTTGATTTTACTCCAGCTCATTGGCGACCTGAATTCAAAACGATTCACAATCTAATCTGGACCGGACAAGGCATCCTGCGAGGGAATGAGGCAGGCCCTCCATCACGCGCCATCGAACCTGCGCTGCCGACTCCGATCCATTTCCGCAACGGCGCACGCCTTCTGGGCCTCTCTCCCGCCTCACCCCTCCGCGGGAAGGCAGGAAGCGTCTTACCCCTGCGCTATTTCTGGGAATGCCCTCGGGATTTGGATCCCCATGCCTATGCTGTTTTTGCCCATTTCCACTCTGGCCCGGCGCTGTTCCAGGATGACCATCTCTGGCTGGCGCCTTTTCCCTCCGACCATATCCGGCGTCAAACCCAGCCGGACCTGTTTGTAGTGGATCGCAATATTCACATTCCCGCAGACCTTCCGCCGGGAACCTATCATTTGAGTATCGGCCTCCTCGACAGCCAAACCTTGAAACGCGTGCCCTGCAAAACCGACCTCCCGACACGACACTCAGCCGTGGAGTTGCCGCTGGAATTGGTCGTCGAATCGCCGTAATTTTTCTACTGGCCGGCAGAGCGGAACCTAGCGGCCCACGGTCCCTCTGGCTCGCGTTTCATAGCGAAGGTATCGGCACCCATCGGGTCCGGCTTCCTCTTGAACCCGAATAAAATCTTTTTCATACTCCGGGAAAAACACATCGGCCTCCGGAAAATCCGCATCGATCCACGTCACCAGCAAGGTGTCAATCCAGGGCCAGAATAAACTAAAAATCTGTGCTCCGCCGATGATGAAGACCCGGGAATCCGCTCGGGTGCTTACCCAGCTCACCGCTTCCGCCGCGCTCAGGCCCAGATGCGCCCCTTCCGCCAGCACCCGCTCCCGGGCACTGCCGGTCACCACAATGTTATCCCGGCCGGGCAACGGCTTGCGCGGCAGGCTATCCCAGGTCCGTCGCCCCATCACCAACGGAAATCCCCACGTCAGTGCCCGAAAGCGTTTAAGATCATCCGGGAGATGCCAAGGGAGGCGTCCTCCTTGCCCGATTTCCCGGTTACGCCCATGCGCCACCACGGCGATCACACGGCGATCGGCATCTTGATTGCCGGATGGCATTGGTAATTCTCCAGGGTGAAATCCTCAAATTTAAAATCTTCCAGACGGGTGACCGCCGGATTTAACCGCATTCTCGGCAAGGGCAAAGGGTTTCGAATCAACTGTTCCCGCAAGGCGGTTTCGTGATTCACATATACATGAACATCCCCGCCGGTCCAGACAAAATCGCCCGGCTCCAACCCCGTCACCTGCGCCATCATCAAGATCAACAGGGCATAGGAGGCGATATTGAAGGGCAACCCCAACCCGACATCGCACGACCGCTGATAAAGCTGACAGGACAGCCGTTTTTCCGCGACGAAAAACTGGAACAGGCAATGGCAGGGAAACAACGCCATTTGATCCAACTCGCCCACATTCCAGGCCGAAACCACCATGCGTCGGCTGTCCGGATCGGTGCGAATCAATTCCAGGACCCGCGCGATCTGATCAATCTCCGGTCGTCCGGCCCCGGCCCCCCAAGCCCGCCATTGCTTGCCATAGACCGGCCCCAGGTTGCCTTCCGCATCGGCCCACTCATCCCAAATCGTCACGCCAACCGCCTGCAAACTGCGCACATTGGTCTCGCCCCGCAAGAACCACAGCAGTTCATGGAGAATTGATTTCAAATGGCATTTTTTGGTCGTCACCAGGGGAAATCCGTCGTGCAAATCAAATCGCAACTGCCGGCCAAAAACGGCCCGCGTCCCCACCCCGGTCCGATCCTTCTTGGGTGCGCCATGATCCAGCACATCCTGAACCAGATCCAAATAGTGTCTCATACCCCACCTCCGGAAAAGCGATTGTACGCCCACCCCAATATGCCCTTATTTGGGGAGAGCCGCCATTCAAAAATGGGAAGATTCCCGGCCGGACCGAAAACAAAGGAAGGGTAAGCCTTTTACCCCAACGGACGACACTAACCCATCGGGCCCGGAGAATTGTAAGGCGAAATGCCGCTTTATAACTGCTTGCTGTGAGCCCTCTTATATTCAGCTCCGGCTCGCTCGGAGATCTCGCCCTACTCATTGTCATCCCGAGCGAAGTCGAGGGATCTCAGGAGGTTGCACAGTTTCTGGCCACATTTTGTGCGGCATTTAACTTTACAATCCATCCTAACCCATCGGGCCCGTCCTCAGAAGACTTTGAAGACCGTGCCCCGTTCCGTTGAACTGACGGCGAGGAATGAATTTAAGACAACCACCTGATTGCTGATGCCCAAGCGGAAGGTGCCGAGGACTTTGATCAGATCGTTGCTATAGGCGGGAATCACAGCGCCGTTGGTGCCGCCGATAAAATCACCGCTGATCCCCAACGGGCCGGCATTGGTCAGGATTACAAAACTTTGTGTCAGGGTCGGTTGATAGCTCCCCACCAAAACCGGCTTCAAAGTTCCGCCTAAAGTCAGGTTCCCATTGGTCACCACCATCAGATCCCAGCCGGCGCCCGCCACCGTGTTGGTCGCAATCTTGAATACCGATACGGAGCTGCTGGTCAGCCGTAACGCCCCGTTATTGGTCAACGCACCCATCGTCCCCGGCCTCCCGGGGGTGAGGAAGCCATGGACCGTCGTGGACCCCGGCTGGATGATGCCATTGCCTGCCAGGGTGGCGCTGTTGGTAATCACCAAACCGTCGATGAACTGGTTCGTTCCCCCTCCCAAAGTCAGCGTCGCCGTCTGACTTCCATCCCCCACGAGGAAGGGCAGTGAGTTACTGATGGAGGACGACCGTACGCTGAGCGA
Organism: uncultured bacterium; assembly: GCA_903824675.1. GTDB lineage: Bacteria > Verrucomicrobiota > Kiritimatiellia > CAIKKV01 > CAIJXV01 > CAIJXV01. Next base: position 14,980 of record CAIJXV010000104.1, read on the forward strand.
GCCGGCGGAGAAATTAACGGTATTGAGCGCACTGGTGGCGATCAGGCTATTGGCCATCACGCTCCCACCCGCCATCCGAAGGAAGTTGGTTCCATTGGCAGTAATTCCGATCGTCAGCGTCCCCACGTTGGTGATGAGACCGATCGGTCCGGCTTCCAGCCAGTTATTCCAACATCCTGCGGCTGCGCCAATTTGCAGATTGAATCCCAGGGCGTCCAATTTGCCGCCCTGGCCCACATAGACCCAGTTGCTGTAGCACCCGACGGCGTTACCGATCGCTGATCCCGACGCGGCCAGAGTCATTGTGCCGCTATTCGTCACAATGATGCCGTTCGCAAAATTGGTTCCGCTTGGTCCGATGAGGAACGTCAGGTCGGTGAGCGATCCGCCGTCGATCAAAGCCTTATTCCCATTCGCGCCCAACCGCAGGCTTCCCGGAGATCCCGCCGGACCCATCCGGTACACGGAGTCGGTGTAGACCGCAAGCAGGTTGTTACTGCCGCCGAAATAGGCGACCCAAGTGACAGCGCTGGCCTTGGAATTGTAGATCTGCCCGCCATTTGTCACGATCATCTGATTACCGCACATCGTCGCGGTCCGTCCGATCTTGGTGTCATCCGAGAAGTAACAGGTGGCATTGTTCACCACGAGCCGGCATGAAACACCTGGACTTTCCCCGCTGAGGTTGAAGGCTTGATTGGACGAAACCGCCCCGTTTTCGATGCGCACCTCGTTATTACTTCCTCCGGCGCCGATGTAGACCACTCCGGCCAGATACAACAGGGAATTGGTTCCGGTAATGACCGTCAAAGCATTGGTGCCCGAAGCCAGGCTTTGGAAACTGGCATAGGTGTAGAATTTACTGCCATTGGTCACGATAATTCCGTTCCCCACACCGATCAGGGCGGTTTGCAAATTGGTCAGCACCGCGCCATTGTCCGCCCACAGGGTATTGTTGGTGCCGCCCAAGGTTAGGGCCGTGGCCCCTCCGGCGAACACGCTCCCCGGGCCCGTCACCAGGATTCGCGAGTTGGTCACCGACCCGCCACCCAGGGTGCCGCCTCCCGGCGCCAGCACCTGTCCACCATTGGTGACAATCAGCCCGTAGGGAACGGTTCCCCAACTCGCCACCGAAACTTTGCCCATCAATGCGCCGCCATTCTCCACCGTCACCACAGCATTGGTGCTGATGGTCAGGTTGGCATTGCTCCAGATCGAACCGCTGCCGGTTACCAGGCCGGAGCGGTAAACGGCGTTACTGCCAAACACGAAAGCCGGCGTACTGAACAATTTCCCACCATCGCTCACGATGATCGAGTTGTTACCCAAAGCCTTGTTGTTATCCGCCAGGATGGCCCCCCCATTCGTCACCACCACCGGATTGGCAAAGTCGTTTGAATTCGCCAACGCCAGGGTCCAGGGGCCCTGCTTGAGCAGGGGTTGGCCCCCCGTCACGTTGCTGGCCACCACGAGGGTCCCGCCGCCGTCCCCGCCAAATGTCATGCCGACGCCCAGGGAAACGGCATTGCTGAGGATGAAAGCCCCGCCGCCCGTCTGGTATTCCAGGCGGGGTGCCGTGGCGCCGTTGACCGTGAAGGCCAGATTGCTGCCGCAAATCACGTTGGTGATGCCGGACATATTGGCGAGCACCAACTTATTCAGTTGGAAAACCCCCGTGAGATTATTCGTCGTCGCATACCGGGTCCCGTTGTCCCCAAAACTCAGGACGTTGGTCGGATCGCCGCCGGCGGTGGGCGCCACGCCCCCCACCCAGTTGCCGGCCCCGCTCCAGACCCCATTGGAGGGCACCTTCCATACCAGATTGGCATCGCCATTCGGATTCAGGCCATCGGATACCAGCCACAGCGCATTGTTGACGTTCGTCAGATACCAAGTGCTGGCCGGAACCGTCGAAAAGGCGCTGGTATCGAGGGTGATCAGGTTGGTGTCATATCCCGTCATCCCGCCATAGGTCAGGATCTTCAATGTATAGTTCAGCGCCGGATTAAAGCCGGACGCCACGCCCTTGGAATCCATCTTGATGAATTTCGGAGTGGTGCCGGTGAACACCAATTGACTGCTCACATTGACCACATCCCAACCCACACCGAATCCCAACGTCAGATTGGTGATCTCGCACGAGTAGATCCCTCCCCCGGCCCAGGTCAGATTGCTGCCACCGATCGTCACGGTGCCCGCACTGGCTAAACCCGGCGACAGGATGGCTCCATTGGTCAGGGTAACGCCCACCGAACCCCCGCTGACCGTGCCCACCCCGGTCAGGGTGGCGTTGGTGTTGATCGTAAGCCCCGAGTTGAAGAGCAGGGTACCGCCCAGTGCCTTCAGCGTGGCCGACGAGGCCCCAGTGCCGACGGTGAACAGACTCAGGCTGTTGTCGGTCATCGCCAGGGCACCCAATAGACCACTCTTGAGAAAAACCCGGTTCGTGGTCGCAACCGTCAGGGTGCCAATGGCGTCCACCGTTCCACCCTGATCGATCGTCAGCGTGTTATTCGTGCCGCCGGTTGCCGTCCCGATGGCCAGATTCCCGCCGCCGAGCATCCAGACCGAATTGGACCCGTAGACCTCCACTGTGTTATTATATGAATTGCCGGCGAGGACGATGCTGCTCGCCTGGGACGAATAGAGCCGCCCGCCATTCGTGATTAGCAGTCGACTGTATTTGAAGACCTCGTTAAGCCAAGTCGAAGCGATCGACACTGCCCCCACATTGGTCACCAACCCGCCATTGATCTCGAAACTATTGCTGCTGCCCCCCACACCGGCATACCCGCTAGCCACCACGATGTTCGTGCCACCCATGTCCAGGATCGCGTTGGTGCCCGTGACGAGCAGTTTATTGAGCGTCATGGGGGTGTTGCCATAGGCGTCATACGCCACAGAGACCGTGCTCGTGGAAATCACCCGACCCCCCTCCGCCACAATCAACTGATTTTCATGGGCGGGATACGAATTCGCCAGCGAATTGACCGCAGACCCGATCCGGGCCCCGCCGATATACAGAACGCCGCCATTGGTCACGATCAGTCGGTTTTGCAAGGCCGGCGTCAGACTGCCATCGCCAAAGACCAGAACCCCGCCATTGGTGATCACGGCGCCGCCCTCGACCCCCCGTCCATCCACAAGCACCGTATTGTTGCTGCCGTTCACATAGCCGACCCGGATAATCTGGCTGCCGGCCTCAATCATGGAAACGGCTCCTGCCCCCCCGACCACCACCAACGTATTCGAGAATCCGGCGTTTCCGATCACCAGATCACCGGCACCCACATGGAGAAAACCGCCATTGGTAATGACCGTGGCGTTGGCACTCGCCACATTACCCACTTTGAACGCATTGATATTACTGACGACGGCGCCACCTGAAATGCCGTTTCCATCGATCACCAAACGGTTGGATTGGGCGCCAGCTCCCGAGCCGATGGTGATGGCCGTCGCGCTGGCATTCCACAGGGACCCCGCGCCCTCGACGCGGACCGTATTGCCGGTCGAGGAGGTGCCCACCACCGTTGCCCCGGAAGTAAACAGACGGCCACCGGCGACCACCTGCAATTCATTGCCATTGGCCCCGCTGTTCTTACCGACATCCAGCGTGCTGGTATTGGTCACCACCGCCCCACCCGCCACCGCCTGCCCGTCGATCCGCAAGACATTCCCCGTCGCCGTACCCGTTCCCACCGTCAGGGCTTGACTGCCGGCATTCCAAATGGACCCGCCGCCGCCAACCGTCAGCGTGGAATTCGACCGGGCATTCCCGATCTGGGCCGCCCCCGTCGTGTAGAGCTGTCCGCCATTGGTCACGCCAAAGCCGGAATTGGCCCCCCCTTCACTGGCAAGGGTCAAGGCGCCACAGGCTAATCGCCCGCCGCCCTCCACGGCAATCAACCCATTGGGGCCCAGGGTCAAGGCCAGCGAATTGCTCCAAATCGATCCGGAACCCGATACCCGCGCCGCCCGATAGAAACCGTACCCAACCGTAAAGTTGTTGGTAATCCATAACATCCCGTTATTCACTACAAAGGAATTGGTCCCGAAGGCATTCGTATGCCCTATGCGTAAAATTCCACCCGGTCCATCCACGATCACCAAGCCGGAAAAATTATTGGAGGCATTCAAGGCCACCGTCGAGGCTCCTTGTTTGGTGAGCGTTCCAACGCCGGTGATGTTGCTGGCCAACGTCAGAGTCCCCGCCCCATTTCCTCCCAGTATCAAATCCAGCTTCAGATTGACGTTGTTGCTGACCACGAACGGGCCGTCCCCTCCTTGCTCGATCCGCGCCCCGGCATTCCAGAATTCCAGCGGATTTCCCATCAAATAATTCGTGGCCGTCGCATTGGCATTTGTCAAAGTCAGCCGGTTCAATTGGAACTGGCCGGAATTATTGTTGGTCGCATAGTAAGCGGGGTCACTGGTCCCGCCGCCAAACGTCAATTGCATTCCCGGACTGTTCGCCGAAGGAGAAACCCCGCCCACCCAATTGCCGTCCACCGTCCAGTTCCCATTGGACGGCGCGGCCCACGTGTAGGCCAGGCCGGAATCCACGGTCGGACGATAGGTTACGTATAAATTATTATCGAGACCCATCACCCCCCAGACGCCCGCCGGCGGATTCAGGAAATCGTTGGTGTTCACCGTGAACTGGGTGGGATCGTAGCCCGTGAGGGACCCGCAGGACGCCACCAGCAGGTTGTAGGAGGCGTTCGGTGAAAAGTTCGCCGCCGGCACGCCCAGGGAGGACAGGCGAATCACCAGGCTACTACTTCCGACATCAGCCACCAGCGCCAACTGCGAACTGACGTTGATCGTGTCGTACCCCATCCCGGCAGAACTTGCGAAATTCGTCACTTCACACAGATAGGTTGCACCCGCATTCCAAGTCAGATTACTGCCGCCGATGGTCAGACTGCCAACTCCGGCCAAACCGGGCGACAGGGTGGCGCCATTAGTTAACGTGACCCCCACCGTCCCACCGTCCACCATGCCGATGCCCGTCAACCAGGCATTGCTGGAGAACTGCAGGCCACCGACAAAAGAGAGTGTCCCGCCGAGTGCTTTCAACGTGGTCGATTGTGTGCCGTCGCCCGCCATGAACAGGTCATTGGTGTAAGTGGTGTTCGCCACACCCAGCGTGCCGCCGCGCAAATTCACGGAGTTCCGGGCGCCGGCGACGGTGAGCTTGGCAATGGCATCCACCGTTCCGCCCTGATCGATGGTGAGGGCGTTGTTCAGACTGGAGGCGAGACCGATGGTCAGATTGGTGTTGCCGAGGTGCCAGAGCGAATTGGAACCGGTGACGAGAGCGGTGTTGTTGGAATCGGCGGCGATGTTGCCGAAAGTCGCGGTTCCGGCGACAAACACCCGGCCCCCGTTCGTCACGATCAGCGCATTCCCGTTGCCTTTGGCCAGCGTGAGCGCCGCCACATTGGTCAACAACCCGCCATTGACGAGCGCCACATGGTTGGACCCGCTACTCGTACTGAAGTTGTAGTTCCCGTTGTCCCACACCGAGTTGACGCCTGCCACCAACGCGGTGTTATTACACACGTTGGGCGATGCGGCATTGTCGTTGAAGGAAAACGCGCCGGCGCTGTAAAAACGCCCGCCGTTCGTAACCGCCACCCGGTTGGCCTGGCAGACCGGCGCCGAGTTGTTCTGAATGTGCATGCGCAGAAGCATGTTGGTCAGCACCCCATCGTTGGCCACAATCACCTGATTGCCGGTATGCCCACTGCCGGACGCCCAATAGGTGAGATTGAAGGCATTGCCGCCGCCGTCGAGACGAGAGCCTTCGCCGGAGACCCGAATGGTGTGATAACTCGATAAATTTCGCATGATCGAAACGATATTATTCGAAAAGGTCATCCGCCCTCCGTCGATGACTGTCAAGGTGTTGGAGGCGGTGTTGAAGGTGACCGCATCAGACGCCGTCACCGTCGCGTTGGTTCCGACCCGAAATTCACAGAATCTTCCGCTGAAGGCTCAACCCGCCTCCGATGGCCAGGGTCACCGGGGAAGCGTTGGTAAGGACCACGGTGTAATTATTCCCACTCAGGGTTACCGGGCCGGCCGTGACCGAGCCGCTAACTGTTACCCAGGACGATCCGGCGAGGGTGGAGCCAAAGGTGGCCTCATTCGTTTGACTCCAAGCCAGTCGCGGCGCAGTGCCGGCGGCGGTCCAGTTGGTATCCGCCGCGTTGATGCTCCAAGTTCCGTCCCCATGTTGATATCCGGCCGTGGTGCTCGAATCCCAATTTTGAACAGCCGCCAGAACCCCTCCGCTTCCGATCAGCCATACCGCGATCATTAGCGCCATCATTTGACTTGTTTGTTTCATAGGTAATTCCGATTCACACGGTTGATTTAAATCAAAATAGTAATTTACCCTATCACTATAATTCTTATCCGGCCCTTTTACAATCATCTTATATGGTTTTCAGGGCCCTCGGGCGCATCTGCGATTCGGTGCACAGTAACCGCCTAAAGGGGGTTTACACCAACCGTTTTCAATCGATGTCGGCCCTCCCTCGGTGGCGGGCGTCTGGAGAGGGAGGGGGTTGGATCCGCGGACGCCGGGCGCAGAGGCCCGGCCTACAATCTGCGGCATCCGTCGTGCGCCAGATCGCAATCATTAGCCCCATAAGCGCCGGCTGTTGTCGGCCGGGCCTCTGCGCCCGGCGTCTGCCGCCCCCCATCGTCAGATGCCCGCCACCGAGGGCGGGTCGACATCGATTCAAGCCTATGGGGGTACCGCCTTTACCCGAATCTCAGGACAGAACACGTCCCTACGTGAGTACGAGTGGCGTCCGCAACCGGGAGAGAACTTAATACACCTTAAAGATTGATCCTCGACCCAATTCGCTATTGGGGAGGTAGCCATTGAGAACAACTACCTGGTTGCTGATGCCCAACCGGAATGCACCCAAAATCTTGATCAGGTCATTGCTGTAGACGGGAATCGACGCACCATTCCCGCCGTTGACAAATTCGCCGCTAATCCCCAGCGGACCGGCATTGGTCATGATCACATAGCTTTGGGTGTTGGTCGGCAGGAATCCTCCCGTCAGAACCGGCTTCAGGGTGCCGCCCAGGGTCAAGGCCCCATTAGTCACCACCATCAGATCCCAACCCGAACTGGCGACCGTATTCGTGGCAATCTCGAATAGTGATACGGAGCTGTTCGTCAGGGTAAGTCCCCCATTGTTGGTCAGCGACCCGATCGCCACCCCCGGGCTGAGCACCCCATAAACCAGCGTGGTGGCCTGGATCAAGCCTTGCCCGGTCAGCGTGGCGGCATTGGTGATGACGAGCTTATCCATAAAGAAGTTCGTGCCGCCCGGCAGGATATTCAGAGTGGCGAGCTGGGTTCCATCCCCGGCCACCTGCGCCAATCCATTGCTCACCCAGGCGTTTTTCACATTCAACGTACCGCCGTTGAAGTTGAACCGCTGATTGACGTTGCTTACGGCGTAACTGTTCAAGGTGACTTGCCCGTTACTGGTGATCGTAAATTCGTTCACGAATAAATTACTAAAGGCCAGAACCGTCGCTTGCAAAATTCCGCCATCGACCACCAGATTGTTATTGGCGGCACCCACCCCACTGGCGACATTCACCACGGCGAAATTGGTGACCATTCCGCCTTTCTCGATCGTCAGCCGATTCCATGAATTGGTGGCGCCACTCGCCAGGGCGAGGGCCATCCCCATTCCGTTCCATACCGAACCGGTCCCCGTAATGGTCGTCGAGTTACTGCTCGCAAAGGACCCCGCGGATAAAGTTCCCGCATCCGAGTAGCCGGTGGTCAGGAAGATTTTACCGCCGTTCGCAACCGTCAAACTATTCGTACCGGAACCGGTGTAAGCGGAAAATCGAACATTGGTTATTACGGCGCGATCATCGATCAGCAACGAGTTATTGGTCCCGCTTGAACTCCCGACCAACATCTGCATATTTGCACCCACATTGTACCAAAGTGAATTGGTGCCGGTGACAATGAACCGATTATTGGCACTGCCTAAACCCGCAATAATGCAACCGGCGCTCGTCGCCATCCGGCTTCCGTTGGTCAGAATCAGACTGTTTCCAAATTGACTACCCCCCGCCGACCCGGCCACACTCAGGCCACTGATATTCGTCACCACGGCCCCGTTATCAATCCGAAGCACATTGCCCGAGCCCCCCCCATCGCAAACCGCCAAGGAGTTAGCCAACGAGGAGTTGTTAACCCCGAGACTGAAGAGCGAATTGGTGCCCGTGATCGTCAATGTGCAATTCGTCGCCGTATTGGCAACAAAGGCCCCATACGTGCTGATGTTTAATTGACCTCCATTGGTGACGATCACCCGCCCTTCACTCGCACCCGTGTTGAACGCATGGAATCGAACGGTCCAATACATTTTCCCGCCATCAACCGTGAACTGGACATTGGACGCTCCCAGTGAGAATCCGCTTTGGTTATTGGCTACCACGCAATAGTTGCTCCAAACCGCTCCTCGGGTGACCACACCCCGCCGGTTGTTTTGGCCATTGGAAAAATAGAAGCTGGCAGCCGGCCAGTTCACCCACAGCATTCCGTTGGTGACGGTCACCGGGCCGAGCCCATTAAGCGCGCTGATGTTATCCACCCGCAGAATCCCATCCGGACTATCGACCATGACCGGCCCGCTGAAATTATTGTTGGCATTGGACAGCACCAACGTCCACGTCCCCTGCTTGGTCAGCGTTCCCCGGTTGGTCACCGCGCCTCCCAACAACACCGTCCCCCCCACAAACGCGTTGCCGCCAAACACGGTATCGGTGGACAGAACCATGCTATTGCTGATATTAAACGCCCCCCCTCCGGTCAGGAAGTCCACCCGCGGCAGGGTCGCCCCGTTGTTGGTGAAGATCAGCGGGTTACCCGCGATCAGGTTCGTCGCGCCGGAACTGCTCGCCAACTGCAACTGATTCAACTGGAACGCCCCCAGATTATTGGTCGAGTTATAGCGCGTCCCGTTGTCGCCGAAGCCCAGAATATTCGTCGGGTCCCCGCCCGATCCAGGCGCGGTCCCGCCCACCCAGTTCGCGGTCACATCCCAGTTGCCGTTGCTGGGCACCATCCACGTGTGACTCGCCGAGGAACCCGCCGGCGCGCCCCGGTAGACCAGGTACAAACTATTGGCAACATTGCTGACCACCCAGGGCGAGGTTCCCCCCACAAAGTCGTTGGTGGTCACCGTGATCTTCAAGGGATCGTACCCCGTAATCGTTCCGCCCACGGTCATGATCCGGATATTATAATCCATGATCGGCACAAAGCCCACCGGCACACTCCCCTTGGAATCCAGCCGGATCTCATAATTCGGCGTCCCGGCCGTAAAGAGCAATTGAGTGTTCACCGTCACCAAATCCCACCCAATCCCGGCCCCGAGGGTAAGATTGGTGATATCAACCGCATAAACGGCGCCCCCCTTCCACGTCAGGTTACTGCCGGCGATCGTCATCATCCCTGCGGCGGAAAATCCGGGAGCCAGCGTCGCACCGTTGGTCAGGATCACGCCCACATCTCCTCCGCCGACCGCGCCGCTACCCGTCAGGGTGTTTTTATTGGTGAGCAACAAGCCACTATTGAACGTCAGCACCCCACCCAAGGACTTCAGGGTCGCGTCCTGCATGCCATCGCCGATGGTAAACATCGTGCCGTTGGTAAAGGTGTTCGTGGAGACCCCCAGAGTGCCCCCGCGCAACTGCAAGAAGTTATTGCTGTTGATCGTCAGCAACCCGATGTTATCCACCGTGGCGCCCTGATCGATGCGTAAGATGTTATTGCTTCCGGTGAGAGCCCGCCCGAGCGTCAGAGGGGTGGTGCCCTGGTCCCACAGGGTACCCGAACCGGTCACAATCACCCTATTATTCGTCCCGTAGGTGCTCTGCCCGAGCGCCGTGGCGCTGTTGGCATAGACCCGGGCGCCATTGGTGAAGACCATCAGATTCCCACTATTCGTTTGCGCGATCGCCTGCCCTATGTTGAATCCCGCCACATTGGTGACCAGGGCCGCGTCGACCCACAACGTGTTACTCAACGCCAAGCCGCCCCAGCCGACATAGATGGCCTGCGCTCCGCCGTTCCAGACCGAACTCGCTCCAACCACCAGAGCCGTCGAGTAGCAGGAGTTCGCGCCATTGCCTAGGGTCGACGCCCCCCCCGAGGTGTAGATCAAACCATTGGTCACCAACAACACATTGCCCACATCAAAGTGCGCCGCATCCGAATTGCCGAATTTAATAAACCCATTCGTTAATACCCCGCCGTTCTCAACCCGTATGACGTTACCGGTTCCCGTGGAGATCGTGGAACTGCCGCCGACAATTACGAAGGAACCCGCAGTGCCCAGATCGAAAATCGTGTTCGTATCCCGAATGAGCAGTAAATTCGCATCGCCACCATTCAAGCCGACATACGAGTTAGCCACAGCGGTCCCCTTCATTTTCCCACCTTGCGCAAAAATCATTTGATTCGAGCGCCCGGCATTGCCCACCGCAAAGCCCGGCGCGCTGACCCGGCCCAGGTTGGTCACCAACATCAGGGTGTTGTCGCCGGAAAGGTTGAGAGTAGTCAGGTTCGTCACGACCGCGCCCCCGTCAACATTTTGACCGTCGATGAGAAATGTATTGTTCAGCGAACCCGCGGCCCCGATCAGCAACGAGTTGCCCGAACAATTCCATAACGCCCCGCCACCGGAAACTACGGCGCTATTGTTCGACGACGCACTGCCGATGATAACGGTTCCCGCATTGATCAACTGCCCGCCATTGGTCACAATCAGGGTGTTCCAACCACTACCGGCCGTAATGCCCACCGTTACCGCCGCCACGTTCGTCATCCGGGCCACGCCGCCCGCCCCATCGATGCGCAGGACGTTGCTTATGGCATTCACACCCTGCCCGACCGTTAACACGCCGTTGCCGCCGTTCCATAGCGACCCGGCACCGGAAAGAATCGCGGTATTATTCGATGACACATTTCCGATCGCGGGGCCGGCGCTAAAGATCTGCCCGCCATTGGTCACAATCAGGGTATTCCATCCACTTCCGGCCGCTATGCCCACGCTCATGGTCGACAGGTTCGTCACCAGGGCGCCCCCCGCCACCCCCAACCCATCCACGAGAAACACATTATTGGTGGCGCCCACACCCGACCCGATACTCAACGTCACACTGCCGCCGTTGTTGCCGCCGTTCCACACCGACCTGCCGCCCACCACCTTGACACTGTTATTGGAGGTTGCATTGCCGATATAGGAGATGGCGGTGCTAAAGATCTGCCCGCCATTCGTGACGAGCAGGCTGTTGGCCACCGTACCCCGGTCCGCCACGGTCAATGCGCCATTGATCGCCAGGCGCGCGCCGCCAGCAACCGTCACCTGCGCATTACTTCCAATGGTCAAACCCACGCCGTTGGTCCACAGCGAACCGCTCCCCGTCACTTGGGCCGAGCGATAGGCGGCGATGTTGCCAAAAGTCGTCAGAACACTGGGCGCGCTCAAGGTTCCGTTGGAAACGACCAACGAATTGGTCGAAATTCCATTCAGGTTGTCGACTCTCAACGTGCCGCCCGCGCCATTCACCACCAGCGGGCCGATAAAGCTGTTCGTCCCGGTCAACACGGCCGTGGAGGCCCCTAGTTTGGTCAGGGATCCCGCGACCGTGGTATTGGTGAGGAGGACCATGCCGGACCCCGCCCCGCGCAGAATCAGGTTGGTCGTCGAGGTCAACGGGATACTGATATTGAACGAGCCGCTACCGCCCTGATCGATCGCCGCATCCGCGTTCCAGAACTGCAGGGGATTTCCCGTCAGACTATTGGTCGCCGCGGCGTTGGCATTCGTCAAGACCAGTTGGTTCATTTGGAACGTACCGGCATTGTTGTTGGCCGAAATGTAATAAGGCTCGCTCGCGCCGCCGCCAAACGTCAGCCGCATTCCCGGACTGCTCGCCGGGGGCGCGTACCCGCCCACCCAATTTTCATTTACGGTCCAGTTCCCGCTGACCGGTGCGGCCCAGGTGTAGTCCACCCCGGCCTCCACGGTCGGGCGATAGGTGACATAGAGGTTGTTATCCAGCCGCATCACGCCCCAGGTGCCGGCCACGGGATTCAGGAAAGCATCTGCATTCACCGTGAACTTGGTGGCATCGAAGCCCGTGATCGATGAAAACGAAGCAAACAACAGGTTGTAGGAGGCGTTGGAGGAGAAGTTGGCCGCCGACACACCCAGGGACGTCACGCGAATCACCAGGCTGCTGCTCCCGGCATCGGCCACCAGCGCCAACTGGGTATTCACGTTAATCGTGTCGTAGCCGGATCCGGCTCCCCCGACCAGATTGACCACGTCGACAACCACGGTCGCGCCCGCGTTCCAGGTCAGATTGCTGCCGCTAATGGTCAACGTGCCCGCGCCGGCCAGCCCCGGATTAAGGGTCGCGCCATTCGTCAGCGTCACACCCACGAGCCCGCCATTGACCGTACCGATACCCGTAAGTGTGGCATTGGTGTTGATCAGCAGGCCGCTGGAGAAGTTGTTCGTCCCACCCAGGGTCTTCAACGTGGCGGATTGCGCGCCATCGCCGACCGTGAAGGACAGACCGTTGCTGTAAATCGCAGCCGTTAGCCCCAGCGTTCCCCCGGCGAGATTCACCAAGTTGCTGTTGATGTTGACCGTCAGCGTACCGATATTGTCCACCGTTCCGCCCTGATCGATGGTCAACACATTCCCCGTGGCGGAACCGGCCGCGATATAACCGATGGTGAGATTCGCGCCCCCAAGGTCCCAGAGGGAATTGGGACCCGTAACCGCCACCGTATTGCTGCTCTGTCCGTAGATGGGGCCCGACAAGTTGGGGTAGCCAATACCGGAAACGGCGGTACTGTACAACTTGCCGCCGTTGGTAATGACCAAATTATTATAACGGGCGCCGCCACTCCAATAGCCGACATACACAGAGCTGGCATTCGTCACCAGCCCGCCGTCCTGAATGGCGAGGCTGTTATTCGTCCCCTGGCCAACGATCAAGGAACCGAAGGTCACATTCCAGATCGAATTGCTATAGATGGTCGCCGAGTTGAACGAGCCATTCGCATACCCACCGATCGCGTTATTGGCACCGGAGACACCGTAGAGGCGAGCGCCATTCGTGATCACCAGGCGATTCCAGATGGGATAATAGGCCGTAGCGCTGACGTCCCCACCCACATTCACCGAACAATTGGACACGACCGCATAGTTGTCAATCACCACCAGATTGCTCCGCGCTGAAGTATTATAGGCGCCGATGGTGATTTTTCCACCCCCGGCATCAAACAGCGAACCGGGATCGCGAACGCTCATCACATTGCTGAAGGCAGGCGCGTATTCGCCGACATACGTTAAGGCGCCCCGCGCATAGACTTTGCCGCCCATGGCAATGGCCAAAGTATTGCTTGAACCGCCGTAGCCAACGCCGTTGTTGTCCAGACCGGCCGAACCGTACACCAATACCCCGCCGTTCGTCACGATGACGGTGTTTCCCCCTCCCGCGCCGACACCGCCGATCTGGAATAAACCCACATTGGTCACCAGGGCGCCGGCGCCGTAACCATCGATCAGAAGCAGGTTATTGCTTGAGCCGTTATTGGCGCCAATGGTCAGTTGTTGCCCGCCATTATCCCAGAGGGCAGCCGAGGCGCCGCCAATCACGGATACGATGTTGCTGGAGCCCGTATTCCCGACATAGGTGCCCGCGGTCTTCGTGAAGAGTTTGCCGCCATTGGTGATGAGCAGACTGTTGAAATTATTATAAGCGCCGCCGCCGACCTGCAGCATGGAATTGGTGACCACCGCATTGTCGGCGATGGTTATCGAATTGCTATATAAAGAAGCACTGCCGTGATATCCCACATAGAGGTTCTGTGCGCCACCGTCCAGCAGGGCATCCGTCCCGCGCACGACCAATGAATTTTGATGCCCGCCCGCATTGTTCCCCACGCGGATATTGCCACCGGCATAAACTTTGCCACTCGTAGCAATCAAGGCGCTGTTGCTGATATTCCCGGTACCCACAACAAATTCTCCGGTGGTGACGATCCGCCCGCCATTGGTCACCGTCAGACTGTTGGGCATGCTGCCCCGATCTCCCACCGTCAGGGCGCCACTAACCGCCAGACGCCCACCGGCATCGACGAGGATCTGGGCATTCGTGCCCAGGGTCAACGAGCCGTTGGTCCACAAAGAGTCGGTGCCCGTCACCAGGGCCGAGCGATAACTGCCATTGCCGAAGGTGAAGGCCGCCGCGTTGACCAGGTTGCCGCCATTGCTCACCATAATCGAGTTGGTATTGATGGCATTCACGCTGTCCAACCGAATGATGCTGACATTCGTCACCAGCAACGGATCGGCGAAACTATTCGATCCCGCCAGCGCCAGTGTCCACGGACCCTGCTTGACCAGGGGCTGGCCGCCGATCACATTACTGGCCAGCACCAGCGTTCCGCCGGCGTCCCCGCTGAACACCATCCCGGCGCCCAGCGTAACCGTGTTGCTGACGACAAACGTACCGCCGCCCGTCTGGAAATCCACGCGCGGCGCCGTCGCCCCATTGACGGCGAAGGCCAGGTTACTGCCGCAAATCGTGTTGGTCACACTGGATACGCTCGTCAACACCAGTTTATTGAGCTGGAAGGTTCCCGTGAGATTGTTGGTCGAATAATACCGCGTGCCGTTATCCCCGAAGTTCAACACGTTGGTGGGATCCCCACCGGCGGTCGGAGCCACGCCCCCCGCCCAGTTGGCGCCCACATTCCAGTTGCCGTTGGAGGGCACCTTCCACACCAGACTCGCATCGCCCAGCGGCGCCGTTCCGTCATAGGCCAGATACAGACTGTTATTAAAGTTCGTCACGTACCAGGTGCTGGCCGGCACCGTCGAGAAGGCGAGGGTATCGACGGTGATCCGGTTGGTGTCATATCCCGTCATCCCGCCATAGGTCAGGATCTTCAACGTATAGTTCAGCGCCGGATTAAAGCCGGACGCCACGCCCTTGGAATCCATCTTGATCACGAATTTCGGAGTGGTGCCGGCAAACACCAACTGACTGCTCACGTTCAATACATCCCAGCCCACACCGAACCCGAGGTTCAGGTTGGTGATCTCGCACTGGTAGATGCCGCCCCCCGTCCACGTCAGATTACTGCCGCCGATCGTCAGGGACCCCGGTCCGGTGACCCCCGGGCTCATCGTCGCTCCATTGGTCAGGATCACGCCCGGACTCCCGCCTCTGACCGTGCCGCTACCGGCCAGCGTGGCGTTGTTGGTGATCAGCAAACCGGCAGTGAAAGACAACGTGCCGCCGGCGAGCGATTTCAGAGTCGCCGCCTGCGCGCCGTCGCCGACCGTGAACAAACCGTTGGTATAAAGGGTATTTGACGCTCCCAGCATACCCCCATATAGATTCACGTAATTAAACCCGCCGGCCAGCGTCAGGGTCCCGACGGCATCCACCGTCGCGCCTTTGTCGATGGTCAGGACATTGTTGGAGTGGCCGGCAAGCCCGACGGACAAAGCATTGCCGTTCAGATACCAGAGCGAATTGGAACCGGTGATCACGGCCACATTATTCGACCCGCCGGTGTTTCCAACGGTACTCGCCGCGGTCATATAAAACTTGCCGTTATTGGTCACCGTCAGACGGTTGTCATTCAAGGGGGCTACCGGGATTTGGTTGGGAAACGGCCTTACTTCGGGTAAACTTGCCGGATGAATGACATCACGGTATTTCAGACGATGCTGGGGAACACCGATCCTTGGGTGGTGAAGGGTATTGAGTTTGATCAGGTCAAGGAAC